>JAFVFY010000071.1 GCA_017475265.1 Prevotella sp. | reverse complement strand
GAGTGATATGCGAAGATTCTATCGGTATCATTTGCAACGATATTGCGGTATCATTTGGGGTGATATAAGTGGTATCATTTGGAGTGAAAACATCGGTATCATTTGAGCGACAACATCGGTATCATTTGGCCGATATTATCACTTAAGAGCGTCACCATTCCGAATTCCGTGACGAGTATAAATAGTGTTCACTGATTAATTGGCTTCCACTTGCCAGGCAGGTCTCAATCCTGTCCCAACAATGGTCACCAAAGTTAAAAATTTCAATAGATCGTATAAGGTATGACAAAGCTCCCTGAAGAACTTCATCACATTCTTGGCGAAGTAGCACATCCCAGTCCAGCATTCTGCGGTTTCGGGGAGCTTGGCTCTTATGTCGTTGGCTTGATATACTCTCTTGCCTGTACCGAACGAGCATTCGATCTCATTTCTCTGTCCCACGGTCTTGGCCATCAGGGCCTGCCTCTCAGGACTGGGCGGTTCCTTGGGAGGTCGTCCAAGTGGTTTGCAGTAGTTCCTGATTTCCAGGTCTTTGAGTACGGTTCTGTTTGCCTTGTTCATGTATATCTTGTCTGCAAGGATGGTGGCAGGCAGACAGCCGAATCGTTCCTTGTATTTGTCGATTTGGAGTTGAAGGTCTGCACACTCGTTGTAGGCATCCCAGCTGTGGTGGTCGATGAAGTTATAGCCCTCTACGATGCTGACACCAATCTTGGCACCGAACTCCACATTTGCGGAAGCCTTTCCACGGACAATGGGGCGTACATGGGGCTGGAAGATGCTAACGATGCGATCTTTGCAACGATGCTCGCCTGTTCGGAACATCTGCTCCTGCTGGAAGTACATCTTCATAGTAGCATCCAGAATCCTGCGCTGGTCTTTGCGCAGACAGTCAAGGCGATAACGGAACTCCCCAGCGGTGAGGTCTATCAAGGTAAGAATGTCTCTGTGCAGACAACTGAGCATCTGCTCGATGGTGTCCTTCACCAGCTTGCCGCCCTTCTTCTTCATCTTCACCAGATATCTGTAGGCGTTCCTCGCCTTACCGTAATATGTATAGGGAACAGATATGCTGTCCGCCTTGCAGATACGCCGGATGAAGCGGTCTATGACACGGCATCCGTCATCAATAATATCCACATCAACAGGGTAGCGAACCTCGGCATCGGCACATGTCGCATCTATCTTCAGCACGCCTTTGTGCTCACGTCCTTTGCTATCCGTGAAGGCGGATGCATTCTCGTCTACGGCAGGAGCGGCTGGCGGCTCCTCACCACGATTCCTGGCCTCGTCCTCTTTGTGCTTACGCATATCTTCCTTCATCTGCTGCTCACGCTTCAAAAGAGCTTCTGTCATCTTATTGATGTCATCGTCACTGATACGCTTGCGCAGGTCAACGAAGAGGGAGGAATCAAATATCGGCTGGTCGGTGAACTCCCCAAGTCCACAGAGATACTGCATATACGGATTCTCCTGAATCATCTCAATGGTGTCCTGATCGGACAGGCGGGTGATATGCTTGACTATCATGGCACCTATCACCATGCGGGCAGGCTTGGCACTGGCTCCTGCTGTCTGGTTGTTGAGTGTCTGACCGTACAGTTTCTCATATTCGTCCCAAGGAAGATGGTCGCCCAGCCAAACCCAGCGGTTGGTCTTGTCCAACCCTTCCAGGGAGGACCTGAAACCATCAATGGTCAACTGCTTGTAGCTTGGTTTAAATTTCATCTGCTTGTCAGTTTTAACACCCAAAGGTACTCATTTTTTGTTAAATAAAAGAAGAAATAATGTTATATATATTTAAATATTAGCTAGTTACCAATAAATCAGCAAACACTAAATAAATCAGCTTTCTGCAATTGCAGCGGTCTGACCTCCGTTACGATTGGCAGCGGGGTAACAAGCATAGGAGAATATGCTTTTTCTGGTTGCGAGAGCTTAGAAACAGTAATTGCTTTACCAATGATTCCACCTCATATAGAACAAAACACCTTTTCTAATGTCAAAAACATTTCCTTATACGTACCACCAGGAAAGATTGCCGCCTACAAGGCAGCAGATATTTGGAAAGGCTTCAAGGTTATTGATGAGTTGCAGTACATCTTCAAATCAGTGACTCAACAGGGAATCAAGATGCAGTTCCGCGTGGTGGATGACGAAGAGAAGGCCGTAGAGACCTACGCTGGGGATTACAATTCCGCTGAGGACTTCGTTCCGTGCATCAATTCGGAAACCAAGGGCGACCTCATTATCCCGGCCGAGATTGATGGCTACCGTGTGGTGGGCATCGGAAGCAACTCGTTCCGCGAGTGCATTGGCATCACCAGCGTTAGTATTCCCGCTGGTATTAGCTACATCGGCGAGGGTGCCTTTCGTTTAGCCACTAATCTGCGAGCCGTTAACATTCCCGAAGGCGTGGAAGAGATAATGGCCTACTCCTTCAACGGCTGTCCGTTGACGATGGTCGTGCTACCGTCAACGTTGAAGCGCATTACTGGCACCTACGCCTTCCGCTACGGAAACATCAAAAACGAGAGTGCGACGTGCAATTTCATCGCAAACATGAAACGCCCATGCACGTTGGACGAAAACTCCATTTTCGGCATGGAGTATTACGACCTCTATGTGCCAAAGAACCGTATAGAGTTCTACCTTGACGAACCGCAGTGGGATAAGTTTCGCAGCATCCATGAGATGGGCGAAGTGGACGAGGACGCAACCGACAGGGTCACGGTCAGCAGCGTGACCCTGAAGGCTGGGGAGAACGCCACGCTCACCGTGAGCCTCAACACCACTGGTGGCACTAACTACAAGGGCTACCAGTTCAACCTCTACCTGCCCGAGGGCATCAGCGTGTCCACCGACGAGAACGGCAATTATCTCGTGACGGAAAAGACCGGCAGGAAGAAAGTTGTCCTTCCCGTGGAGGACGGCAGCGTGCTGTTCTACACGATGGCCGATAAGAACCATGCCGCCCTCGCCAGCGGCCCGCTCATGGAAATAAAGCTTACTGCCGACTCGGCCCTCGCCGCCGGGAAATACACCGTGCGTATAGAGCGCATAACCTGTGCCACCCGCGATAATGAATCGGTAGGCCTGCCGTCGTCAACTGCTACCATTACCGTAGAGAAGGCCGGGACAGATACTCAGGGAGTAATTACCGCCGATGACGTTGAGGGCGAGCCCGCCAGCCGCATCACGCTGCCCGTGTTCCTGAACAACGCGAAAGACATCAACGCCTTCTACTTCGACCTGACGCTGCCGAAGGGTGTTACCGTGGCTACAGAGAAGAACGGGCAGTTCATCGCCACGTTCACGGGCGACTACGGCGACACGATGCTGCTCAGCTGCCTGCCCTGGGATGCCTCGATGGGAACGACCAACAACGTGAACACCTGGCGCTTCATCGCCACGCCGAAAGACAATGGTGTGTTCCATGCCAATGCCGGGCGCGTGATGAATGTCACGCTTGAGGTCGACAAGGACATGGCCGGCGGTGTCTATACCGCTCGCATGAACGTTGTGAAGTTCGTGGAGGCCAATGATGCTGCTGCAGGCAGCCGCACCTTCATGGACAATCCGTTTAATCCGTTGTCCACGGACAATTCGTTTAATTCGTCAAATTCGTTGTTCGGTGTGATGCATGCCCCAGCCTCTTCCGCTGCATGGACATCCTACTCAACCATTACCATCAAGACCCAGAAGCAGGGTGACGTGAATGGCGATAACACCATCGATGTTGCCGACATCGCCACCGTCATCGATGTTATGGCTGGGAGCGCAGACGTCTCGTCCGCATCAGCCGACGTGAACGGCGACGGCACGGTCGATGTGGCCGACATAGCCGCCATCATCGACACTATGGCCGCCAACGCAAGAAGACAGAGGGATATTATTCAAATTGGTTTCAGATAAATAAAAACAAACAACAAACCATTACAATTATGAGAAAGACATTATTTATTTTACTCACAGCCATTCTTCCCATGATGGCCGACGCAGCTACGGAAGAACCCCGTGACACCATCTGGGACTCGAAAGACACCATTACGGTAGCCGACGTGACGCTGAAGGCCGGTGGTCAGGCTACGATGACCGTGAACCTCACCACCGAGGGCACCGACTACACCATGTACCAGTTCAGCCTCTACCTGCCCGAGGGCATCAGCATTGCCACCGACGAAAAGGGCAAATACCTGTTCCAGGAGCGGAGCGACCGCACCAGGAACGGCAGCATCCGCCCGGCCACCGACGGCAGCTTCCTCTGCCTGGCCTACTCGATGGACACTGGCATTGATGCCCTGACGTCGGGCCCGCTCATGGACATCGAGCTGACCGCCGACTCAGCCTTATCCGCTGGGAAATACACCGTGCGTGTGGAGCATGTGGTCTGTTCCACACGCGACAGCAAGTCCGTGGCCATGACCTCGACCGTAGCTAACGTCACCGTGGAGAAGGACATGGAGGAGGCTGAACCCGCCGTGGTCACCGCCGATGACGTGGAGGGAAGTCCAGCAAAACGCATCACCATGCCCATCTTCCTCAACAACAGGAATGAGGTGGCATCGTTCTATTTCGACCTCACGCTGCCTAGTGGCATCGTCGTGGCCGAGCACGACTACGGCCAGATAGACGCGAAGCTCGTGGGCAAGTACGCCAACGGCACGATGCTGCTCATGGTGCAGCCTTGGCAAGAGTCAATGGGTGAAATATCGAACATGAACACCTGGCGCTTCACGGCCATACCACTCGACGAGAGCAAGTTCCCCGTTAATGCAGGTCACATAATGAACATCACGCTCTACGTGGTGGAAGATATGGCCGCTGGTGTCTATACCGCACGTCTGAACGTCGTGGGCTTAGAGGAAGAGACCGCCGGCAGCCGTGCCCAGACACAGGGAACCACTACACAGCAGTCCTGGACATCATACCCCACCATCACCATCAAGGCCAACAAGGCTGGCGACGTGAACGGCGACTTTACCATCGACGTGGCCGACATCGCCACCGTCATCAGCGTCATGGCGGGGGATGCAACGCTCGGAGGCGTTGCCAACTACGCCGACGTGAACGGCGACGGCGTGGTCGATGTGGCCGACATCGCTACCATCATCGAAGAGATGGCGGCACGGGCACGGGCCGCAAGAGAAGAATAGTCTCTACATTCATGTAACAGAACCATTAAATACAAATAGGAACGGTATGAAAAGTACCGACATTCATTACAGAGTGTCGGTACTTTGTTTCTGGATAAAATACAATACGTTAAAAATGAATAACCAATAGACCATTTTATGTCTTTTTTTTCTCTGCAACCGTATTTTTATATACCTTTGCAGCGAAACGCAACAACCATAAATAATACAAACGAAATAAACAATGCATAAAAATCGATTGATGATTATCGCCCTCTGCTGTTGCTGCATGACTTCGTGCATCAAGGACGAGGCCCTGAACAAGGAGTGCGACATTGAAAGCGCCTGGGTAGAAGGCGCAGAGTATGAACAGTATTTCTATCAGACAACAGAGATGCGCAAGGAGACAATCAGCTCGGCAGAGACGAACATTGTATTCATGGTGCGTTCGCTCATCTCGCTGTCTACGCAGATTCCAGTGAATTTCAAGATTACCGACGGTGCCACTATTGAGCCAGCAAACGGCTCGGTACATGACTTCACGAAGGGTAAAGTCACCTACACCGTCACGTCGGAGGACGGACAATGGCAGCGCACGTACAATGTGAGTTTTCAGGAAGCATCGCTCCCTGTACAGAAGTTCAGCTTCGAGAACGTGGAGACCCGTACAGAGACTACTCTGCTTGGCGGCAAAAACGAAATGCATTACTTCTATGAGGAGACATCGTCATCAGATAAAGACGAGAAGATTTACTGCTGGGCGACAGGCAATTCTGGTGCCGCATTTGTCATGAACGGTGTTAAGCCGGAGGGATTCCCCACGTATTCTACGCCCAGCGGCAAAGAAGAAAGAGGCGTTTGTCTGAACACCCAGTCGTCTGGTTCAATGGGAGAATGGATGCATAAACCCATTGCTGCAGGAAGCCTGTTCTTGGGAAAATTCATCGTCGAGCAAGTCTTGAAGGATCCCTTGCAAGCCACGCAATTCGGTATACCCAATGCCAAGGAACCAGTGCGCATCACTGGCTGGTACAAGTATAAGCCTGGCGAGAAGTTCACTGACCAGGATATGAAGGAATATCCCGACCGTACGGACGAGGCCAGCATCTATGCCGTGTACTATCGCAACTTAGATGACCAGAATAACAGCTATATCCTTGACGGCCATGACGTGGCAGACCTCAGCAAAATACTGGACAACCCGCAGGTGTATAAGGTGGCGCAAGTGGCGTCGCTGCCCGCCACCGACACGTGGACGCGCTGGGAAATGTTCTTCGAAGGCAGGGATGTCCCCGAAGACATCGTCTCTGCCCTGGGATGCAACCTGGCACTCGTGTTCTCGTCAAGCAAGTACGGGGCACAGTTTGAGGGGGCCATCGGTAGTACGCTCTATATAGACGAGGTGGAAGTGTTGTATGGGAAATAAAGAAAAATGAAAAGGTAAAAAATGAAAAAGATTATTGCATACATTATATTTATAGCAACGTCATTGTTCATCGGAAGCACGACACAGGCCGCCACCCTCGACAGTCTGCAACTGAAAGCCCGGGTGGGCTATAACATCGGTGGCACGACACCCATCCCGCTGCCTGAGACTATCCGCAGTATAGATAGCTACAGCCTGACACCATCGTTCATGGTGGGAATCGACGCCATGCTGCCGCTCAATCCGAAGTGGGGTATTCTGGCTGGACTGCACTTCGAGAACAAAGGTATGAAAACAACAGCCACCACCAAGGCTTACTATATGGAAGTGGTGAAAGGCGACCAGAAGATGGCAGGACTCTTTTCCGGTCGTGTAGATCAGAAAGTAAAGCAATGGATGCTTACCGTGCCCGTGCAGGCCACGTTAACATTGGGCCGCAAGGTGATGCTGAAGGGCGGTCCCTACGTGTCATTCCTCCTGAACAAAGAGTTCAGCGGCATTGCCTATGACGGCTACCTACGCAAGGACACCCCGACGGGCGCCAAGATACTGATGGGCAACAAGGAAGGAGAATGGGCAACCTACGAATTCAACGATGACATGCGCAGCGTTCAGTTTGGCCTCGGCATTGGCGTCGACTGGCAGGTGCACAAGCGATTTGGTGTGTCAGCCGACCTGAACTGGGGACTGACAGGTATCTTCCCCGGCGACTTCAAGACGGTGGAGCAGACGCTTTACCCCGTCTATGGCACCATAGGAGTGTTTTACAGGCTGAAGTAGACGTTGATAGACCAAAAATCAGTCATCGACATCAATCAACATACCATCGCTGTCGAAGGTAAGTTCCAGCCCATTGTCGAGCTTCACATCGTAGGTAGTGTTGAAAAGGTCGGGATCTTTCTCGGCGAAGAGCACCTTCTGCCCAGGGAACTGCTGTTCGATGTAAGCCTTGGCGGCCTCTGGCAGTTGGTCGGCGGGGATAGGCTTCTCACTGCATGAGAAAAGCATCATGGCTGCACTGATATGTGCAGCCATGATAGATAATTGTTTAGTCATCGATGTCAACCACTTGGAATTGTTTGTTGTACTCCAGCTCAAGACCATTATTGAGCTTCACATCGTAGCCTCGGCGGTCGCGGTCAAGCTTGATGATGGTGGTGCCGGGGAAAGTGGCCTTCACGTGGGTCTTAATCTGCTCGGGGATGAGTGCTGTGGGCACAGCTGACACCTTGCAGTCTAAATCTTTCCAGTTGCCCTTCTTGTCGAACTCCACTTTCTCGCCACTCTGGTACATCACCTTGTAGTCGTCCCAGTCTACGGTAATCACCAAGGGCACTTTGTCGGCAAAGTGTGTCTTGAGCATCGTCTGAGCCGTCTGGGGCAACTGGTCGAAGGTTATCACTCGGTCGTTGTCGGCCATCATAGGCATACACATTGTCAGCAAAAGAGCCAACAGAATGAATACAGTCTTTTTCATTGTCTTATTAGTATTGGTATTAAAGATTTTGGGAGCAAAAGTAATGCTTTTTTCCCGAATAGCATGCTAAATGGCAGATGTTTAACTTAAATTAAGAATTACACATATTACCTTATTCCGTATGTGGAAGAAAGTAACTATCAAGCCATGAGGGGACTCAGGAAAAATGAAGAACCGGAATGTTCCCTTTAGGGGATAAGTACTACCCATCTCCATGCTAGGGGTAAACAATGCTACCGCAAGATACTAAGACGGCATAAGCAATGATTACTGTGAGATTGGCCTGATTTCTACATAAACTGACGACCCGCAACAATTAATTTGTGTTAATTGTTAGACCTAAGTCTTTAATAATATTAAACCATATTTATAAAATAAAGATTAATATGTAAATTTGCAGACGACTCATTAGCCTACGCCTGACCATGGAAACGGAATCCCGCAAGGGTCGGAACAGGAATGGAGGACAATACTTCAGGGCTGCAAAGCCCTTGGTAGGGTGGGTAAGAGAGTTGCTATATATAAAAAGGCGTTACTTGACGCTTTGTTCTTGACTCTTCGGAATCTGGCAGTTCCAAAACTAATAGTCAAAACAACAAAGCAACAATGGCGTCCATGGGTATGATATATATAATAATGTATATATTCATACAGGCGTGGGCTTCGGCGTTGCTCGTTCTTGACTATTAGAGCAATGCCAGAGCTTCGAAGGGTGGGATGAGCAACAAGACTGACTCTCACGCTTCTTTTGTATATAGACAGCATAAGTACTAAAAAACCTTCTTGGCTGTGGGTCACCAAGAACATTTTGTTAGAACAATGCCTGAATTCAAGGAAGGCGACATCTTGTGTTCTAAATATCAGCTGAAGAAGCACTTCGACGGGGGAGGGTTTTCTTCTGTATGGCTTGCGAGGGACTTGAAGGCCGGAACTGACTTCGCCCTGAAAATATACGATGATGTGGAAAGCATGGATGAGTTCCGCAAGAATTTCAACCTTGTTGTGAACCTCAATCATAGTAACATATTTACTCCTAAATCCTACGATGTACACAATGGTGTGCCTTTTCTCGTCATGTCCTACTGTCAGAACGGTTCTGCTTCGAGTAGAATAGGCGATATGGAAGAAGATGAGATATGGAAATTTGCCCACGACGTAGCAGCTGGACTGGCATACCTCCATAACAGGAGGAAGGGCATAGTCCATCAAGACATCAAACCTGCAAATATCCTTATTGACAATGACGGTAAGTTCATGATTACCGATTTCGATATCAGCACTCGTCAGGATCCCACCCGCAGAATGACAGAGAATCAAGTCAAGCAGATGCAGGACTTCAACTATGGCAGCGGTACCCCGGATTATATGGGCGCTGAACGTTGGCCAGATGAAAAGGAAAAATATATACCATCGAGGGTGCCAGTACGTGCTAGTGACATCTGGTCATTAGGGGCAACGCTGTACGAACTGATGATGGGCAGTACTCCTTTTGGCGAAACCGGTGGGGCTTGCCAGAAAGAGAAGTGCAAAAAACTAAAGTGGTGGAATATGAATAGAAATTCCATCCCTCCCATAAAAAAGAAATACTCCAAAGAGCTGAGGAAACTTGTGAAGATGTGTCTTGCATTGAAGACATACGAACGTCCTACGGCACAACAGATTGAAGAATGTACCCTACGACATGAAGCGCCTGGGCCGAAGCTGAGATGGTGGAGATATGCTGCGATTTTTGCTTTTGTCGTAGCTACTACTTCCATCATCGGATATATATCAAGGGAAAAAGAACCAATTGTGACAGAATTGACTCATGAAGACAGCGTTTATGTAGCTAAAGTGGAAGAAGCAATTACAATAATAGAAGAGGAATGGCTTTCCAACCGCAAAGAAGACATGGAGTCAAGCCTTGTGACAGTGAATAACATAGGAAAGGCATGCCACCTTTACGAGGAAGCGCAGAAGATTCCCGTTTCAAATGACAGCATCAGGAATAGTGGACAGAAACAATGGGCAGACGCTCAGAAGCTCATAGACCGCACCTATCAGTATTTTCAAGACAGAGAGGCATACTATGCCGACCCAGACCTAAGTGAAAGGTCTGCTCCTGCTGACTCTTTCGCCAACAGATGCATAATAATGAAAAATTATATTTCCAGCAATATCAGATAACAATAATTGAATATCACTATGAAACAGAAAAGAAATCTTTTGGCAATGACCGTCATACTTGGATTGTCATTGCAGGTTCAGGCCCAACAGACGACCCCAAATTCAGGTGTAGAACTGTTCAAACAAGGAAACGCCCAGATGAGGCATGGTGGTTGTGAGGATGCCAAAAAGGCAATCAACTTTTACAACAAGGCAATGAAGGTCGACCGTAATCTACGTATTGAGTGTAGCAAGAACATTGAGAAATGCAAGAAGATTATCGGCAAAGGGTGTGATGCCAGATTAGAATTGACAGAGAAGAAAGTGGAAATCCCATATCAGGGAGGCGACCAATTTATTGGAGTCATTTCATCATCAAAGTGGAACTATGAGGGCAAAAAAGAGAAATGGATGAATATAGAGAAAGATGACAAGGGCAACGTCATCGTGTCATGCCCCAACCAAAATAATAGTACCCGCGAGCGCACGACTACACTTAAGTTCATTAGCGGAAGTTTCCTAAAAGAGCTAGAAGTTGTGCAGGCCGCACGTCCTCAATATATCGAAGTGGATGTTCAAAGTCTGAACTTCCCGCCATCAGGAGCGACGGAAACCGTCAAGGTGGAATCAAATGTGAACTGGAGTATTGAGAACGTGGCTGATTGGTGCAAAGTGGAGAAGAGTGATAGTACAATCCAAATCATTGTCTCTCCGAATGAACGAACCTTAGAGCGAGACAACAGTATCGTACTGAAAATGCCTAACGACGAGAAAGTTATCGTGAAAATCCACCAGATTGCCGGCAGGGAGCGTCTCTCCTTATCGCAGAACGACATTTCTCTGCCCAGTGAAGGTGGCAAGCACTTTATGAGAGTCTATACTGATGCCGACAATTGGTTTATTGGCGATTTCCCCAACTGGCTGAATGTTGAGAAAGTAGGAAATGACAGCATTTGTATAGAAGCAGACAAATATGCTACATACAGTTACGAAGAACTTGCTCGTTCTGGTAGCGTGCAGATAAAGACTGACCGACAGACCGTAGGTGTAATGGTCAGACAATCTCCTAAATATGTCATCGAAGACTGGTGGAACAGAAAAACCATTCCTGGACGCAACATCTCTCTTGGTGTCAGTGCCAGCTACTATATGCCCTTCGTCAGCACTACGGCAGGGGGAGACTACGTGGGTTCTGTGGTGGACTATTCCTTGGGTAACAGTCAAGAGAATGCTTCCTATAAATCTGCTGTTGGATACAGCTTCGGGCTGTTTGCCGACATGCGTCTATACAAGAACATCTACCTGATGGCCGGAATGAACTTCACACAGATAAAATACAAGAACACCTTTGGACTGAACACCATAAGAAAGGTTCCCTCCAACACCTATCAATACCTCATGGGAGAAGTACAGAATTCCTATACTGAGGAATACTCTCACACCATGCTCGAAGTGCCGATCTTAGCCAGCTATCGTTTCCCAATAAATGATGTAAGTCACGTGCAGCTGAATCTCGGTCCTGTATTCAATTTTGGAATGACAGCAAAGATGGACTTAACGGGCAATACCAACACAGAAAAGATGCATCTTTACAACAGGGGGACTGACACACAGGTAGGCCCATCGGACATACCACATCACACCTCAACGCAGGCTGAGTTCGACCTTTACAAATCCTGTGTGGCATGGACGGAGGCCTACACCACAGGCAACACAGGTACTATATCAGACCATGTTTTTTTCAGCGACTCCCCTATGCACCGTTTCAACTGGGGGGTGCGTGCTGGAGCGGCATACGAGATTGCGGGTATATCTTTTGGCATCTACTACACCATGATGCTCTCAAACATGGCCAACGATGGATATTGGGAAAACAAACGCTGGACTGTGCTCAATGAGAGCAACCAGGTGATGCCAGGCTATAAGCACCGCATACACACACTGGAGCTGAAGCTGGCATACACCATGCGCTACCTCGGAATGAAGAAAAAAAAGAATTAACAATAACCCTTTAATTATTTATTCCCATGATATGTAAGAATTGCGGAGAAGAAATTCCCGACGGGAGCAAGAAATGCAAATACTGTAAACAACTTGTTGAACAAAAAAAACAACTATCATCTATGGAAAGTAACGAGAAAAAGACAAAACGAAAAACAGGAACGGAAGTAACTGAAATTCTGAAAGGCACAATTCCTGAGGGCAGCATACAAAAGCCACAGACTCAAGAAGAGGAGTGTCCCACGTGTCATAAACCGTTAGAGGACGGCGAGTGTTCACGCTGTGGATACAAAAAAGAAGAATCAAAACCGGAAAAAGAAATGAAAAAAATTGGAAGTGAAACTATCAGGTGGGACCATGTCACAGAAATAGAGAAAGGATGCTTCGTACTCAACCCCCTGTCGGCAAAGACAGGAAAAGCAGAAGGCGACCCAATCCCGTTTAATGGCAGTGAAGTAGAACTGACACGTGAGAACACGGCACCTGACAATAAGACTATAACCTCAAAAGTGCAGGCGCTGATGACTTTTGCCAATGGTGAATGGAGCATCACAGATAAGAGTGAGCTGAAATCTACATTTGTTCAAGCTTCGCGTCCCATAACGCTCAAAGACGGTGACCTCATCTTCCTTGGCAGCCAGCTCTATGAGTTCAGGGTCCAAGAGTAATCCGAAAAGCGATGTGTGCCCGTAGAATAGAGCTAAGCAGCGGCGATATCATTGGCGGTAAGTATCGTATCGTTAAGGACATTGGCAGTGGAACGTATGGCGATGTGTTTCTCGTGAAGGACATCTACGATTCGTTCTATGCCCTAAAAGTGCTGCGCCTATCACATTCTGACTTCTCATTTCACAAGGAGATGGTTGCACGTTTCGAACGCGAATACGAAACGGCAAAGATGCCAGGAAGGTATTTGGTTCACTCGCTGGAATATGGGGAGATAAAGGGGAACCCCTTCTTCTCAATGGAGTACTGCGCCAATGGTGACGTTGCCAGCTACTTAGGCAGCAACACAGCGCTGCTGCCACAGCTGGCGTACAACATCCTTGCCGGACTGCACGATCTGCACACATCGGGCATCATCCACCGCGATTTGAAATCTGCAAACGTTTTGGTGCGAGCAGACGGAACGGCGGCTCTCACCGATTTCGGAACGATAGGTTACAAAGACCCAAAGAAGCAAGGAACCAAGAAAAATATCTTTGGTCAGCTGAAACAACAATTTGGCAGTCCGTTGTACATGGCTCCGGAAATGCATGACAGAAAGGGTGGAGGAGTGACCTATCTTCCCACCATCGACATCTTCTCACTCGGCGTAATGTTATACGAACTGCTCTCTGGTGGTAAGTTCCCATTCGGGAATCCGCAGGAACATCCAGAAATGGACGAAAAGCAACTTGAAGCGTATAGCAAAGAATTTCTTGATGAGTATATTGAAAACATCAAGGATGGACGTTGGGATAAAAACAGCATTTCCAATATTGCTAATGCTGATGTGTGGCTCAACATTATCGGGGAATGCCTAAAAAGTGACTACAGAGATCGCTATCAAAGTGCGATTGATGTGTTGGAGGACTTGAAGCCGCTGCTTAACACACCTGTGGAAGACATTACGCCGGACATACGTTCGGAAAAGGTGACGAGAATCATCATAACACAAGGGGGGGATGTCGGCGTAGGTTACAACTTGAATAAACTTTTGGAGAATCGCGGCCGAATGATAATGGTGGGACGCAGCATGAAAAACGACATTGTGCTTAACGACAGCAGTATTCAAGAAAGCGTCACCTCGCGATGGCACTTCACTCTGGAACGTTCGAAAAATGGCGCGTTCTGGTTGATAAAAGACGGACAGTGGCGACCGGAGGAACGCTCTTGGGTGCCATCGACCAACGGGACGTATCTCAATGCAAGGGCCGTAGGGACAGAAGGAGAGAGGGTCTATACCGGCGATATCATCACCGCTGGAGAGTTTAAAATGAAACTGAAATAAAAACCAAAAACAACTACAACTATGGAAGAAAAGAAAACAGTCAATCAGTACAAGGGCTCTTTAAAAAAATCCGTCGGCGCGGGCATGGGAGCCTTGTTCAATGGCAATGGACGCCGTTACTACATCCTCAACCACCGCAGCGCGTCGAAGTATCACAAGGCCGGCGAGTCTCAGGAAATCATCATCGATCAGGTGACACTGGGATGCAGCAAGGAGTGTCAGGTACGCTTCGACCAGGAGACGTGGGGTATCGTCAGTCGCCGACATGCTGCTATAGAGCGCGATGGCGATGGATGGAAGCTCATCCATTTATCTAAGGTTAACAGCACTTTCGTCAACGGGAAGAAAGTGGAGTCTGAATGCCGTCTTGCTAACGGCGACGAGATACAACTCGCAGCGGGAGGTCCAATTATGGGCTTCATCGTGCCAGAAGGAAAGCAGGGACTCGTGTCCAGCATTCGTCTGACAAAACGCTTGGAACTTTTCCGCGAGCAAGCTTTGAGGCCTTACAAGAGGGCTATCGCAGCCTTGGCGGCAGTGCTCGTGATAGCCGTAGGAGGACTTTCATGTTGGGCAATCATACAAGGTCAGCAGATAGCCGCTCAGGAAGGACAATTAACGGGTCTTAACCAACAATTGGACAGTGCAAGAAAGGTAATTGTATCTATACAAGGTAAAAATGCAGAATTGGATAGTCTTCTGGCTCTTGCCGCAATAGAACAAAAAAGACAAGACTCACTTGTTGAAGCTTACAAAAAGCAGAAACAACAAGTAAGAATCGTTGACAGGAGCAATGAGGTGAGTAAGTTGATTTCTGCTGTCGAAAAAGATGTTTACTTCATGATGGCAACTGTTTACGTCACCGACGGAACAGACAAACAAGAAATCCCTAACTATGGATGGGTGGGAACCGGATTCCTGACAACCGATGGAAAATTCATAACTGCAAAACACTGTGTCGAGGGGTGGAAGTATAAGCTTCCGACTGACAACGACGAGGCTCTCTTGCTTCTGTATCTTGCTACAAATACGTCAAATCTCAAAATTGTTGCTGACATTACAGCTATTTCCAAGAGCGGACGTCTACACTTTACCAGCGAAGAGTTCATAATGGATCACAGGGGGGAGAAGAAGCATTATATTGATGAAGAAAACTATATTATCGAGGCATCCGTAGGTCATACCGATTGGGCATATGCAAAAACTTCTGAAAAAGGCTCCATCGTCATTGACAGGGAACTGGCAAGCCAGTTGCCCATCGGAGCCGACCTACACCTCCTTGGATTCCCTTTGGGAATGGGAGCTGTTGATACATCGTCCTTGTCTCCCCTTTATGGCTCATGCAAAACTTCACAGTCGGGGCTCGAGAACGGCATTATTAGAATCAGCGCACGTAACTATGAGTCAGGTAATTCGGGAGGTCCTGTTTTCTATATGCAGAACGGAAAACTCAAGGCTATAGGCATCGTCTCATACAGCATATCAACGACCACCCATGGAGGAATAACTTCAATATCAAATATACAATAAATATTGCTGAATATGGTAACAATTAATTCAAAAATGCGAGTTATGATCGCAGTCCTGTTTTCTGTATCACTCCAACAGACCCATGCACAGTCCTTTCAGGATGCCATCAATCATCTGCAAAATAGACGTATAGAAAACAATACCATCCTGACCGAGGCATTAATGCCTGCACTATCTGTCATCCGCCAGCAATACCGCTTGAAGCGTGAAGGCAAGTACTACGGCAAGAACAATAAGCCGTTCTACGGCGAGACCTATACACTGGCAGTAAAGGTGCCGGGCGGAACAATTATGCAACGTTCCGTCCTGTACCCTTGGGAGAACGATGAAGACTACCTGCGCGTCAGTGAGGGAGGAAAATATACACACTCCTTGTTCTGGAGCTATCAGCGACAACTCACAGACAGCCTATGGAAGCGTGTGGAGCTGGATCGCGAGGGCAGCCGATATGTAAAGCCGATAGACGGCGACAGCCTCATCTTCAATTTCGAGGAGGAGAGACCTGACTTTGGTCTGGCCATAGACGAGACCCTCGGAAGGAAACAAGGCTTTATGGTCTGGGCTTATTCCACCACCAACGCCAGTGACAGTGCCATGCACATCAGTCTGCGGCAGGAAAGTCGAGTTATCAATGTATCGGCTGACAGCTTGCACTACAGCGTGAGTCCCGACGATGCAGACAGAATAATCGGTGGTATATTCGTAGTGCCACAGATTGAGAGGGCTGGATACATCAAACTGTTGATGGCTGGTATTGCTGTAAAGAACAAAGAAGGTAAATGGGTATTGTGTCTGCTTGCGAAGAGCGACGAAAATAACAAAGCAGACAAGTCTGACAAAAGAAAGAAAAAGGAGAAAAAGAAGGATGAGTCTGAAGGTTTTGAACCGACACCAATCAACTGAATATCCTTGCTATGGCATTGATAACATTATATGCAGACACCAACATCGGTCTGCGCGACAACAACGAGGACAACTATACCGTCTGTCCTGACCTCACGCTTGACGAGTGGGAACTTCCTGAAAATGTTCAGGTAGTTTTCCCACTCGGACGGCACGGCAGTCTGATGGTAGTGGCTGACGGCATGGGAGGCATGAATGCCGGCGAGGTAGCCTCCGACATTGCCATCAGAACCGTGCAGGAATTGTTTGCCCCGCCAGTGTTGACCTCAAACGTGACCTTTAAGCAGGAAAATGTAAAAGCATACCTGAAGAAGGTCATTGTTGAGGCTGACAGGCGCGTGAAACAATATGCAGAGGACAATCCAGAGACAAAAGGCATGGGATCTACCATCGTCATGGCATGGCTGATAGGCAGTGATGCCTATATTGCTTGGTTGGGCGACAGTCGTGCCTACTCCTTTATCCCGGAAAAAGGCATCGCCCGCTTATCGAAAGACCACTCCTACGTGCAAGAACTGGTAGATGCCAAACAGCTGACGGAGGAGGAGGCAATGAACCACGACATGAGCAACGTCATCACCCGTAGCTTAGGTGACATGTCGCAGAAGGCAAAGCCCGACGTGACTGTGCATCGTGTATGTGAGGGGGAGATAATCATGCTTTGTTCAGACGGTCTCTGCGGCGTATGCACAGATAAGGAAATTGCCGATGTGATTGAAGAAAACTACGGCAGTCTACCACAATGTCACGAAGCACTCACGGAATCCGCACTCGATGCCGGAGGCAGCGACAATATAACTGTCACATTGTTGAAAGCGGTTGAGGTATCAAAAGAGAATTGTGACCTAAGGGGAAAGTCCTGGCTTACAAGATTGTCTTGGAAGGAAAAGGGTGTCGTGGCTGGAATTGTATCAATTGCCATAGTCATTCTATGCTTTTTATACCCCAGAAAGTCACATGAAGAAGAAGAGTTTCTCCCTACAGAAAAGATTATACTACAATTAAATAAGGATACGCTAAATTACGGTGACACACTTAATTATGATGTAACCATACTGCCTGATGCTGCAGAACAGGGATACACCATTAAAAGTAAGGACGGAAAACTGGAGATAGATTCCGTTAATAGGAAAATTTGGTTGAAAAAGAATGTCTCTGGAACAGATACTCTTATTGCCACTGCTAAATCCGACAGCTCAAAGCAAGACATTGTCTGTATCAGACTCAAAGATAATAATGAATTGCTCCACATGGGAACAATTATACCGCAAATTATCCACGAGGTTGAGAATGATATGATAGACACAGAAACAGAGCATGAGGAAGAAAAACCCAGTGAAGGAGAACCAACCCTAAGTGATCAAGACAATCAAGATATTACAGGGATTTCTCATGTGAAAAAATGATGTTCTTAACAACTACAATACATTTAGAATAATTAATTAAAACATATTATGAAAAAGATTTATTTCCTACTGCTCACGGCTATTGCCGTAGCATCGTGCAATGATGATTGCAATCATGGTTTTGATATTAATCCAGTTTTGGACATTGTTGGTTCTTGGTATGAAGAAACCCAAAACGAAGAAGACACCTACGGACCAACGGGCACTTTTTACGGACACTACTGTAATCTACGTACACAGGGCGAAGGAGAAGGAATATACAGGATTGATGCAGCCAAAAACAGAAAAACAGAGTCCTTTCACGTTAACGGCATGGGCATGACGTACGACTGGAAACTAAGAGACGTCAGCAAGTATCAGTTCACGGAATATTCTGATGAGGCAATACTCACATACGGTAAAGTCGTGGAAACCCACGAGATGAAAGGGGGCGATACGCAGAAGATTGCATTCAATGAACTTGACGTACAAGGTTACGAATCTACTAATGAGTTCATTGCCACAGTTTCTCCTGATGGAACCATTACTACAACCGGCGAAAAGGGTATTGTTTATATCAAAATCAAAACCGGAGTTGGCAATGTTTATGCAAAAGTTATCGTCGACAACAATATGCCAGACCTTTGGGCTGACTATAGCGGACTTCTCGAAGGTACCTTCGATGACATGAAGGCATTGCTTGGTGAACCCGACAGATCAAGCGAAAGCCCCGCAGGTACCATGCATGTCTATGTTACTGACTTACATAACATAATGAGAGGTCTAAGGGTGGATGTCAGCCCCGTAAGCCGCAGAATAGATCAGATAGACCTCATTATACGTCCAGGAGTCACGTTAGACAAACTGACGTCTTACATGAAAGCTCACTACTATCGCTTTGCCGAAGACGGCACTCAGATATACTACAGCACGTCGCCTTCACTTGGCGAGTCAAGAGCCGTGTATGCACTCGAGACAGACACAGTAAAAGTTGGCAATGGAAGTCGCGCTGTGTTCATGATGACTGAAGAGGAGTTCGAAAGACTGTCAGGTTCGAGCCTCTTCCCCACATATAAATACTTCTTCGGCCTGGACAAGCAACAGACAAAGGCTAAGGCCGAGAAGAAAGGATGGACACTTCTTCAAGAGTTCGATGACGTTTACTCCGAAAATGGTTCAGTGGCATACAACTTCGAAGGATATGATTATACAAATGCCATCGAATTGGTATATAATACAGAAAACTTGGTGTCGCAGTGTGTAGTCTATATGAGCCCAAGCACTCCTGACAGGGAAATACTTGCGTACTTGGGAGATAATTTCATGGCTGCTGATAATGAGAAAACTACGCGTAAGTGGGTTTACTACAATGCCGGAAAAACACAGAAGGCAGAGTTTGACATTCTAAGTAAAACGCTCTATTTTACAGATCTCACGATGTCCCCATTCGAGGAAGTAATACTCGGACCATATTGGAAAATTATAGGCATGACAAAAGAACAGATTGTCAGCGCGTTTGGGGAACCGTTAGTAGAAGATGAGACCGGGTATTATCTTCGCTATGCTCCATTTACTGACGTTATATACTACTTTAACGTCATGATTGATGAGACATCGGGAAAGGCTGTTCAAATCAACATGCAGCTTCAGGATAAGGTTGATGATGACACCATCATCGCCTACCTCAACAAGAAGTATTATTATCATGAAAAAAATAACACCGATCAGGGACCACGCATTCGTTGGTATAATGCAGAGAAAATCGAAGATGCCACTCTTCGTGCAACTTACTATCCTGACTACAACATGATGGTATATGCAAAACCAGAATAATATTTTATAGCACTTATTTCTTTGCTTGTACAGGAAAAGGGACAGGGCTTCTTCCCCTGTTCTTTTTCCTGTCTAACGATATTAAGCAAGTCAAAACTTCAAATATGTCCCAGTATGAAAAAAGCACTACTAACCATCGCATATCTTTCTCTTTGCTGTATCGTTGTCACAGCGCAGCACAGGAGTGAGCAAGAGGCCGTAGAGAAGGCTCAGGAGTTTTTCAATGAAAGAAAGGCCGCGAATCCAGCGCGGTTAGAATCAGTGCCGCAGAGACAGATGCTGTCAATCTTGAATCGGCATCGTGCAAAGGCTAAACAGGTTGAATCAAAGAGTTATGCACGCTACATCGTCAATGACGATGCGAATGGACGCTTTGTCATCGTGGCAGCTGATGAGCGGATGCATGCCATACTGGGATATTCGGACAATGGTACTTTTAATGTCGACAGCATCCCCGAAGGGCTACTCGACATGCTTGACGGGTATGACAGAGAGTATGAAATACTGCAGGAGGCTGACGGAGCAGTAGCAGGCAATAGTCGTCGTGGTCCTACAAAGAATATTGCCCCCCTGGTGAAGTCGCAATGGAACCAGTGGTCGCCCTATAATGACTATTGTCCGAAGGCACCGACTGGTGACAACTGTGTGACTGGCTGTGTAGCCACCGCTATGGCACAGGTAATGAATAGATGGAAATATCCGGCTACAGGACATGGTAGCATTCTCTACCATTATCAGCATTATGACACATAACAGCAGGCGTAAACAACACTTTCCCAAAGTGGAAAAATAAGATGACAGAAGCGTTTTTAAGCACAGAGAAGTCACATTTGGACATGGCAAAAGCACATCATCAGTTTATAGACAACTCCACTTATCAGAAAGCATGGGAATCCCATGAATTCTGCATAGAGCATTCTGTCAAAACTAATCATTCAGAACTCCACTACTTGGTCTACGTGGCCGTCGCGGAGAATGGTGAGCGTATGCCCATCGTAGCAGAGGGTGAGGTCGACGGCGGTCAGCTTCGTGGGGTGGGTGTCACCATTGGTGCCTGTGCTGTGCTGCGCCCAGGCATCACTATTGAGTAGACGGTTCTGGCTATAGAAGGTGCGGTCGCCGATGGTAACCACTGGCCGTTGGTCATCAGGGGAGATGCTGTAGACCATTGAACGTTGACCATTGACCATTGAACGTTGACCATTGACCATTGAACGTTGACCATTGACCATTGAACGTTGACCATTGACCATTGAATGTTGACCATTGACCATTGAATGTTGACCATCGGCCAGTGTGGCGGTGAAGAGCACTCCGGCATAGTTGGCGGTGTCAGGATGCAGCGTCAGCCTTACGGGCTTTCCTGGGGTAAGCACAAGAGGCTCACGGACATCCCCCAACGGAATATCTATAGACTGTAGTGAAGTTTGCTTGTCAAATTCTGCAAGTATCGGGGCATCACATACAATGGCCGTGGGGTAACCTTTCGGGTACCACTTGTTCACCATCCAATAATAGTAGTCGCCTTGCATCCACGTCAGCCGCATCTTTGAGTTTGCTGAGCCGGGGATGACGTAAGGCCGTGCGTTGCCCTTCGCGGAGCCTCGCGTCACTTGTTCCTTATTACTGACGCTGCCATCATCGGCCAGTGTGTAGTGCCATATCTCATAAACACCGTCACGGTCGAAGTGCGCAACTGAAGGGTTGTCTGCTATGGTGAGGCTGCTCCCACGCTGGGAAGCGTGGGCTACTACGGGCATGGAGAGGTAGAGCTGTTTAGTGTCATCAGGGTCGATGGCCATGCCGCCACTGTAGCAGCGCTCCGTCTTGTCCCAGTTCTGGTGGAAGGCATGACCAGCAGGAGCGATGACAGTGGTCTGCCACTGCTGTCCGTTCCAGCGGGCATACCAGTACTCGTGCGACGTCTTGGCCTCGTCGATGTGCGTGTAGGCCACCACCGGCCGCTCAGAATCACGTTTATTGGTTATTGGTTCAAGGTTATTGGTTATTGTTTCACGGTTATTGGTTATTGTTTCACGGTTATTGGTTATTGTTTCACGGTTATTGGTTATTGGTTCACGTTTATTGTCCAAAGCTATTTGCCACACCCAGTTGCGTGTCTGCGCCGTGCGGTCAATAATGGTGGCAGGGTACTCAGCGGCATACTTCTCGCTCTTGTCCACATGGAACGTCCCCTCGCTGACGACGCTCAGCTGCTGCCCGAGGATGTCGCGCAGCAGCGGGCCTTGCCCGTGGTTGATGTCGATGACGTTGAAGTAGAGCCAGTTGGGCTGCTCGTTGTCGGGATGCCCCGTGGTGTAGGCCACGTAAATCTTGTCCTTGCCGTTGCTCGCATACTTGGCATAGGGACGCGCGCCGGTAGATTGCACCACCTGGTAGGGGCCGTAGTCGAACGAGCAGTTGCCGTCGGCATCGGGCATGGTCAGGCGTGCGATGGTGGGATGCCAGCCGATGCCGCGCCAGCAGAGGTAGATGTGCTGCGGGTCGTCGCTGAGGATGAAGGGCGAGGGGTAGGTCGTGTTGTTCTTCGTGGCCAAGCGCTTCTCCTCGCCCAGGGCGGTGATGTCGCCAGGCTTTTCCGAAATGCGGTACCAGATGCAAGGCTCATCGGTGTGGCGCGTGTAGAATATCATCACACGACCGTCAGGCAAGACGAGAAACGTCGGGTTGTTATGGTCGTCGGGCTGGAAGAACGAGCGCACCAGCACGTCGGTCTTCTTCTGCCGCAGCCAGTCATACTGTGTAGCCTTCACATTTCCATGAACATCAATATAGCCTATGTAGGTGGCGTCCACCGTCCCTTTCTCGTCCTTATAGTGCAGCGCCCGAGGGTCGGCAAACCAGCACCAAGCACCCTCCGCAGCCACAGTAGTAGGCCACGCTTCCTTGCGTGGCAGTTCAGTGTTTACCTCTACGAATGTGGTTATGCTACGCGGCGGAAGGGTGTTACAGGCTCCACCTTGGCCTGAACTGCCACGCTGGGAAGCGTGGCCTACTGGTTTGAGCGTCTCACCCTCCACGTCGCTGGTACGATAGGCCTTCCACTGTGTCTCGCTGCCGTCTGAGAAGGCAATGTCAAGCGGTTGCTCCTTGTCGCTGTAGTTGATGGCCACCACCACCCACAGCGCGTCCTTGTTGCGGAAGGCGGTAAGCATCAGCCCGCGCGGGTCTTCGTTGCCGCTGATGTCATAGCGCACGGCTCCGGGACGAACGAATCGGCTGTAGTTGCCCATCGCCCATAGCAACCGCGAGTCCTGGGCACGGTGCCCACGGTTCCACACGCGGATGAGTCCGTCCTTGTAGTTGCCGCCGCAGGCCCGCCACCACGACCAGCTCTCGGCATCGGCGTAGGTCAGGTCGTGATGGATGATGCGCGCCACGTAGAGCGCCGTCTTCATGGTGAAGTCATAGCCCCCGCCGCCTCCTATCTCTTCGTCGTTGCTCATGATGCAAATCTCCGATTGCCAGAACTTCACGCCGAGGTCACGACACTCCTTGCGCAGTCGCTCTCGGATGGATTTCATACGTCTCACGGGCGTGTTCGTCCAATAGCTGTGACCCAGGATGAGGCGTGGCACCTGTGGTGTGTCGCCCAAATAAGTCTTCGTACTGTCCTTGGAAAAGAACGTTCGAAGCGTGTTGCCCCGTTCCCACGTTGTCTTGTAGATGCCCAGAAGGCAGCGCAGGTCGCTCGACTCATTGACCATAATCTGTGTGCTCACGCCCTGCCGCCGGAACTCCTCACTGGTGGCCTTGGCCAGCCTTGCTATCTCGCGGTTAGTAGCCGGAGACCCCTCCTGCTTTGGCCCTTGCCAGTTCCAGTGACCATCAGGCTCATTCACCGGACTGATGTAGTCGAAGTGTATGCCGTCGTGCTCCTCCAGTCCCCGCATCGACGTGGCCATATACTGTGCGAAGTCATCAAAGCAGTCCTCGCGCAGGTTCAGCGTTCCGCCCCGCCCAGTGTTCGTGGCCAGTCCGTTCTGTGTGAAATACACAGGCGGCGAATTAAGGAAAGCCAGGAAATAAGGAACACCCCTCTCCTTGGCCATACGCAGGAACCGCCGCTGTCCCTCCTGTCGGCTCCAGTCATAGCTGCCGTCGGCCTGGAGGAAGCACTCTGTGCGTGTGTCACGGTTAATGGCCGCACCATCTCCCTGCTCCGCACTGCCCGCTCCCAGATTAAACCGCCACAACGAAAGCCCTATTCCCCGTGGCTGTCCGTTCTCGTCCGTCTCCATGGAGAACAGCCAATCCGCAATCTTCTTCTGCTCCGTCGTGTCCGCCCAAGTCCCGATGTCCTGCATCGACCAAGCATCACTCGCCCCGAAATGCATTATCGTCTGCCGAGGCTGGTCCACCATAATAGTGAACGTCTGCCCTGCCCATGCCGCCAAAACAGCAGCCTGAACGGCCAATAATGTCATCATTGTCTTTCTCATCATCATAGTTAAGTAGTTAATTATTCGTTATTGATAATTTCTTCGTTTTAGGTTTTCAGGCTACAAATGTACGCATAAATATTGAAACTCATGCAAAAAGTGGGGAAAAAATGCAAGGGTCTACAATAATTAATATGTGTGAGGGAATGGAAGAGGGAAGGGAACAAAACTTCATCATCAAGTATCAGCATATCTTTCGAAGAGAGGCTAATTTTATTTTGTCTAAATAATATTTTTTCCGAAACCCCTTTAACGAGTTTAGTAACTTGCTGAAAATGAGGCATAGGGATTTGTGCAAGCCCCCTCGGATGTTGAAAAAACGTGAAACATCATAATCGTGCCAACATTAGGCAGTTACGATGTTTGTACACACACTTAATATTTCAGGGGGGGTTGGTGGTTACAAAAAAAATTGCGAACTTTGCATCCTCAAAACAAAAAACAAGGCTCTAATACCACATCTGGTAACACGCCATATACGTCTAAGCATCTAAAACTATCGTGACACAACGAAGTCATAGGCCACTCTGGAACAACTGCCTCCAACTTATCAGGCAAAACGTTACCGAACAAGTCTTTAAGACCTGGTTCGAGCCTATTGTATTTGTAAGTTACGATGAGCAGCAGAAGACACTCCTGGTGGAGGTTCCGAGCATGTACGTCTACGAGTACCTGGAGCAGAACTACGTCAAGCTCATGGGATGGGCGCTGGCCAACAGCTTCAAGGCGAACGTCAGGCTGACCTACCGCCTCATGGTGGACAAGGAGAACAAGAAGCGTGTGGACTGGGAGGGAGAGAAGCCTGCCGACATTGACGGGCCGAAACCTACCAATAGGGGCAACCTGTCGCCAACGGTGCTCGACACCGCCCAGCCGCAGGACATTGACCCTCAGCTCGACCCGAAGAAGACCTTCGACAGCTTCATTGAGGGAGATTCGAACAAGCTGCCGCGCACCGTGGGACTGACCATCGCCGGACAGCCTGGCAAGACCACCTTCAACCCCTTCTTCGTCTATGGGCCATCGGGCTGTGGAAAGACACATCTTATTAATGCCATCGGCGTGGATGCCAAGAAGCAGAACCCTCAGCTACGCGTGCTCTATGTCTCGGCAAGGCTCTTCCAGATTCAGTTCACGGACTCCGTGAGGCGCAACACCACCAACGACTTTATCAACTTCTACCAGAGCATCGACATGCTGATAGTCGATGACATACAGGAGTGGGTGTCGGCACCCAGGACGCTGGACACCTTCTTCCACATCTTCGACCACCTCTTCCGTCTGGGCAAGCAAATCATCCTGGCCAGCGACCGTCCGCCAGTGGACCTCGAAGGGGTGAAGGAGCGTCTGCTCACACGGTTCGCCTGCGGACTTATCGCCGAGCTGGAGAAGCCTAACAAGCAACTGTGCATAGACATCCTGCAGAGCAAATGCCGCCGCGACGGTCTGAAGATTCCCGCCGATGTCATAGAGTTCATTGCCAAGACGGCAAACAGCTCAGTACGCGACTTGGAGGGTGTGCTCAATTCGCTGATGGCCTATTCCATCGTCTACAACTCGGCCGTCGACCTCAACCTAGCAGAGCGTGTCATCAAGCGGGCGGTGAAGGTGGATAACCTGCCACTCACTATCGACGACATCATGGAGAAGGTGTGCCAGCACTACGGCGTCACCCAGCAGCAGGTGTACAGCAAGAGCCGCAAGCGCGACTATGTGCAGGTGCGTCAGGTTAGTATGTACCTCGCACAGAAGTACACGAAGATGCCGGCCTCGCGCATCGGTCAGCTCATCGGCGGACGCGACCACTCCACCGTGCTCCACAGCTGCAACACCGTGGAACAGCGACTCAAGGTGGAGAAAAACTTCAGGGACGAGCTGCAGAGCATTGAGCAGTCGTTCCGACTCAAACAATAGGAATTTTGTCCGTTATCTCCACGAGCCATAGGCTCGTTAGATACTCTTAGAGGTGCAGGGTATGCCCCATGCGGTTCTGCTTGGTCCGGAGGTAGCGGAGGTTGTATTCGTTGGGAGTGACCTCTATGGGCACATTCTCAACGATTTCCAGTCCGTAGGCTTCGAGCCCGACGCGCTTCACGGGGTTGTTGGTCATGAGGCGCATCTTCTGTATGCCGAGCAGACGGAGTATTTGGGCGCCACAGCCGTAGTCGCGCTCGTCAGGCTTGAAGCCCAGATGGGTGTTAGCGTCTACGGTGTCATAGCCCTCCTCCTGCAGCTTGTAGGCAGCAATTTTATTCATCAGGCCGATGCCGCGGCCTTCCTGCATCATGTAGACGAGAGCACCACGTCCTTCGGCCTCAATCATCTGCATGGCCTTGTGCAGCTGCTCGCCGCAGTCGCAACGCTTCGAGCCGAGGATGTCGCCGGTGGCACAACTGGAGTGGACACGAACAAGAACGGGGTCGGGTCCCCAGTCCAGGGGACCATTTACTATTTGACTATTTACTATCTGGCTATTTTTGATGAGGGCGAAGTGCTCCAGCCCGTTGCTCTTCTGACGGAAGGGTATGAGGCGGAAGTGCCCCCATTCCGTGGGCATGTCAACTTCCTGACCCTGCTCCACGAGCATTTCGGTCTGCAGCCGGTAGGCTATCATATCCTTGATGGTGATGAGCTTCAAGTCCCATTTGCGGGCAAACTCCATGAGCTGTGGCATGCGTGCCATAGTGCCGTCATCGTTCATGATTTCCATGAGTGCGCCGGCGGGATATAATCCTGCCATCTTGCAGAGGTCTATGGCGGCCTCGGTGTGTCCCGAACGGCGCAGCACGCCGTTGTCCTGTGCATAGAGGGGGTTCACGTGACCTGGACGCCCGAAGGTCTCAGGGGTCGAAGTGGGGTCGGCCAGTGCGCGAATGGTGGCGGCACGGTCGTGGGCGGAGACACCCGTGGAGCATCCTTCCAGCTTGTCGACGGTGACGGTGAAGGGTGTGCCGAGCAGCGATGTGTTGTCCTGCACCTGGCGTGGCAGCTGCAGCTCCTCGCTGCGGCTGATGGTGATGGGCGCGCAAAGGAGGCCCCGGGCGTGCTTGAGCATGAAGTTCACCATTTCTGCGGTGATTTTCTCGGCGGCACAGATGAGGTCGCCCTCGTTCTCGCGGTCTTCGTCGTCGACCACTATTACGAACTTGCCATCGCGGATGTCATCGATGGCCTCGGGAATGGTATTCAGGAGCATAGCTATTTGACGATTTGACTATTTACTATTTACGATTTGGGGTGCAAAAGTACTGCTTTTTCCTAGAACAGCCAAAGAAAAACGCAAAATTCAGTTTATTTCCTGAATTTTGTTGAATCGCTAAAGCTGTAGTGCTTACCGCTCCTTCACCCAATAGACCATGCCGGAGGACTTCCGCTCGCTTTCAAACTTATATTCGGGACGGCTCAGGAACTGGCCTATCTTGACGTAGCAGCCCTCGTCCTCGACGTATGCACCACGGAATACCTGCTTCAGACGGGCGGAGATGTCCTTCAGCGACAGCCACTGGCCGCCGTCGGGGTTGGTCTCCGGGTTGCCCTCAGGCTTCTCGTAGAGCGAGAGGAGCTGCTCGCCCAACTGCGAGAGACGCTGGAAGCGCAGGTTGTGCTCCATCAGGGCGTGCTCCTCGTCGCGGGTCAGGTGATAGCGCAGGCGCAGCGTCGAGACCTCGTACTCCAGCTGGGCATAGAGCTGGGGGTAGTCGATGGGCGTGGTGAAGTCGATGTCGCCCTCCACTGTCACGCAGATGAAACGGCGGCTGCCAGAGGGGTCGGTCAGGGGCATGCTCTCGTTGGTGGTGCCGATGAACGAGGCGTAGCGGCGGTGGCTGCTGTATGCCTTGCCGTAGGGCGGACGGTACTTTAGGTCGCTGGTCGAGACGAGATACTTCAGCACCACCTGTTGCCGCTGGGTAATCTTGTCGAACTCGTCGAGGTTGATGAGCGCAAAGCTGGTGAGGCCGAGGTTCAGGTCGCTCTCGTTCTTGAAGTTGATGCGGTCGTTGTAGTACTCGCGCTGCTTCCTTGGCAGCAAGATACGGCAGAACGACGTCTTGCCACAGCCCTGACGGCCGATGAGGATGGGCACAAGGGCATTGCCCGTGAGCTGGCCCTTGCCGCGCCATAGAGCCACCATCGAGCGCATCCACACATGGAAGAGGTGGGGCCACGCCTCATAATCGGTCTTCACCCTCCGAGCCAGCTCCTCCACACGGTCCACGCCGTCCCAGCGGGGCAAATGGTCGAGGAAGTCGGTCATCGGCTCGTAAAGCGCGATGTCGTCGGAGTTGACATAACGGCTGATGTCCTTGTCCCAGCACTTCACGCCCTGCGACAGGGCCCGCATGGTGATGCTGTTCTTCGCCTCGTCGGTCAGATCCTGGAAGTCGAAGCCCAGCGCGGCCTTCATCCTGAACTCTGCCACGCCGCGCATCACGTTCTTGCGCAGTTCGTAGTTCGCGTTCAGGAACATGTCCACCTTCATCATCAGCAACGTCTCCGCAGGGATGTTCTTCAGGGGCTTCACGATGTTCTTCCGCCGGCGGTACTGCTTCTCGTGCTCTTCGCGGTAGGCATTCTCAAAAACCTTGAAAACCACATCCTTCTCCTGACCCAGACGGAGGTTGAGCAAAGCCATTTCGCGGGCCACCGCCATCTCCAGACCGGCCTCCTGACAATAGCCTGCCAGACGTGTCAGTATCAGGTGTGTGCGGCCCTCCTCCTCAGTGACGCCCGTCACGTCGTCGTAGGCCTTCGAGAGGCAGAACTCATAGATGAGCCGCATGGCGTGATAGTTGTCGATGGTGGGAATCAGCGTTCCCTTCTTGCCGTCGTTGAGCGCCACGGGCTTCACCGCCGTCGTCACGTCTGAGCAGTCGGTGTAGAAAGGCTGCGCCAGCTCATTATAGAATATGTCGGGGTCGCTGCTCATGAAGCAGTCGCGTGTCAGCTCGGGCTCTAGCTTCTCGATGGTCACGCCCAACTGCATGTTGTAGGCCACCCGCGCCTTCTCGTAGAGGTTCACGTGGAAGCGTCGCACGTCGTCGTCATTCGTTGGCAAACTCTTATCTGTGGTATCCGTGTGTCCACCCTTCCTATCTGTGGTATCTGTGTGACCTTTCCTATCTGTGTTATCCGTGTCATCTGTGTGACCTTTCCCCGCCCCTCTAAGGGGAGGGGTCAGGGGCGGGGTCTTCTCGCCAGGATACAGCTCCCCCCGGCACACAATCTTCACACTCAACCCGCTCGCACCGATGAAGGCCAGCATGGTTTGCGGAATCCGACTGGCGCTCTTCCTCACGGCCTCAGCCTCGTCGAGGCTTGCCAGGTTGTTCACTTCGAGCAGCACCAGCCCATTATACGCCTTCATCACCCGCTGCTTGTTCCTGTTCCCCATCGCCGTGGCGAAGCAGACCTTGGGCAGGTCCTTCGTGCAGTTGAACGTCAGTCCGCCGCTGTTCACCAACCGCTGCTTCACCTCTGCCAAAGGGTATATCTGTCGCAGCTCGCTGCAAGGCGCAGCATAGACCTGACTCCGGATGTTGTCAACCACTTCGGAAAGCTCCATTTGCCGGAGCGTCTCCGTATTACGATATTGCCTGATGATAGTTGCCTTAGCCATAATTCAGAAGTTTTTTGTTATTACAGGTTGCAAAGGTACTACATTCTTCTGAGACATGCAACTTTTCTCACGAACTTTTTTTCAAAACACTATACATTCCTACATTTTTCGTGTAACTGACATATATACAGGATGTTAGTTTATGTATAGACCATACATTTTTTGGTGCAACTATACACAGACATAGAACGGACTTTTTCCATAAACTTAACGTCAGAAAGTAGTAACAATAACCGGCCTTTGCCACAGTTTCCTCCGTGGAAACTGTTTGTTTCCACCGTAGAAACAAATTGTTTCCACGGCAGAAACAAAAGGAAACAAACTGATTATCCGATACTTAGATACGTTATTGCAGTTACTATCCTACGTCTTTTCTCAATCTATGTATAGAGCTCACCAATTATGTATGCTCCATACATAACTTAAACCATTTATATTTAGATATTTACATTAAAAATGTAGGAATGTATAGTGTTTTGAAAAAAAGTTCGTGAGAAAATTTGCACAATTCAAATAATTTGCTTACCTTTGCACACGACAACAACATTTCATTCTTTCATCTTTCAATTTTTTCCATCATGTCCACCCCCGTCAAAACCAAAGAAGATCTTTTCCGTGAGAAGGCCGGAAGCTACACCGTATGCTACAGCCAAGAATGCCCCCTCCGTGAGCATTGCCTTCGCAACATCCTGAAAGACTATGTCCCCGAGCGCCAGTTCGTCGTCAACAGTGTGAACCTCACGAATCCGCAGATGCAGCGCGATGGCTGTCCCCACTACCGCAACGACCAGCCCCGCCGCATGCCCGTCGGCCTTACCCACACCTATTATGACATGCCCGGCCATACGGCGAAAGAAATCAAAAGCAGCCTCATCAGCACCTTCTCCCGCAAGCGCTACTACCAGTACCACAGCGGCTCCCGCCCCATCACCCCCGACATAGAGAAAATCATCCGCAAAACCATCAAGGCCAACGGCTGGGAATCCGAGCCCGTCTTCGATTCCTACACCGAGGACTACATCTGGTGACCGTTGCAATAACATATTCTGCTGGCGTTCAGCAAGTTTCGTCACCGACAAGTCTCCGAAATCATCTCCGCCCCCCCATCATTATCAGAGGCGAATAAGATAGTCTGTCGCCTCATATACATGCTGCACGTCAGCGAGACCCTTTATTCTCCTCATCAATTTCCCAGTATCCATTCTTATTTGCTCCCACCCTATGGATAAGTCCATGCTCCTGAAGCTTTTTGATGTTTCTTGCCACGCTTCTCTTATTGAGGCCAAGAACATTGGCCATCTCCTGCATCGTAATGTTTTTATTATTCCTTATCAGTTCGATTATTTTCTGTGACGTTTGCACATTTTCTGGTGACATTTCTGGTGACACAACATTCGTTTCTGGTGACGTTTGCGCGTTTTCTGGTGACATACCATCCGTTTCTGGTGACATTTTGATATTTTCTGGTGACACCTTGGACGAATCTGATGACGTTATTACAAGTGTCATCAACGTCTCTTCAGGCTGCACTCTCTCCGTCAACACTGGCATGGGCCAGTTGTTGTCATCCCATCCTTTCCTGATTATGTCTGCACCGCTACCAGCCTTCTCTCCATACCCTAAGAACATGAAGAGCTTCTGTAGCGTTGGATTTCTACAGATGCTATGGCTTCCTGCATAGAATTCATCAATGGAGATAAGCATGCAACCAGGATTGCGCATCATTATACTGCTGTTACGCCCTACGACAAGGATATTCCCAATCTGGGCATAGTTGCAGTGAATCAGACAGTTTGCCAATGCTTCCCTCAACGCGATATGTGCCGTTGTTTCTTCCTGGCGGTCTATGCCTTTCAGCATGAACGGAGTTGGCAACAGCTGCGAAAGTTTCCTGTATGTCTTGTAGAAGAACTGAAAGAGGTTGGCCTCCCATGTTCCGTCCGGGTAGATGCGATCCGTCCATCGTAGCATGGGGTCGGATGACAGTTTCTCCTGATAGTCCACGAAATACAATGGTACACAAACCTGGTCTGTAATACTCTCCGTCTTTCCCAGCATCATGATTCCTCCACGAGTAAAACCTTCACTGCCATCCTCGCGGTTCACTTGATATGCACCGATTTTCGTCAGGAATGTCATATCGTCAAAATCATTCCATGGATGGTTCTCGTGCCGTAATAAGAATCTCTGACGATAGGCACGTAGCGTTGGCATGTCAATGTCATCCATCGTATAGTTGGGCAGTATCATGCTGTCGAACGAATGTTTCTGGCTTTCTGCGTCAGCTATCATCAGGCGCACCTCCGAGTCTGTACAGCGATAGTCTCCCTCATGGTTGCGGCGATAGGTGTTACCAAAAGGATTGCCGTTCAAATACACAGGCTTCAAGTCGTATGCTGCCTTAGGAATTCGGAACACCAGCATACGGTTGCCTTCCACTTCTTCCACGCTCACGTCGCGGTCAGTCAACATGGTGGCACTAACCTTGCCCTTATTGTGGGCGCAATCCCAGAATGCCTTCTTGTACTTGGCTATCTGTGTATCATCAAGTCCGTCGGGTATAAGTTTTCCACTCTTTTCCTTCATGCCCAGCACAATGATGCCACCATGAGTGTTGGCAAAGGCCGAGAAAGTTTCCCAAAAACTTTCTGGAAAACCGCCTTTAGCCGACTTGTACTCCAACTCCGTACTCTCCGTCTGTCCAATCATATTTCTTATCAGTTCAGTTGTCATACCAATATAACGTATTAATAATGTTGTCTTGTCAATACTTCACAATTCTTTATTCGCAGGGGCGCTTTACATTCAAAGTCGTCCCATTCTATCTCTGTCAGTTTCTGTAACAGTTTTTCTTTCGTCATCATATAATCTATAACGTTTTCGTTCCCGTTTCTATTGTTTGTTGAAATCATGGCAGTGCGTCTGTTCAAGTGCCACTTTTCATGTGCACTAATTTCTTTTCTCATTAGAGGGAACTGTGATTATGAACTGTCCTCACCGATTCCGCTATAGACTATAGAAATAATCCTTGATCTTTTGAGCCATCAGCAGTCTTCGTTTCTCAAGGAAACTGTCATATTCTGCAAAGTTCATGTCCTTGAAATCCATCGGAATACAATTGGCTCTACAATTGTTTATCAGTTCGTCAGTATTCGTAATGGTTGTATATTTCGACTCTGTCCCATTCATGCATGCCTCGTAAACTTCTTTCATGTACACATTAGGAGCCTGCATCCCAATGGCAATATTGATGGGCTTTGACAGTACGGCATAATTGGCGACCTGATTATAACGGACGACGCTGTTGATACCAGCATTCTGCAAATATTTTCTTGGGAACAAGTGATGAATGTCTGCTGTTTCAAGCAAGTCTCTCACTTTTGCTCCTGGACTCAGGAAAGAGTCATCGTTAAGTTTGCATTGTGCAGCAAGGAAAACAGTAAATGCTGGCGAGGTAGAAGAAGACGTTTCCAACTGCTGAGGCAGTGTTACTTCCCAGAAAGTCTCAGCCAAGTTTGCCATCACCTCATTGTAATACCGCAAAAAGCCTCTGTCATTGATGGCTCTCAAATCCCTTTCCATCTGAGTCTCAGGTGAGCCGACATAGCGGCCTGTCAATACAGACATCACATACCATCTCTGCACATAGTGTGGCACTTTAAGCTTTTCTACCGAATTGTCATTCCTTAGTCTTATGAACAAAGTATAGGCAAAGTCCAATGCCATTCTACCCTTGACCAGTCTTGAATAGACGAAGCCTGCTTGTTTGATTGTGTCAAAGAATTGTTTCAGGATATACTCGTTGCAATAGTCCTTGACACCATCGGTAAACCTGGCAAATGTATCTTCCTGTATTGCCTCTTCAAACGAACGTGTCTCAAAGTTTCTGCCATGTAGCAAATCTGTCAAGTTAGCCAGTTTACCACGATAATACTTTGTCATGAAAGAAGTCCTCAGCACATCGTCAAAAACAGGCGTGTAGATGCTGAAATGGTAATTGGCAACCCACTTGATTAGGTTGTAGTATTCTGAGGCCACAAATTCAGAGTCTTGATTAATCTTATTAATGAACTCAGGACTGACAGCCAAATGACTGAAGTAGTCTATAGCTTTGCGAAGCATGTATCCTCCGTATTTCTCATCGGCTGCGATTGTAGACATCACGAAGTCTGCCTGTGTCAGTGCCTTTCCCTGGCTGTTGATTCGGATGAAGATTTCAGTCACTTCATCTATGGAAAGGCTTTCTGACAAGCGAATGATTCCAATAGGACAGTTTTTGATGTTAATGACGTTTTGAATGAGAGAACTAAGCACCTGAGGTTCCATTTCAGGATTTGCGTTACAGAACTCTGTTACAAAAGTCCATGAATTGAAGTCTGGCTTGAACAATTCGGCTATGTCTTGAATCCAGCGCTTGTCTTTCAATATGGCAGCACTCTGCACTTCAAATCTGGGTTCGTCATTACTTGCGAATGGGTTGAAGGCAATTTTGTAGACTTTCTCATTGAAGTCTTTGTCAAGAACTTTCATTCCGACAAGTGCAGTCATCATGGCGGTAACACGCTGTTGCCCGTCAATCATAATCATCTTTCCGCTTGTCAGGTTTCCCTGTTTGTCTTTCATGTTTGGATTCTGCCAGACAATGAGATACCCAACAGGAAAACCGTTGTACAAAGAATCAATGAGGTCACGAATCTTTGATCCGTCCCACACAAAAGGTCTCTGGATTTCTGGAATGGAGATCTGACCGTTGTTTATATAACCAATGACATTGTCAATGGTTCTGCTGTCTACTGAGAATTGAGGCATAATCTGAAAATTGTTTTACTGTTCTCTTTCTTCTTGCTTTTCTTTGCCATTGAAATAATTATTTTGTCAGTTCCTGATACATCTTAAACAGCTCGGCTACACACTGGCTTTCGGTAAAGTTGCTCTTGACAGAGAAGCCGTAGGCCTCAGAATAACGGTATGTTTGGATTAATCACTGGATGGGGTTCTTGGCCCAAATAAACTGCACCATAGTACTGTGCAACGAAGTTACGGAAATAAGCATCGTTCTGCTCTTGTGAAAAGCAATAACCTTTTTCGTCGTATTGTTTACAATACAATTCCGATAGATGCAGGATAGTTAAGAAATCAACTTCTGGCTTTTTCATATTGTTAGACTTTATTCGTCATTTCTTGGTATAATCTGAAAAGCTTGGCTACATCCATGCTCTCCTGATAGATGCTGTTGGTCTTCCATCCGTATGCAGCCATTACGGCACGGTCATTCTCCTCATGGGCGTGAAGAAGGTCAGCGGGCATGAAATTCTCGCTATAGAGGGCAGCCAAAGTGCTGTTAGCATACTTGGCACGAACATCAAGGATGGCCTGTGCCGTCTGTTCTATCTTTGCTTTCTGGGCATCTGTAGGTTCTGGCCATGGGAAATTGTTGTATACAATCTGAGCACTATAACGATAATCCACTTCAAGGCGTCCGCAAATAGCCCGCATCCAAGCCATGTGAATATTGGAAGTGAGCACACCGAAATGGTATAAGGAGGCGTTGGGGATAATAAGCACCAGATTGCTGGCCACCACCTGGGGAGAAACAAATCCCATAGGCACATAGCGACGCTTCTCTGATGAAACACTAGGCACAATAATATAGGTGTCACTTGGCTGGCGGTTCTCCGTGAACAGTGTCGGGAATTTTGCCCATTGGCGCGTAGCGGCTTTGGGGCTCGCATTGCGGCACTCACGGACGGCAGCAATACGCCGTGCCAGTTCTGCACTATGCATCAAGTCATCGGGATTGGCTCCGTCAAGCCATAGGCAATAACGTTCTTTGCCCTTGATAAACTCGTCGGCACCAACAAACGGACGCACATAGCGTGACAACGTTGGACTCTTCTTGAGCAATTCCTCCCGCTCCTCTGATGACAGAAGGAGGTTGCCGCCATCAGTAGGCTGGCTTCCTTTCATCATCTGTGGCACACCCACACAGAGCGGTTTTTTGCGTTTGTCAACAAAGACGGTTGGCGCATCCAGCAAATAGGGATTGATGTTGTCTGCCTTGATGATGCAATTGTCGTTGAAGATTAGCTTTTCCATCGGTTCAGGGCTATATAAGCTGCTGAACCCAACTATCACGCAATGAACGTGGGCTTTGAGCGTAGCCTCACTATCCCATTGGAAGGTACGATAAGCAAAGTCTATGCGCAGCCCATATTGTTCCATAAGCAATTTCCAGATAGCCGAAACCTGTTCGCCTTGGCAAATGCTATTGGTTGACACTAGTGCAGCCTTCACATTTGAGTGTTGCATCAGCATGGCAGCTTTGTAGTACCATCCTGCAACATAGTCGATATTCTTTCCACATTCACGACAAACGATCGAAAGATCTTCCTTTTGACGTTCAGACTGGAATGTATATCCCACAAACGGCGGATTGCCAATGATATAGTCAAAACGGACTTCTACCCTTGTGGTTGTTGGCTTAGGTTCGCTGTCATAGTGAGCAGTAACAAGATTGATATCGTCATATTCCACAACAGGTTCGCTTGCCTTCCATTGACTTTCGTCTTCATGAATGATATGTGCGTTCTTAGCATAAATAGTAGTAACGTCTGTGGGATACTCCATCACGTCCCAGTCCATCCTCAGCGCATTCCCCTCACGAATGTTTTTGTAAGGCTTCAGCGGCAGGTAATCGATGTCTTGCTTGATAATCTTCTCCGTCTCTCTCAACATCTGGGCCTCGGAAATCCATAGTGCTGTCGTGGCAACCGTTACGGCAAAATCGTTAATCTCGATGCCGTAGAACTGCTGAATGCTGACCTTGATGGGATTCACGAATGCCCCAAGCATCGTCTGGCCATGATACATCTCTCGGATAGCCTCGTTCTCTAAGCGGCGCAGCGAAAGGAAGGTCTCAGTAAGGAAGTTTCCTGATCCGCAAGCCGGGTCGAGGAATGTCAGCGACGAGAGCTTCATCTGGTAATCGCCCAGTTTCCGCTTACGCTGTTTCTCTATCTTCTCTTCCAGTATCTCGTCAAGCTCGCGGCGGAGGTCGTTCAGGAAAAGCGAGTCTATCACCTTGTGAATGTTCTCAATACTGGTATAATGCATCCCACCGCTGCGACGGGTCTCAGGATTCAGCGTGCTCTCGAACACGGATCCGAAGATGGTGGGCGAAATCTCGCTCCAGTCGAAGTCGAGGCTGGCGTTTTGCAGCAACGTAGTACGGAGTTCCTCTGTGAACTGTGGTATTTCTATCTCTTCTTCAAACAATCCTCCGTTGGTGTAAGGAAATGCTTTCAGGTCGTCACGCAAGAATCGGCTACGTTTATCTATAGGCTTGTTGAGGGTGTCGAAAAGTTGCAAGAGTGCCACACGCATACCTTCGGCATCAAACCTGGCAAGGTAATCATGGAACTGGTCGTGACTGAATACCTCAGCATCCTCGGCATAAAGGCAGAACACGATGCGGACGCAAAGGATGTTGAGCCAACGCAGCATGGGAGCGCGGACGTCCTCGTCCGCACTTTTGGCGGGCGAGGACGCCCGCGCTCCCAGTGGTTCTTCGTATTGCTTCAGCAAAGCATCGTATATCTTGCCGACAATCTCACCAGCCTGCATCGACACCCGCATTTCCTTGCTCAGATGCTCGCTTTTTGCATCGACGAGGAACATCAAGCGGTAATACTCTTTCCCCAAGTTCTCCAAAAGAATCTGCTCAGGCTCACCGTTTGGCTGCTCCATATCATAGACAAGAAATTCCGAGAAGTTGCAAGTGACTATCCAGCGGGGATGCTCTGACACTGGCAGGCTGACCACATAACGACGGGCCTGTTGGAATGGATTAAGCACAGCACCGTCGCTCTGGCGTCTGCCAGCCCGCAAGTCAACGCCCAGTGATTTCTGCTCAATCAAGACCTTTGTGGAGCGGATGCGGGCATCAATGAAGTTGGAGGCATCCACCTTGTTATGCTCCTCAAAAGTTATGAAACTATCCGAAGGCCTTTCAATTCCAAAGACATTGGAAAGCAAGTCAATCCAAAACGGTTGCGATTCGCCCCGCTCATATCCTCTGTCTTTCCAACGCTCTGCAAATTCAGCAGCCGCCAACGATATTTGTTGCTCTGTCTTCATATCTATATTTGTCTTATTACAAATTACATATAAGTATCTGGTTGCGCATCATGTTGCACCTCAATATTAGGCTACAAATTTACGCATTTTTTGTGAGATCGTCCACAACACAGCACATTTTTACACATTATTTAATACTCAACCGCCCCTTGCCTAGTTTGTCAACAAGCAGTTATCTAAAAAGGATTTGTCCATGCCGAGAAGCCCACCTTCAGCCGATGGAAGAACCAGTCAGCATAAAAGGCAGGAATGTCCGTACTCCTGCTTGCAGATACAATCTCTGGCATCTGCATCGGAACTTTTTCGCCGTTCTCTCGCGCGAGATTCTCCTTATTCCATATCGCCATAGCAAAATACCTGTGTATAATGTTCAGTCATTGGAGAGTGCAAAGTTACAACTATTTCCATAAAAAGGAAAGAAAATAAGGAAAAAAGATTCCACAAGCCTCGCGAATAGCTTTTGTTGAACGAAACAACCGGTTTGCTGATTATTTTTGGCGAACCGTTTTGTTTGGATTATCTTTGCATCATCAATCATCAAAAAGTGACAAGTTATGAAGAAAATTATGTATTACGCGATGCTTGCAGCATCTATAGCAATGATGACCGGCTGTTCGGCAGAAGACCCGTTCGAGGAGTACGTAAACAATGGAAATAACGGTTGGATTAACAATGGCAGTATGGGTGGTGGAAACGGCAGCTCGGCCACGACAGGCGAACTGGCCACGTTCGACGTTACGATTGACAAGACCTCTGCCGAACCGACAGATGCCACAACGGCATATTTCCCCGACGAGGAGGACGCGCTGGAAAACAATGAGTTCACGACGGAGGTCAGCATCGACATGTCGAATCCTGTGACAAAAACGGAGAACGGCGTGGAGGTGACGGTCAACGGTGGCCACGTGACGGCCAACCATGGGGCGGAGAAAAAGATTTGCTACGTGGTGAGCGGCACGACGGCCAACGGCTCGCTGACTATTCTGGGCGAGAAGAAGTATGCCTTGAAACTCAGTGGCGCGAGCATTACCAATCCCGACTCGGCGGCGCTGAACCTGCTGAGTGGCAAGCGGGCGTTTATCATCCTGGCCGACGGCACTACAAACACACTGGCCGACGGCACGGGTGGCAGTCAGAAGGGCGCGCTCTATTGCAAGGGCAAGCTGCTGTTCAACGGCAGTGGCGCGCTGAGCGTGACGGGCAACACGAACAACGGTATCCACTCGGCCGACTATATCGTCTTCAGCAAGGGCAATAACATCTATGTGAAGTCGACAGCTAACCACGGCATCAAGGCCAACGACGGCATCTATATCAACGGCGGCATCTTGAATGTCGAAGTATCGGCTACTGCTGCCAAGGGCATCAACTGCGAGAGTAACATCATCGTCAACGGCGGACGCACCACGGTGCTGACCACGGGCAACGGTATGTACGACTCGGAGGATAAGGAGGCAAAGGGTACGGCTGGTATTAAAGCCGACTCGACCCTGATGGTGAACGGTGGCGAGTTGTGGCTGAAGAGCACCGGTTCGGGCGGCAAGGGCATCAACGTCGATGGCGAGGCTCGCTTCTGCGGCGGCAGCGTCTATGTGGTCACCACGGGCAGCCAGTACAGGAGCAATAACGACACCTCGTCGCCCAAGGGCATCAAGGCCGACGGTAACATCAGCATCAGCGTAGGCCGCCTCTGGGTGCGCACCAGCGGCACCAACGGTGAGGGCATCGAAACGAAGAAAGAACTGAGCATCACGGGCGGCGAAGTGGCCTCGTATGCCTACGATGACGCCATCAACTCGAAGAGCACGATGACCATCAGCGGCGGATACATCTATGCCCACGGCCAGCACAACGACGGACTGGATGCCAACGGCAACTGTTACATCAAGGGTGGCACCGTCTATGCCATCTGCTCCGGCACACCAGAAGTGGCCATCGACGCCAACACCGAGGGTGGCTACAAGCTCTACCTCACTGGCGGCACCGTTGTCGCCGTAGGCGGACTGGAAAACGGCTCTCAGCTCACGCAGTCGTGCTATCAGAGCTCGTGGTCGGCCAACACATGGTATGCGCTGACCGTCGGCAGCGACACATTCTCATTCCAGACCCCATCAAGCGGCGGCAGCGGAATGGTTGTCAGCGGTGCCTCGCAGCCCACGCTTCAGTCGGGCGTAAGCATTAGTGGCGGCACGTCCTGCTTCGGTGGTCTCGCCATCAGCGGCGGCACCGTCAGCGGCGGTTCATCCGTCAGCCTCTCCTCCTATACGGGCGACAGCGGCATGGGTGGCGGTCCTGGTGGCATCCCTGGCGGCTGGCACTAAGAAAGGGGGTGGGACATCCCCCTGTTCCTACGTCCTCCTATTATTCAAAAAAAGATGTGGCTGTCACCACGTTTTGGAAAATATCGGCATGAGCATTACGGACAAGTCCTCGTGTAGTTATCAATGTTAAATGAATTGCCTTGGTTGTCTGTGTGTCTTCCAAAAAACGCTCGCGGCGATTAAGTATTTTCTGCTCTTCCTCTTCGTTCACGGTATATTCGCCATATGATGTGTATTTGATTTCGCAAATATTAATGGTCTCGTCACTCCGGTCAAGCAGCAGGTCTATTTGCGCCCCAGGGTTGTCTCCAGTCTTACGGGTAAACCAAGAGTATTCGTTGGATGTAACACCTCCAATGCTCAAAGCGTGTTTTATCTGCGGGATGTGGGCAAAGCACACACGCTCAAAGGCAAGTCCACACCAATTATTATAGAAACTGCTGCCAATGCTCTTTGACCAGAAACAAGGGTCATGACGTTTGTTTTCCTGAATAAACTTGAAATAGAACAGGGTATAGAAATCCACCAACTGGTATATGGCGTTCTTTGTCACCTTTCCAATTTGGTTATACTTCCGTATGAAGCCGCAATGCTCAAGGTCTTTCAAGACAGTAGAGAGTTTCCCGTTTTCCTCCAACCCGCTCTCTTTGACAATCTCCTCCCTCGGCATGCCTATACGTTTCGTGCCAAGAGCGTTAATTACGGCAATATATGCTTCGGGATGTCTGAACAGTGAGTGGTACAGCGCATCAAATTCACCGTTAAGCTCACCATCCTCAGAGAAAAACAGGGCGTCTATGTTCTGTGGCAAGCTCAGGTCCCTTTTCAGCAAAGACCAATAGAACGGTATGCCGCCCATCACCATGTAACACTCCAGCAGTTGTCTGTGCTGCATGCCAAGCTTCCTGCTTTTCGCATACAACTCACACTCATGCAGGGTAAACTGGCGGAGATTGATTTTCAGATTAAGTCTGTTATGCAAGCCACCGTGATTGTGCAGAATCTTGTCCACAATCCAGGAAGTGGCCGAACCACACACCACCAGCAGCACATCCTTGCGGGCCGACGCATACGCATTCCAGAAATGCTCCAAGGCGGGGACGAAATTGCTAGCCTGCGTGTCCATCCAAGGAAGTTCGTCAATGAAGATGACCTTACGCCTTGCCCGTGACTTCCTAATCAAGTCATCCAAGAGCGAAAACGCCTCAAACCACGTCTTTGGGGCCATTTCTGTCTTCATCCCATGCTTTACGAGCGAGTTCCTCCATTCTTCCAACTGCACGCTCTTAGGCGCATTGGCAATACCTGCATGCTGAAATGTAAACTTATAGTTAAAGGCCTCGCGCACCAGAAAAGTCTTCCCAACACGCCTGCGTCCATATACCACCACGAACTGGGAGTATTCATCGTTGTAAGCCTCGCGGAGTAGCTGCAATTCTTTTTCTCTGCCGATAATCATGACTGTCAAGTGTTTTGTCCCTGCAAAAGTACAAAAGTTTTTTCAAAACTCTGCGAAAAGTGCAAAAAAAATCAAGATTTCGCAGAGTTTTTTACATTCTTCAGCACGAAAAGGAGAAAAAGCCACCTCCGATTTGTTTAGAGACGGGAAACGATGTGCAGGACAGCCGCTCAGCTGATGAGATCGTTGCCGATATCCGTGCCTCCAGAACAACAAATAACTTTGACGTGCAATTATGACAGGATACCTGCTTATCAGCTGTGCTGCCAAAGCCAAAGGGTTGACTATCGTCACCCACAATGTCAAGCACTTTGAACATATCGAAGGGCTTGACATTATCTCTCTTTGCGCACTTGTGACTTCATCCACTTCTGATCGCTCTTCGTGGCGTTGTTGAAGGCCGTGGCAATCATTGTCTTATCCTTGCCCGCCGAGTACCGCTCGCGCATCTCCTTGCGGATAAGTGCTAGGTTCCCGCTCTTCTTGTCGCCAAACTCCTCTATTAGTTTCTCCGTTGGCAGGTTCTTGATGCGCTCCTCCCGTTTCCCCACTTTGTCTGCAAACAGCACCTTGAACGCTGTCTGCCTCAACGGATGTTTCTCATCAAGCAGCCTACTCCTATACAAACTCACCAACTGCTCCCTCGTCAGGTTCGGCAACACCTCCTGGCACTCCCTCAACACATTTTCATCCCACTTGGTGAAATGAAACTTCCGGCATTGCGCCAAAATAAACTCATAGTCTGTCATAATCATTCCTTCTTTTTATTGTTGTTCTTCTGCCACTTTCATTTTCTCAATCTCTGTAATCACAGTACGCTGCACCTTGAAGAAATCATCAAGTACGCTCGCTAAATACCCCTCAAGATTTGGAATTTGTTGTATAAAGAGCATGTTCTTCTTCGAATGAATCCCTATCATTTCTGCTTCCTTGTTGATGGTGTAAAGCACGGTACAACTGGAATAGCTGTTAATCAGATTAACTACCTTCTGCATCCTTGCGAACTCCTCCACGTCGCAATAGGTTGACAGATGATACCACCACAAATCATACACATTGATGAAAAGGCAGTCGTTATCGGCCTCTATCATGAAATGCTCGCCTTGGTATTGAAACCTGAAATTCTCTTTTTCATCAAGTTCAGGCTCTGCTCCCATATTCCTCAAAGTCCGCATGACAAGCACTCTGGTTGAGCAATTTCCCAGTTCTTCCACGTCATTGTCTGTTTGCTCACAGACAATGTCATCATCCGTCTCTTCATCATTCTCCTCCCGTCCTTTGTAGTAGCAGAACAGGGTGTACAGCCCAAGGGCCACTAATAATAAAAGTGTTGTTACCATATAGTAATAAGTTTGGTTGCAAAGGTACTCCTATTTCCCTTCGCAACCAAACAATTACCCTCCACAAGGCTTGTGGAAACGGAAGATTATTCCCAGACCACCAAATCGCGGGGCAGCATTATTTTTTTAGCTTCCCCCCGCTCGCCGGTTATGTAATAGTTCTTGGCAAGACGCTCATTGAATTTTAGTAAGAACGCCGCCCTAATGCGGGCACATTTCTCGTTGATGGAGTTCAGACAGGGGTTCGTCACATCCTCTATACTCTGTATGGCGCGTTTGCTGATGCCCAGGGGGCGCAATTTGTCGTATATCTTGATAAGTTCCTCACGGTAGTCGGGCAGATGCTTGAAGATGATGCCCTCAGGGTGTCGCAGGAAAAGGAAATAGACTGCCTTGGTCAGTGGCTCCATATTTATTTCCATGTCGTTGTAGTCGGGCAGGATAATGGCGTGTTTCTTTGTAATGACAATCCGACTCAGTTTCTCGTTTTCGTGGATAATCTTCTCAAGCAAGGCCAGCGGCACACCTTCCTGCCGTAAAAAACGCGCCAGCTTTATAAACAGTCGCATATCCTTTAAAAGGCTTTTGTCGATATTGTCGAAGCCATAGTCGGCCACCTCGTCGCCCTCAGGCACTGTTTCTTGCGTACAGTAAACGCCGCCATGGCCTATTCTGCTGCCTTCGTCTTGGCTGGCCCATCTGTATTTCTCAATCTTATCTTTGTGAGCCTTCAGTATCTCCGCAATCTGTTCCTTGTATGTAAGATGCTTTTCGTCAATGGAAAGCAACGGATTGTATTCATAGACAACGGCTCCGTTTGCCCTCGTCTCTTTGTAGAACATAAAGCCAGGCTTCAGAAAACGGGCATCATCGGGATCTTCAAGATACGAGAGTAGGTCAGTGGTCTTGGCGTGGCCAGCCTTGTCAAGTTGCTCTTTGTTGAGAAACGGTGCATAATAGAGCATATTCCGCTGCCGTCTCAGCTTCTTCGATACGACGGGAACATATATCAAGTCAGTAAAACCGCCCTCATATTGGTGGAATACTTTTCGCTGAAGATTCTTGTGGTTCCTCTGGAGAAAGCGGTTAAAGTTCTTATGATACTCATTTTCTATATATACAGCGTCGCCGAAATCATTGTCAGGTATGCCAATGAACTCCACTAAGGCTGAACTGCCGCGATATTTCAAGTCGTTGGTGTCAATCATAGAATCGGTGTTGCTTTACGCCATAAGTCCGTAAAAATAGCCTGGGTTGTTGAGTGCCTCGTCGAAGACCACATGCTCCACTTGTGGCCAGTAGTTGTAAATGAATGAGTAGGTCATTTTTTCATTTCCCCACGCATCATCGCCGACCCTCAAAAGCGGGCTGAGACGCAACGTCCGCAGGTTTCTACACGTTCCAAAAGCCTCCTGCTTGACGTTGGTCACAAAACATGGGATTGTGAATTCCTCAGCTTTTGTGAAGCAAATAATCAGGCAGACCGTCGTAAGCCTGGGTATGCCGAAATACAGGGCGTCACCCATCCGCCAGAAACAACTCTCTGGATAAGGATTCTCTGACGTGGCAGGATCTGCTTTGCTGGCAAATTCTCGCCAGTTTTCCTTTGTATACTCTTGCCACCTTTCGTCCTTGGTCATGCTGATGTCACGCAAACTCCAGCATTCATGACAGCAACTGCCTCCAAAGTCCTTTATTTGTTTGGAGAAATGCAACTTCCTAAGAGAGTGGCATCCGTTGAATACGCCAGATTTCAGAAAGACTACCGACTCCGGCATGATGAACCCCTCTAAAGACCGGCAGTTCTCGAACGCCCTCTCGTAGATTTTCTCAAGGCCATCGTTCAGCGTCAGGTGCACCAGCGAGTGGCAGTTGCGAAAAGACTCCTCGCCTATCTTCTTTACGCCCATTGGCAACTGGAATCTGTCAAGCTTTCGGCAGTTGTCAAAAAGCCTTGGCGGCAATTCTTTTGTATGCGAAGGTAACGCGACCGAATGTAGAGAGGTGCAGTCGGCAAACACCTCATTACCAAGAAACGTCACAGATTCTGGCACATTTATCTCCCGCAGTGCCACGCAAGCGAAGAATGCCCCGTTGCCAATGCGTCGCAGCGATGATGGCAGGGTGACTTTCTTCAGCGAGTAGCAGCAAGCGAAACAGCGATGCCAGATGTTCACCACTCCCTCTGGAACCACGAAATCCTCTACACCGTCGTCGACATAGAGCAGCGTGCGGCCTTCAGCAGCATATATGGCAATACGATCGACGGCGTAGGCATCAGGCCACAGCTTCCTGTCCCTAAACGTTTTCCATTTGCCTTCAGGCAGTAGTGGAGCGTTTTCCATCTTCTCTTGCTGCCATTGTCTGTCGCTTTCCCCCTTTTCATACCGGGCTTTATGGAAATTCTTTTGGTATGCCTTCCCGAATCCCAGTTTCCTTGCCTCCCAAAGCGTCATGACGCTTGCCCATATAGGCATAATAATACAAAAGTAAAACAAAAGGAACGGAAATAACACTATAACAAACACACAGAAAATGGAAAAGGGGAAACCACCCAAACCCTCCTTCTCCTCTGCTGCGAAATCTTTAACAGTCTTCCGCTTTTCCGCCATCCACTCCTTTACTTTTCCCATTGGCGTTCCCTCCACCAAAGTACTACCAAGCCCACAGCCACTATCACATCAACAATATTCCATACCGTCCGGCCAAGGGCAAGTTTCAAAAACGGCTGGAACAATACTGCCAAAGCCCCGGCAGTCCACATCAGGCCCTCCCGTTTCTGCTCATAAAACCTATAGGCCATGACACAGAAGATAACCGCCGAAGCAAACCGCACCAGCGTGTAATAGCCGTAAGGCATCGGTGCCAGGCAGAGCAGCAGCATGGCAGCAAGTACAAGGTATATATTTCTGTACGTTTCCATTTTCACTGCAAAATTAATGCTTTTTATTGAAAGCCATAATATCACATGTCATTTTTATTCTTCATTGCTTGTTAGCATAGCTGCCGTGCAGACGACATAACAGACAATAATAAAGAAATAAGTGACAATTGCCCCCACAAAGTACCAAAAACCAGTGCCTATCTCATTTACTACAGGTTCGGCTGTTTCTATGAAGAGAAGGTAGAACACGTAGATAATACGTAGCAAGAAATACAGAACTGGGATGGCTGCAATTTTTTTCGATCCTCTGACCAGCCATTGAAGCCCCATTCCGACCAACCATAGAACTGCCCAGGCTATCGGAAGCAGAAAGCCTCTAAAGGTGTCAAAGCCAAGCCAGTTACTCCAAGAAAAGTTGGCAAAGAAATGCGCCGCTCCACCAAAGAATAGAATGTGAATGGCCTCAGCTAAAAAGCTAAATATTACAGCGGCAATAATTGCTCCGATGAATCTCAATATTTTATCCATAATTGTTGATTACATTGTTTTCATTAAATCCTTTACTTCTTTCGGAGAAAAATCTATTACTATTTCTTCAAAGTCTTTGAATCTATATATCTTTCTAACGCCATAATTACAAATAAAGCACAGAGAAAAGTTGTCTCTTTCAGGATTCTCAGGGTCTTGCAATTGTTTAAGTTCAAGTCGTTTTATTTTATCTTTATCAATTTTAAAATTGTCGGGAACACTCTCAAACGTATAAGGTATAACCAAATAACCATCATGTATTTCCAATTTCTCACAAGTCATCATATCATAAACAGTATATGGATAAACCAAATTCTCAAATTGCGTAAACCATTTCAACCTGTCTATATTTGAATATCCCTTTCCAAACAATTCATTAAATGCTGCACTATCCACAACTTTATTTATGTATTCATCTCCACTGAAAAGACAAATGCTTACATCCACCTCTTCCCTTATAACATCATCTGTTAGCCATTTACAAATACCACGAGATTTGTCAAAAATCCTTATTGTAACGAGTTCTGCCCATAAAGGATTATCTGATTCTAATCTTTTGAAATTCAGATTTGAATCACTAACACTTACAATGAGATTCAACTGCTTCCTTTCATATTCTATTTTAGTTATACTACCCAAATCGCCTAAACTGATAGGACGCTGTTCATCGAATTCTGCTACTGCATCAACAAGACTATTTTTCTGCTCAAACATGGAAATATCATTCAGCGCTACGTTTAGGATCTCGTTTTTGTTTTTTCTGTCCAGTCGAAAACGTACAACATTATGAAAAGGGTCATCAATGAAATAGACAACAGATTCTCCTGTAGGAACTAATCCTAAAAGACTGTCATTTAATATGAAGTCATGGAGTATAATACTCTTCTTGGGTTCATAATAAATATAATCGACCAGTCGACCCTTCTTGACAGAATCTTCAAGATATTTGTCTGCTATGGGAACGTAACAATCAACACATCCATCTGGGAAAGAGTATTCGTATATCTCATAGCCATCAATCGTTGCGACCTCTTTAGCGTCAAGTATTGTGTCAGGTTGGCCATGTCTGTCAAGTAACTCTCTCACTGTCATCTTATCGACAAACCCCCTAAACACATCCATATCAAGATCCTTATAAACGTTGTCAGAACTGAAAAAGACAGGTTTCTCTGAAATATAAAAATCGTACAAATCACACGAATAAAGGAAGCTTACAACAAACAACAACGACAACAAACGTTTTCCTTTCTTAATCATAGCGATATAGTTTTCTTTATCAAAATATAAGTAATTATCCTAACTGTTTCATCAAAGCTCCCATCTTCATAATGGTGTCATCGATGTCTTTTTCTGTATAGCCAAGCTGGCCAAACTGTTTTATTAGCAATTCCTGCGCAACATATCGGCTATCCATTCCGTTTACTTTTCCACTGGCCATACTTGCGATGCCATATGAAGAGATTAAAATGCTGTCCAATAATGCCCTATCTTTAATCTGCCTGAGATTATTCATCAATGCCACAGCTCCTGTTTTTTGGAAATAAAGGTCTGCTTCTTTAGGATTAACATCCAACACTTTTGCTTGCAACCTCATTTGCTTTAAGACTTGCGATAATTTTAGAACATTGCCATGACAACACTGAGAAAGAGAATCATATATGTTATAAATTGAAAATCTCTGTTCTTTCGTAAGGCTTTCGTACATTTCTCTCATCAACACCAGTTGCTCTTCTGAGATATTGTCTGTACCCTTATGACTGCCACCCAATATTTTTGCTAAAAGCAAGATAAGGGCGAATACAATTATAACAAATAACACGATGCTCATAACAATCCTATTCTTTATTTCCCCAAAAACTACCCATCATAGCCATTGCTGCTCCTATTCCTCCTGTTACAGCAAGAAAAACAAACATGGCAACGACTAAAACCACTGTTGAGGCACAAGATCCCAATAAAATTCCGTCTATTATGGAACCTGTCACATCATACCCCACTCTCCAACACACAATTGTGGCCAGTGTTCCAAAACATCTCAGTTCTCCATCGAGAATTGAATAGATGTCTGCCAATGTGACAATTGCCCCACAAATATAGAATAGCCACCAGATGTCATAATGATAGCACACACAGCCTATAATGGCCAAAATGATTCCTATTGTTCCCATATTATTAAAGATGTCAGTATTCCATATAATCACTTAACCTATCCGTTCCTCTCATCTGATCCCAGTTGCTGACATATTCTCGTCCTTTTTTGTTTAAGACATTTTCCAATAACTGCATGAATTCAGGTTCCGGCAATCCACATTGTCGAATAAAAGAGCCATCATGCTTAAGGGAGTCGTAAGTCTTAGCTATAGCACTATAAACCAGGACTCCTGCAATTAGCGGTTCCCCGCCACTTTGCTCTACAGCGTCTTTCACTGCTCTGTCAAATTGTTTCCCGATTCTCCTTTCAGGAGAGTTGCTGATAAATTCAAATATTTCCATGTTACTATGTTTAAAAAGTTTTCAAAATTAGTGATAATTTCGTTTCCTAACAAAGATTTCCCTTCCACAAGCCTTGTGAAAATGTGAAAAACATCGTTTTGCGATGTCGTTTAAGGAAATTGTTATAATTTTGCGTCCATTTCTTCATTCTTAATTGCCATAGTGGGCAAAAAGAAAGGTGCGGGTATTCTCCGGGTTGTTGTCCCAAGGTATCGGCAAACACCTACACTCAATACAACTCGTGAAGCCTGCACCTAACGTGCAAGCATTCACTTCTATTGTTGATGAGTGTCTCTGGAATTTTGCCGATTTCTGGGGACACATCAAGTAGAAGCAAACACTTCCTTTATGTCGTTCTGTCTTTTGTTCTTACGTTCTTGTCATAGCGGTCTCTTTGTTTGTTATTTGCTTGTGCTGTGAATGCACATTTGTGGTTCGGGTGCAAAGATATGAATAATTTCTGATACGTGCAAATTATTGACACGGAAATTACAGATTGACAGCCACAGTACGGTTCTCTATAATCATTCTGTCTTGTCTGTTAATAACACCCAATGGCCTTCACTCGTATTGCCTTCACGAACTAAAACGCCCATCTTTTGCATGGCAGAAAGGTCACGTTTCACAGTCCTCTCAGCTAGTGACAAAACTAGTGACATTTCTTTCACTGAAACACGAATGTCCTTTTTTATCAATCTGCAAATAACCTTCTGCCTTTCAGATAATTGAACTACTGACAAACTAGTGGCATCACTACTGACATTACTAGTGACATCATCGGCAATATCAAGCCTTTTTTGTATCGCCAAGAACCTCTCTCGTTTGACGGTTGCCATGAATCCGCCACGCACCTCCTCGAACACGGGCATCTGCAGATTCTCGGCTTTGAAGGCATCGTGAATCTTCTCGTAGCCACGGCTCCATGCCTCTATGAATCCGGCCAAATAGAACACGTTGGCAATAAGTTTGTTGCGCAGCAACAACAGCAGCACAACCATCTGGGCATGGTAAGTATAGCCCAATGCACTCGTTTTGCCCTCACGAACCAAAACGCCTATCTTTTGCATGGTAGAAAGGTCACGTTCAACGGTTCTCTTAACTACCGACATTACTTACGACATATCATTACTTAATCGCGACCTTACGGCCATTCACGATATACACGCCCTTCGGCAAATTGTAGGGACTTTGCTTGTCAAAGTCCGTGGCCACGCGGCGGCCGTCGAGGGTGTAGATGCCGGTGGCAGCGTTGGACGAGCCGGGTTTCCTGTCGTCTGCAAAGATGGTCTTGATGCCTGTCTGCTCATGCTCGTCGAAGTTAAGCACGAAGGCACGCACTCCGCTCGGCGAACCGATGTGGAAGTAGGCGCGGCAGGAGCCTAAATAGAAGTTGCTGCTGTTGGCTCCGTTGAGGTCGGGGAAGTCCTCGTAGTTTGTTCCGCTGGGCCAGTAGAGCGTGTTTTTGGCACCGAGGAAGAGGTTGGTCCTGTCGTTCACGGGCAGGGCGACGGGGCTGTACGAACCGATGAACTGCCCGCCGTCGAAGTTCACGATGGGCGTCTCGTCGCAGTCGATTGTCACGTTCTCAATGACGGGGCTCTCAATGGTGAGCGATGCTGCGGTTACCTCCTTGGGCAGGTTCCTGTCCTCAAGATTCCAGCCAAGATAATTCCAGAGGTTTTCGGTGTTATAATATACCTCCCAACTCGTCCCTTCCGCCGTGAGCACCGACTCCTCGGCCGTCTTGTTGTAGAAGCATTTGTTGAGTGTCTTCTGCCCTGGGCCCGACACGAAGTAGTGGGGATCATTGTCTTTCTTTTCTATCTCAATAAAGGTCGGATTGTACACGCAGCGTTCCAGATTGGCCATCGCCGTGGCATCCTCCGTCCAGCCCACCACGCCACCGCCCGAATAGGCCGTTCCTTCGTAGTAAACAGACGCTCTGGCATAGCAGTCGGTAATGTTGAGCGTGGCTCCTGACTTGATGCAGGCCACCACGGCGCCGCCATCTACCCATGAGCTTTTGAGGGTTGACTCAATCGACGCCCCACAGGTGCAGTTGCTGATGGTGGAGGTGCCATCGGCGTACACGGCAATGTTGGCAGGGCGATGCCCGGATGTTCTGACCCATCCCTCGGTCTGGAGGTTTTTGATGGTCGCGTTGTTAAGGTAGGTTCTATTAATTGGCAAAAAACTGTTTGTCACCCCCATTCGCATTGATCTTTTGGGGATGCACCACTTCATAGAGGATGCTATTCTGTGCTGCTGTTAGTTTTACCCACTCATTTCTGTATAATTTCTGTATATTTTACTCACATTTTTGACATTTGGACACAATTATCCCTTGATTTTGATTAGTTCTGGCTGGAGAGCTTTGAAGGCGAGTTCCGTTGCTGGATGGCAGAAATCTTTCGGATGCGGAAATCTCCCAAGGGAGAGCGGCCGGACGGGGAGATAATCGTCGTTGACGGCAAGGAGTTACGGGGTGCCGCAGCCGCAGAGGGCAGCCCTGTGCGCGTGGTGAGCGCATTCGCAGTGGGTGCCGGCATATCGCTGGGGCAGGAGACCGTCGGCGAGAAGACAAACGAGATACCCGCCGTGCGTAAGCTTGTGAGCGAGTTGGACATCAAGGGGTGCACGGTCACCGCAGACGCCATGCTCTGCCGGAAGGACACGTGCAAGGCGGTTGTCGAAGGCGGCGGCGACTTCCTGCTCTTCGTCAAAGGAAACCAGAAATCGCTCATGGGAGGGGTGAAGGATGCCGTGGACACGGCCATGAACAACAAAAGGGTCTGTCAGGACTTCAGGAAGAACTATACAGGCAAGGCAGGGAAGAACTTCTGCATCAGGACGTGCATGGTGGTGGGCGACATGTCGCTGCTCGGAAGTGTACGGAAGGAATGGCCATGGGTGAAGTCATGCGGGGCCATCACCCTGGAGAGGGATACGGAAGATGGCATCGTCAAGGAGACACGATATTTCATCGCTTCATTCTATATGGACGCTGCCCGCGCATTGAAAACAGCGAGGATGCACTGGGGTATTGAAAATGGGCTGCACTGGAGACTGGACGTGGACTTTGACGAGGACGCATCAAGAAAAAGGAAAAACGCAGCGACCAACTTCTCACTTGTCAGCAAAATAGCTATGGCCGTCCTTAGGACGGACTTGAAGAAAGAACCATTGAGAAGGAAGATGCTAAGAGCTTCACTGAATGACGAATATCTCAGACAACTTCTCGACAATTTCAAAATGAATTTATAATGCGTTTAATCTGGGTCTGCGACGGGATGGGTGGTGGTCCGGGAGGCAAGCAAGCTGCCACGATGGCCGTCCAAGCAATAGCTGAATACGTAGCTGGCAGTTCTGCAGAAAAAGATTTTGAGGACATGATGGCCGAAGCCGTAGAGGCTGCTCATCGCGCCATACGAGCCGAAATCAGGCGTAATCCACAACTGCAGGGTATGGGCACAACTGTTGTGGCAGTGTTGTTTCATCGTGATGCAGCCATCATTGCACATGTGGGTGACAGCCGTGTTTATCAGCTGAGACGTGGCAGTATAGTTTTTCGTACCGATGATCACTCTATGGTTGCCGAGATGGTGCGTAACAACGAGTTGTTAGAGGAGCAAGCTCGTGTGTCCATGCAATCAAATATCATTACCCGTGCTCTCGGCGTCGACGGCGATAACCGTGCTGACATTGCCGTGCAGCCATACGAGCGGGGCGACCGGTTTCTGCTCTGCACTGATGGTATCTGGGGAGCTTTGCCCGAAAACGAACTGGTGAAAAGAGCGGACACTACAAAGTCGCTGCCAGGAGCTGTAGACAGCATTGTCATAACCATCGATGAGCAAGGACGCAAGACGGGCAACACTCACGACAACCTAACTATGGCACTCTTCGAGATGAAACAAGACTCAAAAATAAAAGAAAAAATGAACAGAAAAGCTATAAAAATCATCAAGTACTTGACAGTAGGGCTCGTCGTCAGCCTTCTGGCTAATTTCTTGTTTGGTTGGCTGCTTATGAAGCCAAGAGATAGGCAGCAGCGTATAGAACAATTGGAGGAAACTATTTCTAATAGAGACTCCACTATAATCGAACTGAAAAGTACCAATGAAAGTTTAAGACAAGAAATCACACAATATAAAAATAAAGTAGCCGATGTGAGGAACGAGGGGCCTTGGACTATATCGCAGGCATCAGCCAGAAAAACATCAAATCGCAGGAGGCACTCGACTTGCTAACAGGGTATATTACGCGCAAGCAGGAACACATTCCCTGCTATGCCATCAGAAAGGGCCTCGGACTGCACAACTCAAGCAATCCCGTGGAGAAAGCAAACGACATGATTGTTGCACACAGGCAAAAAGGCAAGGGGATGGCGTGGTCTGAGGATGGCTGCCATGCCTTGGCTGCCGTCACAGTGGCAGGAATAAACAACGAAAGATATGACATGCTCATGGGAATGACGCCAAGATTCACATTTCAAGCATAGTTTTCAACCGCACAGGTCGTAAGTTTTTTTGTTTACCGGAAAGAGTCGGTGAGCAGCTTAATCTCTATTTGCGGGGAAATGCGCTCATAGAGAATGTTGTAGACGGCATCGAGGATGGGCATGTTCACGTGCCAGTGGCGGTTGATTTCCTTCATGCACTTCGTGCCGAAGTAACCTTCAGCAATCATTTCCATCTCCATCTGGGCACTCTTCACGGAGTAGCCCTTACCAATCATTGTGCCGAAAACACGGTTGCGGGAGAAGTTGGAATAGCCCGTGACAAGGAGGTCGCCCAGATAGACGCTGTCGTAGACGTTGCGCTCCAGGGGATGCACAGCTTGTAGGAAGCGGTTCATCTCCTGCACGGCATTGGACATGAGCACAGCCTGGAAATTGTCGCCGAACTTCAAGCCGGAGCAGATACCGGCGGCGATGGCATAGACATTCTTCAAAACGGAAGAATACTCTATGCCAACGACATCGGTCGAGGTCTTGGTCTTGATGAACTGGCTGTTGAGCACTTCGGCGAACTGCTGTGCCTTCTCCATGTCGGAGCAGCCCACGGTGAGGTAGCTGAGTCGCTCGAGGGCCACCTCCTCGGCGTGTGAGGGTCCGCCCAGACAGGCGAGATTGTCATGGGGAACGTCGAAGGCCTGATGGAAATACTCCGAGCAGATGAGGTTCTCGTCGGGTACGATACCCTTGATTGCGGTGACGATGAACTTGTCCTTCAGGCGGGTCTTCAGTTTGCGTAGGTGGTTCTTCAGGTAGGGGGAGGGCACGACGAAGACGAGCGTGTCGTATGCCTCGGCAATACGGCTGAGGTCGCTGTCAAAGTTTATCTCACTGAGGTTGAAATGCACGCTGGTGAGATAACTGGGGTTGTGACCCATACGACGGAAATCGTCAATCTGGTCATCGCGGCGCATGTACCAGCCAATGTGGTGCGTGTGCTGCACCACAATCTTGGCAATGGCCGTAGCCCATGAGCCGCCTCCGATAATAGCTATTCTACCGCAGTTATCCATGCTTGTACTTCTTCTACGCTGGGTTTCTGGAGGTCAAGCTTGTATTTCTTTACTATCTCGCCTATCTTCTGCTGCAGTCCCTGTGCCTTCTCGTCCTTGATGTCGGAGAGGAGGTAGAAGCCGGCCTTGCGGAGCACGTAGACCCAGTCCTCGGCGACACCGATGGCAGCCCACTCTTGGATGGAGGACTGCGGGGCTTTCTTCTCGGGCTTCATCTGCGGGAAGAAGAGCACCTCTTGGATATAGGTCTTGCCCGTCATGAGCATGACGAGACGGTCGATGCCGATGCCAATGCCCGAGGTCGGCGGCATGCCGTACTGCAGGGCACGGAGGAAGTCCTGGTCGATGATCATTGCCTCGTCGTCGCCCTTGTCGGCCAGGCGCATCTGCTCCTTGAAACGCTCCTCCTGGTCGATGGGGTCGTTGAGCTCGGAATAGGCGTTGGCCAGCTCCTTGCCGTTGACCATCAGCTCGAAGCGCTCGGTGAGGCCGGGCTTGGAGCGGTGCATCTTGGTCAGCGGCGACATTTCGACAGGATAGTCCGTAATGAAGGTGGGCTGTATAAAGGTTCCCTCGCAGAATTCGCCGAAGAGTTCGTCGATGAGCTTGCCCTTACCCATGGTCTCATCAACCTCCATACCCTTCGAGAGGCAGAAGGCACGAATCTCCTCTTCGGTCTTTCCGTCGCAGTCAAAACCTGTCTTTTCCTTGATGGCATCGAGGATGGGCAGACGGCGGTAGGGGGCCTTGAACGAGACTATCTGTCCGTCAATCTCACGCTCTGGCTTGCCATTTACGGCAATGCAAACGGTCTCTAGGAGTTTCTCCGTGAACGACATCATCCAGTTGTAGTCCTTGTACTGCACGTAGAGCTCCATGCAGGTGAACTCCGGGTTGTGGTTGCGGTCCATGCCCTCGTTACGGAAGTTCTTTCCAATCTCGTAGACACCCTCAAAACCGCCCACGATGAGTCGCTTCAGGTAAAGCTCAGTGGCAATGCGCATGTACATATCCTGATCGAGGGCGTTGAAGTGGGTGATGAACGGACGTGCCGAGGCACCACCGGCAATAATCTGTAGGGTAGGGGTCTCCACTTCAGTGTATCCGGCCTCGTCGAGCACCTTTCTGATGGTGCGGATGACGGTAGCCCTCTGTAGGAACGTGTCCTTCACGCCCTCGTTCACCACGAGGTCGACGTAGCGCTGGCGGTAGCGCAGCTCGGGGTCGTCGAACTTGTCGTAGGCCACGCCGTCCTTGTACTTCACGATGGGCAGGGGCTTCAAGCTTTTCGAGAGCAGCGTCAGTTCTTGTGCGTGGATGGAGATCTCGCCCGTCTGCGTGCGGAACACGAAGCCGCGGACACCCACGAAGTCGCCGATGTCGAGTAATTTCTTGAATACTGTGTTATAGAAATCGCCTTCCAGGCTGTCGCGGGTGACATACACCTGTATGCGCCCCTTAGAGTCCTGCAGCTCCATGAAGCTAGCCTTGCCCATGACGCGGCGACTCATCATTCGGCCGGCGATGCAGACCTCGCGTGGAGCCTCGTCATCCTTGAAGGAGGCGATAATCTCTGTGGAAAAAGCATTTGTGGGGTACTCAGCTGCAGGGTAGGGGTTGATGCCCAGGCGGCGCAGCTCTTCGAGCGACTGACGACGCAGTATCTCTTGTTCGCTCAGTTCTAGAATATTCATCTCAGTTATTATTTACGATTTACTGTTATACAATTTAGGGTGCAAAAGTACGAAGAAAAACTCAGACCGCCAAAGGATTAAGGAAATTTTAATCCTCGCTCATGTCGGCTACCATCTTGCGGTACTGTGTCAGCAGCCTTTCACGGGAGACGTAGCCTCGCAGATGACCCTCACGGTCGAGTACGGGTAACCATTCGGCGCGTGTGGCGTCGAAGGTCTTCATCACCTCGGCCATGGGCAGCGAGTCGGCCAGCATAGCGGGAGGTGCCTGCATGAGTTGAGTGGCGGTGAAGTGGTGATAGAGTTCTATGCGGAACACGATATTACGTATCTTCTTGATGTCTATCTCTCCCAACAGACCTCCTGCGGCATCGGTCACGGGGATGACGCTGTGGTGCGAACGGCTGATGCGGTGCACAATCTGTCCCAGGTCGGTGTCGGGAGCCACAGCCATATAGTCGCGGTCTATCACCGAGTCGAGCTGCATAAGCGTGAGTACGGCGTGGTCGGTGTGGTGGGTAATAAGCTTGCCCTCCTTGGCCAGCCGTGAGCTGTAGATGCTGTGGGGCTCGAAAAGGATGATAGTGAGGTAGCTGGCGGTGGAGACAATCATCAGCGGCAGGAAGAGACTGTAGCCGCCTGTCAGTTCGGCGATGAGAAAGATACCTGTCAGCGGGGCGTGCATCACACCTGACATCACGCCGGCCATACCCATGAGGGCAAAGTTCTTTTCCGGAACGTAGACGCCCATCTGGTGGATATTCCACAGGTGGGAGAAGAAGAAACCTGAGAAACAGCCGATAAAGAGCGATGGGGCGAATGTTCCACCGCAGCCACCGCCGCCGTTGGTGGCCGACGTGGCGAACACCTTCGTGACGAGCACCAGGGCCACGTAAGGCACGAGCATACTCATGTCGCCGGCGAAGAGTGAGTTGTTGAGCAACGGCTCCCAGTCGGCCTCGCCGTTGCCGTTGAGCAGTAGGTTAATGGCTCCGTAGCCCTCACCGTAAAGCGAGGGGAAGAGGTAGATGAGTAGGCTCAGCGCCGACCCGCCGAGGGCGAGCCTGACGTAAGGCTTTTCACGGAAACGGGCAAAGATGTCCTCGCACCAGCCCATGGCGCGGATGAAGTAAAGGCTCACCAGTCCGCAGAACACGCCAAGCAGGATGCATGGCGGTATGCGCTCCACCGTCCAATGGTTGTCCAAGTGGAAGGTGAAGAGGGCGGTGTCACCACTAAATATATAGGTAAAGCAGGTGGCCGTGACGCAACTCACGAGGATAGGCATCAGCGATGCCATCGTAAGGTCAATCATCAACACCTCGAGCGTGAATACCAGTCCGGCAATGGGGGCCTTGAAGATACCTGCAATGGCTCCTGCGGCACCACAGCCCATGAGCAGCATCAGCGTGCGGCTGTCCATGCGGAAGAGCTTTCCAAGATTCGACCCGATGGCTGAGCCAGTGAGCACGATAGGAGCCTCGGCTCCCACGCTACCGCCGAAACCAATGGTGATGGCCGAGGCTACCACGCTCGACCACGTGTTGTGGGACTTTAGCCGTGAGCGGTTCTGGCTGATGGCGTAAAGAATGCGGGTAATGCCGTGGCTGATGTTGTCTTTCACCACGCGACGTACAAAGAGCGACGTGAGAAAAATGCCCACCACGGGGTAGACAAGATAGAGCCAGTTTGACGAAGAGGCATCGAACTGGCTAGTGAGCAGACGGCCTATCTGGTTGATGATCCAGTGGAGCACAAAGGCTGCCACAGCAGCAAGCAGACCCACGATGAAGGCCAAGATGAGCACAAACATGCGCTCGCCGACGTGAGCCTTGCGCCAGCTGTCGAGCCTTTCCAGCCAACCAGTACTGTCTGTTACCTCCTGATAACTCCCGTTGACTCCTGTTGACTTCATGATGGGGGCTATTCCTTCAGCAGGTTGTCGAAGAAGTTGTCCAGGTCTTTGTCCAGACCCGCCATCAACTCCGTGTCGATGATGACCGTGTCCTCGTCATCGACCACAAACAGCTCGGCCTTCGAGTCGTTGTCATCGTCCTCAAGCACAAAGGCGTAGGGCTTCAGCACGGAGAGGTTTTCCAGCAGCTTCTTCTGCTTGTTGATGCACTTGCGCAGCGTGGCGGCGACGTGGTCGTAGAAGTCATCGTCCTTGTTGTCTATCCACTGCTCCACGACGCAGCGCGTGAGCTCCTTGTCGTCATCGTCGAAGACCATCAGCTCGCCCGTCTCCTGGGTTACGCGGATGTGGATGTCGGTGAGCATCGATGCTTCCTTGTCTTCGGGAAATTTCTCGGCCACCTTGCGCAGGGCGCGCTCAATCTGCTGTAGTGTCTGTTCGGTTGCTTTCATTTTATATTATTGTCAATGTATCGTTTCACAAGCAGTAAATCCATGTTAAGGTTTTCCGCAATGGTTTCTGCGCTCATTCCTGACTTGTGGAGTATCTGAATCGAGGTTCTTATGGTGGACGCTTGCTCCTCAATCATGGTGTTTTGCTCAGATATTTTGGTGCTTTGCTCAGATATTTTGGTGCTTTGCTCAGATATTTTGGTGCTTTGCTCAGATATTTTGGTGCTTTGCTCAGATATTTTGGTGCTTTGCTCAGATATTTTGGTGCTTTGCTCGGATATTTTGGTGCTTTGCTCGGATATTTTGGTGCTTTGCTCGGATATTTTGGTGCTTTGCTCGGATATTTTGGTACTTTGTTCAGATATTTTGGTGCTTTGCTCAGATATTGTAGCATTTTGTTCAGCTATTGTTTTGTCTCTCATCAAGATGTCTGTGTCCCTGCTCTCAATGACAGAGAAGAACTCGTCCTCAACGTTCATTTCGTGGCGTATCTTGGCATCCGAAACCGCAGACTTCAGGCGGCGAAGGATGCGCAGCATCTCATTGTCGCCTGCGTATGCCGTCTCATCAATGTCAAGCATCTGCTTGTTGTTTTGGTCGGTTCCTGTTTGGTTGAAGAAACTGAGCACTTTGTCAAGCTTATTATTTACCTGCCCTTGAAGACGTGGAATCTGCACGATGATGCTGTCGTGAGTCAGACTATCAATGAACGGGTCGGGAATACCCTTTTCCACCAATCTGTCGTTATAGTCGAAAGCTTTTCGCCTGACATAGAGCACTGGCTCCTCGATGTCGCCCACTTTATGTCCAAGCAAATAGACCGTTACCAAGGGTATGGCGTATGCCCCACGATGCTCTGCGCGCATGTTGTTCTTGTTGGCATACTGTGCACCTAGGTACTGTCGGAAGCGCAATGTCTCTGTCTCCAGCCACGTCTTCTGCAGCTCTATCAGAATGAGCTGTATGTCTCCGTTGCTTTTCTTGATTTTGGCACCGAAGTCGATGCGGAACACCGACAGGTTGTCTCGTCCGATGTTGGAGTATTCGTCGCGCTTGGTTTCCACTTCTATCACCTCTTCTTTCAGCAGGGCGGAGAGGATGGTGCGCGTGATGCGCTCGTCTTCAAGCAGGTATTTGAAAACAGTGTCGTAGATGGGATTAGCTACCGTAGTCATATCAACGTGTCTTAAATCGGCGACAAAATTAAACAAAAAAGCCGAAAGCGCAAAACTTTCGGCTGTTTTTTTCAAATTACTATATTTCTTTGGTAAACGGGCGTCGTTTCGGAAATAAATTCATACCTTTGCACCGTCGAACCAAGTTACTTGTTTATGGAAGGCTATATTCAGACTATTTCCGAAGGGAGAATCAAGCGTTACGTGCAGTTCCTGGAGATTGAAGACGACCCGGAGTTGATAGCCGAGTACCGAAAATGGCACAGCGAGGAGTACAACTGGCCGGAGATACGTGAGGGCATACGCCAGGTGGGTATTCTGGAGATGGAGATTTACATCCTGGGCAATCGCCTGGTGATGATTGTTGATGCACCTGCCGACTTCGACTGGCAAGAGGCCATGAACCGCCTGGCCACCCTGCCTCGCCAGGCCGAATGGGAGGCTTTCGTTGCCCGTTTTCAGGGCTGCAGGGCTGATGCCCGCAGCGACGAGAAGTGGCAGCCTATGGAACGAATGTTCCGACTTTGGCCTTAATTCTCTGAGTTCTTACTAGTCAAAAGTGAAAAATCGTGCGAACTGTTTGGCTGTTTGCCCGATTATTTGTATTTTTGCAGCACCAATGACTAAAAGTATCGCTATGAAACGGATTTTATTATCGCTATCATGCCTGGTTGCTATGGGTATGACGGCACAGCAAGAGACGTATCCTGTACCCGTGAGTGAAGAGCATGAGAAGATGCAGACGGGACAGTATGAACCGACGTGGCAGTCGCTACAGACACACGAGACCCCTGAGTGGTTCCGTAACGCGAAGTTCGGCATCTGGGCGCATTGGGGTGCCCAGTGTGTGGAGGGCTCAGGCGACTGGATGGCCCGCGAACTTTATATGGAGGGCAACGGTAAGTACAAATACCACGTGGAGCACTACGGTCACCCCTCGGAGTTCGGCTACAAAGACGTGCTGCCGCTGTTCAAGGCGGAGAAATGGAACCCGGAAGCCCTCGTGGAACGGTACAAACGTTGCGGCGCGCAGTACTTCTTCGTGCTCGGCAATCACCACGACAACTACGACCTCTGGGACTCGAAGTATCAGGAGTGGAACTCCATGCATATTGGCCCCAAGCGTGATATCCTGAAAGAGTGGGCGGCTGCGGCGAAGAAGGCAGGACTTCCGTTAGGCATATCCTTCCATGCCGACCATGCCTGGACATGGTTCGAGCCGTCGCAACGCTACGACTTGGAGGGAGAGAAGGCCGGCATCTGGTACGACGGCACGCTCACCAAGGAGGACGGCAAGGGCAAATGGTGGGAAGGACTCGACCCACAGAACCTCTATCAGCAGCGTCACCCCATGAGCAAGGGCTCGTGGGACAACGGGGCCATACACGGACAATGGGACTGGAGCCACGGAGCCTGCCGCCCGTCGCAGGAGTTCGTCACCAACTTCTACGACCGCACGCTCGATGCTATCAACCGATACGAGCCCGACCTCATCTACTTCGACGTTACCGTGCTGCCCTTCTACCCCATCAGCGATGCAGGCCTGAAAATTGCCACTCACATGTATAACAAGAACCCTCGCGGTGTGGTCTTCGGAAAGATTCTCGATGACGAGCAGAAGAAGGCACTCACCTGGGACGTAGAGCGCGGTGCTCCCAACGAGATTGTCAGTCAGCCTTGGCAGACCTGTAACTGCATCGGAGACTGGCACTACAACACCAGCGTCTATAAGAACAATCGCTACAAGACTGCCACCTTCGTAGTGCGTGAGCTGGTCGACGTGGTGTCGAAGAACGGTAACCTACTGCTGAACATCCCACTCCGTGCCGATGGTACCTACGACGAGAAGGCCTCTGCCTTCCTTGACGAGCTGGAGGTCTGGATGGCGCAGAACGGTGAGAGCATCTTTGGCACGCGGCCCTGGGTGCGCTTCGGCGAAGGGCCGGTGGCAGACAGCGACATTAAAATCAGGGCACAGGGATTCAACGACGGCATGTACAATGACATGACTGCGCAGGACATACGCTTCAACCAGACGAATAAATACCTTTACGTCACCCCCATGGCCTGGCCCGAGGACGGTCGTCTCCTCATTAAGTCATTGGCGAAAGGCAGCAAGGACTTCCCCAAGGCTGTCTCCTCCGTCTATCTCCTTGGTCACGGCAAGCTCAAGGCCCGCCAGACTGCCGACGGCCTGGAGGTGCAGCTGCCAAAGCCTTGCAATAAAATTGCCCCCGTACTGAGAATTAATCAATAGAGTGGCTAAGAGAGAAAACCGTTTTGTCTAGGAGAGAAAACCGTTTTCTCTCTGTCTTATTTTCAGCTTCAACTATGTCAACCTCTGTCAACTTACTGGATACAAGTACGTGAGTATACAGTCCTGCCTGTTTTTCCCATGTTTCACAACCTTCTTGTTTTGTTGCAACAGAAGATTGTGAAACGTAGAATGTTAATATATTAATGTATAATTGAGTATTTTTGCGGAAAAATGAGTAACGATTAAATAATATGATGAAGAAATGTACTATTCTGTGTGCTGTCATGATGGCAGCCACTATGAGCCTGAGCGCACAGGGGGTCAATGGTCAATCTTCAATGGTCAATGATTTTACTGGCACCTGGGCTGCTGCGGCAGAGTGGACGGGACGGGGCGACATGCCGCGCATGAGCCTCGCCGGCAACACACTCCGCGAGATTATCCAGGTGAGCATCGGCGGCGAGGAGTTGCAGCTGCAGCTGAGCAATGAGTTCAGCAAGGAGCCGGTAGAAATCAAGAGCATCTACGTGGCCGACGCGTTGGACTCTTGCGACATCGACCGCAAGACGGTTAAGGAACTGAAGTTCGGTGGACAGAAGAGCGTGACCATCGCCCCGGGCGAGACGGCCATGAGCGACAATTTCGCCTACAAGTTGAAACCTCGGCAGCGCTTGGCCGTCACCATCTGCTATGGGGAGGTGCCAGTGAACATGACTTCGCATCGTGGCTCGCGCACCACAAGCTTCATTGCCACAGGACAGATTGCGGCGAAGAAGAAGTTCGAGACGGCAGAGAAGCTGGATCACTGGTACAGCATAGCGCAGCTGAACGTGCGCACCGACGGACAGGTGAAGGCCGTTGCCGTGCTGGGCAACAGCATTACCGACGGGCGTGGCAGCACAACAAACCTGCAGAATCGCTGGCCCGACCAGATGGCTGCCAACCTGGACTGCGGCGTGCTAAACCTCGGAATCGGTGGCAACTGCGTAGTGCGAGGTGGACTCTCCGAGCCGGCTATGAAGCGCTTTGACCGTGACATACTCGGACAGAAGAACGTTGACCGCCTCATCATTTTCCAGGGAACCAATGACATCGGCACTTCGCCTCATGCCGAGAATACGGCCAAGGAGCTGAAAGAAGCCTACAAGACACTCATTAAGAAAGCCCGTGAGGCTGGCATCAAGAAGGTCTACGGAGCCACCATCACCGCCTTCAAAGGCAACGGGTGGTACTCGCCCTACCACGAGGCTGCCCGCCAGGATGTGAACGAATGGATTCGCACCAGCGGAGAGTTTGACGGCGTGATTGACTTCGACGAACTGACCCGTGACCCCTCCGACCGTGAAAAGCTTAAGAAAGAGCTTAGCGAGGACTGGCTCCATCTGAACGCCGAGGGCTACCGCGTCATGGGTGAATATGCCGCAGAGTTTTTAAAAACGAAACAGTAATGTCAGTTATAATCCGTTGCTAATTAATCATCTAACTATAAAATTATGAACAACAATCAAGAAAAAGGATTTTACAAGCTGTCTTGGCTACAGCGTATCGGTTATGGTTCGGGCGATTTGGCTCAGAACCTTATTTTCCAAACGGTAGCATGCTACCTGATGATTTACCTTACCACAGTATTGAAAATCAATCCTGCTTTTGTCAGCGGACTGATTCTCACGGTTCGACTCATTGACTGTTTTTGGAGTCCTGTGGTGGGGCGTTATATTGATAACCGCAATCCAAAGTTAGGCAAATATCGCACTTATCTTCTTTATGGTGGTATTCCTCTTACAGTTGCTGCCTGTTTGTTGATGCTTCCTCAGGCGGCTTCATGGTCTATGACGATGAAAATGATTTATGCTACAGCCAGTTATACTGTGTTGAGCATGATTTATTCTGTGGTCAATATACCCTACGGTTCCATTATGGCCAGTATGACCCGTGACAACGATGAAGTGCTAATTCTTACTTCTACCCGAATGGTGTGTGCCAATATCGGTCAGATTGTTGTCCAGGCAGGCTTCCCCATCGGACTCGCCATGTGTGTTCATACGGCAATCGACTGGAACCAGGCAACGTTTATGGCTATTGGTACTATTCCTGCTTTCATCATACTGCCTTCTCTGCCAGTATTGAAGAAATGGTTGGGCAAGAAGGGGCTTTATTATACGCTTCTCTCAATCGGACTTGTTGGATTTGCCATCTTGTTCACCATCGGTAAGTTCTTCGATGTGGCAGAATGCAATACCATCGTTCAGATTGCAAAGGTTATGACGGGTGTCGGACTGCTCGTAGGTTCTTTGATGTGGGCGCTGGTTCCTGAAGTCATCACAGAAGCTGAGTATCGTACTGGAAACAGGCCGGCAGCTACAGTAAATGCACTTGCTGGTGTTGCCTTTAAGGCCGGTTTCTCCATTGCCGGTTGGATTACGCCATTGGTGATGGGATGGATTGGTTTTAACTTTGCTACTGAAGAGTCTGCTTTGGCTACTGATCCTATGGCATGGTTTACTGTTACGGGTATTTTTGCTATTGTCGGCTTCTTCCTCTTGATGCTTTGCTTTATGGGCAGCAAGGAGAATATTACGACTACACCAGACAAGCCTGTTTCATTCGGTGAAATGTGGCGGGAGTTTAAGGCAAGCAAGTGCCTTCAGTTGGTGCTTAGCATCTTTGTAGTGGTGTTCTTGGCATCATTCATCAGTGGACCTGTAAATGCCTACTATCCGAAATTGGCAAATTATTCAGAAATAGCACAGAATGCCATTCTGTGGTTCACTTGTATCATTCCTGCCGCTCTTCTTATTGTTGTAGGGTATCTTATTTATAAGTATCCTCTTACTGATGAGAAACTTGACGAAATTAACAAGGAAATCGAGGCACGAAACAATGCATAAGAACATAAGAATATTGACCCTCTGTCTGGCCATGATGCCGCTGGCATCTATGGCCCAGCAGGGTCTGAAGGATGCCGTAGGCAAGTACTGCCTCATCGGCGCGGCCATTAATCAGTGGCAGAGCGACGGACAGGTGCCGGAGGCTGACGCGGTGATGGACAAACACTTTAATTGTGCCGTGGCCGAGAACTGCATGAAGTCCGAGACACTGGCACCTGCCGAGGGCATATTCGACTTCCGCGTGGCCGACAAGTTCGTCAGCTACTGCCAGCAGCACAAGCTGAAAGTGCTGGGCCACTGCCTTGTGTGGCACTCACAGGCTCCCGACTGGTGGTTCACCAACGGCTACACCGCCTCTCCCGCCTCGAAGGAGGTGCTCCGCGAAAGGCTCATCAAGCACATCAAGACCGTGGTGGGACACTTCAAAGGTCAGGTTCACGGATGGGACGTGGTGAACGAAGCCATCGAGGATGACGGCTCCTTCCGTAAGTCACCTTACTACAATCTGCTCGGCGAGGAGTTCATCGAACTGGCTTTCCGCACCGCCCATGAGGCCGATCCCGATGCTGAACTCTACTACAACGACTACTCCATGGCCAACCCTGCCAAGCGTGAGGCCGTCTGCCGACTGGTGAAGAACTTGAAGGCCAAGGGTCTGCGCATCGACGGCGTGGGCATGCAGAGCCACAGCGGATTGGACTATCCCAACCTTGCAGAGTATGAGAAGAGCATCGATGCTTTCGCCGCCTGCGGCGTGAAGGTGATGATAACCGAACTGGACATCAACGTCCTGCCCAACCCCGAGGGCTTCGGGGGTGCCGACATCGCTCAGAACTTCGAACTGCAGCAGAAGTTCAATCCCTACACCGACGGCCTCCCCGCCGCCAAGCAGAAAGAGCTGGACGACCGCTGGCTTGCCCTCTTCAACATCTACTACAAGCATCGCTCACAGATTTCCCGCATCAATCTCTGGGGCGTCAGCGATGGCGGCTCGTGGCTCAACGGCTGGCCCATCAAGGGGCGCACTAACTATCCCCTGCTCTTCGACCGTCAGTACAAGGCGAAGCCCGTTGTCGACCAGATTATCAAGCTCTACCAATAGACTACATTATTACAAACGCATGATTATTCCCATGGTGAGTGCCCAGCAATCTCATCATGGGAATAAAAAATATAAAGCATGAAGAAGATTCTGATAACGTTAGCTGCCATATACTGCGTACAATTTGGTATTCAGGCGCAGACGAGTAGTAAGTTCACCATGGGAAAGGTTAATGCCATCCATCCGCAGGGGTGGTTGCAGACGCTGCTCCAGCGCCAGCACGACGGGTTGACTGGACACCCCGAGGCACTGTCCTACCCCTATAACACATGCCTCTGGGCTGGCGAGATCTCGCGGTCTGACGAGAGCTACGGCGACAACTGGTGGCGCTATGAGCAGACGGCATACTATACCGATGGTCTGCTAAGACTGGGCTATGAGCTTAATGCCGAGGAGATGGTCAGCAAGGCCATGGAGGGCATCGAATATACCCTGGCACACCCCGACGAGGACGGACGGTTGGGCAACTCCACGTTGATAGGTATCACGTGGCCCATGTCGGTGTTCTTCCGCGTGCTGCAGGCCAAGTATGAGCACGACGGCGATGCCCGCATCCCTGCAGCCTTGGAGAAACACTACCTGAACTTCACGCCCCAAGAGCTGGCCGGTGGCATCGTGGGTGGACGTAACATTATATCCATCGAGGGCATCCTCTGGACCTACGGCAAGACAGGCAACCCGAAGTTGCTTCAGTTAGCCGAGGAGGCCTGGGCTATTCAGGATAAGTTCGCCGTCGATGAGACTGCCATCTTGAGCGATGAACCGTTCTACATGCACAGCGTGACGTTCTGCGAGATGCTGAAACTGCCGCTGCTGCTCTATGCCTATACGGGTAAGCAACGTTACCTCGACCTCGCCATGACGGCGATCCGCAAGGTGGAGCGTGAGTCGATGCTGCCTGACGGCGTGCCGTCGAGTGCCGAGTTCCTGCTGGGCGATGACATAGATATCAGCCACGAGACCTGTGACATCGTGGACTTCACCTGGACGCTGAGCCACTACTTAGCAGTGACGGGTGAGGCTGAGTGGGCCGACAAGATAGAGAAAGCTATCTACAACGCCGGCATGGGCTGCATCACCAAGGACTTTCGCTCGTTGCAGTATTTCTCCTCTGTCAACCAGTTCATCGCCACTGGTTCCTCCAACCATAATATATATAAGCACGGCTCTACATGGATGGCCTACCGCCCGACACACGAGACAGAATGCTGTTCGGGCAACGTGAACCGTATGCTACCCAACTTCGTCAGCCGTATGTGGGTGACCGACAGCGAGGGCGGTGCCGTAGCCGCTATCTACGGCCCCAGCACGGCCACATTTCCTACGGAGAATGGCAGCGTTACCATCACTTGTGAGACGGACTATCCCTTTGGCGAGACGCTGACATTCAGGGTCAGCGGCGACGAAGATGCCAGCATCCCCCTGACATTGCGCATCCCGACGTGGTGCAGCCATTCCTCGCTCGCGGTCAACGGTTCTCCCGTTGACATCTACATGCCCGCTGGTACCTTCGCCAAAGTGTCATCAGCGGTGAAGGACGGCGATGTCATCACCCTAACGCTCCCCATGTCTGTGGAGAAGAAAACCCTGGCGGGTCAGGGTGTTTACTTCCAGCGCGGCCCACTGCTCTATGCCTACGCCATCCCACAAAAGATGACTGAGGACACCGAGGAATATGCCAACATGCACGGCAAGAAGCCCGAGAACCCAGACTTCAAGTGCTGGAACATCACCCCGACGGGTGACTTCAACTATGCATACGCCGATGACGGACAACCATTAGTGGTGAGTTATCCTGCTTTAGAAGAAATAGGCGGGACTATTCCATACGACCTCAGATATACTCCTGTCAATGTGCGCATCCCCGTGAAACAGATAGAATGGAGCCTCGTCGATAACCGCTATACCCCCGCTCTTCCTGAACAAGGGCATCTGACGTTGCTGAACAATGTCACACAGTACCTCGACCTCGTGCCCTACGGCTGCACCGAGCTGCGCCTTACTGTATTCCCCGATGCTGATGCCAAACCGCTACCCGCTCCTGAAGAGCCTGACTATACCCGTCCTGCTGATGCTCCCGACTGCGTAAAACCCATTGACGGCGTTTATTACGCCTACTTCGAGGAGCCTCGCTTCTGTTGGGACGAGCCTATCTACTGCAAGTGGCGCACAGCCGATGGTGAGGCCGACCTTCATAGTAACCAGGATGGCGACCTCTGCGAGATTGTAGGAAAGACAGCTAATGGCCGTTACATCTGGCTATGGACAGGCCCTGCCGTCAGCGAGGCGACTCCCGTGGAACTTATCTTCACCAACCACGACCTGCTCACCAACATCATGCCCTTCGTCAACGGCGGCTACTATAACTACGACCGCCTGTTATACAAGGCCGATCAGGCAGAACCCACGAACATCGTCAGACTCTCTAATGACGACATCGTAAACAACAAATCGTCTTGGTTCACCCTCGACGGTCGCCGACTGAGCGGTATGCCGAGGCAGTGCGGAATATACATCAACAATGGGCGCAAGGTGGTAATCAGGTAAGCATGATGGCCAGTGTAGTGGGTAACGCCTCCGAGCGTTACAAGCTCGCCGACATCAACGGAGACGGCACAGTCGATGTGGCTGACATCGCCACCTTCATCGAAGCGATGGCAAGCAAGAGCAGGGAAGAAGGAGCGGAATAAACGTGAATGAATAGTGAAAAAGTATGGAAGACGAAAGTATAATAGGATTGGACTCAGGACTCGCCAGCGCGGTTCTTGCAATAAAAGATGCCATACTGCAGAGCCAGCAACGGGCACTGAGAGCCGTAAACCAGGAGCAACTGGCCCTGTACTACGGCATTGGACGATATGTGTCTGCCAATACGAGGAAGAAAAACTGGGGAAAGGGCGCCATAGAGGCCATCAGCGAGCAGCTGAGGAAGGAACTGCCGGGACTGAAAGGGTTCTCGGCACGAAACATCAAGAACATGCGTACTTTCTATGAGGAATGGAATTTCCTTGAGAAGGATAATTCGGCAGTCCAAACTGCCGAATTTACAAAAATTAACAGCAATTCGTCAGTCCGAACTGATGAATTAACAAATATTTCGGCAGTTCGAACTGCCGAATTAACAGATGAAAGCAAAATTCATTCATTGGAACGAATAAATTTGTCAGACTTTCCTGTCGTGGCCTTTCTCAGCATCAGCTTTACGCATCATATAGCCATCCTTTCACATGTGAAAACATACGCGGAACGCAAGTTCTACATACAATATACCGCAGATTATAAAATAAAGACGGAAGAATTGGAAGCGTTGATGGAATATGATTTGTTTAGTCATCAAGGCGAGCTGCCCAATAACTTCCGAAAGACCATCCCCAGCAACCTGCAGGCCTACCGAGCCATCTCAATGTTCAAGGATGAGTATCTGCTCGACTTCATCAATACGGAGGAGCTGTTCGTCCGTGAAAAAGACCGCGATGAAAGAGTCATAGAGCAGGGCATCATTCAGAATGTGAAAGACTTCATTATGACCTTCGGTCGTGACTTCACCTTCGTGGGCAATCAGTATCATTTGGAGAAATTTGGTGTGGAGCAGTTCCCCGACCTGCTTTTTTTCAACCGCGAGCTGTCTGCCCTCGTCTGCGTGGAGTTGAAGGACGGTCCTTTCCAGACTTCCTACCTCGGCCAGCTGGCAGGCTATCTGCGTATTCTCGATGACGAAGTGCGAAAGCCCAACGAGAACCCCTCCATCGGCATCCTGCTTTGCAAGAGTGCCAACAAGAAGTTCGTGGAGTACGTCATCCAGGACTACGACAAGCCTATGGGCGTGGCCACCTACAAGACTTCTGCCGACATGAACGAGAAAATGAAGAAACTACTACCCCCAGTGGAGGAACTGGAGAAACTACTGTAATATCCACAAATAAAAACATATTATTAACTCTTTAACCCAAAACAACTATGAAACCAAGGTATCTTTTCCCGAGTGATTACATGGCCGACCCTTCGGCTAACGTGTTTAACGGACGTCTGTACGTCTATCCCAGCCACGACTGGGATGCTGGAGAGTGCTTCGACGATGACGGTGGACACTTCCAGATGCGCGACTACCACGTACTGTCATGGAACGATGTGGAGAACGATGATGCCACCGACCACGGCGTGATTCTCGATGTTGATCAAGTGAAGTGGGCCGAGAAGCAGATGTGGGACAACGACGTTGTCGAGAAAGACGGTAAGTACTACCTTATCTTCTCTGCCAAGGGCTACGACGGTGTGTTCCACCTAGGTGTGGCTATTGCCGACAAGCCCGAAGGCCCGTTCATCCCGCAGGATGCCCCCATCCGTGGCTCGTTCAGCATCGACCCCTGCATGTTCAAGGATGACGATGGTCAGATTTATTGCTACTTCGGCGGCCTCTGGGGCGGTCAGTTGCAGTGGTGGCGACCCATTCCTGGCGGTTTGGCTCCCGTTGCTGGTAAGTATGGCGAGGACAATGGACTCATCGACCTTGGCCCGGCTCCCGACCATAAGACACAACTCTTCGCAAAGCCCGATGCTCCCGCAATTAACAGCGGCGTGGTGCGCATGAGCGACGACGTGCTGCAGTTTGCCGAGGCACCCCGTGCCGTTGTTATCCTCGACAAGGACGGCCAGCCCCTGAAGGCCGGCGACCCGCACCGCTTCTTCGAGGCATCGTGGATGCACAAGTACAACGGCAAGTACTACTTCTCGTACAGCACTGGTGACAGCCACTTCCTCTGCTATGCCATTGGCGACAACCCCTACGGTCCCTTCACCTATCAGGGTGTCATCCTCGACCCCGTCGTGGGCTGGACCACGCACCACAGTATCGTGGAGTATAAGGGCCAGTGGTACCTGTTCTACCACGACTGCGTGCCCTCCAACGACATCACCCACCTGCGCTCGCTGAAGGTGCAGCGCCTGTTCTACAACGAGGACGGCACCATCAAGAAGGTAGTGAACGACTAAAGAATGGCGCTGATTAGTATAGAGGAAGTGTGTAAGGGCGTATGCCTAGGACTATGGCGCATGGAGGAGGAGCCTGAGGAACTGCTCTCAGGCTTCCCCCATCTGCGTCTTTTGGAGATGCCCTACAAGTATCCAGCGCGTCAGAAGGAATTTCTCTGTGTGCGTGCCTTGTTGCTGGCAATGACTGGCGATCCGAAGTTGCGCATAGACCATGCGGAAAGCGGACAACCCATAGTAGAAGGGTGGCAGGTGAGCATCAGCCACACAAAAGGCTATGCCGTGCTGATGCTTTCGAAGGAAAAGGCCGTGGGCGTGGACATTGAGTACCGTTCAGACCGGGTGGCAAAGATTGCCTCGCACTATATCCGCCCTGATGAAATGGCTGAAACAACAGAGCAGATGCTCGTGCTGTGGTGTGCCAAGGAAACGCTCTACAAGCTTCACTCTGATGACAACCTGGCGTATTTCGATATGCGTGCCGTAGCACCTCCTGACGGGAACGAACTGAAACTGGAGAACATGAAGCGGAGCAAACAGGTGACCGTACATGTCATACTAGCTCCGGACTATATTCTCACATGGGCTGTAGAGGAACTGTAGACTCTGACCGTATCTTTTCCGTTTTGCCTATACGCAAAATACCTTACGCCTATACGCAAAATACATTGAGCCTATACGCAAAAAGTCCTCGACTGTACGCAAAATAGATTGGTATAATTTTCCATGGACAACACTTAATGTAGTAGAATCCCATAGAATGACATAAAAACTAATAGTAAGATGGATAGAAACAACCGTAAAGACCATGCGGGCGGCAGTCTGCTCGCAAGAATTGTTTTAGTATGTTCAGTACTGGTTGGCAGTCTTGCCACCGCAAGTGCCAGTCAGCAGATTACCAGTCCCGACGGAAAGGTCATCGTAGAGGTTGACGACCGTGACGGACGGCCCACCTATCAGGTGAGCCTTGATGGCGTAACCGTCATCGAGCGCTCGCCGCTGGGCTTGAAAGCTATCTTCGAGGATCTCACGCAGGGCCTCACGTTGAAGGACTGTGAGGTCAGAACCTTCAGCGACGAATACTGGCTGAAGACGTGGAAGCAGAGCCATGTGAAGTACGATGCCACTGAGGCTGTCTGCCACTTTGAGAAAGTCGGCGGTGAGCGTCAGCCTAACCGTCTGGCGCTCGACGTCATCTTCCGCGTGACAGGCCGCGACGTGGCCTTTCGCTATAAGATTTATCCGAAGAAAGTACGCGGCGGCGAGACGTTGGCAGCCGTCATCGAGAGCGAGGCCACTGGCTTCATGCTCCCCAATGGCACCACCACCTTCCTCTGTCCGCAGATGAAGCCCATGACTGGCTTCGCCCGCACAGCCCCTTCCTACGAGACTGGCTACACCCTCGATGATCAGCCCGGCAAGAACGGCTGGGGCGAGGGGTATACGTTCCCGTGCCTCTTCAAGATGGCCCCCCCTACGGCCCCCGAGGGGGCTTCTATAGCCCGCAAGTCCAAATCATCCCCATCTGGTGAGACGGGAATCTGGGTGCTCATCTCTGAGACTGGCACCGACGGCAACTATGTGGGTTGCCGTTTACTCAACTCCTCATCTCCTCAACTCCCCACCTCCTACACCATCGGCTTCCCCCAAGCGGACGAGATGAACGGCCACGGCTCGACAACCGCTGCCGTGAGCCTGCCCTGCGAAACACCTTGGCGTACCATCACCCTCGGCACTACGCTGAAACCCATCGTGGAGACCACCATCGCCAACGACCTCGTGCAACCGAAGTACAAGGCCTCGAAGGACTACAGCTACGGCAAGGGCTCCTGGTCGTGGATTATCGGCATGGATGCCTCGTGCAACTTTGACGAGCAAAAGCGTTACATCGACTTCTCTGCCGCCATGGGCTGGCGCTCGGTGCTTGTCGATGCGCTTTGGGACACGCAGATCGGTTACGAGAAGATGGCCGAGCTGTCGCGCTATGCCCAGTCGCGAGGCGTGGGTCTCTTCCTTTGGTACAACAGCAACGGCGCCTGGAACGACGCGCCGCAAGGGCCTCGCCACAAGCTGGACAAGAGTGCCGCCCGTCGCGCTGAGATGGCTTGGATGCAGAAGAACGGCATACTCGGCATCAAGGTGGACTTCTTCGGAGGCGACAAGCAGCCGATGATGCAGCTCTACGAGGACATCCTTACCGACGCCAACGACTTCGGTTTGCAGGTAATCTTCCACGGCTGCACCCTGCCCCGTGGATGGGAGCGCATGTACCCCAACTTTGTGGCTGCCGAGGCCGTGCTCGCCTCTGAGAACCTGCACTTCGGTCAGGGAGCTTGCGACGCTGAGGCCTTCAACGCCTGCATACACCCCTTCATCCGCAACACAGTGGCCTCGATGGACTTCGGCGGTTCCACGCTGAACAAGCACTATAACAAGGACAACGAGCACGGCACCACGCGCCGCACCAGCGATGTTTTTGCCCTTGCCACGGCAGTGCTCTTCCAAAGTAGTGTGCAGCACTTCGCCATGGCTCCCAACAACCTGCAGGATGCTCCCGAATGGGCTGTGGAGTTCATGAAGGCCGTGCCCACGAACTGGGACGAGACTTGTTTCATCGACGGTTATCCTGGTCGCTACGTCATCATGGCCCGCCGTGCGGGCAACCAGTGGTACGTCGTAGGCATTAACGCCCAGGAACAGTCCGTGACGACGAAACTCGACCTCAACCCCTTCTTTGCAAAAGGGGCAAACGTCATCACCTATACCGACGACGCCCAACTTAACGGTAAGGCCCAGCCCTCAGTTTTTAAATCCAAGGACATCGCCGTCACCATCCCCCAAAATGGAGCCTTTGTCGTCACCTCTGTTAACGATTGATGGAGGCCAAGGAACTGTATGACATCTGCGAGCGACTGGTCTCGCATGATTCGTCGCCAGAGGTCTCGCGCCACCAACTGCATGAGATTTTGTCGCTAACGGCGGCAAAAGGCTGCAGCAGCGAGCGCGGGGCCTTTGGCAACCTCTTTTCGCAGATAGACTTCCTTTGCCGTCGGCTGGGTATCAGCGACGAAGAGCGACAGGAGATTCAGACGGCACGCCGTAATACTTCAAGTTCTGTAATAGGGGATTTGCAATCCCCGTCCCCTAGCGAGTGGCTCTACGACGTGCGTGCCGTCTCTCTCTTCATCTCTGCCGTCTTTCATGAGGATGTGCCGGGCAGCCTGCGCCGTAAGCTTCCGCCTGCGCCTCGCCTACGGGAGAAAGGCCTGAAAATCAACAAACGTTATGTGCGCTGCATCGTGCATCACAACGATGACAGCACCATCTGGGCCGACACCGAAGAAGGCACCATCACCATTGACTATGGCACCACTGAGCAGGGCCGTGACTTCTCCTATTTACGCAAAATTCTGCGTCCGGGTATGCAGCTTAACCTCCTGGACTGCCATGTTGCGAGTTCAACGGCTAATGGTCAATGGTCAATGGTCAATGGTCAATGGTCAAGGGGGATGGTCACCCCTACCATCATTATTGTCGAGCCAGATTTCCTTATTGACATCTCTTCGCTGGCCACCTGCTTCACCTCCTATGGTCATCATCCTCTTCTTTATACTTTAAACCGCTTGAAGCCTCGTGTCAACAATCAGGCTGCTCTGCTCGGTAACTTTGCTGGCGTGGCGCTTGACTTGTTGGTTCATAGTTCTGAACCCCACCCCCAGCCCCTCCCCAGTGAGGGGAGGGGAGAAGATGATGTTCAACCCTGCGAGGGGAGGGGAAAAGATGATGTGCAACCCTGCGAGGAAAGGGTAGAGGTGCAGCGCGCCCATGAACGTTGTACGTTGTCCGCTGCTCTGAAAAGGGCTTTCCGTGAGGACATCCTCCGCTATTTGGCCTGTCCCGACTTCGACCCTGTGAAGTTCAAACGGGATGCCCAGCGGCAGATGACGAACATCGCCGAGGCTGTAGACATCCTACAAGCCGAGGCCCAGGGACACGGCGGCTTCCTCTTGGAGCCTTCCTTCGTCTGCGAACAGCTGGGCTTGCAGGGCCGCGTAGACCTGATGACCACCGACATGAGCCTTCTCGTGGAGCAGAAGTCGGGCAAGAACATGAAGATAGAGTACCAGAGCCACGACAGCCATGGTCTTCAGTTGGAGGCTCACTACGTGCAGCTCTTGCTCTACTACGCCACCCTGCGTTATAATTTCCAACGTGGCGACCGCGAGGTAGATACTCGTTTGCTCTATTCACGCTATGAGGCCTCCCGTGGTCTGCTTGCCGTGAACTACTACCGCACGCTGCTGCGTGAGGCCTTGAAGCTGCGCAACCAAATCGTGGCCACGGAGCTGCTTATCGCCCGCGACGGTTTCAGCCGCATCCTGCCGCTGCTCAATGCCGATACCATCTATAAGGACGTTCCCCGCGACGGCTACTTCCACCGCTACGTGCTGCCTGAACTCTCAACCCTCAACGCTCAACTCTCAACTCTTAATTCCATAGAGCGTCTCTATGTGGAGCGCATGATGACCTTCGTCTACCGTGAGCAGGTGGCCGCCCGCCTGGGCAGTAGTGAGCAGCGTCTGCACCACAGCAGTGGGGCCGCCAGTGACCTTTGGCTCATGCCCCTCGACGAGAAGTTGGAGACGGGAAACATCTACCTCGGTCTCACCATTGCCGAGACCCAGCGCACAGCCCCCGACGGCAGCTACGACCTCATTACGCTATGTTCTTTTAGTTGCGACACTGCCTCAACACACCTGACAGGGGTTTCCAATTTCCGTCGTGGCGACATGGTCTACATCTACCAGTACGACGGCCAGCCCGACGTGCGCCGTGCCATCCTCTACAAGGGTACACTGAGCAACATCGCCGATGGTTGCCTCACCGTTATCCTCACCGATGGCCAGCAGAATGCTGCCGTCTTCAACAACGACCGCCCTTGGGCCATAGAACACGGCGGCAGTGATGCTGGAACAGCGGGCAACATCCGCAGTCTCTTCCAGTTTGCCACTGCCGACCCTTCGCGCCGTGCACTCCTCTTAGGACAGCGCGAGCCACAGGCTGACACGTCGATACAGCTGTCGCAAAGTTACAACCCCCACTACGACGACATCCTCCAACGCATCGGTCAGGCCCGCGACTATTTCCTTCTTGTTGGCCCTCCTGGCACGGGCAAGACCTCCATGGCCCTACGTTTCATGGTTCAGGAGGAACTGGCGGGCTGGCAGGGGGGGCTACCCCTACATCAAATAACCAACACCCATCATCCCTCTCTCCTTCTCACCGCCTACACCAACCGTGCCGTTGATGAAATCTGTGACATGCTCGAAACCGCTGGCTTCGAGTATCTGCGTCTGGGAAATGCTGCCTCCTGCGACCCGCGCTTCAGGAACCGCCTCCTTGGTTCTGTATGTTGCGACTCAGTCGCAACAACCCCAACCCTCGACGGTCAGCAAATCCTCTTGGAACGCACCCCTATCATTGTCTCCACCACGTCGATGTTGCTGGCCCGTCCCTTCATCTTCGACATCAAGCATTTTTCGCTGGCCATCGTCGACGAAGCATCTCAGATTCTCGAACCAGGTCTGATAGGCCTCCTTGCTAGCGATTGTATAGACCGCTTCGTGCTCATTGGCGACCACAAGCAGCTGCCCGCAGTGGTGCAGCAGGGCGAGCAGGACAGCGTCGTCAGCGAGCCTCAGCTACGTGCCATCGGCCTTACCGACTGTCGCCAGTCGCTCTTCCAGCGGCTCTACCAGTGGGAGTTGAGCCAGGGACGTAGTCAGTTTATTGGTACGCTAACTCATCAGGGTCGTATGCACCCCGAGGTGGCACTGTTCCCAAGCCAGCAGTTCTACGACAGTCATCTGCTGCCCGTTCCCGTTGCCCATCAGAAGGCCACGAGCCTCGACTACGACGTTCCCGCACAAGATCCACTCGACGACCTACTGAAGAGCCGCCGCGTGTTATTCATAAAAACAAATAAGGAGTCAAACTACTCTCCTCCCCTTGTAGGGGAGGGGTCGGGGGTGGGGTCTGCGTTTTCTGAGGCCCGCCTCGTTGCCGACCTCCTGCGCCGCATCCACCGTTTCTACGGCGACCGCTTCGACACAGACAAGACGGTGGGTGTTATTGTTCCCTACCGCAGTCAGATTGCCGCCATTCGTGCCGAACTGGAAAACCTCAAATCTCAAACCTCAAATCTCAAATCTCAAATCGACGACCTCCTCAACATCTCCATTGATACCGTGGAACGTTTCCAAGGTTCTCAGCGTGATGTCATCATCTATTCCTTTGCCGTCACTCACCTTTACCAGCTGGACTTCCTCACCGCCAGCTGCTACACCGACGAGCACGGCCACGTCATAGACCGAAAGCTCAACGTGGCCCTCACAAGGGCAAGAAAACAGATGATCATGGTAGGCAACCCGCAAATACTGCGTCACAACGCCCTTTTCAGCCAGCTAATCCAAGCCTACTCCTAATTTCAAATTCTTAATCGCGAAGCGATAACTCTAAACTCTTAATTCCCGAATATCCACCCCACGCCGAAGGCTAGCAGACAATAGCGCAGCAGCTTGCCTATGGTCATACTCACCAGTGAGATGATGACGTTTGCACGCATAAGCCCCAGCGTGACGGTGATGGCACTGCCCAAAACGGGCACAAAGGCGAAGAATCCCATCCAAGCGCCTCGTCCGGCCATGAATCGTTTCGCCCTTTCCATCTTCTCAGGACTGATTTTCAGCCAACGCTCTATCCACTCAGACTTTCCTAGACGGCCCACGCCATAGTTGAACATTCCCCCCAGCACATTCCCCACTGTGGCGTAGATGACCAGTGTCCAGGCATCAATACTTGGCGTGGCCAGCAGTCCCACCATGACCGCTTCACTGCTGAAGGGAAAAACGCTGCCAGCCAGAAAGGCCGTCAGCAACATGCCCCAATAACCATATACTGAAAAGTCCATGACAATCTCAAACCTCAATTCTCAACTCTCAACTCAGAATAAGGTTAACCACCGTGACCGCCAATATGACGGCAGCGATGACGAAAAAGGCTATGTTGGTGATGCGCGTAGAGCTGAGCGTGAGGAAATGAGCCACCAGCGGACTGGCGCAGACCACGGCCAGGCGCATCAGCGGGTCGAAGTGCTGGGGCTGCAAGGCTGTGAGCAGCAGACAGACCGCCGACATCCATGTGAACAGTCCGTAAAGCAGCCTGGTACGTATCTTTTCGTCGATGCTGTTGCGCCAGAAGTGCACGATGCCCGTCAGCGTAAGTGCCGCCGTGAGCACCCAGACGAGCCATTGACCCTGCGTCACCTGGGCATAGGCATGGGATAGGGGAGTGAAGTCAGTTAGCGCGGCGAAATGATCGGTCAGGGGTGTAAAGTCACGCTGGAAGATGAACCATAGGCAGATGAACCACCACGGTGTGGCCAGCCCAATGAGCGAGGCCATCAGCCCACGTGCTGTCAGCGACTGCAGCTGCGTACCCATGAGCAGCCAGAGGAGCGGGATGAGCACCAGCGTCTGTACGGACAGCACGCTCGACAGTCCTAAGAACACGAAGGCATAGAAAATGCGCCCCAGCGACATTGGCTCTTGATAGGTGGAGAGCAGCAGAAGCAGTGCGATGATGAAGAACAGCTGCACCAGTCCGCCCGATAGCGATCCGAAGAGGAAGCTCATGGTGCACGTCATGGCGATGAACGTAACTGACACCATGCGGCTACGCACACGTAGCAGCGCGAAGGAGTTGTTCATCTCCACCATAGAGTAGACCGACAGCGCAAAACAGGCTAGCTGAGGCCACCAGTTGTGGGTCACCAGTCCCGCCAACAGCCATATCACCAGACCGTAGGCGGTCATCACCGGCAGCACCACCCCGCTCTCCGCAATTCTGTTCTGTAACCGCTTCATCAACTCTAAACCGGATTATTCATAATCTTTTTCAACAACGGATTTTACGGATTACACGGATTATACAGATTATAATGGATTTCACAGATTTCTTCCAGGTTCGATGGTGATATAATAAATAATCCGTGAAAATCCGTGAAATCAGTTTTAATCCGTTGTTTTTCCATATTACCGTGAATAATGTAGGCAAAACTTTCAAAGGTCTGCTCCGATGTCGCGGCGGAAGTACCGGCCCTCGAAGTTAATCTTCTGTGCCTCTTGGAACGACTTACGAAGTGCTTCCTCCTTGTCCTTGCCATACGACGAGACGGCGATGACACGGCCACCGGCGGTGACCACTTGTTGGTCTTTGAGTGCCGTACCAGCATGGAATACCACGGAGCCCCCGACCTCTTCGATGCCCGTAATGGGGAACCCCTTCTTATAGGCCTGCGGGTAACCTCCGCTGACGAGCATCACGCAGACAGCAGCCCGCTCGTCGAACTCCACCTCCCGGCAGTCCAGGTCGCCCTTGGCCACGCCTTCCAGCAGGTCTACGAGGTCGCTTTTCAGGCGCAGCATCACTGTCTCAGTCTCTGGGTCGCCCATGCGGCAGTTATATTCGATGACATAAGGCTCAGCCCCATCCCTGTTTATCAGTCCAAAGAAGATAAAACCTTTGTAGTCGATGCCCTCCTCTCGCAGTCCTTCCACGGTGGGACGTATGATGCGGTCTTCCACCTTCTTCATCCATTCCTTGTCTGCGAAAGGCACCGGCGATACACTACCCATTCCACCGGTGTTTAGTCCCGTGTCGCCCTCACCGATACGTTTGTAGTCTTTCGCCTCGGGCAGAATCTTGTAGTGCTCCCCGTCGGTAAGCACAAAGACGGAGCACTCTATGCCGCTCATAAATTCCTCGATGACCACACGGCTGCTGGCGTTGCCAAACATACCACCAAGCATCTCCTTCAGCTCCTTCTTTGCCTCCTCCAGCGTGTCGATGATGAGCACGCCCTTTCCGGCGCATAGCCCGTCGGCCTTCAACACGTAGGGAGGCTCAAGGCTCTCAAGAAATGCCAGCCCTTCTGGAAGATGTTCCCCGTCGAAGGTCTGGTAGCGTGCCGTGGGTATGCCGTGGCGCATCATAAATGCCTTGGCGAAGTCTTTCGAGCCTTCGAGCACGGCACCAGCCTTAGACGGACCAATCACGGGCACGTCCTTCGTCCTCGGATCAGCCTTCAAGTCATCGTAGATGCCCTTCACCAGCGGGTCTTCGGGACCTACCACCACCATGTCTATCCCCTTGTCAGCCACGAATTGCTTGATGGTCTCAAAGTCATCGGCCTTCATACTGATGTTCTCGCTCCTTGAAGCGCGGGCATCCTCGTCCGCAACACCTCCAGCTAAGGGTATACAGGCCGTTCCCGCATTGCCGGGGGCAATATACAGTTTCTCCACTCGCTCACTCTGAGCAATCTTCCACGCCAGCGCATGTTCACGGCCGCCGCTACCTAAAAGCAACACTTTCATTTGACTATTTGACAATTTACTATTTTACTATTGGGTTGCAAAGGTACGATATTTTTCTCTGTAGTGGTAATGGCTTATTCTTATTTAACATTTGAACCACATCCTGATTACAACTAAGCTTTCGTGCTTAGTTAAATGGAGTTAAACGTGTGCACGTTTCCGCAAAAATAGCTACCTTTGCAGCACCAAAGAACCTAAATCTCACCAGTATGAGTAGCGATAGTATCGTCATCATCCCCACTTACAACGAAAAGGAGAACATCGAGAAGATCATCCGTGCCGTTTTCGGTCTGGAGAAGTGCTTCCACATACTTGTCATCGACGATGGCTCTCCCGACGGCACTGCTGCCATCGTGAAAGGACTGATGGAACGTGAGTTCAGCGACCGCCTCTTCATCGTGGAACGCTCAGGAAAGCAGGGGCTAGGCACTGCCTATATCGTCGGCTTCCGCTGGGCATTGGAACGTGACTACGAATACATCTTCGAGATGGATGCCGACTTCAGCCATGACCCCAATGACTTGCCGCGACTCTACGGTGCCTGTCACGACGAGGGTTACGACCTGGCCATTGGCTCACGCTACGTCAGCGGCGTAAATGTGGTGAACTGGCCCATAGGGCGCGTGCTGATGAGCTATTTCGCGTCGAAATACGTCAAGGTGGTGACAGGCTTCCACATACACGACACCACGGCGGGATTCAAGTGCTACCGTCGCAAGCTGTTGCAGACTATCGAGCTTGACAAGATACGCTTCAAGGGCTACGGCTTCCAGATAGAAATGAAGTTCACTGCCTGGAAGGTAGGGGCACGCATCAAGGAGGTGCCCGTCGTGTTCGTCAACCGTCGCGAAGGCACCAGCAAGATGTCCGGGGGCATCTTCGGCGAGGCATTCTTCGGAGTTATGCGTCTTCGTTGGGACGGATGGACGAGAAAATATCCCAAACTTAACAAGCCTTGAAGCTCATGTCAAGGCCCTTCACGCTGTGGGTCAGCGCGCCCACGGAAATGAAGTCCACGCCCTGCTCGGCATAGTCGCGGATGGTGTCGAAAGTGATGCCTCCGCTGGACTCTGTCTCGTAGCGGTGGTCAATCAGCTTCACGGCCTTACCCGTGTCGGCAACGGAGAAGTTGTCGAGCATGATGCGGTCTACGCCACCGTGGTCGAGCACCTGCTGCAGCTCGTCGAAGGAGCGCACCTCAATCTCAATCTTCAGTTTCAGGCCTTTCTCCTCCAAGTACTGGTGGCAGCGGTCGATGGCATTGGTGATGCCTCCGGCAAAGTCCACGTGGTTATCCTTGAGTAGAATCATGTCGAAGAGTCCAATGCGGTGGTTTGTGCCTCCGCCAATCTTCACGGCAGCCTTCTCCAGCATACGCATGCCGGGCGTGGTCTTGCGGGTGTCGAGCACACGGGTGCCGGTGCCTTTCAGCCGCTCCACGTAGCGGGCCGTCATGGTGGCGATGCCGCTCATGCGCTGCATGATGTTCAGCATCAGACGCTCCGTCTGTAGCAACGAGCGCACACGGCCAGTCACAATCATAGCCACGTCGCCGGGCTTCACGTGCGTGCCGTCGCCCATGAGCACCTCGACCTGCATCTCGGGGTCGAAGCGGCGGAACACCTCCTTGGCCACCTCCACACCAGCCAGAATACCCTCTTCCTTTATCAACAACCGCGACCGGCCCATCGCATCCTCAGGGATGCAGCACAAAGTGGTATGGTCACCATCGCCGATGTCCTCGGCAAACGACAGGTCAATCAGCCTGTCGGTCAGTTCTCTGATTTCGCTTTCTTTCATATTCAATGTTCAATACGCTATGCGTCTGCAAAAATAAGGCTTTCGGGCCAATTAGCCATGCCAAACATAATAAAATATTGTTAAACACTGCAAATATCTTGGTCACATAGTGATTATTGTCGTATTTTTGTTTCAAAATTATGTTTCACCTAAAAAATTAATTACTATGGAAATTAACCCGCTTTACATTTACATCGCCGTAGGCGTACTTCTGCTTTTCATTTTCATATTCATCTCCTACGTGAAGGCTCCGCCCTCATTCGCCTATATCATTTCCGGTTTGTCGAAGGAGCCTCGTGTGCTCATTGGCTCCGGCGGATTCCGCATCCCGTTCTTCGAGCGTATGGACCGCGTCTATCTGGGACAGATCACCGTCGACATCAAGACGGAGGAGAGCGTGCCCACCAACGACTTCATCAACGTCGACGTTGATGCTGTGGCCAAGATTCGCGTTACGCCCAGCAACGAGGGAACACGTCTGGCTGCGAAGAACTTCCTGAACATGACGCCCGACGAGATTGCCGACCAGCTGCAGGATTCGCTACAGGGTAACATGCGTGAAATCATCGGTACACTCGACCTCCGCTCGCTGAACACCGACCGCGACGGATTCTCCGACCAAGTGATGGCAAAGGCATCGCCCGACATGGCGAAGCTGGGCATTGACATCATCTCATGCAACATCCAGAACGTCACAGACCGCGAGGGTCTCATCAAGGACCTCGGTGCCGACAACACGGCGAAAATCAAGAAGGACGCAGCCATCAACCGTGCCGTGGCTGAGCGTGATGTGAAGATTGAGGTATCGAAGGCCGACAAGGAAAGTAACGATGCCCGTGTGGATGCCGACACCGCCATCGCTGTGAAGAACAACGAGCTGGCCCTGCGCCGAGCAGCCCTGAAGAAGGAAGCCGACACCGCTCAAGCCGATGCCGATGCCGCCTACGCCATCCAGCAACAGGAGCAGCAGAAGACCATCAACGTCAAGACCGTTGAAGCCGAGATTGAGAAGACGAAACGCGAGCAGATTCTCTCGCGTGAACAGATTGAAATCAAGCAGAACCAGCTGGCTGCCGAGATTGAGAAGAAAGCCGATGCCGATAAGTATAAGGTGGAGCGCGATGCTGCCGCCGACCTGGAGCAGCGCAAGCGCGTGGCCGAGGCCCAGAAGTACGAGGCCGAGCAGCGTGCATTGGCACAGAACGCCGAGTCCGACGCCGTGCGCTACCGCCTGGAGCAGGAAGCCATCGGTATCAAGGCCAAGGGAGAGGCTGAGGCTTACGCCATCCAGAAGAAGGGTGAGGCCGAGGCTCTCGCCATGGACAAGAAGGCCGAGGCCTACAAGAAGTACAACAATGCCGCCGTGATGCAGATGATGATTGAGGTATTGCCGCAGGTCGTCGAGAACGTGGCTAAGCCCATCGCTTCCATCAAGGACGTGCACGTCTACAGCGGCGGTCAGGACACCGGCGCCGGCGTTGCCTCGATGAGTGGCGGCGTGCCCGTAGCCATCAAGCAAGCCTTCGACGTGCTCAAGTCAGCCACTGGCGTTGACATGGCCGACATCATGCGTGCCGGAACCATCGATGCCAAGGTAACACGCAACGTCAACCTTAACGATCAGGCCCGCGACGCCGCTGACCACATTATCGGAAAGGACTGATGTAGGGAAAGGAGCTTTGTCTACTGCGCCATTATGGAGATAATGGAGGAAATGTCGGCGACGTCTATTGTTCCGTCGTTGTTCACATCGGCTTCGGGAACGTACTGACCAGCAGCCATAAAGGTGATGACAGAAGAGATGTCTGCCACATCGACGGCTTGGTCGCCATTCACGTCGCCCTCCACTTGTTCGTTGCCGTTTCCGCCTTTATTATAGCTGACGGTGTAGGTGGAGCGGGAGCGCAGGTCGGCGGCGAAGACGTCGATGAGAATCTTGCCTTCCTCTTCGTTGTCGTTCATCAGCACGTAAGCTGCTTTTCCATCGGCCTGGCATACAAAGTCTGCGTCATTGATGGAGATGCGTTTATCCACGCTGTAGTCATACACATCGGGCTGGAACCCATCGACGGAGAGAGCCGACAACTGGCTGTTATAGACCAGTGTGAGGTCGTCGACGAGCACCTCGTCGTTATTGCTGCCCTGGCCGGGGTCGGCGTTAGTGGAAATGGTAATCATAATAGCACGGGGTTCCACTTCATTGTCGGTATAGACGAAGGGGATGCTGATGCGTCGCCACTCCTCTCCGGTGACAGCAATCTTGTTGTCCGAGGCACGGGCCACCACGTTGTCGTAGGCTTTGTCCTCCGGGTCCTGATAGCGGGTACCGTCGGTAATCACTGCACTGACCGTGGCGTAAGGGTGGTCTGTGTTGGCCTTTCCCTGATGGAACTGCACGTAGAGCACGAGCGAGTCGGGGCGGCTGTTAAGGGCCACGTAGAAGGGGTCTCCGTTTCCGTCGAGGTCGGTCTGGCTCATGTCTATGTAGGCATGGTTGGCAGCGTCGGTGGCAGACATGGCTCCGGCGTTCATGCGCCCGGTGGTCATTGTGCCGTTGGCTATGATGCCGAAGATAGAGGTGGCGTAGATGCGGGCGCAGGCCGAGCCGTTGCGTCCCTTGTCGCTCTTCTCTATGTGATGCCCGGCCAGGGAAGCCAACGTTCCGCTGGCGCTCTCGAAGGAGTGCCAAGCATTGGGCTCCACATAGCCAGTGGCCGATGTGTGCCAGTCTTCGAAACCTCCATTGGGGATATGATAGTTAGTGCCTGAGACGACTTCCTCGCCGAATCTGACATTGATGATTTGTCCCAGATTGTCGGTGAGGTCGAGGTCGATGAGAGCACGTAGCTTCGAGCTGTTAGAGGTGAGAACTGCTGTCACCTGTACAGGCAGCTCGCCGAGTGTTGGCCCGAGCCATAAGGGCACGTCAGGCAGATCGCCTTTAGTGATGGTGATAAATTGGTTGGCTCGCAGGAAAATGGCATCACCAACAGCCTCTGGCACGATGTCTTTCAACTCGACGTTGCCCACAGGCATGGACGGGTTGCCAATCTTAAGCACGAAATTCTTGAGGTTAAGGTCGTAGAGACCATCGTGTTCACTGACGGAAAGGGTGGCCTCCTGTGTGGCTCCCTCGCCGTTGACCAGCACAAGGATTTGGTCGGTGTAGTCGGTTGCGTGGGCAGTCATGGTGATTGCCGCAGACATGAGAAGGTAAAGAATTTTTTTCATCATTTATAAAACGTATTATTGTTTAACATATTTTTTGTCCGTTTTCTACGAGGGTGGTACTTTTGTTGAACAAACCCACTGCTTTTGTTGAACAAACCCGCTGCTTTTGTTGAACAAACCCAGCGGATTTGCCTTAGCAAAACCATAGCTTTTGTTGAACAAAACCATTGCTTTTGTTGTACAAAACATTAGCCTTCGGTTTAGTCTTGTCTTTTTGGACGCTGCAAAGGTAGTAAAAAACATTAAAACTACCAACAGAGTCCGTGAAAAAACAACTAAGAAATAGTTTTCTGTACAATATTACCTTAATGATGACGGAAATATGCGGGTGTCTGGCCGAAATGTTCTTTTACATATTTGCCAAAGAAGGAAGGATTGGGGAAACCGAGTAGGTCGCAAATCTGCTTGATGCTGTAGTCGGTTTGCTTCAGATAGTAGCGGATGTCCTCTAAGACATGCTCCGTAATCCATTCGTTGGCGGTCTTGCCTGATTGCTTCTTACAGATGGTGGAGAGATATTTGGGCGAGATGCAGAGTTCTGACGCATACCACTCCACCGTGCGGTGCTTCACATCAATGGAGTGCAAGAGGTCGAGGAAACGCTGGAAATGATTGTTGGCTGTGTATGTGTCATGGGGTACATCATCGGTCAACATCCGCTGTTTCAAAGCGCCACAGAGTCCGAGAATTGCCGCGCGCAGAAGTGACTGGATGACATCAGTGCGAAATGGATAGTTGATTTTTTTATCGAAGCTCAAACTGAGCATCTCATAAAAGTTGGAGTAAAACTGTAACTCAATATCGTCCATCGTGACGACATGCAGCCGGCGGACATACACCACATCGTTCCAAACACTCATCTTCTCGCGTAGGAAACTTTGAAGGATGCGGTTGGTGAGAAACATGGCCTTCAAATTGAAGTCGGGACTGATCATGAGGTCGGTAATGACCACATTCTGTGGGATGATGGCCACTTGGTTCTTATGTAACTCCATGACCTGCCCGTTGAGCGTACCTTGCACTTTGCCCTGCATACAGATGGCAATAGCATTCATTGACATACGGGCGGCACTAACTTCAGCAAACTCCTGGATGCTGTCTATGATGACAATGTCGTTGTCGGAATAGCCTACCTGAATATCCTCATTGTCGGTAAGCGTTTGGAGGGTTATCTCTTCTCGTTGCATCTTTGTCCGATTTTGAATGCAAAGGTACGTGTTTTGTACTAGAATCAATGTCTTATTTTGCTCTTATTTTTGTTGATTTCTCTTATAAAGGGCAAATAGACATAATTGCATGTCAAATAGAACATCGTCTTGTCGAGTTAAACCGCTACTTTTGCATCCCCAATAAACATATTTGACATGAAAAAAGGTGTTTTAGGACTGCTGGCTATTTTAATGGTATGCAGTTGTGGCGAGAAAAAAGAAAACAGAGTGAAGGCTCCAACAAGAGTGAAGACTGAGGTGGTTAATGGTCAATCGTCAATGTCCAATGGTCAATCATACGTGGGCATCGTGGAGGAACATGAGGCTACGGCAGTCAGCTTTACGGGTATGGGTGTGGTGAAACGGGTCTTGGTTTACGACGGGCAAACCGTCGGACGTGGCCAGCTCATTGCGGAGATGGACGACACGCAGGCCCGCAACCTGCTTGCAGGTGCAGAGGCACAGATGACGCAGGCCAACGATGCTTTGGAGCGCTTCAAGATGTTGCATGACAACGGTTCTCTGCCCGAGGTGCAGTGGGTGGAGATTCAGAGCAAGGTGGCGCAGGCCAAGTCACAGTTAGAGGTGGCGAAGAAGAACCTGGCCGATTGTAGGCTCGTGGCCCCTGTCGGCGGCATCATCGGCAAGAAGTTGGTGGGTGCCGGCGAGACGGCTTTGCCCTCGCAAGCTGTGGTGACCATCCTCGACATCAGTAGTGTGAAGGTGAAGGTCAGCATCCCTGAGGCGGAAATCAGCGGCATCACGGCATCGACACCCACGACTATCAATGTAGAGGCTGCACAGAAGCAGATGAATGGCGGCAGAATAGAGAAAGGCGTACAGGCCGACGCGCTCACACATACCTATGAGGTGAGGATCAATGTGCAGAACGCAGACCGAAAACTGCTGCCAGGCATGGTGGCCAGCGTAAGCCTCACCCCCAGTCCCTCACTGAGTGGGGAGGGGGATTACTCCCTGCCAATCACCTGTATTCAGAAAGCGGTTGATGGGTCGCTGTTTGTCTGGACCGTGGCTGCCGACAGTACGGCTCACCGTTCTAAAGTAAGCACTGGCGAGACGATGGGTAATCGTGTAGCCATCACGGAAGGTCTCGACTTGGGACAGCGTGTAGTGACCGATGGCTATCAGAAGCTAAGTGAAGGAACCAAAGTGGTTTATTAGTTCTCTTGTCGATATATCGAAATAACGTTATAACGAAATAACGAAGTAACGAAATAACGAAAAATAATGAAACAGATGAACTGGCTCCGATGGCCATTGGAACACTACTCAATATCGCTGCTCATCGTTGGCATTCTGTTTGTGATGGGCATCTACGGCATGTACATCATGCCGAAGGATGAATTCCCCCATGCTACCATCCGTCAGGGCGTGGTAGTGGCTGTGTATCCTGGTGCCACTACCGAGGAGGTGGAGCATCAGGTGGCTCGTCCGCTGGAGCGATACCTCTTTACATACGGTGAGGTGAATCGTAAGAAGACGACCACGCAGTCGCAGAACGGCCTGTGTATCGTGATGGTGCGTCTGAACGACGATGTAAACAACAAGGACGAGGTGTGGAGCAAGATCAAGCACGGACTGAATGGCTTCAAGGCGCAGTTGCCTACTGGTGTGCTGGCCATCGTGGTGAACGACGATTTTGGTAACACCTCTGCCCTGCTCATCGCCATCGAGAGCGGCCAGCGCAGTTACCGCGAACTGAAACAATATAGCGATGACCTCAGTGACCGCTTGCGCCGCATCCCGTCGGTGGCCAACGTCAAGCTATTCGGTGAGCAGAAGGAGCAGATATCGCTCTATATCGACCGTCAGCGCCTACAGGCCTACGGCATTGGTCAGCAGATGCTCTTTTCGCGCCTACAGGCACAAGGCATCACTACGATGAGTGGCATGATTAGCGACGACGACCAACAGATACCCATCCACGTGGAAGCCCAGGAGAACTCGGAAGAGGAGATTGCCAACCAGATTATTTTCAGCGACCCTGCAACGGGTAAGGTGGCACGTGTTCGCGATGTGGCCCGTGTGGTGCGCGAATATGAGCCTATGTCGAGTCGTATTGAGCAGGACGGACATCCTTGTATGCTCCTGTCGATGGAGATGACGCCTGGCAACAATGTGGTGCAGTACGGACGGGAAGTGGATAAGGTGCTGAATGACTTCCGCCAGAACGAACTTCCCGAGGATGTGAAGGTTACTCGTATTGCCGACAAACCCAAAGTGGTGGCGATGAGTGTGAGCGACTTCCTCCGCGACCTGCTGATATCGATGCTGATCATTATCCTGGTGATGATGGTGCTATTCCCCATCCGTTCGGCCATCGTGGCTGCCATCACTATCCCGTTGAGCACTTTTGTGAGCGTGGCTGTGATGTATATGATGGGCATTGAACTGAACATCGTTACACTGGCGGCACTAATTGTGGTGTTGGGAATGATTGTCGATAACTCGATTGTGGTCATCGACGGCTATCTGGAGTATCTTGGCAAAGGCTTTAAGCCCTTCGATGCCGCTATCGAGTCGGGCCACCAATACTTCATGCCGATGCTGCTGGCCACCATCTGCATCTGCGCCATCTTCTATCCGTTCCTGATTACGATGAAGGGCATGTTCCACGACTGTTTAGAGGATTTCCCCGTGACGATTACCATCAACCTGATGGTGTCGCTGGTGCTGGCGGTTACCGTTATTCCGTTCCTCGAAACGCGTATCATTAAGCCTGGTAAGGTGAGTACCGGCGGGAATGCCATCACCAAATGGGTGCAGCGTACATACGATAAGGCTCTCGATTGGACTTTTGCTCATCCGTGGCTAACGATTGGTGGTGGTGTCGCCATCATTCTGCTGTCAACGCTCATTGCCCCCACGCTGAAGATACGCCTGTTCCCATACGCCGACCGCGACCAGTTTGCGGTGGAGATATTCCTGCCTGATGGTAAGGGACTGGCCGAGACGGAAGTGGTGGCTGATTCCGTCAGCCACATCCTCGAAAAAGACGAGCGCATCACGGGCATCACAGGTTTCATTGGCTGTTCGTCTCCACGATTCATGGATGCCTATGCCCCTCAGATGGCTGGTACCAATTATGCGCAGTTCATCGTCAACACCAAGAGCGACAAAGCCACGCTCGACCTGTTGGCACAGTATCAGCCACAACTAAGCGAGGCGTTCCCAAATGCCTATGTGAAGTTCAAGCGCTTGGACTATCTTGAGGTGCCCGAGCTGGAGTATCGCTTCTATGGCGACAATCTCGACTCGCTGCATGTCGTGGCTGAGCGGTTGATGGAACGTATGCGAAAGATGCCGGAACTGGAGTGGGTACATACCGACTACTTCCAGCCATACCCCATCATCAACGTAGAACTCGACCCTGTGACATCGGCGCAGTTGGGTATTACGCGCACTACGGCCCAGTTAGCACTGAGTGCCACATCTTCCGACCTGCGTGTCGGACAGATTTGGGAGGGCAATTATGAACTGCCCATCGTGGTGAAGGACGATACTGATATGACCTTCTCTGATATTGCGAACCTAGGCATCGCATCGCCAGCGTCGATGGTATCGGGAGGTCTGCACAGCACTAATACCACTGTTCCTTTACGACAGATCGCCAAGGTGCAGCCCCTATGGAGCGAGAGCAGGATTATGCATCGTGGTGGCGAGCGCTGTATCACCGTTACGGCGCAGTTTGCACAAGGTGTTTTTACCGCTCCTGTTGAAAAAGAAATTGCTCGCATGATGCAGGAGGATATACAGATACCACAAAGTGTTCGTACTGAGGTGGGCGGCGAGATAGAATTCGGCGACGAGGCTTTGCCACAGATCTTTGCCGGTATTACCATTGCGGAGGTCATCGTGTTTTTCTTCCTGTTGTTCAACTTCAAGAAATACGGCATCACCATCATCTGTATGGTGGCGTTAGGGCTGATGATACCTGGTGCGCTGATTGGTCTCGGACTGATGGACCGCGCATTGGGTCTTACCTCTATCTTCGGACTCATTACCCTGATGGGAATGATTATGCGCAACGAGATTCTGATCTTCGAGCATGCTAACTCAATCATTGACCATTCACCATTGACCATTGACCATTCATCATTGACCATTGACCATTCTGTTGCGCAAAAGGAGGCGGATGCCATTAATGGTCAATGTTCAATCGTCAATGTTCAATCGTACAACGAAGTTGTAAGGAAGGCCGCCTACGAGGCTGGCAAGCGGCGCATGGTGCCCATCTTCCTGACGACAGCCACCACTGCCGTAGGTGTGGTGCCTATGATTATCGCCCAAAGCTCGTTCTGGATGCCCGTGGGTGTCACCATCTTCGCGGGCGGTATCGGCTCGCTCATCATGGTCGTCACCATGCTGCCTGTCATTTATTGGAAAGTCAGTCAGAAGTGAAAAGTGAATAGTGAAAAGTGAAAAATATGCTACCACAATGAAAAAGATAATATTATCCATCATTCTTTGTTTCGTATGCTGCGACTTTGTCGCAGCCCAAACATACACCCTGCAGCAACTGAAGGACTCTGCCCTTCACAACAACATCGTCCTTCGCAATGCCCGGCACTCCATCGATGCCGCCCAGCACCAGCGTAAGGAAGCCTTCACCAAGTACTTCCCCTCCGTCCGCGGTACGGGCTTCTGGTTTAATGCCAACAAAGGGATGGCAAAGATGGACATGAACCCCTCAGAGTTTATCTCGCCTGAGATGGGGGCCACGCTCGCTCAGATGCTCCCCGCCGAAATGCTCGCAGCATTAGGCAGCCCTGTCAGTATCTCGATGATGAAAAACGGCACCGTAGCTGGCGTATCGGCTGTCCAGCCAGTCTTCGCTGGAGGTCAGATCATCAACGGCAACCGTCTCGCCAAGGTGGGTGAGGATGTCAGCCGATTGCAACTCCAACTTTCTGAAAACGAGGTCGAGAAGCAGACGGAGCAGTACTACTGGCAGCTCGTCTCCCTTCAGGAGAAGATGAAAACCATCGAGGCTGTTCAGACTCTGTTGGCTGATATATATAAAGATGTGGATGTGGCCGTCCGTGCTGGCTTGGCCATGCGCAACGACCTGCTGCAAGTGCAATTGCGCCAGAACGACGTGGAGAGTCAGAAGCTGAAGCTTCAAAACGGAATATTCATCGTGAAGCAACTCTTGGGGCAATACGCAGGCCTCACCCCCAGCCTCACCCCTCGCTCGGCCGAAAGACGCTTGCAAGGCAAGAACCCCTCTCCAAGAGGCGAGGGGAACTTCGAGGGCGAGGGGAGTATATACATTTTTGAAGTAGAGACACCCGACCTTGATCAGCAAAACTATTCACCCCCTTCCCGAATACCAGTTTCGTTCATTGGTCAGCCTGAGAGGCTGACACCCGTCGCACTTGCCCTTCTCCCCGAGTACCAGCTACTCAACAAGCAGGTAGAAGCCACAAAACTACAGAAGAAAATGGAGATAGGCAAGAACCTGCCGACGGTAGGCGTAGGTGCTGGCTACAACTACCATAACCTGCTGGATAACGACCGCACCTTCGGCATGGTCTTCGCCACCGTCAGCGTACCCATCTCCGACTGGTGGGGCGGTTCCCATGCCATCAAGCGCAAGAAGATAGAGCAGCTGAAGGCCGAGGAACAGCTTGCCGACAATTCAGAACTCCTGGTCATCCGCATGCAGAACGCCTGGAATAATGTCGAGGAGGCCCGTCAGCAACTCCAGATAGCCCAGCGCAGTATCGAACAGGCCGAAGAAAACCTCCGCCTGAACCGCGACTACTACCGTGCGGGCACTTCGAAGATGAGCGACCTCCTCGAAGCCCAGCTCCTTTACCAGCAGTCGCTCGACCGCCGCACCGATGCCTACGCTGACTACCAAAACAAACTCTTGGAGTACCGTCAGGCTACAGGACAGTAAACGCAAAAAAATGCTAAAAACTTTGGTGGGATAGAAAAAAATGCGTACCTTTGCACCCGCTTTTGGGCGTTTAGCTCAGTTGGTTTAGAGCATCTGCCTTACAAGCAGAGGGTCGGCGGTTCGAATCCGTCAACGCCCACAACTGAAAAAGGGGCGCGAAGAACAATACTTCGCGCCCTTTTCTTCTGCTATTTCCTGACTACCGTTTCCTTACCATTGTAACTCACTACCTGACTACTGCCGTCAGGGAATACCACGGTAAACTGGCGGTTCTGAATCATGCCGGGGTAGCTACCTTTACGTTCGCCAATGGTGAGGGTTTGTGCGCGGTCGTTCCAGGTGAAGGGAATAGTGGCGTAGACACCCTTCTCGTAGTTGTAGCTGTCGCCCTCGTCCTCGTAGAGCAGGAAGTCGCCATCGGCACCAGGATAGACGCGAAGTTCAAGGTTATCCCAAGCTTTCTCGCCAACGTACTGCATCTCTGGGCCGAGGGGTAGGATGCTACCGGCTCGCACGAACATCGGCACACGGTCGAACGAGGTCTCCAAGGTCACGTCCTTGCCGCCCTGATAGCGCTGGTTAGTCCAGAAGTCGTACCACGTGGCACCCTTTGGCAGGTATTTCGTGGTGGACTTAGGCTGCGTAAAATCGATGGCTCCGACCGGGGAACCATCCGTGGCGTTCTGGCGGTCCCAGCCCGTCATGGCGTTGGTGCGGATGACCTTCTCCTCGGTGTACTGTGCCTGGACGATGGGACAGGCGAGGATGCTGCGGCCAAACATGAACTCATCGGTCATGTCCCATACTTTCTTGTCGGCGGCAAAGTCGGCAAAGAGCGGACGCATATAGCTGTCGTTGTTGCTGGTCACCTGCCAGGCCGTACTATATAAATAAGGTATAAGGCGGTAGCGTAGGCGTATCTGCTTCTCAATGGCATCGTAGACAGGATCGCCCTTCTTACCGAACTGCCAGATTTCGCGAGGTGCATCGGCTCCATGACTGCGGAAGACGGGGCAGAACAGGCCGTACTGCATCCAGCGCACGTAAAGCTCCTGGAACTGTGGGTTCTTCGGGGCCGACCCACCACCACGGGTGTTGTACGAGCCGCAGAAGAAACCACCGATGTCTGTGTTGAAGTTGGGATTGCCCGTCAAGGAGAAGCTAAGTCCGGCGGGCACCTGCTTACGCAGCATGTCCCACGACGAATTGACGTCGCCGCTCCACATGTTCGAGCCGTAGTGCTGCTGACCAGCGAAGCTGCTTCGCGTCATGATGAAGATGCGCTTGCCGCGGTCGTCCTTTCTCTGACTCTGGTAGATGCCGCGAACTGTCTCCAGCGGGAAGGCATTACGCTGCGAGCGCCAAGTGCCGCCATAGACCTTGTGCTCGTAGTCGCTCTCCTTCGGATTGAAGAAGTCGGGGTCGGTGGAGTCCATCCACCAGGCATCGCAACCATAGTCATAGAGCGTTTTGAGATATTTCCAGTAGATGGCGCGGGCTTCGGGATGGAAGGCATCGTAGACCTTCACGCCCGAAGGATATTTCATGATTGGTGGCCAGACGTGGGAGATTCCGCTCTGCGGCCAGGTTTCGATGGGCAGGAGCAAGCCTTTCTCGTTCAACTCGCGGAACTGCTGCGTCATCGGGCCGAAGCTGGCCCAGATGGAAATCATGAAGTGGGCGTGCTTCTTGTGGACGTTCTCGATGAGCTGCTTGCCGTTGGCAAAGTCCTCGGCCAGGAAATCCATTGCGTTCCACAGGTAGTTGCTTCCCCAGTACTGCCAGTCCTGAATGATGCCGTCGAGGGGCACGTTCAGGGCGCGGTACTGGTCGACGATGCCCTCGGTCTCTGTAGCGGTCTTGTAGCGCTCCTTCGACTGCCAGTAGCCGTAAGTCCAAAGCGGGAACATCGGTACGTCGCCGGTGAGGTGGCGCATGCAGGCGATTACACCATCGGAGCCGCCACGCTGGGAAGCGTGGCCTACTACATCGCCGCCGTACATGAAGTAGTAGTCGATGCCCTGACCTGCTTCAGAGGTAAACGTCATTCCGTTGGCATTGTCCTCGAAAAGTGTGGGCGAGTAATTCTCCCAATAGAGTCCCCAGCCCTTGATGCTCTGCAACACGTTCTGGAAGTCCTCGAGGTTCGACTGCTCCATGCGCTTCTTCTCGCCTCGGCGGTTCATCTTTCCGTTCTGGATGGTGCCCAAGCCGTAGATGGCCTCGTCCTTATCAAGCTGAAAAGTCTGACTGACCTCAAACTCGTCAATATTCTTCCGAATGATACTCCATCCCTCTTCCTTTAGGAGCACCTTGCCCTTGCTCGTCATGAACGTCAGGCTTTGGGTCTCCGGATTGAGCTTGACGGTCAGCTCGCTGCTCTTCCAGGTATTGCCGTTCTGCGTTACTGCCACCTGCTCTGGCTTGGCGGTAATCACCAGACTCTTCGTGGGCTGGCCCTTCACGACGTGTACGATACTCGGAGTCATAAACTCCACTTTCACTTCCTGTGCTCCTGCGTTCAGCAGGGCGATGGCCACAAAGGCCAGTAGTACGGATAGTTTCCTCATAATGAATCAATGTTTAGGTTTCTATGTTGTACATTTTCTTTAAGACAGTGACGGCCTCGCCAACTGTAGGCACATCGGTGATGACCATCGAGCGTTTCCCGTTCTGCTCGCGCAGGTTGCATCTCCTGACGTTCTGGGTGGCGTAGTCGATGATGCTGCCGAAGGCATCGCTCTGGTAGTAGGGGCTGTTCATGTTGCTGACGAAGTAAAGGAACATGCGCCCCTGCTTCAGAAGAATCTTCTCGCACCCCAGCTGCTTGCCCAACCGTCGAAGGGCAACCACATGGAGCAGTTCCTCTGCCTGTTTCGGCAATGGCCCGAAACGGTCGATGAGCCGCTGGCGGTAAGCTTCCAGCTCGCGGTCATCGCGGGTGCTGTCCAGTTCGCGGTAGAGCAACATGCGCTCTGAGTCGGAGGGCACGTACTGGTCGGGGAAATACATCTCCAGGTCGGATTCGAGGGTGCAGTCGGAGACAAACCCACCCCCTTCCCCTCCCCAGGGGAGGGGGGATCGGATAGTTTTGTCATCAGCCTTTCTAGTGGAAGAACTATATACACTCCCCTCCCCTAGGGAGGGGTTGGGGGTGGGTTTCTCGTTCCTCAGCTCCGCCATCGCCTCATTGAGTATCTTCTGGTAGGTCTCGTAGCCAAGGTCGGAGATGAAGCCGCTCTGCTCGGAACCGAGCATGTTGCCGGCACCACGGATGTCGAGGTCTTGCATGGCGATGTTGATGCCGCTGCCCAGGTCGGAGAAGTTCTCCAGGGCTTCCAAGCGACGGCGTGCATCCGGCGGAAGGACTGAGAGTGGCGGGGCAAGGAGGTAGCAGAAAGCCTTACGATTGCCACGCCCCACGCGACCACGCATCTGGTGAAGGTCGGAGAGGCCGAAGTTATGCGCCGAGTTGATGATGATGGTGTTGGCGTTGGGGATGTCGATGCCGTTCTCCACGATGGTCGTCGAGAGCAGCACATCGTAGTCGTAGTTCGAGAAGTCGAGCACAATCTTCTCCAGCTCCTCGGGGTTCATCTGTCCGTGACCGATAGCCACACGGCAGTCGGGAACATACTTCTGGATAAGGGCTTTCAGCTCTATCAGGTTGTTGATGCGGTTGTTCACAAAGAACACCTGTCCGTTGCGGCTCATCTCGAAGTTGATGGCATCGGCGATAATCTCCGCCGAGAAGGTATGAATCTCCGTCTGGATGGGGTATCGGTTGGGCGGTGGCGTCTGTATAACACTCAGGTCGCGGGCTCCGACAAGGGAGAACTGCAGGGTGCGCGGGATGGGCGTGGCACTCATGGTGAGTGTATCGACGTTGGTCTTCATCTGGCGCAGCTTCTCCTTCGTAGAGACACCGAACTTCTGTTCCTCGTCGATGATGAGCAGTCCCAAGTCCTTGAACTTCACCGTCTTGCCGATGAGTTTGTGCGTGCCGATAAGGATGTCTATCTTCCCTTCTTCCAAGTCCTTGAGAATGGCGGTGGTCTGCTTCTGACTGCGGGCGCGACTGAGATATTCCACACGGACGGGCATGTTCTTCAAACGACTGCTAAATGTACGGAAATGCTGGTAGGCCAGTACCGTCGTAGGCACGAGGACGGCTGTTTGCTTCCCGTCTACGGCAGCCTTGAAGGCAGCACGGACGGCCACTTCTGTCTTGCCGAAGCCCACGTCGCCACAAACCAGACGGTCCATAGGCTGCGGGCGCTCCATGTCGGCCTTCACATCCTGCGTGGCTTTCAGCTGGTCGGGGGTGTCCTCATAGAGGAACGAGGCCTCCAGCTCTTGCTGTAGATAGGTGTCGTGGCTATAGGCAAAGCCTTTCTGGTGACGGCGCGAGGCGTAGAGCTTGATGAGGTCGCGGGCGATGTCCTTGATGTGTTTCTTCGTGCGCTCTTTCAGTCGTTCCCAGGCACCAGTACCTAGTGTGGAGAGCCGAGGAGCTTGGCCACCGTCCTGTGCCTTGTACTTAGACACCTTATATAAAGAATGTATAGAGACGTAGATGGCATCGCCGCGCTGGTAGATGATTTTTATCATCTCCTGGTACTGCTGGCTGCTTCCGGAGTTTCCGGAATTTATCGGCATCCTCACCAGCCCGCCGAACTTACCCACACCGTGGTCTACGTGGACTACGAAGTCGCCCAGTTCGAACTGCTGGATTTCCTTCAATGTGAGGGCCATCTTGCCGCCACGGGCCTTGTCGCTCTTAAGGTTATACTTGTGGAAGCGGTCGAAAATCTGGTGGTCGGTGAAGAAGCAGCAGCGCAGGTCATGGTCGATGAAACCCTCGTGGAGGGTATGGTCAACACCTTCGAAGGTCAACCCCGACTTCTCGGCCAGGATGTCCTTCAGACGCTCTATCTGCTTCTGGCTGTCGGCTAGCACAAAGAGCTTATAGCCCTTGAGCAGATAGTCCTCCAAGGTCTGCGTCAGCAGGTCGAAGTTCTTGTGGAAGAGGGGCTGGGGACTGGTAGAAAAAGAAACAGACCCAGCAGCCCCACTCCCGACCCCTTCGCGGGGGGTAGGGTTTATGACAATCTTGCGGAACGGTTCGCTGTCAGTTTCAAATTTCGCACCACTAATAATCTGGCTGTCGCGGTGCATCTCCTGACGTATCTGGTATTCCTCCACCTCGGTGGCGTTCTCCAACCTTTCCGTCAGGGCCTGTGAGGAGAATCCCTCCTGCCACGCCCTCTCCACGCTGTCACGCACAAAACCGAAGTCCTTGGCTGCCAGTACGGTGTTGTCGGGCAGGAACGTAAACAGCGACTCCCGTTCAAGGGGATCTGTACTCCCCGATGTCAGCTCTGGCACGATGTCAATATGGTCGCGTCGCTCACGTGACAGCTGGTTCTCCACGTCGAAGGTTCGTATGGAGTCTATGTCATCGCCGAAGAAGTCCACACGGAAGGGATATTCACAGCTGAAGGAATAGACATCGAGGATGCTGCCGCGTAGCGCGAACTGTCCCGGCTCGTAGACGTAGTCCACCTCATGGAAGCCGAAGTCGCGCAACGTCTCGCAGACATCGTCCACATTGACGGTCTCGCCAACGGTCATTGATAGCGTGCGGTCGTCAAGACTCTTGCGTGTCACCACCTGTTCGGCGATGGCTTCGGGGTAGGAGACGATAAAAAGACATTGACCATTGACCATTGACCTTTGACCATTATTGCTAAGTGTCGTCGAATGGTCAATGGTCAATGATGAATAGTCAATGGCCGTCAGCACTTCCGTCCTCAGAATTTCGTTTGCCGCATCCTTCTGCCCGTACTTGATAGCTCGTCGGTAGCTACTGGGGAAGAAAAGCACACAACCCTCGCCCATCACTTGGCAGAGGTCATGGTAGAAATAGCCAGCCTCGTCGGCATCCTGGAGGATGAAGAGAATCGTCTGGCTCGTCTTCTTGGCCAGGCCACTGAAGACCATAGGAACACTGGAGGCCAGCAGACCGTCGAGACAAATCGTCTTCGTCTTGCCTTTCTCCAGCGTCTTTGCCAATGCCGCCACCTGGGGCAGACGGGCGTATTTCTCCTGTAGTTTTTGTATATGCATCGTTACTTGGAGGCCATGATGGTGATGACCTCAGAAATGTCGGCCACGTCAATGGCTCCGTCGCCGTTCACGTCGGCATGGGGATTGAACACGCTTCCTGCCATGACGCTGATAACCTCGGAAATGTCGGCCACATCGATAGCTCCATCACCGTTCACGTCGCCTTTCTTCACCTCGCGAGGCAGGATGGTGACGCCAGTCGTTATGACGTCTCCGGCTGCATCGACTATCGCACCGTCCTTCACCTGTGCCCCTGCAGGACTGCTGATGTAGCAGCCGGCCAGCGTGATGCCACCAGTGAATCTGGAAATCTCCTTTGCCTTGAGCCTGGAGAACTTCACATCGAGTTTCGCGTTGTCCCCGTTTCCTAGCACTCTGCTTGCCGCCTCTACGTCAGCATCGATGAAGGTCATTTTATCTGAGGTGACGATGAGTCCCTTCGTGACGCTGAGCCTCCCCGGCCCGGTGATGGTCAGCGGACATCCGGCGTAGGTTCTGATTCCGTTTTCATGCGTCAACGACACATTGTTCTCCACGCGAAGGGTCAATCCGCCTTTGCGATAGGCTGACAAAGACCTGTCAGTACTTTTCTTCATCGTGAGCGTGCTGGTCATGGGGTCGTAGCTGAAGGCTCCGTCGCCCAAGGGGTCATCCTGATTGTCGCTGGTCACCTCTGTACCACCGAGGTAAATGAGGTAACGGTACAGTTCGTAGGGCTTAATGATGGCCCTGCCCCTGTGGGCACCGCCATCGTAGGTGATGCTTCCACCCTGTGTTTCGTCGAAACCGAACAACTCGCCCTTCAGCCCGCCATCATCCTGGAACCTGCACTTCAGCAGATTGAATCCCGAAATCTGGTCTGTGGTATAAGTAGGCGAATAGGCCAGCAGCGAGGAATGGATGACGTTGACAATCTCGGTTCTCATCCACCATTCGCCCTTGATGGCCGGCCCTCCCTGTGTCTCAAAATTCACATTGGTATTATCGATGTTCACAATGCTTCTGTCAAACATCTTGAGCGCCGACTGGTCGTCGGACATCAATACTAGTTTTCCGTCGCCCGATATAGTGACAAGTCCTCCGTTGAGCATCATGGCTACGTCCGTACACCATATCTTGCACGTGCCGTTCACTACAATGTTCAGCAAGTCGCCAAGGTCAGGATATGATTCGGCCGGGTCGAAGTTGGTGATGCCATATTTCCCGTCCTCCGTCACCCTGATCTCTGCTTCGTTCAGTGTCAGCGTCTTCGAATAGGCATTGAACGTTGCCGTGCCTTTATCGACAGGGATATTATAATTTTCAGGCCAGCCTTCTTCAAAGATGTTTTCACCGACCATCTTGCCCTTCACCCATAGTTTGGTATTGGACACGGTGTAGTCATTCTGGGCAATGTAGACAGCAGAGGGGTATTGGCCGTTCATGTCGGCCAAGTAGCGGTTCGTGGAGTCATAGTACCCATGATAGGGCACAAGGATTTTCAGGTCGTCCTTCAGCACCAGGTTGTCAAAACCATAAACATGGGCGTGTATCTCTGTTACTGACCCGCTGAGGGTCAGGGTACTTCCATCATTATAATATGTGTCATTGCTGATGGCCTTGGCCGTCACCTTGCAGTCGCCATTGATTTCAAGGTCGGTGCCATACGTCCGAATATCATAATTCGTTAACAACACTCCTGGACCGGTGATGGTCGCAGTTTGCGACAACGAAATAGCATGATAAACATAATTGTCATCCTGAATGACATTGATGATGTTGGTACCTTCCAGCACAATGGTCAGGTCGTCGCCGACAAGGCTCCAATAGATGGATTCCATGCCGATGCCGTCATCGTTCTTCACATTGATGGTGGCATTTTGCAGCGTGAGCGTCCTCGTTGCTGGGTCGAACCACACTTTGCCGCTGATGGTCGGGCCGGTGATGTTATCGCAGTTTGCGCTAGTCACATCAATGCCGCCCACATCAAGGCAATAATCCTGCGCCGTCATGGCAGTGGACATCAGCAGTCCCACGAGCAGAAAACTCAGGGACAACAGCCCGTGGCTGAAAAAGTAAGTCAAACGTTTCATAGGTTAATTCTTTAAAAGGTTAATATATTTGTTGTGTGTTTTCGCAATTCGTGGGCAAAGTTACGAATAAAAGCTGTAACCGCCAAGCATTTGTGCAAGTTTTCGCAAATAAACAGTGTTCCCCTTCAGTCGAACTACTCTTACAAATACTTTTCGGGCGATTTCCTGCTATTTTTCTGCAAAAGTATTGTAAATGAGAGAAAATTATCGTAACTTTGCAAACTGAATCAGCAAATCTGAAGATATGAAAATCACTATGATTAACTCGGGAAAAAAAGAAAAAGGATGGCTTATGGAAATGGGATATATCCGTTATATGACGAACAAAGGAACGGCCTATCGTATCCTCAAAAGGGATTAATCAAAAGTAAAACAACTTGTTTTACCTCAGAGAAGTACGTTCAAACCAACAGAAAGAACGGCTTTTCCTATACCAAAACAAGTTGTTTTACCTAAGAGAAACTTGGTGATGCTTTCAGAAAAAGGTAATCCTTTTCTAAGCAACAATAGTTCAGACAGTTAAATTAAAGAGTAATCCTTTCATAAAAAACAAACAAAAAGATTATGGCAATACATATCAGACTTATCAAGAACAATATCAAGAGCAGCAGTTCATACGGAAAATACTTTGCGAAGACCGTGAGCCAAGGCGAGGTAACTTTGGAGAGTATGGTTCGCGAGTCGTTGATGGCCCGAGGCTACGACAACTCTGCTGTGGTAGCAGTAGTGACCGACCTAGAGCACGCCCTGAAGGTGAAGCTCTCTGATGGCTACACCGTGGTCATCCCCGGCATCGGGCGTTTCAGCCTCCGTGTGGAGAGTCAGGGCGTGGACAAGCCGAAGCAGTTCAGCCTGAAACGCCACATCACCCGCATCGTCTGCGGTTTCCTCCCAGCCAGCCGCCGCACGTCCGACCGCAGTCTGCTCTATAACTTCTGCGACGGCGTGAAAGCTGTCTGGCAAAATGGGTTCAAACCATAGGCAGACTTCAAGTGATGGGGCAGGGTTCTACATAAGGAACTGTTATTTAATTAAGTTTACAAATATGTTTTCTATAAACAACGAATTATACGAATTACACGAATTGATTTTAAATTATTCGAATTGCTGCGCCAGAGGAAATTCGTGAAATCAATAATAATTCGTAAAATTCGTGTAATTCGTT
>JAFVFY010000070.1 GCA_017475265.1 Prevotella sp. | reverse complement strand
AATTCGGTAAAAAGTGAACGAAAACCCGAAATTATTATCAAAATAGTTTCGGGTTTTCTGCGTAATTTTGCACCATGAAATCAAAAACGTAATCAGAATATGGAACAGAGAACATTAGGACAGGATTTGCGGGTATCAGCCTTAGGGCTGGGCTGCATGGGTATGAGCCACGGCTACGGGCCGGCGCGAGACAAACAGGAGATGATCAAGTTGATTCGACGTACGCACGACGAATTGGGTGTGACGTTCTTCGACACGGCAGAATGCTACGGGCCCTACACCAACGAAGAACTTGTGGGCGAGGCACTGGAACCTATACGAAACGAGGTAAAAATCGCCACGAAGTTCGGCATCGCGCTGAGGGACTTCAAGCAAGCACTCGACTCACGGCCAGAAACAATCCGGGCCTCGGTGGAAGGGTCACTGAAGCGGTTGCGCACCGACCATATCGACCTCTACTATCAGCATCGTGTGGATAAGGAAACGGCACCTGAGGAGGTGGCCGAGACCATCGCGCAGTTGATGAAGGAGGGTAAGGTGTTGCACTGGGGTATGTCGGAGGCTGGTGCCGAGACCATCCGCCGGGCGCACAAGGTTTGTCCGCTGACGGCTGTGCAGAGCGAGTACTCGATGTTCTGGCAACAGCCGGAGCGCGAAATCATTCCCACGCTCGAGGAACTTGGCATCGGACTTGTTCCGTTCTCGCCACTTGGCAAGGGTTTCCTTACTGGAGCCGTAAAGCGTGGTCAGACATTCGGTGCTGATGACTTCCGCTCGAAGGTGCCCCGCTTTGAGCAGGAGAATATCGCCAAGAACATGGTGCTGGTGGACTTCGTGAACGAGATTGCTCAGCGCAAGCAGTGTACGCCTGCACAGGTTGCCCTCTCATGGTTGATGGCGCAGAAGCCTTGGATAGTTGCCATCCCTGGCAGTACGTCGTGGGGACATCTGACAGAGAACTTTGCTGCTGCCGACATTACCTACACCGACAAGGAGATGCGCGAAATTAACTGCCGCCTCTCAGAGATCACCCTCTCAGGCCATCGATATAACGCAGATAGCCAGAAGAACATTGACAGTGGATATTAATACAATCAGATAAGACAGATGGTCATGAAAAAAGCATTGGTTAGTATGCTTTGGATGACTCTGCTGGCCTGTTCTGGTCATGCGGAGGAACCCCAGAAAGAATCAGAGACAATGACAAACTTCTATACACGCCAGACCCGTATCAATGATGTGATGAACGATGCTGTCTTTGGCGACTACGGCCGACTGATATTCCCTGTGAATACTGGCTACTGGAGCGGCACTACGCTGGAACAACTCGCCTTGACGTGGTATAACTACATCGACCCAGACAAGACGGTGGAGGTGTGCAACTATCTCCGTGCCCATGCCGACAACTGTTTCATCGACATCTATACGGAGGCCGAGAAACAGGCTAATCCAGAGTTGCGCAACACAGGGCTGTTCTTCTTTCGGGGCAACAGCAATGCCCCCTTCGCCATTTGCAACGCAGGTGGTGGCTTCTCCTACGTGGGAGCCATGCACGACTCATTCCCCCATGCCCTCGAACTCTCGAAGTTGGGCTACAATGCCTTTGCGCTCATCTATCGTCCCGGCGATGCCTACGAGGACTTGGCCCGTGCTATCGCCTACATCTGCGACCATGCCGACGAGTTGGGCGTCTGTCGCACAGGCTACTCGCTCTGGGGTGGCTCCGCTGGCGCACGGATGGCAGCGACACTGGGCAATAGTGCCAATCTACGCTCATTGACAGGCCGCACTGACCTACCCCAAGCCTCGGCGGTTGTCATGCAATACACCGGCTACACCACCGTTTCGCAATACGACGGTGCCACATACGCCTGCTGCGGCACCAGCGACGGCATCGCCTCGTGGCGCACCATGCAAAGCCGCCTTGAAAGTCTCTCAGCCCTTGGTATCCCCACCGAGTTCCACTCGTACGACGGCCTGCCCCACGGCTTCGGCCTCGGCACTGGCACCGTAGCCGAAGGCTGGCTCCAAGATGCCGTCCACTTCTGGCAGAGTCAGTCAGGTTCAACATCTGTCCGCTCTACAAAAGCCGACACAAAGCAATCCGATTCCATCTACTCCCTCAACGGCACACGGCGCAATGCGATGCAGAAGGGTATTAATATCGTGGATGGGCGGAAGGTCGCAGTTAAGTGAGTGCCATGCAAGCCTTCTTGCAGATGGCCGAACGTGAGCGAGCTCGAACGAAATTCAAGTCCGTGAAAATTTTTTCGGTAAAAAGTGAAAGAATCCCCGTAATTATTGTCAAAATAGTTGCGGGGATTCTTCGTACCTTTGCACACAAATTCAAAACATATACGCAATATGAGAAAGAGTTATCTTTTCGGCGCATTGGCTGTAGCAGCCGTCGCCATCGCAGCAATCAGCTGCACGGAGCAAAAGCAGGAGCCGCAGGGCTTGGTGATTGAGAAGCAGGGCGTGTTTTCGTCGGGCGGACGGGTGACGGAGGCCATTCCGGGTGAGTATGACCCGACGCAGAACTGGCTCGACCCTGAGCGCAAGGGCACGACGACACACGTGGATCATGCCAACACGATGTATCAGATTCCGGCTGGTGGCAGTGGCACGCCAATGGTATTCCTTCATGGCTACGGACAGACGCGGACAGGCTGGCAATCGACTCCCGACGGGCGCGAGGGATGGAGCGACCTGTTCCTGAAGAAAGGCTACTCGGTGTTTCTTGTTGACCAGCCACGACGTGGTGCAGCGGGGGCTACGGAGCAGATTGTCAACGACCCGGGCGATGTGGCTAACGGAAAGTTCAAGGTGGGCGAACAGGCTTGGTACACCCACTTCCGCATAGGTCGCGTGGCTCCTGAGCGCTACGAAGGCTCGCAGTTCCCCGAGGGCGACGAGGCTTTAGAGGAGTTCTTCTGCCAGATGACGCCGAATACGGGTAACTATGACGAACCTTTGTTCGGCAAGACACTGAGCGCGGTGCTGAAAGACGTGCAAACAATAACTGGCAAGAAGAGTATCTACGTGACTCACTCGCAGGGCGGTCGCGTGGGCTGGGCAACCGACACGGAAAACATGGCGGCCATCATTGCGGTGGAGCCAGGCTTCGGACCTGAAGTGGGCAGCGACACCTATAAGAAGTTCGTGGCTGCAAAGGTTCCCATGCTGTTCCTCTTCGGCGACTACATTGAGAATGGTCCCGATGACATCCAATCCACAGGGTTCTGGAAAATGGTGCTCCAGCAGTGCCGCGACTTCGCCAAGCAGTATAATGCCGACGGAGGCGACGCGACGGTCATCTATCTGCCCGAGAAACAGATACACGGTAATAGCCACTTCATGTTCCAGGAGAAGAACAACGACGTGATTGCCGACCTCGTGGGTGAATGGTTGAAGGAGCATAATTTGTAAACGGAGAGAAGATGAACAGATTTGACTATCAGTTTCCTGTTCGAATCCATTTCGGGCAGGGATGTTTTGAGGACTCGCTGAAGAAGGAGTTACAGAAATATGGAAAGCGTGTGATGCTGGCATACGGTGGCGGTTCGCTGAAGCGCACGGGACTGTATGACCGTATTGTGACGATGCTCAATGAGGCTGGGAAGACAGTGACGGACTTTGGTGGCATCATGCCTAATCCCACTTATGCAAAGGTGCTGGAGGGCGCAAGGTTGGCTCGTGAGCAGGATGTCGATTTCATCCTTGCTGTGGGTGGTGGCTCGGTGAGCGACTGCTGCAAGATAGTCTCGGCACAGGCTCGGCTCGACAGCGACATCTGGGACTATGAATATGCGGAGCGCAAGATTCCAACCGAATTTATCCCGCTCGGAGTCATCGTGACTGCCAGCGGCACGGGTTCGGAACAGAACAATGGAGCCGTGATTACGAATGAGGAAAAGAAACAAAAGAGTCCGCTCTGGGGCAGCTTCGCCGACTTCGCCATCCTCGACCCTGACCTGACGAAGACGGTGCCGATGAAGCAGGTCATCAGCGGAGCCTTCGATACGCTGAGCCATTGTATGGAGACCTATTTCGGCCTCCCGCACACATGCAATCTCAGCGATCGCATCAACGAGGCCGTGCAACGTAGTGTCATCAAGAACCTGAAGGCCATCATCGCCAATCCTGATGATGACTTTGCCCGCTCAGAACTGATGTGGGCATCGGCGATGGGTGAAAATGGCATTCTGAAACTTGGCAAGGTGACTGACTTCCAGTGTCACATGATAGAGCACCAACTTGGAGCATACACTGACTGCAATCATGGCCAAGGATTGGCTGTGCTGCATCCAATACTCTATCGCCATATCTACAAAAGCGCAGAAGAAAAGTTCCGTCGTTGGGCGCAGGAAGTTTGGTTGGTACAGGATGCAGACGAGGGCATTGACTTCCTTGCAGACTTCATTCGTGAGGTAGGTCTACCCATCACTTTTACCGAAATGGGTATAACCCTTGATGATGACATCATCCGTGCCATTGCCGAAAGCACCGTCATCACCCCCGGCTGCTGCAAGCAGCTCACCGCTGACGAGATTGTGGTGATACTGAACGAGTGCAATTAATATTGCTAAATTAAACAATTGAATAGCTTATGGTGAGCACTGACATTTGTCAAAGACAACCAAGGAGAGAAGGGCGAAACACAGCCTTTCTCTCTTTTTTCGTTTCAATCGCTTGACTAAACATGCTTCATCATTGTTGTGTGCAACATGCATAACTCTTTTCAATCTGATTTTTCTTTGTAATAAAATGCCATTACTCTTCAATTATTTCCCAAAAACCACCTTTATCTGGGCCAACACGGCGAACGATACCTAGGTCTTGTAGTTTCTTAATGTTTCTTGCTATATTTCTCCTATCAATACCTATAACTTCAGCCATTCTAGAGGTTGAAATATAAGGGTCTTCCTTCACTAGGCCAATGATTTTCTGTGACGTTTTCTGTGACGTTTTCTGTGACGTTTTCTGTGACGTATCTGTGACGTTTTCTGTGACATCTGTGTTTTCTGGTAACTTTTCTATTCGGTTCTGTTCGGTTCCTAATCGAATAGAAGAGTTTTCTGTGACCTTTGGCACGGTAATTTTCAGAATGAAGTCATCTGTCCGGAAAGATGGAACTTGGCCACCATTAGCTTCCTGTTCTCGGCAGATACGATCCATACCCTCACCAAACTCCTTCACATAGTGATATGCTTTTAGAAATGCAGCTATCTTCGGATTGCGAGAGAAGTGAGTGGTTCTGATATTCGTTGGCTTGACTTGACCTGGTAATTTGCCTGGCGATTCAAACACAATACGGTCATCGAACATTTTGATTTGAATCTCAGTTCCTTTGATATTGTGGGCTCTATGGCAACATGCATTAACCACCATTTCTTGAATGACGAACTCTGGATAGTCACGACGGGTGACGAACTGCCCATGCTGCCCTAAGAATGTATGTTCACGTACCTGAGTCTCGATGTACTCTATGGTCTTTCTGACCTGATTCAGAATGGTTCCCTCAAAAATGACATCTTTGATGACGTTCATCTCTGCGCCAACCTTCTCGTCAACACCTTCATAGCGGATGAAACGGGTACGACTACGAGGGAAGAACTTCTGAGGATTCTTGCCGAAAAGCAAAATGCAGGCAACACTCACATCTTCCTCACCTTTCTTGTTGGTCGTGACAAAGCCGTTGTTCTCTCGCAGGTATTCAAGTGGCGACTTCCCATAACCTACCAGTTTTGCATATTCGGCAACGGCATCCATATCAATGTCATCAATAGTTGCACCATATACAGCCGTATCTTCGTAGAAACGCTCCCCTTTATCGTACATCAACTGCATCCGCTGGAAGCATCACAGTACGGCAATGGAAATACTCCAGTACGGACGTTCCGTACTGGAGCAAGTACTTATTCTTTCCAGTTGAGATGTCGTTCGTATGCGTCAAAACCAAGGTGCGAAAGACCGAGACTGGCCAGTACCTTCTCGATGACAATGATGTCTGCAGGCGAACAAAGCCTCTCGCCCCGCCTGCGTTCAAAGTATCCAGTACGTCCGAAATGGTCCTGAAGCCTCTTCATGAACACCTTGTACTGGCGCGGCAGCATCTCTTCCTGCATGGCAGCAAAGCCTCGGGCAAACACCTGCGGCTCGTCAGAGCGGTAGAACTCGCACTGCTCTGACGGCTGCGTCAGCAGCGGATTAACCACCTTGACTACCTTGTCATTTTTCCCAAGCATCTGCCTTGCCTTCTGGCGCAGGCAATGTTCAGCCACGGGGCAATCCGTCACGATGCAGAAAGGATAACCGTCGGGCACTAAATCGAAAGTCATTTTATTCATACCTCATTCTTCTTTTTGTCGTTTATCTTCTTTACCAAGTCCGAAGCATACTCTTTCAGCGTCCCTTCCTGATGCCGCTCCCACGTCTGATGCGCATCGGTCACGACTTTCTCTATCTGTTTGGCTCCGAAGTAATAGTCCAGCCATTTCAGGATGGCCTCGCTGGGCCAGTTCTCTATGCCCACACGACGGGCCATGTGTCCGGCCAGCCTCCCGTCGATATAGATGTTGAGCACGCTGTCTGCCATCTCCTTGCTAACCTTGTATCTTCGCATGTGGTGGAAGATGAAATCTCCGAAATAGCGCTGGTTCAAACCGTCATGACGACGTACATAGAGCAGTCCATTGTAAATACGCGTCAACGCATCGCCCTCAGGCGTGATGTGGAACTTGGGCACATTGCCGGCCAACAAGACGTGCATGTCAATGCCATTACGATGCTGTCGCTGGTTTTCCGATATCTTGTCACGGTCGTTGTCGTTGGCCAATGCGTTTGCCTTGCAGAAGAAGATGTCGTAGGGGATGGCAGGCTCTTCAATCTCCTGAGTGGACGTCGGCACATAACGGTCGCCCACGAAGGGCGACATGAACGCCACCATCTGCCGGGTCTCCTTATCCCTTACGATGCGGAAAGCCTCCGACCGCTCAATAAGCTCGGTAAATTCCGACTCCTGTTTATAGCCCAAGGCCTTGCGCAGCTTGTTGAAATGCTCCCGGGTATAGGCCAGCGTCACCTCATCCATATACTCAATGGCCCCGTCGAAGAGGTACTTGACCTTGCCAATATCCGACCATGACAGTTTCCCGGCACGCCAGTGTCGGTTGTAGCTGCGGGCGCTCGTGGCGGCCAGTGCGATGTCGTTCTTATGTCTCATTACATATTCCTTTGCGTGGCGGTGTGCCCTTCAAAAAGCACACCCCTTCTATTCATCTATAACCCCCCTATTTATAGGGGTTAATGGCTTTAGCCTTTAAAGCAAAGCTCGGTATTTCCCGACTCTCCGCTTTCGCATACAAAGGTACAACATTTTTCCCAAACCGCCAAATAAATCGGCTGATAATGCAGGAATAATGAGTGCTTTTGCAAAAAATTAACGGCTCAAAATATCGTCGTTTGCTAAATAATTCTTATCTTTGCACCACAAAACTCTAAACTACTATACGAATATGACCGCAAAAGCATGGGAGAGCCTCCCCGCAGATGTAAGGAAAGCAATATAACAACAATAAGCTGGTAGCCAAGCTGTGGAAGTCTGCGCGAGATATGGTTGACTCCATAAACAGGGATTATTTCATCAATATTCTTCCGTTGAAGGAGGAACACATGAAGACATACTCTGAGATGGAACTGAATGTAGCCCAAGATCATCGTGGCCCTTCCGACCATATGACATGTTTGATTTTCAGTTTCCTTGCTTTGGAGAGTGCAAAGTTACCCACTTTCCCCGACACGGCCAAATAATTTCGGGGGAAAGTGAAGAAATGTGGAAAAAAAGATATAGAGGGTGGAATGACTTTATTGTAGTCAGCATCCTAACGTCTTTTCTCAAACATTTCCTAAATACACGTGCTTGATGCCTTCGTCAAGGGCGATTCGCTGGGCTTCCTTCAGGGTTTTGACGGGTGTTGGGGAAATTATAGAAGACCTCAATTTTTGTATAAACTTCATCGTGTTTGTTTACTATTATCATTCCCCCTTCTTGAAAAGGTCGTCTGCTGTAATTTGTTTATTGACTTTCCTGGAGTACATATTATTATATAGGCCGAAGGGAGTGACATAAACTTTTGAAAAGGATTTCTTTGTGTTTGTCACTTTCCTGAAAGTGCGAAGCCTTTGCTCCACACGGTTGGCATACGCTTTGGTAATCTCATACTCACCTTCGGCATACTTCATCTCACAGACACTGATGGTCTTGTCTTTCCTGTCAATCAGCAAGTCAATCTGCCCGCCAGTTTTCAGGTCCTCGTCAGCATCAGCATCATTCTTTACAGCCTCTGACGGACGATATGACCATGAGCAGGGCGAATAGTAAGCACCACTTATGCCCAAGGCATTGACTATCTGGTCTATGTGATGCAGGCATACGGTCTCAAAGGCATAGCCTGACCATGCAATATAGTCTGGCTCCCCAATCTTCTGCAGCCAATAATTCTTGCCATAATCATTTCCGGCTTTCATAAAGTGAAGATAGAAAAGCGAGAACTGGTCTGTGAGCTGGAACATCTTATCCTTCTTTTCTTTTCCGAATGGGCGGTAGGAGCGTATGAATTCACATGTCTCCAATTCTTCGAGCAGGGTGGTGAGATTACCGTTATTCGGCAGTTTAGCCTTGCTGATTAATTCCAGACGGGTCATCCCTTTCCGAGCACTACTGAGTGCGTTGATGACTGCAATATGGTTCTCAGCCTTTTTGAAAAGCGAGTCGTATAGTTTGTTGAACTCATCTGTCAGTTCCCCGCCCCTGGTAAAGCACAGGCTGTTTATATTCTCTGCAACGCTCTTGTCCTTGTCAAAGAGCGACAGATAATAGGCGACACCCCCGACTGCCATGTAGCAGTCAATCATCTCAGGACGCTCATAGTTAAAACCTTTGCTGTGGAAGTATTGCTCCATTTCTTCAAGGCAGAAGGGAGAAATCAGCATCTTGTGGGTCACGCGGTTATGTAGTCCACCTCTGGAGTTAATCAACTTCTTCAGCATCCATGAAGTAGCCGAACCGCAGACAATCAGCTTAATGTCATTCCGATAGTAGGCCCAGTCATTCCAGAAATGTTCCAGTGCGCTAAGGAAACGGGATTTGGGTGTGTCAAACCAGGGAAGTTCATCAATGAAGATGATTTTAGGACCTTCTCCCTGTTTCTCGATGTCTTTGGAGAGCTGGCGGAACGCCTCTGTCCAGTTCTTGGGTGTATCATCATCATGAAAGAAATCATCCAGCGCGTATGAGAAATTCAGCAGCTGGTCACCAAGGCGTGCATTTTCTTTGCCAGTCATTCTGAAGGTGAACTTTCCATCTAACAGTTCCTTCACAAGGAAGGTCTTTCCAACACGCCGTCTGCCATAGATGGCTATAAACTCTGACTGCTCTGAAGAAATATACTTCTTCAGCTCCTTTTTCTCTTTTTCGCGACCAATAATAGCCTTTTCCATATCCTCATTATTTATAATCTGGCGCAAAGTTAATAAAAATATGCGATTGCGCCAAATAATAACCCTATAAACTGGCGCAATCTTACAAAAAAGTTGAGATTGCGCCAGATTATAACTCATTTTTTAACTTAGAAGCCGCTTTTATGATTCTCTGACAGGTGCAAAGGAACGACAAATTTTATAACAAAGAGAAAACTAAATGCTAAAAAAAGATAATATACGGTTCACAATGAACGCTGCTTGCTGAACTTTTCCTATCTTTGCATCAAATTCAACGTGAAGTGATGAGTAGTGAGGATTGCATTCGGAACTTTTCCAGCAACCTGTTTTGGGATGCTGACCTTTCGGCATTGTCTTTGGACGAGTCGCCGGGCTATGTCATACAGCGTGTATTGGAACATGGGCAGATGAGCGACTGGCAACTCATTAACAAGTATTATGGCCTCGACAAGATTGTTGAAGAATGCAAGCAGTTGCGTACCCTTGACCCCGTCTGCCTGGCATTTATCACCACCATTTCACATACGGACGAAAAAGACTACAGATGTTATCACTTCAGACAGTCCTTCCCGACACTTTGGAACTCCTAAGGGTACTGATGCGACAGCCGCTCCTTTCAGATATGAGGCTCGTCGGTGGTACCTCTCTTGCATTACAGTACGGACATCGCAGGTCAGTCGATCTGGATTTCTTCGGACACACCACTGAGGATGTAGAGGAACTTACTGGAATGATGAAAGACTGTGCTGAAAACGTGGTACGCGGAAACTGTTCAAAGCGCATCAAAGCCTACTACCTCAATAAAATCAAGGTGGACGTCGTAAACTATGATTACCTATGGATAGACAAGCCCGTCGTAGAAGACGGCCTACGACTTGCTTCACCAAAAGATGTTGCTGCCATGAAGGTGAACGCCGTGATTGGAAGAGGCACAAAGAAGGATTTCGTTGACATATATTTCCTATTGAAACATTACTCTTTCGACGACCTTATTCGTTTCTATCTTCAAAAATATACGGATGGTTCTGAATATAGGGCACTTCTTAGCATGTCCTATTTCGCAGACGCTGACCCACAGCCCATGCCCTATATGTTCCAGCCAGTTGAGTGGAATTCCATCAAGGACGAGATTCTGCATCACGTAGAGTCGTACAACTGCAAGAAAACAAAAACGGAATAAATGATGAAAAACGTTTGCCCAGTTAAGTGCCTCCTCATTTGAAGCAGGACTCGTCAGTATCCTAAAGTCTTTTCTCAAACGTTTCCTAAATACACGTGCTTGATGCCTTCTTCAAGGGCGATTCGCTGGGCTTCCTTCAGGGTTTTGACGGGTGTTGGAGAAATGTTTTGCAGCTTATAGCGAGGGAAGAAACGGCTGAAGTGGAGTGGGTTGTCGGCAAGGCCGTTGTCGGCTATCCAGCGGCACATCTGGCGAATCATCTGCATGTCATCGTTCACTCCAGGAATGACGAGGTTCGTCAGTTCTATCCACACACCCGCATCTCTCATGGCGAGGATGGTGTCGAGCACCGGCTGGAGGTGCCCACCGCTGACGTGCTGGTAGATGTCATCGCTGAACGACTTCAGGTCGATATTGGCAGCGTCGAGATAGGGTAGGAACTCGGCAAGCGGCTCTTGACAGACGTAGCCCGCCGTAACTAGGATATTCCAGAGACCTGCCTCGTGGGCCAGTCGTGCCGTGTCCGTGATATATTCTATATAGGTGAGCGGCTCTGTATAGGTGTAGGCGATGCCGGGACAACGATGCTTCAGACAGAGCGCGACGATGTCTTCAGGCGTCAGTTCATAGTGATTCACTTCTTCGGGCTTAGCCTGTGAGATGTCGTGGTTCTGACAGTTCAGACAGCGGAAGTTACAACCCGTACAGGCAATGGAGAGACACGTGGTGCCAGGATGGAAGTGGTAGAGTGGCTTCTTCTCCACAGGGTCGATAGCCAGCGCACAGGGCTTGGCATAGACCTCGCTGACGAGCACACCGTCATGATTCCTCCGACTCCCGCAGCGTCCCGTTCGTCCGTTGGCTATCCGGCAATGATGCGGACAGAGCAGGCACTCCACCGTCCCGTCATCCAGGCGCTGATAATACCTACATTCTTTCATCTTTCCTATCTACCACGGTTGTTAAAATACAATTGCCTCGTAAACGTAGAGCTCGGCATCGCGCCAGCCGTCCCAGCCCAAGCCGGCTTTGTCTTGAGAGCAGTGGCCGACGAACTCTTCCTTCGTCCAGTTGACCTCGTCGGCTACCTGAGGCAGGAAGGTGCCGCTGCGGTAGCCCTTGCGGATGTAGATGCCGTGACGATGGAGCTGGAACTCGTCAAGGCTCTGGATGCGACGCATGGGTGTAAGGACGGAAATCTCGATGTCGATATCGTCCAGCTCCTCACGTTGTACAGGAGAGAACCGTGGGTCTTCGAAAGCTGCGGCACGGGCCATCTCTGCCACAATCTCATGCAGGGGAACGTTCTCGCCGAAATGGCCGATGCAGCCACGAAGGCGGCCTTGCTTATGAAGCGAGACGAAAGCTCCGCACTTCTGTTTAAGTGATGAGTGGAGGGCGAGAATGGAGGGGTCGGCTTTCTCGATTCTTTTTCCATCCAGTGAATCACGGATGCTCTTGAGGGCAATCTCTTTCAACAATTGCTTGTCTTCATCCGGGAGACTGAAGCCTGCTTCTTTTCGTAGGAAGGCAAGCGAATGGTAGCCCACTACACGGCTGTGGGCATGGTCGTCGATGTCGCCAGAGTTCTGATACATCAGGTGCTTCACTTCGTAGGTGACGGGTGAGTGGTCGAGCATCAGCATCAGCGTGACGATGGCCAGCTCGCCACAGGCACTTGTAGCCAGGTTGCGGATGCCGCTGCGGGCATTGGCATTGATGGTGGCAATAAACTCCTCCACATCGCCGCTCTCCACAGCTTTTCCCGTCTTGGCATCCACCTTACAGGCATCCTCATACGAAGGGTAATGGGAGAAGTCGCTGCTCACAATGAAGAGGTTCTCGTCAGTTAAATAGGGCTTCAACACTTCCGCCATCCGTTTCAGCTTGTTGAAGTCGTTGGTGGAAATGATGATGGGAATGATAGGCGGAACGTCGCCGAACCGTCTTTGCAGGAACGGCAGTTGCACCTCCAGACAATGCTCTCGGTTGTGGGCTTCAGGTCGGTAGGTAAAGACAGAGTCTGTGGCAGCAAGCCGTCTTGCCGTCTCGCCGTCCACCTTCACGTTGCCCAGCGGCGTGGCGTAATAGTCGGCCTCCGTGTTCACCGAAGCCCCGTCAAGCCATTCGTGATGACTGGGGCCGAGCAGGAAAATGCGCTTGTATGGCTTCTCTGTAGGGAGTGTCATGTAGGCCGAGGCTGCCACATTGCCCGAATAATAGTAGCCCGCATGGGGTACGATGAGAGCCGCCACATTATTATATTGTTTACTCCCACGATGCAGCGCGAGGAAACTGTCGACCTCCTGGCTGAGTCGTCCTGCGTTGCCATCATAGAACCGGTCAGCCTGTGTGGCAGGTCTCACCACCGGCTCCGTCTTTTGTCCGTTACATGTATTCATCATCATTATTGCTCCTATGATTGTAATTAGTTTTATCATCATCTTAAAGGTTTGCCGGCAAGTCTTCCAGGTGTATGTTGCGTAATTGACGTAGATAGTTCATGCGCAGGTCAACGCCCTTTGCCCAACACTCGCTGAAAAGCTGACTCACGGGCAGGTCAATCTGCCAGCGTCCCTGTGCCTCTAGTCGGTCAATCATCGTGCCGACGCTCAGGTTTTCCAGGCTTTCTGCAGGCATGTAGCGCGAGCTTTCGCCTTTCTCGTCGCTGGTCAGCTCTACCAGCAGGTTAGCGTCAATCAACTGATAAACCAGATCGTTGACGATACGTATAGGGATGCCCGTGCGCTCGCGCAGTTCTCCTGCCGTCAGAGGGCGTGCTCCCTCGGCAAAGCGACGGCACACGTGGCCCATGATAAGTGCCGAGAGCATCATCCGGTAGCGGTGGCTGATGTCGCTGGTCTGTGTGTCGTAGTCGAAGTACTCCAGGTTCTGACTGGTGTAGGTGAGTTCGGCACCGAAGAGACAGATGGTCCACGAAATCTGCACCCACAGCATGAACAGCGGCAGGGCGGCAAACGAGCCGTAGATGGCGTTATAGGCCGTGACCCATATCTGCGAGTGAATATAGAAGAACTGCAGCCACTGCATGGCGATACCGGCCAGTATGCCTGGCAAGATAGCGTTTTTCACCCGCACGTGGGTGTTGGGCATGAACACGTAGAGGGCGATGAACAACCCCGACATGAGTACGTATGGCGACAGTTTCAGCAGAAAGCGCACCGCCGAACCCAGTAGCAGGAAGTCGGGCAGCGACGAAGCCATGGTGGCGATGAAGATGCTGAGACCCGACGACACCACTATCAGAATGGGAAACAGGAAGAACATGGCCAGATAGTCGGTGAAGGTGCGGAAGATGCTGCGCGGCTTCTTCACCTGCCATATCTTGTTGAATGTCTGTTCGATGTTGCTCACCAGCATGAGTACGGTGTAGAGCATGAACACCAGGCCAACGCCCAGGAAGATGCCGCTCTTGGTATGTACCAGGTAACTGTTCACCCATCCGATAATCACCTCGGCAGCCTGTGGCTGAGAGACAAAGGCATCGCGAAACCAAAGCTCTATGTACTTATTGAAACCGAAGCCCCGGGCTATGGCAAACACGACGGCAAGGATGGGCACGATGGCCAGCAACGTGCTGTAGGTCAAAGCTGCGGCCTCAATCAGCACCCGTTTCGTCGTGAAGAAACGTATGGCCAGACTAACCACCTTCACCACTTCGTAAATGATGCGGCGAATGGGCGATTGGCTAGGGTGTATCTCTTTTTGAACGTTTTGGCTCATCTGTTTCAGAATTATCAATATCAAGCATGAAAGCAGTGGATGATGCGCCAAATGGCAGTCAGGTTAGCCAGCAAGGCGATGATGGTCATGCCAATGGCCAGCCAGAGTGGGTCAGAAGCAAGTCCTGTGGCGATGGCGGCAACAGCCGTGACGACCACTCGCTCAGGGCGTTGCATGAGGCCAACCTTGCAGCTGATGCCCAGTCCTTCGGCACGTGCACGGACATAGCTCACCATGACAGAGCCGACGATGGCGGCAAAAGTGGCGACGGCGGCCCAGAACCAATCATCGCCGGCACGTAGGAGCAACAGGGCGATGCCGGAGAGGGTGAGCAGCTCGCTATATCGGTCGAGCGAGGAATCGAGCAGGGCACCGAACTTCGACGACATGTTTCCGAGGCGCGCCAACCGCCCATCCATCATGTCGAGTAGTCCGGAAAGGAGGATGACGACTCCGCCCCATGCCACCAGGGCGTAGGCACTTGCCTCGTCGCTGCCAAGACGTTGCGCTGCCAGCACGAAGAGCCAGGCGGCTATGGCGTTGCCTACCAACCCCATGACCGTCACCACGTTAGGCGTGACATGCAGCCGAAGGAGGAAACGCAAGAAGGGGTCGATGGCGGTGTAGATAAGCCGTTGGAGCGTGTCCCTGTAGTTTGTTTTCATAGCTTTGACTAACTGTTGTTCAGGACTATTTGCAGCAGCAGGATGAGCACCGCCGCATAGAGGCCGGCAAGCAGGTCGTCGGCCATGACCCAGAAGGCACCGCGTCGGCGGTCAAGGGCGCGTATGCCCAAGGGCTTCACGATGTCGAAGAAGCGGAAGAGCAAAAGGGCCAGCAGGGCCGTCCATACATCGTCGGCAACCAGCAAGGCCACCCATACGCCCACCATCTCGTCGACCACCACCCGTGAAGGGTCATCGCCCCAGAAAGGCATCAGCCGTTGTGTGGCCCAAGTGCCTAGGAGGGTGAAGAGCAAGATGAGCACCACCGTCACCGCCTGTAGCACGGCGAGGGGTAGCACGGCGTGGAGTAAAAACCAAAGGGCCGTGGCAACGACGGAACCCGCCGTGCCCGGCCCCCAAGGCCAGAAGCCAGCGCCAAATCCCGTTCCTATCATGACGGGCAGTAATGCTGGCTTATGTGTCATTTCGACTTCAGCAGGTCGCGAATCTCGGCCAGCAGTTCCTCCTGGGTGGGGCCTGCAGGAGCAGCGGGAGCAGCCTCTTCTTCCTTCTTCTTGTTCAGCTTGTTGATGCCCTTGAGCATGAGGAAGATACAGAAGGCCACGATGAGGAAGTCCACGATGTTCTGGATGAACTGACCGTAGGCCAGCGTAGCGGCTCCGGCCTCCTTGGCGGCGGCCAGCGTCTCGTATTCTCCGTCGCCGAGGGTGACAAACAGGTTGGTGAAGTCCACACCGCCAGTCAGCTTTCCGATGATGGGCATGAGCACGTCGTCTACCAGCGAGCTGACAATCTTACCAAATGCACCGCCGATGATAACACCGACAGCCATGTCCATTACGTTGCCCTTCATGGCAAACTCCTTGAATTCCTTAATAAATCCCATAATTGTAAAAAAGTTTAAGTGAAACAATAAAGGTGTTGCTTTCTAACTGCAAAAGTAGACATTTTTTTTGAAACGCATATCTTTTTTAGTATTTTTTCACCTGTTAGTAAAAAAATACTGTTCTGAGGAAACAAAATACCACTAATTGACCTCAGGTATGTTGCCACAGATTCGTAGGAAGTGTCGGTTAGGAATGATGTGAATTTTGCTATCTATATCTTGCAATCAGACTGTCTACCAGCAGGTAATACGTTTTTTTAGGACGGCAAGAGATTTTTTATTTTTTATTAAGAGTGCTTATGCTCGGTAGAATGAGATTTTTTTGTAACTTTGCACGCGAAAAATTAATAACGTTATTTATAACCCTTTTTAATTAAAGTAAAAGCAATGACAAAAGTAGCAATTAACGGCTTTGGCCGTATCGGTCGCCTCGCATTCCGTCAGATGTTTGAGGCTGAAGGTTATGAAGTAGTAGCAATCAACGACTTGACCAGCCCGAAGATGCTGGCTCACCTGCTGAAGTACGACACCGCTCAGGGTGGTTTCTGCGGCAAGTTCGGTGAGGGCAAGCACACTGTGGACTGCACCGACAACTCCATCATCGTCGATGGCAAGGAGATTACCATCTACGCTATTCCTAACGCTGCCGAGCTGCCTTGGGGCGAGCTGGGTGTTGATGTCGTTCTGGAGTGCACAGGTTTCTACACTTCAAAGGAGAAGGCTTCTGCTCACATCAAGGCTGGTGCCAAGAAGGTTGTGATCTCTGCTCCTGCCGGCAACGACCTGCCCACCATCGTCTACAACGTGAACCACAAGACGCTGACCCCTGCTGACACCGTGATTTCGGCTGCTTCTTGCACGACAAACTGCCTGGCTCCCATGACCAAGGCTCTGAACGACTTCGCTGCTATCCAGAGCGGTATCATGACGACTGTTCACGCTTACACTGGCGACCAGATGATTCTCGACGGTCCTCAGCGCAAGGGTGATGTCCAGCGTGCCCGTGCCGGTGCCCAGAACATCGTTCCTAACTCAACGGGTGCTGCCAAGGCTATCGGTCTCGTTATCCCCGAGCTGAACGGCAAGCTGATCGGTGCTGCACAGCGCGTTCCGACTCCCACAGGTTCTACCACTATCCTGCACGCTGTTGTGAAGGGTGAGGTGACTGTTGAGGACATCAATGCTGCCATGAAGGCTGCTACCAACGAGTCGTTCGGTTACACCGAGGAGAAGCTCGTCTCGAGCGACATCATCGGCATGAAGTTCGGTTCGCTCTTCGATGCTAACCAGACCATGGTCAGCAAGATTGGTGACGGCAACTCTCTCGTACAGGTTGTTGCTTGGTACGACAACGAGAACAGCTACACTTCTCAGATGGTTCGCACCATCAAGTACCTCGCCGAGCTGAAGTAAGCCAAGGCTAAATCTGAAAATTTAAGAATGGCCGCCTGGAGATGTTTCTCCGGGCGGTTTTTTATTGGGCGGCTCACTCCCCCTTCACTCCCCTTTCACTCCCTAGAAATAGAATGTGACCTTCTCGTTTGCCGGAATGTCGATGCTCTTTTCGCCGACGATGAGCTTGCCCTGGCCGCCATCGCTATGAACGGTTACTGACTTCTTGTCCATCTTTACGTGAATCTTGCCGAAGGGAGTGGGGACATCGCCCTCCATCCACTCCAAGCCGCCGAGCACGGGGCGCACCTCGTACTCCTCGTAGCCGGGCTTCACGGGACCAACGCCGAGGAAATACCTACCTATTATATATAGTGGTGAGGCACCCCAGGCATGGCAGAGGCTCTTGCCGTAGGGCCGACCGTACATGGCCAGGTGTTCCGTACCCTTCTCCTCGGGGTTGTATTTCTCCCAGAAGGAAGTGGCTCCCTCGCGGAGCATGCCGCCCCAGTAGGACTTCATCTCGCGCAACACCTGCTGCTGGAGACCGTATTTGCAGAGAGTCTCCAGCTCATAGAAACGCATGTAGGGCGTGGTGATGGGGGGCACGTCGGGATTCAGCAGCACGTTTTTCAGTATCGACAAAGCCTCCTCGGTAGTGGCAAAGTTGTAGAGGATTGCGAACATGTTGGGAAACTTGGTGACCTGTCGGTTGAGTTCGCCAGACGACAAATCCTCACCCTCTTCATTTTCAATGGCGTGGAGGAATACCCCTTCCTTCTTGTCGTAAAACAGTTCGCGAATCTTTGCTGGTAGCCGGTCGCTGAACAATAGGTAACGGTTGAGACAATCGTTGAGCAGTTCCTTTTCTTTGGCGTTGTCGGTGTGCTGATAGATGGTAGAGGTTATATTTAGCATCGCTTCAAACGATTTCCAAAGGAGCAGTTGCTCGAAGCAGAGCGTGCCGCGCTTGTGCATGGGGAAGTCTGTCCAGTCGACGAAAATCCAGTCGTCGGCTTTTCCTTCGGCCAGTCCGTTGTTGAGACGGCTCAGCACGAAGTCCATCAGCGTTTTCATTTTAGGGAACATCTCGTGCAGGAAAGCCACGTCGCCGGTGTACTCGTAGTACTGCCAGATGCTGATGAACCAGTAGAAGGTGTAGTCCATGATGGTGTTCACGTGGGTGGTGACGGGGTCCTTGCCGCGTAGCTGGCGTATGGTGCGCTTCACGCACTCGGTGTCGAAGCGCAGGTAGTAGTTCATCAGGTAGCTCTGGATGGCATCGCCGCTCCACACCCATCGGTCACGCTTGATGCCGTCGCAGAAGAACTCTCGGGTGGTGAGGTCGAGGGTGTAGGCCGACACTTCCCAGATGCGGTTCAGCTCGTCGTCGCTACAACGGAAGGAACCACTCTTCTCAGGGGCGAAGGGGGCATATTCGTAGAGCATGGTCAGGTCGTCGAAGTCGGCGGTGCCCTCCTTTTCTATGCTGACGTAGCGGAAAGCCTTGCTGCCATGGAGGGTGGGTTGCCCAGGGACCATGCAGCTAGCGCGGCTTACGGGACAGACGTCGAGGGTCTCGCAGTGGTCGTGGTCGAGGGCTTCCTCGCGGCTCTCACCGTAGTAGATGCGCAGAAGGCCTTCGCCACGGAGACCGTGGATGCAGAGGAAACCGAAGGTCTCGCGGCCGAAGTCATAGAGGCTGGAGCTGGTTGAGAATGAGTCGCAACATACAGGGCGGAGGGGCTTTGTGGGCAGGCGGAACTTTGAGGGGGGAGTGTCGGGGCTGTCGAAGGTGTAGTGGGCAATGCCTCCGGGCGTTGCAGCCGCGCAGCCATAGTGGGCAACGCCTCTGAGCGTTGCAGCCGCGCAGCCATCGGCACGCTCGGAAGCGTGCCCCACTGGGACGTAGATGCCCGAGCCGTGGGCTACGCCGTTCTCGTCAATCCATATTTTATCTTCGAAGGTCACTTCCCATCCCTCGCCGGTCTTTATCGTGGGGCTGTCGATGAAGAGGGCAGGAGGTGTCGCTTGGTTCCATACCTTCACCGTCAAGCGATGCTTGCCAGCAGGGACATTGAGCATTGACTTCAGGCTACCGTCGATGGCGACGTTGTACTGTCCTTCGCAGAAGATTCGAATGTCCTCGGCCTGCTCCAGTTGAACGGTGGTGGCGAATACCACCGTGGGCCAGTGGCTGTCCTGCTTCCAGAAGGGTGGAAACATAGAGCCCCGCTCCGTGCGACGATTGTTGAACCTGTTGCCCAGCCACACTTCAAAGTCGCCGGGATACCATATCCATGTTGCTTTCTTTTCCATTTATTTCGGGCTTTTTCCGTCCAAAGGTAGGCAAAAGTGGAGTAACAGACAAGAATTTAACAGTATTTAGTTTTTAAAGGAAAGTGTAAAAGTTTGTGAAAACATTTGGAAATTCATATTTTTTGTATACCTTTGCATCGCCTTTCCGTGGTTTGCGAAAATCAGGATGGGTAATAGTTAAGTCTAGTTTAGTTTTTGTGTTGGTTGAGGGCTGGTGATTTCCAGCCCTCATTTACTAAAAAAAGGAACCCCTAAAACACCATTTATCATGACAAAAGGAATCCTATTTTCTTCACTTGCAGCTGGTGCCTTACTGCTCTTAGCATCATGTACCGACAATTCCCGCCGTACGGAGATAGAGCAGCGCCGTGCCGCCCTGAAACACAAGCAAGACAGCACGTTGTTGGCCTCTCAGCAGGAGCTGGCCATTGTGGACAGCACGCTGGAGGCCGTGAAGGCCGAGTATGAGCGGATGAAGGTTGAAGTAGAACAGCACAAAGCTGAGCTGCGTGCCACCGCTGACGAACTGACGGCGCTAACAATGCTGCGCATGAAGCGTGACTCACTGCAAGTGCAGTGGGACGTGCTGGGAGCAAAAATCAAGTATATCCGCCAGAAGCAGCAGGAGAACTAATGCAGTTCATAGTTCATAGTTCATAGTGCATAGTGCATAGTTCATAGTGCATAGTTCATAGTGCATAGTTGGCTGCCTGTATTTCCTCCATGACGCGGAGGAAGTTGCCACCCCATATCTTTTGGATGTCGTCCTCGCTGTAGCGGCGGGCGAGAAGCTGACGTGTGAAGTTCGTCAGCTCGCTGGCATTGGCCAGACCGGGAACACCACCGTCGCCGTCGAAGTCGGTGCCCAGGCCTACGTGATCTATGCCCATCACGTCGATGGCATGGTCGAGGTGGGCCATGGCGTCGAATATGGTGGCTTCTGAGATTTGAGATTTGAGATTTGAGATTTGAGGTTTGAGGTTTGAGATTTGAGATTTGAGGAAACCGGGGTAGAGGGTTATCTGGCACACGCCGCCTTTGTTGGCGAGTGCGCGCATCTGGTCGTCGGTGAGGTTTCGTGGATGGTCGCAGAGAGCACGTGCGGAGGAGTGGCTGCAGACGATGGGCAGACGGCTGATGTCGAGGGCATCGTAGAAGCTGCGCTCATGGGCATGGCTCAGGTCTACCATAATGCCCAGTTCGTTCATGCGGCGGATGACATCGGCACCGAAAGGACTGACGCCGCCCCACGTGTGTTTTGCAGGCGAGGACGACCGCGCTCCCATTTTTGCTGGCGAGGACGACTGCGCTCCCAGAAGCTTGGCAGAGTCGCAGAGGCTGTTGTCGCCATTATGGCAGAGGGTGATGTAGACCACGCCACGGCGGGCAAAGTGGTCGAGGTTGGCCAGGTCATCCTCCAGGGCCAGGCCGTTCTCAATGCCGAGCATGATGCTCTTGCGACCCGCCCGTTTGTTGGCCCAGAGGTCGGCGGGAGTGCGGGCAAGGGCGAGGTGATCGCCATTGGCAGCTACAATCTGCTCAATACGGTCGAAGATGCCGTCGGCGTAAGCCTTAGGCGTGGGAGCAAGGTTGTCGGTCATTACTTTCCATTTACCGTCCTCGTTGTTCCAGCCTGTCTGTGGCAGGTAGGCCACCATGATGGTGGCGTCGAGCCGTCCCTCGGTCATCTTATGCAGGTCAACGAGCAGACGGTCGTCACGGGTGGCGAAGTCGATGCCCTGGGGGAAGAGCATGGGGGTGTCGCAATGGGTATCGAGGGTGAGCACACGGTTGTGCAGGTCTTTCACCTTTCGGAATGTCTCTGCCTCACGGACGAGCCATTGGAAGAGCGGCAGACCGTTGTCGCCCATGCATTCGGGATGCCATTGTACGCCGATGATGGGCTTGTGCTCCGTGCTCTCCACAGCCTCAATGACGCCATCGGTGGCGGTAGCAGTGACTTTCAGGTGGGAGCTGGGAGAGGCCACGGCCTGGTGGTGGAAGGAGTTGACGAAGATACTGTTGCCGCCGAAGATGTCCCTTAGCATGGAGTCGTCAGCGAGGACTATGCTATGAGTGGGTTCTGAGCGGTCGGCATCCTGGGAATGTTTTACAGCGGAAGCTTCACTTTTCACTATTCCCTTTTCACTTTCAATGTCTTGTGCGACCTTGCCGCCCAGGGCCACGGCGAGGGTCTGTATGCCTCGGCAGATGCCCAGTATGGGTAGTTGTCGGTTGAAGGCCAGTCGGGTAATGAGCAGTTCGGGGAGGTCGCGCTCGGCATTGATGCTGCCGAGGCGTGGCTGCGGTTCCTCTCCCATGAAGAGCGGGTTGATGTCGGCACCGCCGCTGAGCAGCAGGGCGTCGACACGTTCCAGCGTCTCCAGAATGGTTGCTTCGTCGGAGAGCGGCGGGATGATGAGCGGCGTACCGCCAGCACGGACTATCTGTTTATAATATCCCTCTCCGAGCTTGCATGTCTGCTCGCCGTAGTTTCCGGTAATACCGACAACTGGCCGCCTGTCAGCAGCGGGGAAACGCTGGTGAAGGGCGGCCAGTCGGGCGTTAAAGTCAAAACTGATCATCTATTCCTCTTCCTCTACGAAGTGTACGGGAATATCGCGCTTAAAACTCTGTTCAAGTGATATGAGCGTCTCGGTAGATACCACGCCGGGAATCTCCTGCAGCTGTCCGTTGAGCAGGTGCATGAGCTGTTCATTGTCGCGGGCGTAGAGCTTGGCCATCATGGTGTAAGGGCCTGTGGTGAAGTGGCACTCCACCACCTCGGGTATCAGCTCCAGGCGCTTCACCACCTCCTTGTACATCGAGCCGCGCTCCAGCGTGATGCCCACGTAGGTGCATGTGTGGTAGCCTAGCGACATGGGGTTCACGTCGAAACCGCTGCCGGTGATGACGCCGCTCTCGATGAGCCGCTGCACACGCTGGTGCACGGCGGCACGCGACACGTTGCACTCCTCAGCCACGTCCTTGAAGGGTATGCGGGCGTTCTTCGAGAGGATGCTCAGTATTTTCTTGTCCAGGTTGTCGATTTTCTCCATTTCTATTTCTTCTCCTCGGTCTTTGCTTCGGGCTTTTCTATATCCACCAGCTCCACGTCAAAGATAAGGGTGGAGTAGGGAGGAATCTGTCCTGTCTGGCGCTCGCCGTAAGCGAGGTGCTGGGGAATGAAGAGCTGCCACTTCGAGCCTACGGGCATCATGGTGAGAGCCTCAGTCCATCCCTTGATGACCTGGTCTGCGCGGAAGCTAGCGGGTTCTGTGCCGTGCTTCGACGAGGCGTCGAATACGGTACCGTCGATGAGGCGGCCTTCATAGTGCACCTTCACCTTGTCGGTGCGCTGGGGCACGTCGCCGTCGCCTTCCGTCAGCACCTTGTATTGCAGGCCGCTGGCGGTAGTGATGACTCCTTCCTTCTTTCCGTTCTCCTCCAGGAATTCACGTCCGGCTCTGGTCAGCTTCTCCGTCTTGGCCTCCTTGTTCACCTTCTGCTTCTCCTTGAAGAGTGCCTCGGCCCGCTTTTGGGTCATAACGGTGGTGTCAGCCATGACGGCATCGGTGAATCCACGGAAGAACACATCCTCGATGAGTGTGTCAGGAGTATCGGTGAAATCACGTCTCACGTTGGGCAGCATACCCTGCATCAGCTGGTTAGCTATCTGCCCACCTAAAATGCGGGCCTTCTCCTGAGGGTCGCTCATGGCGATTTTCTGCTGGGCAATTCCCTGGCGCAGACCGGTGACGAAGTCTGCCATGTAGGCAGTATCAACACCCTGCTGCAGCAGGTAGGGAATGAGACCGTTGGTCAGGGCACCGCCGGCGGCATAGCTCATAGAGTCGCAACCATTGGCGAGTACCACGGGAGCAAGTACCTCTGCCACAGGGGCATCCTTCTTCTTGTCCTTCTTTTTCTTAGCATCCAAAGTGCTGAAAGAGGCACCCACCACCAGGGCGGCGAGTGCCAGTGCTATCACTTTCTTCATAAGTCAGTGCTTATTTGATTTCCAGAAGTTCAACCTTGAAGATAAGTGTTGAGTAGGGAGGAATGTTACCCATGTCGCGTGTGCCATAGCCCTGCTCCTGAGGGATGTAGATTTCCCATACCGAGCCGACGGGCATGAGCTTCAGGGCCTCCTGCCATCCAGCGATGACCTGGTTAACGCCGAATGTGGCGGGCTGGTTGCGCTGGTAGCTGCTGTCGAAGACGGTACCGTCGATGAGCTTACCCTCGTAGTTCACCACAACCTGGTTGCTATCAACAGGCTGTGCACCGTTACCTTCCTTCAGAATCTTGTACTGCACACCGCTGGGCAGGGTGACGACGCTGTCCTTCTTGGCGTTCTCGGCGAGGTACTCCTCATTCTTCACCTTTCTGTCACCATACTTGATGTTGGCAGCAATGGCGTTAGCCGTGCTGTCGGCCTCCTCGACGGTCATCTTCATGTCCTTCTTCAGGATGGCGCTGATGAAACCGGCAAGAATGTTGTCAAGCGAAACGTTCTTGGTGCTGTCGTTGCTGAAGATGTTTGCATTGATGCCCGGAACCATCTGTCCCTGAATCTGCTGTCCAATCTGAATACCTGCGAAGTAAGCGGTCTTCTTCTTGTCATCACCGGCATTGGCACCGTCGATGACACCCTGTACGAACTCTGCCATGTAGGCAGTGTCCACGCCGAGACGCTGTGAGATGTACTCGTTAAGGCCCTGTGACTGTGCCACGCCAATAGCGTAACTCAGGGTGTCAACTTCGTTTTTAAGACTTGCCTTGGGGGCGTTTCCGCTGCACGATGCGAGTGTAGCAGCTGCGATGGCCATAGCGGCCACGTAAGTAATTTTTTTCATTGTTTTGTTTCTTTGCCCCCTAAGTTAGGGGGTTGGGGGTCTGAACAGTTTCGGTGTTCTTTCCCTCGTTTTAATTGTTAATAATATTGATTGTTATTTGTTTTGCGTATGTTCAGACCCCCTAACTTAGGTGGGTAAGGCTTGTTTCTGTTCAGACCCCCAACCCCCTAACTTAGGGGGCTAAGGAGGCTATGGGTTATAACACTTCGATGAGTTCTACGTCGAAGATGAGTGTAGCGAAGGGGGGAATCATCTGTCCTGCTCCGCCCTCTCCGTAAGCCAGGCGGTAGGGAATGAAGAAACGGTATTTGGCTCCCTCTTGCATCAGTTGCAATCCTTCCGTCCATCCTGCGATGACCTGCTGCAGTCCGAACACGGCGGGTTCTCCGCGCTGCACGCTGCTGTCGAAGACAGTTCCGTCGATGAGGAATCCCTCGTAGTGGCACTTCACCGAGTCAGTGGCTTTAGGCTTCTTGCCGTTGCCCTCGCGCAGCACCTGATACTGCAGTCCGCTGGGCAGCGTCACCACGTCGGCTTTCTTCCCGTTCTCAGCCAGGTATTTCTCGCCGGCCTCTTTGTGCACCTTGCCCTGGGCCATGCGTTCCTTGTTGATTTTCTCTTCCTGCTGTGCAAAATACTGCTGCACAATCTGCTGTGCCTCGCGGTGCGACATCTTCAGTTCGCGTCCCTCCAGCACGTCGCTGATACTCTGTGCAAAATCGGCTACCTTCAAGCCTGTAGCACCCATCTGGGCCAGCTGCTGACCGATGCCCAAACCAAGTGCGTAGCTAAGTTTATCCATGCTTCTTTATATATAATAATGTGTAATACGTTTCAAAAAGCGTGCAAAATTAGTAATTAATTCTGAAACAGGCACATATTTCAAGAAAATTAACTTTGTTTGCCGCAAATAACCCCCTTTATGTCAAATAATTATTTGTCCCACCAAGAGTTCATCGGTCACTGTCCTTAGGACTAGGCGGGTTGTCCCCACCACTGTCCGTCACGCATGTGCAGGGTACGGTCGGTGAGACCAGCGAGTTCTTCGTCGTGTGTGACGATGACGAAGGTCTGCCCGTAGCGGTCGCGAAGGTCGAAGAAGAGCTGATGCAGTTCTTGCTTGTTACGTGTGTCAAGGCTACCTGACGGCTCGTCGGCGAGGATGACGGCGGGGCTGTTGATGAGTGCGCGTGCCACTGCAACACGCTGTTTCTCGCCTCCAGAGAGCTGTGCGGGCTTGTGGGAGGCGCGGTCGCTGAGCCCCATGAACTGTAGTAGTTCCCGTGCGCGTTCCTTCGCCTGTTTATTTCCGGTGCCGCCAATGTAGGCAGGAATCATGATGTTCTCCAGGGCGGTGAACTCTGGCAATAGCTGGTGAAACTGGAATACGAAGCCTAGGTGGCGGTTGCGGAAGTCGGCGAGGGCTTTCTGGGAGAGGGAAGTCACGTCGACGGAATCGACGTGCACGCTGCCGCTGTCAGGGCGGTCGAGGGTTCCGATGATTTGCAGCAGTGTGGTCTTGCCTGCTCCGCTGGGGCCTACGATGCTCACCACTTCGCTGCGGTCGATGTGGAGGTCGATGCCTTTGAGTACTTGAAGTGAGCCGAAGCTCTTGGTGATTCCTTGGAGGTCAATCATTTTTTGAGGGAGTGAAAGGGACGATAGTGTTATGAGATTCTTCTGTGAATGAGTCGCATGATGGTGTCGTAGAGGCTGGTTTCCTCATGGTGCTGGGCTTCGGTGAAGCTCATGCCCTCCTCCTTCGGCGTGCCGTACTGGTCGGGGAAGATAATCATGAGGTTGGTGCCGGAGAAGTGCTGCTGCAGCTCGTCGGGCAGCCGCTCCATAGCGCTCTTATAGGAGATGGTGTTCTTACGTGCGGTGACGACAACGAAAAGGTGGTCGGGCGCAATGGACGATGCCAGCTTGGGCAGCTCATTCCAGTGCTCCATAGGTATATAGTCAGCCTTGATTCTTTTATGGTGCGTACAGATATAGTTCTCTATGAGATCCAGCGAATCCTTCCTCCCGTGGAATACGGTACGGCAGTCCAGTTGTCCGGCAAAGCGGCATAGTCGCTCCAGCCAGCGGTGGAACCCCTTGTCGAATTCAGCCCTTGAGGGAACGGCCACCTGTATGCGGCGTAGCGTGCTCATGGGCTGTACGAAGCGCATGAGGATAATCTGGCGGTTCAGACCGTTATAGAGGCTTTGTATGAATTCTCCCCAGAACTTGGGGTTCACATCAGTATGGACGTGCATACCCATGACGATTTCCGAACAGGCAAATTCGCGGAAGGCGTGCTTGATGCCGTTGGCGATGTTTGATGCCAGTCGCACCTGCGTCTGTATTCTCACTTCTGCGCCCGCTGCCTGTTGCTTTAGCGAATCCAGCAACCGCAGTCCCTGCTCGCGCAAGGCTGGTGCCTGTTCGTCATCGTAGACCACATTGAGGACCACAAGTCCACGGTTCAGGCTCTGGTTACGCATGAAGATGGAGAGGTTGAGCAACTGTGGGGCTATCTCGGGATATTTCACGCAGACCAGGATTTTCTCGTCGTCAGATGCTGTCCCTCTGCTATTGACCATCTGTGAGGACGGGGAGTAGCTGCTCAGCGTTATCTTCCGCGAAGCCCGCTCGGTGACCATCGTGGATATGACGCATGTCACGAGAATCATCATCACCACGCCGTTGAGCATGTCATCGTTGACGATGTCGAGTCTCACGCCCACCATCACCATGGCGATGGCTCCGGCAGCGTGTGCCGAGGTGAGTCCGAACATCATGTTGCCATCTTGCTGAGGCAAACGGAAGAGCAGACTGCTGATGTATGCGGCCGCGGCTTTGCCAAAGGTGCCTATGAAAGCAATGAGCAGCACCACCCACACCACGCTGCCGCCATTGAACATAGCCTGCACATTGATGAGCATGCCCACGCCGATGAGGAAATAGGGTATGAACAGGGCGTTGCCGATAAACTCAATGCGGTTCATCAGTGGCGACACACGCGGTATATACCTATTTAGTATAAGTCCGGAGATAAAGGCTCCCACGATGCCCTCCAGCCCAATGAGATTTGTGAGTGCTGCGGAGAGGAACATCACCGACAGGACGAAGATGTACTGCATGACGGCATCCGAGTATCGGCGTAGGAAGTAGCGTGTCAGCCTGGGGATAAGCATGATGCTTCCCACGAGGAAAGCGGCGAGCTTGAGGAAGAAGAGGAGCCAGAACGCTATCGGGGAGTTAGAGGGAGTTATAAGGAGTAAGAAGGAGTTAGAGGTCGTATGATCTGCGACGGTGACTGTGTACATGGCCGCCAGCGCAGCAAGCATAACCAGTGCGAGGAAGAGCGAAATCATCGATGAGCCTACGCTCAATGCCACCGATGGATGCTTCTGCAGTCCGTAGCGCCCGATAATGGGATAGGCAATGAGCGTGTTCGATGCCATGATACATCCCAGGAGGTAGGAGGTGGGATGGCCGTAGTCGAGCAGCAGCCGCGCCACGGCGTAGGTCATGCCGAAGGGAAGGAGGCACGTCAGCAGGCCGAAGATGAGGAAGTGGCGCGTGCTGCGGCGCACGCTCTCCAGGTCCATCTCCAGACCGGCGAGGAACAGGATGTAGTAGAGACCTACCTGTCCGAAAATCTTGAATGACGAGCCGTGCTCTAGCACGTTCAGTCCGTAAGGGCCTATGGCGATACCTGCCAGCACCATACCAATAATGTGGGGGATGCGCAGCTTGCTCATCACGATTGGCGCGAAGAGAATAATGAGCAACACCACGAAAAAAATCAACGTGGGGTCGGTAATCAGGGGTGTTCCTGCAAGGAAAATGCTCATAAAACGCTGCAAAGGTACAACTTTTAAAGGAGTTAGGGGAGTTAAAGGGAGTTAAAGGGAGTTAAAGGATAGCTGTTTCGGTGTAAAATGAGTACCTTTGCAGCCAAATTTTTAATACCACACAAAGATGAAAGTTGCAATTGTAGGCGCCAGCGGCGCTGTTGGGCAGGAATTCCTGCGCATTTTAGACGAGAGAAATTTCCCGATGGACGAACTGGTGCTGTTTGGTTCCGAGCGTTCCGCAGGGCGTAAGTACACGTTCCGAGGCAAGGAGCTGGAGGTGAAGTTGCTGCAGCACAACGACGATTTTAAGGACATCGACATCGCCTTCACCTCTGCCGGTGCTGGCACATCCAAAGAGTTTGCCGAGACGATTACGAAGTACGGCTGCGTGATGATTGACAACTCGTCAGCTTTCCGCATGGACGATGATGTGCCTTTGGTGGTACCCGAGTGCAACGCCGAGGACGCGCTGAACCGTCCGCGTGGCATCATCGCCAACCCCAACTGCACAACGATTATGATGGTTGTCGTACTACAGCCGCTGGAGAAGCTGAGCCACATCAAGCGCATCCACGTGGCCTCCTACCAGAGCGCTTCGGGTGCCGGAGCTGCCGCCATGGCCGAACTCCAACAGCAGTATAAAGAGATTGTGGAGACGGGCGAGGTGAAGACCATCAAGAAATTCCCTCACCAGCTGGCCTACAACGTCATCCCGCAGATTGACGTGTTCCAGCCTAACGGCTACACGAAGGAGGAGATGAAGATGTTCAATGAGACACGCAAGATTATGCATACCGATGCCCGTTGCTCAGCTATGTGTGTGCGTGTCAGCTCATTGCGCAGCCACTCTGAGAGCGTGTGGATTGAGACCGAACGTCCACTCAGCGTGGAGGAGGCCCAACAGGCCATTGCCCAGGCTCCCGGCTGTCAGCTCGTCGATGATCCATCGACGTTGACTTACCCCATGCCGCTCGACACCGCAGGTAAGGACGACGTCTTTGTGGGTCGTGTGCGTAAAGACCTGTCTGACGACAACGGACTGACCTTCTGGCTCTCAGGCGACCAGATTCGTAAGGGTGCAGCCCTTAACGCCGTACAGATTGGTGAATATCTGGTGAAGCAGGGACTTTAGAGGCTTACCGTGCGGGCATAGAGCCAGTGGTCGAGGATGGTCATGGCGGCCATTGCCTCAACCACGGGCACAGCTCGTGGCAATACGCACGGGTCGTGGCGCCCACGGGCAGTAAAGGTAGTGGGATTACCCTCAAGGTCTACCGTTTGTTGTTCGCGTAGCAGGGTGGCCACGGGCTTGAAGGCCACGCGGAAGAAAATGTCCTGACCATTGGAGATGCCGCCCTGTATACCGCCGCTGTGGTTAGTAGCGGTGGCGATGGTGGAGGGCCGCGCATTTAGTGCGGCATACGGGACATCAGGGAGTTCTGATGATTTTATGAAGATGTCGTTTTGTTCGGAGCCGCGCTGTTTGACTCCGTCGAAACCTTCGCCTATTTCAAAACCTTTGACGGCATTAATGGAGAGCATGGCCTGTCCCAGCTGGGCGTGCAGCTTTCCAAACTCCGGTTCGCCGATGCCGGGAGGACAGCCTTTGACAACACAGGCGATGACACCGCCGATGGTGTCGCCCTCGGCTTTCACCTGAGCTATTAGCTCCTCCATTTGTCGGGCTTTATCGGGGTCTGGGCAGCGCACGGCGTTCTGTTCTGTCAGCGAGAGGTCGTAAAGGTGGTAGTCGCGCTCCAGAGCAATAGGACCTACCTGGGTAGTGTAGGCGTTGACGCTGACGCCCAACTGACGGAGAGCCAGCTTGGCCAGTGCGCCGCCAACGACGCGGCTGATGGTGATGCGTGCCGAAGAGCGGCCTCCGCCCCGGTGGTCGCGTGTACCATATTTATAATAATAGGTGTAGTCGGCGTGCGAGGGACGGAAGAGCGTGCGCAGGTTCTCGTAGTCCTGAGAGTGCTGGTTCTCGTTGCGAACGAGGAAGCCGATGGGTGCCCCGGTGGTGCGCCCCTCGAAGATGCCGCTGAGCAGTTCCACGCGGTCGCCTTCCTTACGCGACGTGGTGATGGCACTCTGTCCGGGGCGGCGACGGTCTAGCTCATGCTGAATGAACGCCATGTCCACCTCAATACCGGAGGGCATACCGTCCACCACGCCACCCACGCCGGCACCGTGGCTCTCGCCGAATGTCGTCAGCGTGAAAAGTGTTCCGAAAGTGTTACGCATGAGGCTGATGGGCTAAATGGGCTTGATGGGTTTAATGGGACTGATGGGATTAGTGACAGTGACCGCAGCCGCAGCCACACTCGTGGCCTTCATGCCCCTCATGGCCACCTTCGCAGTCTTCGCAGCCGCAGCACTCGTGGCTAATCTGGTTGATGAGATTCTGAATCTCCTCCTTCGTGGCATTGCGGTTCTCCAGTACAAGTCCCATGAACTGCAGCGTCATTCCGGCCAGTGGGTGATTGGTGTCGATGGTCACGGCATCCTCGTCGACCTTCATCACGCGGGCCATGAATCGCTTGTCGTCCTCGTCCATGAGGGTGATGATGGCTCCGGGGAAAATATTCTCGTGGTCGAAATGTCCGTTGATGGTAAACGCCTCACGCTTCATCTTGTGCACGCCCTCGGGGTCGTATTCGCCGAAAGCCTCTGTCGGCTGTAGGGTGAAGTCAAACTTGCTGCCCTGTGGCAGGTCGGCGATGTGTTGCTCAAAACCATCGAGGGTAAAGCCGAAGCCCGTGACGAACTGGAAGGGCTGCCCCTGTTGTGTCTGTTCCTCGAGGTGTTTCTCGCCCTGTGCGTTGATGGAATAGAGCTGATAGCTCACGGTGATGTATTTGCTTTCTTTGCTGTCCATGACACTAAGCTAAATGATAAATTATAAAAGTGATGTTATTGTATTGGTATCTCCACCCAGAAGCAGGAACCTTCGCCCAGCTTCGACTCCACGCCGACCAGTCCGCCCAGGCTCTGCGCAAGCGTACGGCAGACGCTGAGGCCTAATCCGGCACCAGGGATGAACTCATCGACCTTGAAGAAACGCTCGAAGACACGCTCCTGATGCTCCTTGGCGATACCCTTGCCCGTGTCGCGCACCCAGATGCGTATGCGTCCTGCCTCCGGCTTGTTGTAGCCCACGGTAATGGTGCCCTGCGCGGTGAACTTCATGGCGTTGGAAAGGAGGTGTTTCATGATCTCTATCAGTCGGTTGTGGTCGGTAGTGACATTCTCCATGTCGCTGGCAAAAGCCGTGGTCATCTCCACGCCGGGGTGGAGGTCGGCATAGTAGCGTGCCATGAGGTCGCTGAGCATGGTGTTCAGCTCGAAGGCTGTCATGACCAGCTCTTCCTGTCCGGCTTCCACCTTCGATATGCTCACAATGTCGTCGATGATGCGCAGCAGCTTCTGCGTGTTCTCGTGCACGAGGTCCAGCAGTCCCTTGCGCTCCGTGTCGTCGGTGATGTCAGGCAGTATGCTGGTGAATCCCACGATGGCGTTCAGCGGGGTGCGTATCTCGTGGCTCATGTTGGCGATGAAGGCCGATTTCAGGCGGTCGCTCTCCTCAGCCTTGTTACGCGCCGAGACGAGTGCCTCCTCCATGGCCTTGCGCTCGTCGATACGCATCGACGTGCCCACGATGATGGTTGGCTTGCCGTCTACATCGCGCTCTGCCACGGTGGCATAGCTCTCCTCCCAGTAGAAAGGCCTTACGGAATAGGGGGTCGACACGCGGTAAATCTCGTGGTAGTCACTGGTACGTCCTGAGCAGATGTCATCCAGCGCTGCGTATACACGCTCGCTGTCACGCGGGTCTATTAGTTGAGCGGCATCGGCATACGCCGAACCTTCAGGAGCCTGGTTCCAGTTGATGCTCTTGTCGCGGAAGTCCTGCTCGTAGCTGATGGTATGGGTCTTCGTATCAACATGCCACACGCTGACACGCATGGCCTTGATGACGAACTCATACTCCACGTTGCGTTTCTGAATCTTGGCCAGCTCTGTCAGCTCGCCTTTCAGCTGCTTGCGCTGATGGCGTTGCAGGAAAAGAAGCCATATCATCACAATGGTGATGACAAAGAAGACAATCCACAGGGAGTAGTCCTGCATACTTGTCTCTAGCAGTAGGTTTAGCAACAGGCCAATCATTTCGCGGCAAAATTACGAAATATTTTTGAAATAGGAAAAAGTTTTTCGGCTTTTTATTTTGCCGTTTCACAAACTTAATGTAATTTTGCACCTTGAAACACATTTTATTTCATGGAACAGCAATTTGAACTCATCGCCAAGACCTTTATGGGCCTCGAGCCTGTCTTGGCGAAGGAACTCACCCAGATGGGGGCAAACGACATTCAGATAGGCAGGCGCATGGTGTCGTTTCGGGGAAACAAGGAAACCATGTACCGCGCCAACTTCCAACTTCACACGGCCATCAAGATTCTAAAGCCCATAGCCCATTTCAAGGCTACGTGCGCTGATGATGTGTATACCGAGATTGGCAAGATAGACTGGACGGAGTATCTTTCCGACGACCGCACGTTTGCCGTAGACAGCGTGGTGTTCTCGGAGGAGTTCCGACACTCTAAGTTCGTGAGCTACAAGGTGAAGGACGCCATCGTCGACCAGCTGCGTGAGAAGACGGGCAAGCGACCGAACATCTCTGTAAGCAACCCCGACCTGCGGCTACACATACACATCGCTGAGACCGATGCCACACTCTGCTTGGACAGCAGTGGCGAGAGCCTTCACCGTCGTGGCTACCGTCAGGAGAGTGTCGAAGCGCCTCTTAACGAGGTGCTTGCCGCTGGCATCATCATGATGACAGGCTGGCAGGGCGAGACAGATTTCATCGACCCCATGTGCGGCTCTGGAACGTTCCTCATCGAGGCGGCACTCATTGCCCGCAACATGGCGCCGGGCGTGTTCCGCAAGGAGTATGCTTTCGAGAAATGGCCCGACTTCGATGCCGAGCTCTTCGATGAAATATACAACGATGACTCGCAGGAGCGGGAGTTCATTCACCACATCTACGGCTACGATGTGGACATGAAAGCCGTGAACACCGCCCGGCAGAATGTCCGTGCCGCCGGTCTGACCAACGACATCACCATCGAGCAGCAGGACTTCAAGGACTTCATCCAGCCCAAGGAGAAGAGCATCATCGTGACCAACCCGCCCTACGGCGAGCGTATCTCCACGCCCAACCTGCTGGACACCTACCGCATGATTGGTGAACGGCTGAAGCATCAGTTCACGGGCGGCGAGGCATGGGTGCTCAGCTATCGCGAGGAGTGCTTCGAGCAGATAGGCCTGAAGCCCAGCATCAAGATTCCGCTTTTCAACGGTTCCCTGGAGTGCGAGCTGCGCAAGTACCAGATGTTCGATGGCAAGCTGCGTGAGTTCCGCAGCGAGGGCGGCGAGGTGAAGACCGAAGAAGAGAAGCGTCAGATGGCCGAGCACCATCGCTTCAAGAAGATGCGCGAGTTCAAGCAGCGACGCGACGAGCAGGAAGACAATGAGGATGGCGACATCCGCTCGTTCACCTTCCACCGTCATGACATAGGTGGAGAGAAACGAGAGGCGAGAAGTGAGCGGAAAGAGTTTAAGTCTGACCGCCGTGAAGGCCGGGACCGCTCTGACCGCAGGGGTGGCGACCGTGACCGTAAGGGCAATCGCTTTGACCAGAATATCGACCGCTTTGACAAGCGTGGTGGTGGCAAGCCCAAATACCAGAGCACCGAGAACCGTGGCGGACACGAGCGTTTCGACCGCAGCGGTGGAGGAAAGAAGAAAAAATAAGATATTCCAGAGTTATTCATTAATCGAAAGAAATGAGACTATCAGGCTTGCAATCTCGGAACATAGTAAATGTTCCCACGGTGGGAACAATTCGTTCCCACGCTGGGAATAAAATATTCCCACGGTGGGAACGATTCATTCCCACGGTGGGAATTTTCCTTGTCATTCATTTATTCGTTTCTTCTATGTATGCACAGCAGAAACTTTTTACGCTCGAGGACCTGAACTTCGGCGGCACGAACTTCCACAACCTCCGCCCAAAGAACATGTTCTTGGAGTGGTGGGGCGACCAGCTCGTCCACTGCGATGTGGAGCAATGCTCGCTCATCGACCCTAGGACGGGCAAGGAGACGGTGCTCTTCACCCTCGACGACATTAACACCTGGGCCAAGAGCGACGACACGTACTACGTGCGTCACCTCTCGTCGGCATCCTTCCCTTACCCCGATCAGCCCATCGTGGCCGTGGGAAACAAGAAGGCTTTTACGCTTGTGGACTTCAAGAAGAAGGAAATCGTCTGGCAGGACAGCCTCTCCGGACAGGAAGCCAACGACTGGAACCCGCAGAGTCGCGCCACGGCCTATGTGGAGGACCACCAGCTGTGGGTCATCGATGCTGACAGCCACAAACACCAGCTTACCACCGACGGTTCCCGAGAGATTGTCTATGGGCAGAGTGTGCACCGCGATGAGTGGGGCATCTCGAAGGGTACCTTCTGGAGCCCCGATGGCCAGCAGCTTGCCTTCTACCGCATGGATCAAAGCATGGTCACCGATTATCCGCAGGTGAACATTCCCCCCGTAGTAGCCCACGCTTCCCAGCGTGGGAGCAGTGAAACCCCTAACGATGATTGTCACGCTGGGAAGCGTGACCTACTAATCGCCACTATGGAGCCTGACAAATACCCCATGGCCGGCATGAACACCCATTTGGTCACCATCGGCGTCTACGACCTCCGCACGGATAAGACCGTCTACCTCCAGACTCCCCCAGTCTCGTATGCTGAGCTAGATGCGCAGCCCTGTTTCTTCACCAACCTTGCCTGGAGTCCCGACGGCAAGACCATCTACCTGCAGGAACTGAACCGCGACCAGAACGACTGCCGCCTCGTATCCTACGATGCCCAGACTGGTCAACGCCTCGCCGAGCTTTACCGAGAGACCTCCGACAAATACGTAGAGCCTCTGCACCCCATACAGTTCCTTCCTTGGGACAGCACCAAGTTCATCCTCCAGAGTCAGAAGGATGGCTATAACCACCTCTACCTCTTCGACCTCTCTTCTGTAGGGGCAGGCCCCGTGCCAGCCCGCTCAGGCCCCGTGCTAGCCCGCCAAATCACCAGCGGCCCCTGGGTAGTCCTCGACGTGTTAGGCTTCAACAAGAAGACCAAAAGCATCATTATCGCTTCCAACGAGAAGCACCCCTTGCAGCGCAACCTCTATGCCGTAGACATCAACACCGGCAAACGTATATCCCTTGACAACGGAGAAGGCATCCACCGTGCCAGCCTCTCCAACTCCGGCACTCTGTTCTACGACAAGTGGCAAACGCCCACACAGCCCAATACCATCGACATCACCCAAATCTCAAATCTCAAACCTCAAGCCTCAAATCTTCTGACTGCTCCCGACCCCTGGGCCGACTACCAGCAGCCTGGTTTCCTCAGCGGCACCATCAAAGCCGCCGACGGCCAGACCGACCTCTACTACCGCATGGTAGTCCCCCGCCAGCTCTACGACCAACTTCCAACTGACGACAAAGGTAACCACTCCCCTCTCCTTGGGAGAGGGGCTGGGGGTGAGGTTAAATACCCCACCATCGTTTACGTCTACGGCGGTCCTCACGCCCACAATGTGGAAGCCTCCTGGCACTGGCAGAGCCGCTCCTGGGAAACCTACATGGCGCAGAAGGGATACATCGTCTTCACCCTCGACAACCGTGGAAGTGAGAACCGTGGCCGTGACTTCGAGCAGGCCACTTTCCGACAGCTCGGACAGATAGAGATGCAGGACCAGATGAAGGGTGTGGAGTTCCTGAAAAGCCTGCCATACGTCGATGCCGACCGCCTCGGCGTACACGGCTGGAGCTTCGGTGGCTTCATGACTATCTCGCTGATGACCAACTATCCTGATGTTTTCAAGGTTGGCGTTGCCGGCGGCCCCGTCATAGACTGGCAGTGGTACGAGGTGATGTATGGTGAGCGTTACATGGACACCCCGCAGACAAACCCTGACGGCTATGCCAAGACCAGCCTCATCAGCAAGGCAAAAGACTTGAAGGGCAAGCTGCAAATCATCATCGGCTATAACGACCCGACCGTTGTTCCCCAGCACGCCCTTTCCTTCATCAAGGCCTGCAACGAGGCGGGCACCCAGCCCGACTTCTACGTCTATCCCGGTGAGGGTCACAACATGAGGGGGCATGCGAGCGTACACTTGCACGAACGCATCACTCAGTACTTCGAAGATTATCTTAAATAAAACAACGAATTTCACGAATTGCACGAATTTCACGAATTATTCTGGATTTCACAAATCTTGTGCAATTCGTGAAATAAAAAGCAAATTCGTGCAATTCGTGAAATTCGTGTAATTCGTTGTTTATAAATTATAGGTGTATCCTCACATCACACCCCACCTGTATAGGCAGGCCTCGCTGTGCGAAGTTCTGGTCGGTGGTCTTGCTGTAGACTAGGAATGTGTTGTAGCGGGTGTCGGTGAGGTTACGTCCCCATACATCGACGGTCACGGCTCCCAGGCCAAAGGCAGCGTGTGCACCAAGCGTAGCGTAGAAGTTCTGTGACAGTTCGTTGTCGGCCTCCCAGTAGGTCTTGCCCTTGCCCTGCATGTTTGCTCCGAGGGTGACGCTACGCAGGATGCGGCAGCCTGTATCGATTCGGTAGTCAGCAGCAAGCGACAGCTGGTGCAGGGGGATGAAGGGCACGTAATTGTCCTTGTAGCTTATCACCCGATAGTCCGTCGTAGTGTGCCCTTTCGCCTCTAACTGGTCGTCGTATTCACGGAAGCGGGCGTTGGTGAAGCTATAGGTCATGGCCCATGTCAGGTGGTCGCCTACAGCCGTTCCACGCAGGGCCAGCTCCGCACCGCAGCTGTAGCTCTTACCAGCGTTCACCATAGCGCGGCCATAGCCATAGTTGCCCACCATGACGGAAAGTTGTTGGTTGCGTATCTGCGTGAAGAACACGGCGGCGTCGGCCTTCACACGTCCGTCGAAGAGGTTCAGGTGGGTGCCCAGCTCGTAGCTCCACGACTCCTCGGGCTTATAGCTGATGGTCTCGTTGATATTGTCGTAGTCGGCATCGGTGTGGGGCACGTCATAGTCGCCGCGCATGGCGTTCTGCTGGTTGGCGTTGAGGTCGGTCTGAAGGATGTCGGAGAACATCTGGATGTTGTATCCACCCGTGCGGTAGCCCTTCGACACCAGGGCGTAGACATTGCCCAGATTATCGTTCAGCATGTACGTCAGTCCCACCTTCGGCAGCAGCTGCGTGTAGGTCTTCGACAGCGAGTTCTCCACCAGCGACGTGAGGTGGTAGGTGGCTTGTCGCTGTGCCGTTCCGCCGGTCATGTTCATGTAGGCCAGAGAGTGGTAGTCAATCTTTGTGTTGTCAATGTTCAGGCGCAGTCCGGCGGTCAGCTTCAGCCGTTCGTTGAACAGGATGTTCGACTCGTGGAATATGGAGAAATTGGCTTCCGGTGTGTGGAAATATTCCGGCACGGCCATCTCTGCACTCATGGTGATACCCGCCTTCTCCACGGCAGCCTGTGCAGACTTCTCCGCAGCCGCCTTTGCCGCAGCCTCGGGCATTCCCTGCTCCATCATCTGCTGCATCATGCTGTTCATCATGCTCTGCTTCATAGCATTGGTCATGGCCGAGGTAATAGCCCGGCCAATGGGACCGGTGATGGCATCGCCGAAGGCCACCGGACCGTCGGTACGCAGCCACTGGTAGGAGCCGAAGAGTCCCGTGGCGTGCTGCCAGTCGATGTTTGAGATTTGAGATTTGAGATTTGAGATTTGAGGTTTGCTGCGCAGCACGAACTCCTGCGTCACGGCGTTCATCTTCTGTCGCTGTTCCAGCTGCAGGTAGTCGGGTGTGACGTAGTCTTGGTCCATCATCATGCGGTCTTTCAGGTACTGGTAGCTGGTGGTCGAGGTGAAGAGCAGCTGCGGCATGTCGTAGGAGAATGTCAGTCCCGTGTTGAGCATCGTGCGGCGGTAACCGTTCATGATGGTCGTGGCGGGGTCGTGTGTGCAGTCCTCCTCCACGTCGTACTCGCCATAGCCGAACCCGTTCTGCATCACCCACTGGTAGTCGGCCGTCCAGTCCATCCGCAGCCGTTTCGTGGGGTCATAGACGAGGCGCACCTTGCCGCCAGCCTCTTTCGACTTGTCGTTCTTCTCGTCGAAGTTCTGGTTGTTGAAGAATCCGCGCAGCCCCTGCCAGAAGCCGGCGACGGTGAACGCCAGGCGCTCGCTGGGACGGTGGTGGTGTGCCACCTCGGCGTTCGTATACAGTCCCGAGCCCAGTCCTAAGCGGATGTCCGTTCCCTGATAGTTCATGGGGTTCTTCGAGTACATACGCACCAGTCCGCCCTCGGTGTTCATGCCGTAGAGCGTTCCCTGCGGACCGCGCAGCACGTCCACACGGTCGAGCATGTAGAAATGGTTGTTGAAGGCCGACTTCGACATGAGCGGTATGTTGTCGTAGTACACGCCCACCGACGTGTTGTTGATACGCGCCCCTATGCCGCGCATGTACATTGTCGAGGTGATGCGCGAGCCGTAGGCCGGCATGTCGAACGAGGGGACATACTGTGACAACTGGTTGAGGTCGCGCACGCCCAAGCGGTTCATCTGCTCGCTGTCGAACACGCTGCTGCTCACCGGCTGCAGCCTCAAGCGCACCTGCTCCTTGGGCTGAGCTACTACAATGACCTCGTCGAGGTCTACCATTCGGGCGGTGTCGCCCACTTCAATGGCCTGTGCCGCCACAGTGGCGACCATCGTCAGGCCTAGGAATAACTTTCTCTTCATAAGTGGGTGCAAAGGTACGGCCTTTTCCGCAGTCCTGCAATCCCCATTTCTGAGGAAACAGAACTTTTTTCCACAATCTTGCGTGCTGTTTCCATTTTTCTTCGTACCTTTGCAACCCATAGCAGGGACTTACTTCATGTATGTCCGTAAAAACAGGATTAAAAGAACATGCCCAAAATGATTACCGTTGAAGAAGTGCTGCGCATCGCCATTGCTGCGCACGAAGGCCAGAAAGACCTGGACGCAAAGCCCGTCATACTCCACCCGCTGGCCGTGGGACTGGCAGGCAGGAACCGTGAAGAAATCATTGCAGGATTCCTGCACGACGTGGTGGAGGACACGGCCTTCACCTTCGACAACCTGCTGGAGAAAGGTGTGGACAAGGAAGTCGTCGACGCCCTCCGGCTGCTCACCCACGATAAGAGTACGGACTACTACGACTACGTGCAGCGCATCATAGACTCCGGCAACCCCATAGCCCTCGCCGTGAAGAGGAACGACCTGAACCACAACCTTCACCGTGGCCGCATCGGCGGACACATGAAGCAGGTGCGGAAACACGAGAAGGCCCTGCAGATGCTCAACAATATTAATAAAGAAGAGAAATACCGCCTGCTCACGGAGCAAATCAAGACCCTCGTCGAGGGCGAGACCGACGTCGTGGCGGTGATGGCCAATGTGTGTGCAGCCATCCACGAGACGATGGGGTTCTTCTGGACGGGATTCTACCGGGTGGTCAACGACGAGCTGGTCTTGGGACCATTCCAGGGACCAGTGGCCTGTATGCACATCCCCTTCGGACGTGGTGTCTGCGGCACGGCATGGGAGAGGCGCGAGACCATCGTGGTGCCCGACGTGGAGCAGTTCCCCGGCCACATTGCCTGTAGCAGCCTGTCGCGCTCGGAGATTGTCGTGCCCCTGTTCTCAAAGGAGGGCGAGGTAATCGCTGTTCTCGACATCGACAGCAAGGAGCTGGCCACTTTCGACGATATCGACCGTCGTTACCTGGAAACCATCTGTGCCATCATCTCCGACCTTCGAGTGTTAACAACCTAAGATAAACAATGATGAAAATGAAACATGTACAGTATGAGACCCGCGGCACCTGTTCTAAGCTGATAGACGTGACTGCCGATGAAAATGATGTCATCCAGCAAGTGTTCTTCCTGGGTGGATGTAACGGCAACCTGCAAGGCATCAGCCAGCTGGTGCGGGGACAGAAAATCGACGACGTCATCCCACGCCTCAATGGCATCCGCTGCGGAACGAAGGGCACTTCATGTCCTGACCAGCTCTGCCGTGCCCTTGAACAACTGAAGAACGCGCAGAATGAATAAGACCCGAATACTCTTCGTCTGTCACGGCAACATCTGTCGCAGTCCGATGGCAGAGTTTGTGATGAAGGACCTCGTCAAGCGTTCATGGCTCGAGGACGAGTTCTTTATCGAGTCGGCAGCAACATCGACGGAGGAGATAGGCAACGAAGTCTATCCTCCCGCCCGTCGCAAGCTGGCCGAGCATGGCATCTCGTGTAAGGGCAAGACGGCACGGCAGATGACACGCGGCGACTACGACCGCTTCGACCTGCTCATCGGCATGGACGAATGGAACATCCGCAACATGAACCGCATCTGCGGCGGAGACCCCGAAGGGAAAATCCATAAACTGCTCGACTACACCGACCGCCCCGGCGACGTGGCCGACCCCTGGTACACTGGTAATTTCGAGGCCACCTGGCGCGACGTCCTCGAAGGCTGCCAGTGCCTGCTGGATAGAATACAGTATTTCTCCATTTAGCGCTTGACCGAGACGATGCCAAAGGTACAGACCGTTCGCCTCTGCTACCGTTTGCAGGACGGCGACGAGTGGAAGGTGTGCACGGGTGACAACGAGTTGTGCGTCACCATCGACGATGCCGGTGCGAAGGCAAAGGTGGAGAAGATACCCGCCTATACGCTGGAGAACATCGACAAGGTGCCTGTATACACGTTTGCTGCCGACGAGGACATCGACTTCACTTGTCGCGCCAAGGTGACGTCGGGTGTTGTACATGAGACGGTAGAGGCTCAGGTCATCCTAGGCGAGATGAAGGATGGAGCGGTATTACCCGTCAGCTCCTTCAACCCGGTGAATTCGTCCTCTTTACAGGTTCTCTACGGCTCAAAGGACACAGAGTTCGACCTCAGGTGCCTCTATTACGCCGGAACCCTGCAGCCTGGTGTCTACCTGCTGAGGATGCATGGTTTATCCACCCTCTTCAATAACTACATGGGTCTTCTGGTCGTCACTGACTCCACTGACCCTACCGGCATCCAGCCTGTCCTGTCCGTCAAGGATCAGCCGTCAGGCATCTACGACTTGCAGGGCCGCAAAGTTAATTCTCAATTCTCAATTCTCAATTCAAGAAGGGCATCTACATCCGCAGTGGCAAGAAGGTCGTCATAAAATAGCAAAATTCGTAAATACTCTTTTACCATTATGGAACTTGAATAATAAAAAAAAGTGAAATAATTTGGCCAGTTCACAGAAAATCCCTATCTTTGCCCGTTAGAACGATTGCATATAGGAGAATATAAACAAAACTTATTTTATTAACCTTTATTATTAACTAAAAAAAGCGTATGAAAAAGATTTTATCTTTGCTCGCTCTACTAATGCTATGCGTAGTAGGAGCGAACGCGGAGACAGTCAAGTATGCCCTGGCGGAAGAAGATACCTTCACCTCGGGACAGACTGTCGAAGTGAAAAACGGAGACGCTGTTGTAGCTACTATCACCTATGGTGAGAGCGGAGGCGCCGACTTCAAGGCCGCCAAAGCTAATGGTAGCGTAAGTGGCTATACTGCCTTCACCGAGGGCAATGGCACCAACGGCAACAAAACAGGTGGTACGTTCTACACCATCACTCCGAAGGTGGATGCCACTATTTCAGTGGCTGTTGTGCTTAATGCCGACAAGGCTTTCTTCATTGAGGAGGACGGTACGGCACTTGAGGCTTACAACGGTATCACTGTGGCTGATAAGTACTTCGGTACTTACGAGTTTGAGGCCACTGCCAACAAGGCCTACAAGGTCTATTGCGCCGGCTCAAAGCTCGGATTCTTCGGCTTTGAGATGACCCCCGCTGAAGCTAGTGAGACGTACACCATCGGGGCAAATGTGAATGGCATGGGAGCCAACATGGATCTGACCCTCGCTGAAGGCGCCACTCTGCCTTACACCGCAACGTTTGCCGATTGTTACCGTGGTGCTATGGGTAGTGAGCCCAATGCTGCGATACAAATCCAGAATGCTGTAGTCACAAGCGGAACAAATGTCACGATCGGAACACTCAACGGCTGGGACACCACATTTACCATCAGCGAAGAAGGTACTTCTGTAATTAGTCTCACAACTACTATCGGTGCAATAACTATCACCGTCAACGTCACCAAGAGTGTCCCAGTTGAGACTAAGACCATCACACTGGTGCCCGGTCCATGGGATGTGGACGGCGCACGCTATGCTGCCTACGTATGGAACGAAGGAGGAAACCAGTGGATTGACTTCGCCAAGTCAGGCGACAACTATGCTGTTGCTATCCCCGCTAACATGACAGGCTTGATTCTCGCCCGCATGAACGGAGAGACAACCGAGAACAACTTTAATGAAGGTGTATGTTGGAACAAGACTGGCGACATCAACTTCACCGAGATTGAAGACCAGACCGTGTTTGTCATCACAGATTGGGCTGCCTATCAGACTTACACCCCCGCTGAGTATGCACTGGTCTCTGCCAAGGCCGCTTTCCAGTCTGTTATCGACAAGGTGAAAGCCTTTGGTCTGGATGGACTGGCAGATGTCATTGCCGCCGCTGAGGCTGCCGTGGCCGCCGAGGATGCTACCATCGAGAGTGTGACTGCTGCCGCTGCTGCCTTCCAGGATGGCGTGAAGACTTATGTAATGGGTGTTTTGACTACGCTTAAGCAATACATGAGCACCTTCTCAGGCGCTGCCGCTGAGGCTCTGAAGGAAGACTTCGAAAAGCTTGAGGCTGACATAAACAGTAATGACATCGACGCTGTTAAGACTGATATCGCGTCGCTGATGGTGAAAGGAAGCTCTTACCTCCAGGCAGATATCGTAAAGCTTGAAGGCTATGCAGCAATTCTGAATAATGAGGCCATCACCGCCGATGTCGCTGCCATGAAGGCCGCCGTTGAGGGTGGAAGCTTTGCTGGCTTGTTAGCTGCCGTGGAGCAGTTCAAGACCGACTTCCTCGCTGAGGCTCCAAATTTCGTCGAGCGGATTGAATTTGCCGCAGCAGGATATAAGGATGCTGGCAAGACCAATGCCATGGATCAGTTGGAGGCCGCCATTGCCGCTGCCAAGCAGGCCTTGGCCGCTGAGGATGCCACCATCGTGACCGTGGGTCTGGCAATACGCAACCTCATTGTGGCCGTCCAAACCCACCTTGCAGCTAATAGCACCTACACCATCGCTGGTACCAAGGATCTCACTGGTACTGAGAATGACTGGGATATTGTTGAGGCCAACAACATGACCAAGAGTGCAGAGGATTACATGTATGAGTGGACGGCTGAGAACATCACCGTCACCGCAGAGAACCAGCCTCAGTTCAAGGTCGTGATTACCGATATTGACGGCACGAAACAGACATGGATTCCCGCAAGCGAAGAGGGCAACGACCACAACTGGGTCATCACTCCCGAAGTGGTTGGTGGCGAGGGTGTCTTCAACATCACCATCACCTTCAATGCCAAGACTCAGGAAATTGGTGTCACTGGCGAGAAGGTTGAAGTTGAAGGAATCATCCCCGATGGCACCTACTATGTTATGAATGCAAACGATGGAACTCTGATTAATGCTGATGGCGCTCTTGACGCCAAGGGTACACTTATTACCTTCACGTTCGACAAGGCAAATAATGCCTATACTATTGAAGGTGCCGACTACTTCACTGGCAAGCAGTGGACTGTTGCTAACGCTGTTGAAGGTATGAGCGGATACTATACCATCAGTACTCCTGAGGGCTTCCTTGCTGCAAATGCTACTGCTCTTGAGCAGATTGCCGACGGTACAGCAGATGCTGCTGTATGGATTCTGCTTGAGAAAGCTTACTGGGAGGATATTGTTAACAGCACATATACCGTTGCCGGTACCAAGAATCTGACCGATACTGGGAACGACTGGGATATTGATGAGGCCAACCAGATGACGTATAACGAGGAGACCCAGCTGTTCGAGAAGAAGTTCAAGCGCATTGCCATTAATGCCGAAAGCCAGCCTGAGTTCAAGGTCGTCCAGACGAACATTGAGGGCGAGAGCACATGGTATCCCGAAGGCGACGGATCAACCAACTGGGTAATCACTACCGACTATGTTGGTGGCGAAGGTCTCTATGACATTACGATTACCTTCGATCCTTCTGACTTCAAGGAGATTGGCGTAATTCCTGAGAAGCGCATTGTATTCCCCGAGAATGCTATTGTCTATGACTTCGAGGCTGCCGCTGACGCTGGTGAGAATCCTGCCAACAAGAACGGTAGTGCCGCTAACGGACAGGCCTTCTACGGCTGGGAGAATTCCGAAAAGACTGACAGCAAGCGTCAGGACTACAAGGGCTACGAGTGGGCCGAGGGTAGCGTGCTGCCCGAGGTGTGCCATGTATGGCGTCGTTCAGACCGCATCAATGGCAACGTGGCTGATAACGGTGGTCTGAAGTGCCCAAGCAACAAGGAAATGGCTATCGATGGCTTGAATGAAGGCGATAAGGTCATCATCGTTTACGATGCTGAGAATGCAACAGACAAGGAGATTATCTGGGCTATCGGTGACGGTTCTTCCGACGAGACGCTGACAGATCCTCGCGCTACCGCCACTATCGATGGTATTGAGGCTGTGACTGGTGAGACCACCATCGCTTCCGGTGCTGAGATTGTTGTGAACAGCGTCACTCCCGCTGAGAATGGTACTGGCTACATCGTGTTCCAGGTCAAGAAGGGCATGATTATCAAGCAGGTTGCTGTCATTCCTTCTAATCTTAACACTTACACTGCTACCTTCACCACCAACGCTGGTTGGGAGAAAGCCTATGCCTACGCTTGGACTGGCGACGGTGAAACCGCTGTCAAGTTCCTCGGCGACTGGCCAGGCAAAGAGATGACACCTGGCAATGGTGGCAACGATTGGATGATCAGCTTCAAGGCTGAGGCTGCTCCTGAGAAGATTATCTTCAACAACGGTGGCAATGGTGCCCAGACCGCTGACCTCGACTTCGAGGACGGCAAGGCTTACGAGTTCACTATCAACAACGAGTGGGCTGATGCTATCGCTGCTGCCCAGGCTCTCGCCGAGGAGGATGGCGTAGCTGTTGGCAAGCTGATTGCTGCCATCGGCGAGGCTCAGGGCATTGCCGAGCCTTCCGACGAGCAGAAGGCTGCCCTGCAGACCGCTGTTGACCAGTACAAGCTCGACAACGCCGACCAGGAGAAGGACGAGACCGCAAAGGTGGCTACCAACGGATGGAAGAAGTTCGACGGCTCTGACGCTGGTGTCTGTGCTACACAGTTTGCTCCCGCCATCACCACCTACGACGGACGCACCGCTCAGATGGCAGAGTGCTACGAGACTAACGGTAATCGCACTGGCACCATCATTTATCAGGACATCACTGGCCTGACCAACGGTAAGTATAAGGTGGGCTTCTATGGCAACGCCTTCTCAACATCTCAGCGTGACGGCTTCGAGTGTACTATGGAGGATGGCGCTACGGATGTGGCCTACGTCTTCGCCAACGAGGAGAAGGAGTATATCTCGGCTCGTATCGCTACCTCAACCACAGAGAACGATTTCCGTCAGTTCGACGTGGAGGTAACCGATGGTAACATTAAGCTTGGCATGGGTAAGGACACCGAGAAGAGCACCAACTGGCACACCATCCAGATCTATCAGCTGACATGGTTCACCACCGCCAAGGAGGTATTTGCCCAGGATCAGGAAGAGCTGAAAGCCGTCATAGCCGAGGCAAAGGCTCTCTTAGCCGACGAGACCAAGACCGAAGGCAAAGAGGCGTTGGAATTTTTCGTCTATGCCGCTGAACAGGCTGTTGACAGCAAGATGATTAACATCTCTGAGCTGGAGGCCGTCATCGGCAACCTGAAGGATCTCATCGCCGGCTTCAAGAAGGCTAACTGGTACATCGACCTCACCGCCGGTGACTACTACATCATCGACGTTGAGAGCGGTCTGAAGATGGCCGCCGGCCACGACTGGGGCACACGCGGTATCGTCAACGAGGCAGGTCTCGACCTGACCCTTACTCCATATTCCGAGAGCCGCACCGTGACCATCGACAGTCGTGTGTACAACGGTGACACCAGTCACTTCCTCGGCGAAAACCTCTACATGGACAGCAGCGAATGGGGATGGGCACTTGAGTATCAGGGCTTCGGATTCTACATCCTCGAGCCCAACGGTGGCAAGTACATCAACATCGACAAGGACAACAACCTCGTGCTGAGCGACACGCCGCGTGAGTTCATCATTGTCACGAAGGACGGTGTGAGAGCCCAGCTCTTGGAGGAGTTGTCAGTAGCTACGAAGGATGCTCCCGTCGATGCCACAGGTCTCATCGTTGCTCAGAACTTCAACCGCAACGACGCTCGTAACGCCGAGGCTTGGATTGTCAGCGAGGACTGCACGAACAAGAACCTCAGTGGTGGTAACAACGTGAACAACTGCGCTGAGAGCTTCCACTCGACGTTCACCATCATGCAGACCATCAGCGATGCTCCCGCCGGATTCTACCAGCTGACTGCACAGGGCTTCTATCGTCAGGATGAGTTCGAGGGCGATGCTCCCGCAGCTCCTCAGTTCTTCGCAAACGAAGTCAACGCCGACGTTCCTGCAAAGACTGGCAGTGAGAACGGCATGAGCGATGCCTCAGCTTCGTTCACCAACGGCCTGTACACCATCGAGCCCATCAACTTCGAGGTGAAGGATGACGGTATGATGTACATCGGTATCACCGCTTCGACGAACACGCAGTGGGTCATCTGGGATAACTTCCAGCTCAAGTACTTCGGTGTTGAGAATCCTACTACTGGCATCAGCAATGTAGTTGTTGAGACTGTCAACGACGGTGCCATCTACAACCTCAACGGTCAGAAAGTGCAGAACCCGAAGAAGGGTCTCTACATCATCAATGGTCGCAAGCAGGTTGTGAAGTAGACTGGAGATTGACAATTGAAGATTCCGGGCCGTGCATATTGGTTGCACGGCCCGGAATTCATTATTCAAGGTTTACATAGAGGTTGCAGCTTTCTGGAGGTTGACAGAAAGATACGAGCAAAAGGATAGAAAGGTACGGGCAAAGTGTGGGTTTGGACGGAGCAAACTATGTCAGCGGAGAAAGAAGATACTCTCCGGCCCCATGTTCAGCAGGAGGTCGAGGATGCTGAGATTGGATAGGAAACCATTTTTCTGAGCGAACACCTGATAATAAGGCTTGGCACAGAACTCGGGATCAGATAGGGGGTGCTTGGGACGGATGACGTCGCGGAAATCTATCTGGTTTGAGGTTTGAGGTTTGAGGTACTCGGTGGTGCGTTTGATTTTAGGATGTATGTCTATCAGCTCGCACATCTTCCGGCAGATGGCATCGTTGAAGTCCAGAAGCAGCTCCCACCGCCGCTCGGTAAAGAAAGGCCGCAGGTCGTCCTCGTAATACTCGAAGAAAGGCGATTCGCCGTAAGCCGACTGTATCGCCTGCCAATGCTGCCGCCGCCATTCACCGTGGTCGGAGAGACGAATTGATTGAACATTGACCATTGAACGTTGACCATTGACCATTGAACATTTACCATTATTGCTGCGCGTAGCCGAATGGTCAATGGTCAATGGTGAATGTTCAATGGGCACAGTTAGCGCCTGTACCCCCTGGGTGGTGGCAATGAGGCAGCGGTTACGATAGGTCTGCTTCTGGAAGGTCTCATGCTGCTCTATGAGCACACAGTTATAGCGGTACAGCTTCTGATACCACTGCACCGGACCGAAATAAGTGGTGGAAAGCAGCGCGGTCATGGACTTTAGTACGTTGACTTTAGACCTTAGACTTCGGACTTTAGACTTCAGACCTTAGACTTCGGACTTTAGACCTTAGACTTCGGACTTTAGACCTTAGACTTCAGACTTTAGACTTCGGACTTTAGACTTCAGACCTTAGACTATAGCCTACATTATTCATGGCAATAAGATAAAACAACGGATTAAAACTGATTATAATCTGTATAATCCGTGTAATCCGTAAAATCCGTTGTTGAAAAGAGTATGAATAATCCAAGACTGACCTTTTAGTTTTCAAATGTGGAACCACCGAGGAACTCACGGAGGAGGGACGTGGCTGGTATCTGGTCCTCAGCGATAGGCCGTATGTAGCTCAGGAACTTACGTAGGCGGTATGCCTCGGCATACTCCGGACAGTTCTCGGGCACCTGCTCCAGGAGTGGCTCTGCCTGACGCTTGATAACGGCCAGCTCGAAGAGCATGGCGGTGTTGAACATCGCGTCGGCGTTCTCCTGGAAGGGGAATATCCAGCGATTCTCGCCCTTGCGCACCGATGGCCAGCGGCGAATGGTTTCCTGTGCCGAGACGTTGCGATACTTATAGTCACGTATGATGCGGCGCAGCAAGCGGTTGTCCGTCGTGGGCACATAGTTGTGGTTGTCAAGCAGGATGGTGGTCAGCGCAGAGGCATAGACGCGGTATTTCAACTCCTCGGGGATCTGTGCCGTCAGCTCGGGGTTCAGGGCATGGATACCCTCCACGACGAGCACCTCATCCTTGTGGAGCTGCAGTTTCCGTCCGCTCTTTTGGGAAGTGCCCGAGGGGAAGTCGAAGCGCGGCAGCTCCACCTCCTCGCCACGGAAGAGGGCGCTAAACTGTTCGTTGAGCAACTCAAGGTTCAACGCGTGGATATGCTCGAAGTCATAGTCGCCCTTCTCGTCAAGCGGAGTCTTCTCACGGTCCAGGAAATAGTCGTCGAGGGAGATGGGAATGGGCTTGATGCCGTTAACGGCCAGCTGTACGCTGAGACGCTTGCAAGAAGTGGTCTTTCCCGATGACGAGGGACCGGCTATCAGCACCAGGCGTACGCCCTGATGGCGCTTGATGTCGTCGGCAATCTGTGAAATCTTCTTCTCCTGCAGGGCCTCGCTGATAAGGATGAGCTGCGATGAGTATCCCTTGCTGATGGCATCATTCAGGTCGCCGATGGTGCGTAGTCCCAGTATGTCCTGCCACTGGTGGTGCTCCTTGAAGATGGCAAACATCTTGTCCTGCATGACCATCTCGCCCAGCTCCGAAGGGCAGTGGCGCGAGGGTAGACGCAGGAGCAGCCCGTCGTAGTACCTCTCCAGCCCAAAGAGGCATATCTGGCTGGTGTTGGTCAGCATGGCACCGTAGAAATAGTCACGGTAGCCGTCGAGGTCGTAGTAGGTGGTGTAGAGGTTGCCAAGGGAGCGCAGGAGCTTCACCTTGCTGTTCTGGTTGCTCCACATCTCTATCGCCTCATCGGTGGTTGTCTCAAAGCGGTGTATGGGCAGGTGGCGGTCGATAATCTCCTGCATCTTGCACCGCAGCAGTCCCACGTCGTCAAGGGTAACGGGACGGCCTATCTGCAGGTCTACGTAATAGCCGTTGGAGACGGGGATGTCGATGGTCACCTTGCACTGGGGGTCGAAGAGCTCGTGGGCGGCCTTGCACAGCACGAAGAACACCGTGCGGGTGTAGCAGCGCATTCCGCTCGACGTGGTGATGTCGAGGAATTCTACGTCTTTGTCGTTGTAGAGGCGGTAGTGCATGCCTTCCACCTTGTTGTTCACACGGGCCACCACAGGGGCATATTCCATTGTAAGACCGGCCTGCTGGTAGACCTCCTCCAGGTTGCAACCTTCGGGCACCTGTAAAAGCTGCCCGTTATTCTTGCACCTCACGTTCTTTGTCTTTTTCATAATCAATGTTTACTTGTCGTAGGCATGTACGGGGTAGTCGATGGTGAAGTGCAGACCGCGGCTCTCCTTGCGCTCCAGGGCAAAGCGGGTAATGAGGTAGCCCACATTAATCATATTACGGAGCTCGCAGATGTCGCGGCTAGCCTTTACACGCTTGAAGAGGCGTTCCGTCTCCTCGTAGAGCATGTCGAGGCGGTCCCAGGCACGATGCAGACGCAGGTCGGAGCGCACGATACCCACGTAGTTCGCCATGATTTGGTTCACCTCCTTGATACTCTGAGTGATGAGCACTTTCTCCTCGTTGGTCATCGTGCCCTCGTCGTTCCACTCCGGCACCTGTTCGTTGAAGTCGTAGAGGTCGACGTGCTTCACCGAGTCCTTGGCGGCGGTGTCGGCATAGACCACGGCCTCAATGAGTGAGTTGGAAGCCAGACGGTTGCCACCGTGCAGACCCGTACAGGAACATTCGCCGAGAGCGTACAGACGCTCGATGGAGGTCTGTCCGTTGAGGTCGACCTTGATGCCTCCGCACATATAGTGGGCAGCAGGGCGAACGGGGATGTAGTCGGTGGTGATGTCGATGCCCATTGAGAGGCACTTCTGGTAGATGTTGGGGAAGTGCTTGCGGGTCTCGGCAGGGTCTTTATGGGTTACGTCGAGGCAGACGTGGTCGATGCCGTGGATTTTCATCTCCTTATCGATGGCGCGTGCCACGATGTCACGGGGAGCCAAGGAGAGACGCTCGTCGTATTTCTCCATGAACGTCTCGCCATTGGGCAGCTTCAGTATGCCGCCGTAGCCACGCATGGCCTCGGTGATGAGGTAGGCGGGGTGCGTCTCCTTGGGGTTGTGGAGCACCGTGGGATGGAACTGCACGAACTCCATGTCCTGCACTGTTCCCTTGGCGCGGTAGGCCATGGCGATGCCGTCGCCAGTGGCGATGACGGGGTTCGACGTCGTGAGGTAGACAGCTCCGCAGCCGCCAGTACAGAGCACGGTGACTTTGGCCAGATAGGTGTCGACGGCCCCAGACGGCTCCAGCACATAAGCCCCGTAGCATCGGATATGGGGCGAGCGGCGGGTGACGCGCACGCCAAGGTGGTGCTGGGTGATGATCTCCACGGCGAAGTGGTTCTCCTTGACGATGATGTCGGGACAGGCGCGCACGGCAGCCATCAGTCCACGCTGAATCTCCGCGCCGGTATCGTCGGCATGGTGGAGGATGCGGAACTCGGAGTGTCCGCCTTCGCGGTGCAGGTCGAAGGAGCCGTCCTGCTTGCGGTCGAAGTTCACTCCCCATTGCACCAGTTCTTGTATCTGCGACGGAGCCTGACGAACAACCTGCTCCACGGCTGCGCGGTCGCTGATGTAGTCGCCGGCAATCATCGTGTCCTCGATGTGCTTGTCGAAATCGTCAACAGCCATGTTCGTCACCGAGGCAACGCCGCCTTGCGCAAACGAGGTATTCGCCTCGTCGAGGCTCGTCTTACAAATCATGCACACCGTGCCCTTCTTCTCGCGGGCAACCTTCAGGGCGTAGCTCATGCCGGCAACGCCCGCTCCTATGACAAGGAAATCGTATTTGTAAACCATAGACTTTTGTTTTTTTGCAATTTGCTTGCAAAGATAATGCAATTTGGGCAAAGCACAAAATAATTGAACATTTTTTACCAATACTACAATCTCCAGCGCAGTTGCAGGTCGAATTCGGCCTGTTGCGAGCCGTCTATCTGCTGTAGGCCAGAGCCGATGACGCTACGGTCGAAATAGTTGGTAAAGCCTAGGCGGACGGCGAGACGAAGACGATTGCCGAAGTCCTTGCGGGCCAGGACGGCGAAGTGGAGACCATGACCGAAATAGGACGGCATGGAGTATTCGTGGGCCATCAGCCGCTCGTAGAGGTAGAGCCGGCTGGCATAGTCGTCGGTATGGAAGTAGGCCGCCGTTGCGCTGAGCAGCCAGGAGCGCGGCTGCCATACGAGGTGCTCGCTCACCATCCATCCCTGTGAGGCTTGCAGATAGAAAGCTCGCGCGGCATCAAGCTGCGTGCGCAAACTGAGAGCGTGGCTCATGTCACGGATGGCAGCAAGCCGCAGACGGTACTCGTTGTTGGCCGTGAGGGCGGTCTTGTCTTCGTCGTCACGCTCACGGAAGCGCGTCCTGCCGCGTGCCAGCAGTTTCCACTTGCCAGGACGGTATTCGGCCTGGAGGAGAAAGTCGAGTGCCTGTGAGGACTGCGACACGAGATACTTCGCCCAGGGAAACCAAGCGTAGTCAGCGTATGCACGGAGCGTCAGACGTCGCAGAGGTCTCCACGTAGTACCAAGGAAGAATCCCTGCTCGTTCTGTGCCCTGATGTTGTCGCCAAAACTGTGACTGTAGAGGCCCGTGTAACGGTAGCTGTAGTGTCGCCACAGACCCATGATGCTGACGCTTGGCGACGGTTGCCAGCCCAGGGTGTTTATCGTGGCCAGGGCACCTTGACGGTTGATGGCCGTCTCGCCGCTGATGGTCAGCCGAGGCCGCGTGTAGCCATAGTCCACGCTAACATTCAGGAAGTCGGAGCCGGCAGGGTTGTACTGGCGGTAGAGCGATGTCACGGGCGGTTGCAGACGGCGGTCGAGGTGCGTATTGACGGTGTTCAGGCCTAGTCGCCAGCCACTCTTGTTGAAGGCTAGGCAACCACCAAAGGCTGTGAGGTGGGTATTGTCCTTACGGGCCATCTCGGAGACAGTGCGGTGGTAACCACTGGTGACGAGCGTTACGGCCGTACCGTCGTCGGCCAGCGTAGCGTCGATGGGTCGGTGTGAGACGAAAGCTGTAAGCTTCAACGAGGCATCGTTGGAATGGTCGCTGCCCAGCAGTCGGACTGTAGCTGCCGCCCCACGGAAATAGTCGGCCTGGGCTCGTGAACTGTGGGGTCTCAGCGTTGTGGGTTGACGTCCCAGCGACATCAACGAGGCCAGTTTGCCCAGGCGAAAACTACCACCAAGCACCAAGCCCATGCCCGCCGACACTCGATACTTCCCCACGATGGCCTTGTCAAGGACGCCCAAACGCCCCACCTGCACATAGTACGAATAGTTGTCGTAACCCCAGCGGTTGTCTCCTGAGAAGAACGGTTCGCCAGCATCCTGCGACCCTATCAGCCCCACCTTCAAACGTTCACCATCGCTATATTCTGCACGGATGGAATGGCGGTAGCGGTAACCCAGATAGCCCTCGAGGTCGCCCTTACGTTCCTGGAAGGGCACACGACCTGTGAGGGTCAGCTCTGTACGCGGATGGTAGTTGCGGCGATAAGAGGACGATGGGGATGCGTCCTCGTCGCTATCCTCGGCCACGTAAACAAAAAAGGGCAGTAACTCCAGCTGCCAGTAGTCTAGCGACGGAATCATCTTCAGCTCTCCCAGCGAGCGCATAGGGCCGTAGAGATGCAGGTACTCCAACAGGTCCATCACCTGCAGCGCCGACAGGAACGGCAACTGTTCCAGCTCCTCGCGTGTCGCCTTGTTCAGCTCCAGCGGACTGCGTGCCAGTTGTGCCAGCCGCTCGTAGGCATCTTCCTGCGCCTCCTCGTCTTCCTCATCGCCCTCTTCGTCGGCCTGCATTTCCTGCCATAGGTCTTCCCACGTCCGAGATTGCTGGGACAAGGCCGGCAAACAAGGCAAGAGCACGAAGATAAGGACGATTGCTATGGTTTTCATGTCACTAGATATAATTATTGTTGCAAAGGTAAGCATTATGTATCAAGTTACCAAACAATTTGGTTTTTTTCTAACTAAAAATGCCCTGTAAACTCTGCAAAATACCCTGAAAACAAACTTTTTCGCAAAAAATCGCTCAAATGTTTGGTGGTTCGGAAGAAAATGTCTACCTTTGCACCCGCAAAACCGAGAGGCGATTGCGTTAGTTCTCATTAATGGTGCCCGTAGTTCAGTTGGTTAGAGCGTCAGATTGTGGTTCTGAATGTCGACGGTTCGAGTCCGTCCGGGCACCCTCCAAAGCAAATCCCTGTAAGCCAGAAACTTACAGGGATTCTTGTTTTCTGTCATCCTAAATTTTGATGGAACATTGATGGAACATTTTTTAAGTTATTCCATCAATGTAATAGGTTTTGTGTTCATAAAGGGCCATGATAATCCAAATACATTCATTCCTTTGTGATAGGTATATTCAATTGTTTTCATTGGTGTTTTTCATTAACGACCCATTTACCTTCCTTACGGCCACCTTCGCGAGTGAGAATGCCCATTTTTGCGTATTCCGGCGATAGCCGTTCACCAATTCCGATGATATCCGTTCACTCGGTTGGTTATTTACTCTATCGGCGGCAAAGTTAATACTTTTTTCTCAAACTCTCGCCTTTCAGCTCAAATCTTTTCGATTTATGCACTAT
>JAFVFY010000069.1 GCA_017475265.1 Prevotella sp. | reverse complement strand
GAACTGGTTCGTTTTAGTCGGTTTTTACCGAAAAAGGTGGTCTTGTAGTACAAGACCATATCTTTTGTAGTACAAGACCATATCTTTTGTAGTACAAGACCATATCTTTTGTTGAACAAAACCATATCTTTTGTAGTACAAGACCATAGCTTTTGTAGTACAAAACCATAGCTTTTGTTGAACAAACCCGCTCACTTACTGCCATTAGACTGGCTGGTTGGCTCCAAAAAGGCACCAACTGACACCTCGAACACCCTTTTTCGGGGTATTTCCCAACCACGAAAAACACCAGTTTTGAGCGAAATAGGGGCAAATAAGTGTTAAGTTTGTGTAATTTTAAGTCACTTTCTGCACAAAATAGGGGTGTTTGTGCAGAATTATGAAGCGCGATTCCTGCAAAAAACAGTCGATTTGGGCAGGTTTTTGCGCTAGATTGTCATCTTTGAGGAACACTTTTTCCTGCACTTTTTCTTTACATTTCAGCGATGCAACCACCTAAACTTCTTCTTACTCTGTACTACTGGGACTTCTTTTTTAATTGAACGCCCTACTTGCGAAAGCTGAATAAGCATTTTCCCGTCCCCTCCAAATTTTTCCTCAACTTTCTTTGCTGATTCCCAAACATTTTGTATTTTTGCACCCGTATTGCTTGGACATGGTCCCTGTCGAGGGACAGCACACATTCCGGGCAGACTACATAATGGAAAAGCTTAACACGACAATAAAATGAAGAAACAATCATTACTACTCGCGATGTTATTAAGTTTGTTTTCAACAATGACATTCGCATACGACATTGCTGCCGAAAATGGAGACGGCAAGACCATTTACTATAACTACAGTGAAGACGGAACAGAGCTGATAGTGACTTTCGGTCTTTCGTATCTCTATGCTAACGCTGCTAATCGCAGTTCTTATACAGGGGATTTAGTTATCCCAGAAGAAGTAACCATAATGAACAGGCCCCGGAAAGTTACCGCCATCGGCTATGATGCTTTCGTCTGTTGTAGCAATCTGACCTCCGTGACGATTCCCAACAGCATAACCTCGATTGGTGATGAAGCTTTCGCTGCATGCACAGGACTCACCTCCGTGGTCGTTCCCAATAGCGTGACGTCGTTTGGAGCGGCCGTCTTTACTGAGTGTGAAAACTTGGTCTCCGTTACCATTGGTAACAAGGTAACCGAAATAGGGGGTGCTACTTTCAATAGATGCTATAGCCTGACCTCTGTGGTTCTTCCCGATAGCGTGACCTCAATTGGAGCTAGTGCGTTCCAGTATTGCAGAAGTCTGGCCTCCATTACAATCCCCAACAACGTAAACAGCATTGGTAAGGAAGCTTTCCGTGAGTGCACCAGCCTGACCAACGTAAACATTCCCGACAGCGTAGTCTCTATAGGCAACCAGGCATTCCTGAATTGCAGAAACCTTACCTCAGTGACCATCGGCAGCGGATTGAATGATATCGGTACAAATACTTTCAAGAACTGCAGTAGCATACTTTCTATTGTCGTGAGCCAGGAGAATACAAAATATGATTCCCGGGACAATTGTAATGCCGTCATAGAAACAGAACAAAACACCCTCGTTGTGGGATGTAGGAATTCTTTTATCCCCAATAGCGTTACCTCTATAGGAAACGATGCTTTCGATGGCTGCAGCCGCCTGACCGCCGTGACCATCCCCGATAGCGTGACCTCTATTGGGCGTAATGCCTTCAATGAATGTAGTGGCCTGACCTCCGTAACCATCCCTAAAAACGTCACCTTAATAGGCGACAAGGCTTTCTATTGCGAGAATCTGGCGGAAGTGGTTTCTTTGAATGATAATCCTTCGATTATTGGAGGAAAGTCAAGTGGAACGTTTCACTTGAATACCTTCAACAATGCGACGCTGTATGTACCAGTCGGTACAAAAGACATTTATAAGGAGAAAGCAGGGTGGAAGGACTTCGCTTTTATCGAGGAAGGTACTGGCAGTGGTTCTGGTAGCAGTGAAGGTGAAGGAGCAACAGAACCTGAGCGTTGTGCTACTCCCACCATCTCTTTTGCCAACGGAGAGTTGACCTTCAGCTGTGAAACGGAGGACGTGGAGTATGTCTACAATATAACGACCGAGGATGTGAAAAATGGCATCGGGAGCAAAGTTAAACTTGGTGGCACGTACAAAGTCAGCGTCTATGCCATCAAGCAGGGTTACAAGAACAGTAACGTAGCCACCCTGGAGTTCACCATCGGCGCGGGCGGTGAAGTCTGCGACGTGAATAAAGACGGCGCCGTCGATGTCGCCGACATCGCCACCATTATCGACGAGATGGCAGCGAGGGCGAGGATGCAGAAAGAAGCAGAAGAGTAAGGCTACACATTTTTATTATATTACTGCGCCATTCGTTCGTCGGGTGGCGCAGCAATTATTGGTATGGCGAGGGGTGTCTGTCGGCAACATGAGGAAGAGAACGCGAAGCTTATGCATTATATCGTATTTCGCAAGGCGTTTATCTGCATTTTATCGTATTTCGTTAAATACTTTTGTGCATTTTATCGTAATTCAAATGTTTTTATTGGTGTGAACAAGTCCTTCAGGGTTACCACGTTTTGGAAAATATGGCTGTATTGGTTGTTTGTCAGTCCGTATGTGGTGACAAGCACGGGATGAATGGCCTGGCGTATGTCGTTGTTCCAAACAATAACGACCAAGAGAAATGCACGAAAACGGTCGCAGAGGGTGTGTTTTTGCTATGTTAGCGACCGTTTTCGTGCAATAATGCTCTGCCTGTCTGGCTATCTGCTCATCGTTGTTGGGACTCTCCGAAACGACTAATCAAACTTTTTTTCCTGCAAAATGTAATGTTTGCAGGAAAATTGCGTCTAATAGTATAGAGACAGGAAACATTAGTAACAATTAAAACTGAGAATTATGGATTGGATTACACCTCCCCTGGTTTGCGCCATCATTTTTGGCTGCATCTACAAAGTGATTGAACTGTTTGTCCGTAAGCGCGAGCGGCTGATGATTATCAGCAAGCTCACCGAAATCTCCAACGTCGACTTCAAGGGCATCAACATCTACAGCAGCGGCAACAAGTTCACGGCCCTGCGCGTCGGCTGGCTGCTGCTGGGCGTCGGCTGCGGGTTCCTGCTTGGGTTCCTCATCAACATGATGGCCACCTACGGGAAGTATGCGTATGACTTGGACTCGGACTCGGTATGGCAGTATCACCGTGTTGTCTCTGGCATCGTTTACATTGCTTGTATCTGCATCTGCGGCGGCATTGGCCTGCTGCTGTCCTACAAGGCAGAACACAAGGCTGAGCATCCAGAGGAAAAGAAAGAAGTGGAGTTCTAATGCAGCAGACGGACGAGCAGCGACTGATAGCCCGCGTCCTCGACGGTCACACCGAGGACTACGGCTATTTCCTGGAGCGGTACGGGCAGGAGGTGATGCGGCTCGTGTCGCGGCTCGTTCCACAGCAGCAGGATGCCGAGGAACTGGTGCAGGATGTCTTCGTCCGTGCCTACGATCGTCTGGAGACCTTCGGCGGACGCTCATCGTTCTCCACCTGGATTTGCCGCATCGCCTATACAACAGCTGTTTCGTGGCTCCGAAAGCAGCGCATCAAGTATCTCAGTATCGAAGATAATCTCCACTTGACAGACACCAAGGTCGACGAAGCCCTCGACGATGAGACCCGCATCGACGAACTACGCCGTGCCATCGCCCAACTGAAGCCTGACGAGCAGACGCTCATCACCCTCTTCTACTACGACAACCGACCACTGGCCGACATCGCCTATATCCTCGACATCGAGACGGGAACCATTGCCACCCGTCTGCACCGCATACGCCGCAAACTATATCTATTGATGAAACATGGAAGCAAATCGTAAAGACACCATACCTGCTGAGGCACCAAAACTTAAAGACTCTGCCCTTCGCCAGGCGCTCACCCCCACTGAGCCGTTGAAGCTACCCTCAAACTTCGCCCACGTCACCCTGCGTCGCATCGAGCGTGAGCGGATAGAACGTGAACGTCGAGAGCATGTCATTGCCCTCGTCACCGTTGCCGTTTGTCTGCTGCTGGGTCTCGCTGCCATCGGCTTTTTCTACGGTGCTACCCTCCTCGCCGCCTTCCAAACCATGTTCCACCAGTCGGAGTCTTTCGGCCTCATTCCCGCCATCGCTTTCTGCTTCCTCTTCTTCGCCTTGCTCAACCACTTCCTCCGTCGGCGCTATGCGTAGTGAGCACGGTAACAACAAATAATAAACGAACAATGAACATGAAAAACATCATCACCTGTTTAAGGGGATTTGCAATCCCCGTGCTTGCCCTCGTCACAGTAGCTGGACAGGCACAGACATTCACTCCCATTGTGGAGGACAGCATCGACTTCGTCATCATGGGCACGACGACCAGCAATATCGACAGCGTGTCTTCGTTTCCTTGTACCCCAATAGGACGGAGAGTGAAGTTCCCTATCCAAGACGGGAGGTTCACCGTTACCGGCCGGCAACCCCGTAACACATTCTTTCAGATAGGCGATTATGCAGGTAACGACCTCCGCTTCATCGTGGACGACGTGCACACCGAAATCAACCTCGTCACGGGCGAGGTAAAGGGCAGTGAGGTGCAACAACGATTCATCCGCTGCCAGATGCGCGAGAGGGATATTGACAAGGTGGTGGAACCGTGGTGGGAAAGTCTCAGCGACGAAGAAAAGGACAGAATCATTACAATGAGGGGAAACGGACTGCCTGACGCCACGGCAAAGGACAGTGCAAACCTGGAGAAGTATGAAGACTTTATGGGCGACAGGGCTGCGCTTGTCAGGAAGAACATCAGAGAGAACAAGGACAACATCATTCCTGCCTGGTATCTCTATACTGATTACGACAAGATGACGCTCGATGAATTGCGGGAGTTCGTCTGCGAGGACGCTCCATACGCCAATCATCCCGCAATGGAACGTCCTTGGAAGTCATATTGGGGCAGGCTTCAGCAGTCGAATATCACTGGCAAACCCTTTATCGACTTCGAGGCCGAGGCTCCCGACGGCACCAAGCACCGCCTTTCAGAATACGCAGGACATGGCCAGTATATCTTGATTGACTTCTGGGCTTCATGGTGCGGCCCCTGCATCGCTTCCTTCCCATTCATGAAGCAAATCTATGCCGCCTATAAAGACCGTGGGCTTTGTTTCATTGGCGTGTCTTGCGACAAAGACCGTAACGCATGGCTAAAGGCTCTCGATAAACACCAACTCCCGTGGACGGCTCTGCTCAGCCCTGCCAGTAAGGATGATGCCCTGCGGTTATATGGTGTGACTGGCATACCAGCTGTCATCCTCATTGCTCCCGACGGCATGATTATCTCTACGGACTTGGAGGGTAAAGAACTGCAAGCGAAACTGGCGGAAATCTTCGGGGAATAATGGACAGCACACGAGACAAACGGACAGAGAAATCCCTCTCGCCGAGGACGGGTGAGGGATAAGTGTGCTATTCTTCGTAGTCGAACTGCAACAGGAACTCCTCGGACGTGAGGAAGGGTATTCGGCAGAACTCATGGAAGTCCTTCTTGTTGTTTGTCACTACCACGTCGCAGCCGGCGGCCAGGGCACATTGGTATTGCAGCATGTCCTCGAAGTCCTTTACCTCAGTCAGCAGACCAGCGTCCAACTGATTGGCATCGCAGGGAAGTACGAATAGAGGCTGACGCATCATGCGCACCAACTCGTAACGCTCTGCGACAGGGTGATGCCGCAGAATATAGCCCATGTTGGCATAACTAAGATAAGAGGCATAGAGTTCAATCAGACCATCCTTGCCAAGTTGGAGGATGCCACCGGCAAAGTCGGCTTTTTCACGGTCAAGACCGTAGTCAAGCAGAATGTTCGTGTCGAGAAAAACCTTCATCATAGCCCAAGGATGTATTTAGTACGTTCATCCTGCATTTCCTCTTCGGTCAGTTTCATACAACCGCGAAGGCGTTGTATTTCAGGCGAAAGTTTCAGATTCTTGTACTTCTCGCGGATAATCTCCTCGTTGGTTTTAGGAGGCGTTGCTTTCTCTTCTGATCCTTCTGTCATCACCTCGTTAAGGAACGTCACGACTATCTGGATGTCGCGCCGGCTCATGCCACGCATCAGTCCGATGTATGGTCCCATCGGGGTGGATTTCACTTGCTGTGCTGTTGCTGTCATAATCTTCAGTGTTTTGATTATCGGTTGCAAAGGTACTAATAATCTGAGAATAAACAAAACAAACAAGAAATATTTTCTATGAAGGCAACGACCTCCGCTTCATTGTGGATGATGTGCCCTCCGAAATCTACATTGATTTCTCTCACGTCAACTACGAGAGCCGCATCATCAATCTTGAGGAGGTGAGAGACACCGTGTTCCTCATTTCCAAGCTATTGAAGTGGTGGTCTTTGGCCTTGGACTATACCTCTGAGATTAAGAACCTGTTTGCAACTCCAAAATACTCGACGATGGAGGAGCTGACACAGATTCGCAAGAACACCACCAAGAAAAAAGCCTACAGGAAAGGATGAAGCAGATTGACCGACTGACCGTGAAATATCATGACAGGGTAGATCAACGACTCCAACCGGCAATCCTACGCTGTCTGACATGATTGCCGTTGGCATCAAGATTAAGATGAAAGAACAGCGGTGCCGTGAGATTTTCGATGAGGTGGAATCCGCTTGCGGTGACCTCCTGCTTCATCGAATCTAATGTTAATGACGATTTATATAAATGGCCGTTTACATTCCTCAGTGCAGAGATACAGGCGGAAGTAGCCTTCATTGCTCCTCCTGTTGTGTGAACAACTAAGAAATCGCAGGGAAAGTGCTTAATAATCATTAAAAACTAAAGCGTTTAGTTGGATATAACTAAAAGTTTTAGTTACTTTGCCGACGGATACAGATACTGACGCAAATCGTAAATTGAAAATTCGTAAATCGTAAATTATGAAAAGGTTGACCACGAAAGAACGGGAGATCATGGAGCTGTACTGGCAGCACGGACCTATGTTCGTGAAAGAGCTGTTGGAGTACTACGACGAGCCGCGGCCGCACTTCAACACGCTGTCGACAACGGTGCGCATCTTGGAGAAGAAAGGTTTCCTGGACCACAAGCAGTACGGCACGTCGTACCAGTATTTCCCACTCGTCACAGAGAAGGAGTACGGACGAAGCAGCCTCGGAGGCATCATCCGCGACTACTTCAACGACTCCTACCTGAGTGCCGTCTCTGCCTTCGTGAAGGAAGAGAAGATTTCCGTGGACGAACTGAAAGAACTGATAGAGAAAATTGAATCACAACCTGACACGGAAGGTCACGGCAGTGGTGAAAAATCGTAAATCGTAAATCGTAAATTAGTAAATCGTAAATCGGTATGGTGGCGTTCCTGACATACGACCTGAAGGTGGCAGTGCTGATAGCGGTGTTCTACATGTTCTACCGTCTGTTGCTGAGCCGTGAGACCTTCCACCGCGTGAACCGCGCGGTGCTGCTCACCACGGCGGTCGCCTCGTTTGTGCTGCCGCTTTGTGTCATCACCATGCACAAGACGGTGGTGGTGAGCGGGGGTGTTGGGACTATCGGCCTCGGCGGCCTGACCGCGATGGTAGAAGAACCGCAAACACCGCTCTGGCAGACGCTCGTCGTGGCGGTGTTCTTCGCTGGCATGGTAGCCACGCTGGGGCATACGCTCCTGAGCTTGCTCCGCGTCTGGCTGCTAATAAGTCGCAGCGAGCAACATCCGCAACCCGACGGTACCGTCATCTGTGTCGTTGGGAGCGCGGGCGTCCCCGCCCGCACGAATGGCAGGCGAGACGCCTGCGCTCCCATGTCGACGGACGAGGACGGCCGCGCTCCCAGGGACGTGTCGCCCTTCAGCTGGATGCACTACATCGTGCTCTCACGCAGCGATTACGAGGCTGTAGTGGGCAACGCTTCCGAGCGTTGCGTTCACACGGGGTTGCAACGCTCGGAGGCGTTACCCACTAATCCGGGGCTGCAACGCTCGGAGGCGTTGCCTACTACTGCCATCATCGCCCATGAACGGGGACATATCCGCCTGCGGCACTCGCTCGACCTGCTCCTCGTTGATACGCTCACCGCCCTGCAATGGTTCAACCCGGCGATGTGGATGCTGCGCCAGGACTTGCGTGCCATCCATGAGTACGAGGCCGATGCGGCGGTGCTCTCTCAAGGCATCAATATGCGTCAGTATCAGTATCTGCTTATCCAAAAAGCCGTCAGCCGCTGCGGGTACTCAGTGGCAAACGGCATCAGTCATAGTACCCTCAAAAACCGCATAAACATGATGCTCAATAAGAAATCAAGCCGCGCGAGCCGGCTGAAGCTGCTCGCACTCCTGCCCATCGTGGGCACAGTTTTGGCCATGCAGGCCGAGACAGTTACCAACTACGTCTACGACGGCACCGCTGCTCTCGACGGTTCTCCCGCCGGGCAACAGCAGAAACCGGTGAAGAAAGGACGCAAGGCCGGCCAGATAAAGGTGGGTGCCAAGACCATCGAGGTACAGACCGACTCGGGCACCTACACTGGGGAGAACGTCATGATGAGCCTTGGTGACGCAGATCTTGCGCCACAATTAATAGTTATTGACACGATCGACAGTCAAGGCGACCCACTCATTATCATCGACGGCAAACGTGCCACTAAAGCCGACTTGGAGGCCATCGACTCCAGAACCATCGACCATGTTGATGTGTTGAAAGAGAAGACGGCCATCGAGGTTTACGGCGAAGAAGGCAAGAATGGAGTCATCATCATCACCACCAAAGCCAAGACGGAACCAACGTCGGAATACGAGGATGTCTTCGACGTGGTGGAGCAGATGCCCGAGTTCCCCGGCGGCATGGATGGGATGATGACCTTCCTGATGGAGAACGTGCGCTATCCCGAGGCCGCACACAAGGCTGGCACGGAGGGTCGTGTGCTGGTGCAGTTCATCGTTGAGACCGACGGCACAGTCAGCAACACCAAGGTAGTGAAGAAGGTCAGCGACGACCTCGACGGCGAAGCCATCCGCGTGGTCGGCTCCATGCCGAAGTGGAAGCCCGGCAAGCAGAATGGCCGGACCGTGCGGGTGAAGTACACCCTCCCCATCAACTTCCGGCTGAAATAGTAGCGGAGATAGATACTAACAATAAAACCTCTGAAATTATGCTAAGAAAATGTCGATGCTCCAGTATTATCATTGCAGTATATTTGCTATCCTCGTTGTTGCTGACCAACTGTGGCAGGTCGCCGCAGAAACTCAGCGAACCAAGGCCTGAGTATGTCACCATCGACGACAGTGTCACGGTCAACCAAGAGAAAGTCATCGAGCCACAAAGCGTCATCGCCATGCCGAAGATGACAAAGGCGGAATGGGAAAAGTACGAAGAACTGGTTGACATGGGCAAGGCACCTGAAGACGTGAGCAAGTATGGCGACCTCACCATTTATGAAGATTTGTATAGCTGTAGATGCAGTTGGTACTGTGGCGGCGAGGTGAAGAGCGTCGTGGCTTCGAGTTGTCTGCCGTCTGCCGGCTCGTTTGACTACAAGGGCGAGAATGCCCACGACTTCAGCCACGAGAGTGTCTGGGCCACAAAAGGAAAGGGCATTGGCGAGAGCCTGACCTATACCTTTGAGGGCAAGTGTCCACGCATTACTGAGGTGAAGATACTGAACGGCCATGTAAAGAGCGAGAAGGCCTGGACTGCCAATTCGCGTGTGAAGAAACTACGTATGTACTATAACGGCAAACCTCACGCCATACTTAACTTGCAGGACAGTCGCACTTTGCAGTGCTTCGACGTGGACACCCTCGGCTATCACGACGAAACAAAGCCCGACTGGACGCTGAAGTTCGAGATACTCGATGTCTATCCCGGCGCGAGCTGCGACGATACGGTCATTGCTGAACTTTATTTCGACGGAATCGACGTGCATTAAATCAATATGGTATGAAAGGCATGATAAAGAGACTCATATTTGTTTTTACGATTGAACTGTTGGCCTTGACTATGTATGCTACTGGTCACGAATTGGCCAACGTCAAGCGAATCGTGTTTAGCATCCAGCGGGCACGTGTTAATGCAGCGGGACATCTTGTCGAGTGCGAGGTGAAGGTGCGCAAGCCCGCCGACAACCAGCCTCTCGCCGCCGAGATGGCAGCATTGCTGAAAGCCTATCATCCTTGGCGCGTTTCCTACATCAATGGGGAATACCGTGCCAACGGAATTGAAGGGTACACTTTCCCATATATAATAGAAGAGAGATAGTACATTCCATCCCCACAGACATCCAGCCGATGTTGGCAGCTGTATACCTCAACCATAGAAGCCCTGCACCATCTGCCGCATCACCGATATGGGCCGACAGGCCTTCGAGGCTTACGTGAAGGCACTGAGAGGCTACCTGAAGGTCAGCAGGAAATAGTTGGTTCCGCGAGATTTTTGTTGGTGGAAGAAAAAAGTTAAATCGCCGACGTTGAATTAACGTTCACCGTCGGCGATTTAACGTTCACCGTCGGCGATTTAACGTTCATCGTCGGTGAATTAACTCTTGCTCCGGGCAATCCCACAGCAAAGTTACGGCAAGCGGGCACCTTCCCCGTACCTTCGATTAACGTTCCCTGTACTATCATTTCTGACAGCTACTAACGTCTCAGTTTAAACTGATGGAAAACAAATGATTATCCGCATGTACCCGATAGTCGGCCATAGTAGCCCACGCTGGGAAGCGTGGGCTACTGAACTACCGCAGGTCGTTGGGTGATAGCGGATAATCATAACAATTTTTCTTTGCTTTCCCGTGAACGATTTCCGTCTTTCTGTGTATGCAATAACAGAGAGACGAAAATAGTTTAATCATTTAAAGCAAAAAGGAAATGAAAAAAGCATTATTGATTGTGGCGCTGGCCGTGCAGAGTTTCGGCGTTGTGGCGCAAAAGGCAGTACGTATCGAGAGTCCCATCGTGTCGGAGAAGGACTTCGTATGGTACACGGAACAGAAGGAGGCCTGGAAGGCGGAGACACTGAAGGACCCGACGAACGAGACGGCGTGGCTGAACTATTATCATGCGGCACACTACATGGGCTGGTGGGGTACCAGTTCCGATAGTGTGGTGCGTCAAGTGATGAGCGAGATGAAGCAGGCCATTCCCGACAGCTATACCTATAACTATTGTGCTTATCGTGCCGTTGCTTCTGGTCATGCAGACGAAACCGATGGAGACAAATATGCCGAATCTGCATTGGCAAAGCTACCCGATGAGATGCAGTTCTTCGACTACGATCAGTGGGTGTGCTACCTCGCCATGAAAGGCGACGAGGCGCGCATGAGCCAGATGGCGAAGCGCTACTTCGACAGCGGCATATACTCCGAGAACGTACTGCGCTACAGCTACAACGAACTGCAGGGTATGGACGCGGGCACCATCTACATGGGCAACGGCGACTCGGCCATCATCCCGAAATGGCTCATACAGGAGGGCATGGGACTGCACCGCGACAAGACCATCGTCTGCATACCCTTCCTCGCCGTGAAGGAATACCGCGAGCGGCTGTCCAAGAAGCTGGGGATTGAGTTTCCCACACTGGAGGATGGTGGTTACACTTCCTACGATGCCTTCGAGCATGACATCCTCCAGGCCATCATCGACAAGTATGGCAGTCACGTCTATTTCTCCACTACCACGCCGCCGTCGATTACCGACCAGTGGAAGAACAACCTCTACAACGAGGGACTGCTGCTGAAATATTCCGACAAGCCTTACGACAACATCGCCGTGAAGCGCCGCAACGTGGAGGAGCGCTACATTCTGGAGTACTTGCTCGTCAGCTTCCGCCCAGAGTGGACCACTGGACAGCGGCTGTCCGCCAACTACGCCGTGCTGCTCGCTGACTTGCTGCCCTACTACGCCCGCCACGACCATGAACGCTACGACTGGCTGATGCGGCTTTTGGTGGCCGCCATCGAGAACGCGAAGATGGACGAGGGTCAGAAACAGCAATACATGAATCTGCTGATTGCAACCACGAATTGAACGAATTGTAATCATGCTGATTCCTTTACGCCTGTCAGCCCAGACTGACGAACAGCTGATGCTTCGGGCGGCCCGTGGCAATGACCGCGCCTTCGAAGAACTCTACAACCGTCATGCCCGGCGGTTGCAGGGCTTCTTCGCACGCCGTCTCGGCGACGATGCCGACCTTGCCCCCGACTTCATGCACGACACCTTCCTGCGCCTCTACGCTGCCCGCGAATCGTACCGCGAGGGCAGCAGCTTCCGCGCATGGCTATACACCATCGCCTACAACCTCTGGAAGAACCACAACAGACGGCCTCACCCCCTGCCCCTCTCAAGCCTCACCCCCGACCCCTCCCGCGAGGGGGAGGGAAGTATATACATTTCTGAACAGAATTACATTAGCGGACAAGCGGAAGGACTAACCACTCCCCTCTCCTCCGCGAGAGGGGACGGGGGTGAGGCTATCGAGCTTGAACTCGACGCCGCCCTCCTCCACGATGCCCTCCGCGCAGTCCTCCGCAGCCTCCCCGAATCCTACGCCATGCTCTTCTCCCTGCACTACGAGGAAGAACTCACTGTCCCCCAGATAGCGCAAATCACCGAGTTACCTGAAGGCACGGTGAAGTCGCGCCTGCACAAAACAATGAACATCATCAAACAACAATTGAAGCAATATGAAAGTCACTGAACAAGACATTGTCCGCACCGCCCGCCAGATGCGCGACGAAGAGAACGAGCAGCTGAACATCCAACCGTGGAACCACCACCGCAGCCACCATCTGCCCACGTGGATTGTCGCCATCCCCGCCGCCGCCATCATCGGCTTCGTGTTTGGCTTCTGGACAAAGAGTGCTAATCAGTTGGACGCTCCATTGACGGCTCTTGTCGATACCATATATATTAAGGTACACGACCCGCAGCCCCGTCAGGATACTATCGCCCAGGTCATTCCCGCTGTACAGACTCCAGCCCGTCCAAGGAGATTTGCCCGTTCAAGGGGATCTGCAATCCCCGCATCGTCATGCCCTCAGCCAGTGGTCGGTCGCCCTGTCTCCGACGACCACATCCGTTACGACCTGTTGGTCAGGAACTGATTCGTGCTGAAAAATGTTTACATTGACCCCTCTGAGATTCCGATTATTTGAATGAGTTCCTTGGTGGATTGCGTATGAGCCAGTTTTGACAGGGGGCGTTTCCGCGTTTTTCACGCTACTGCTCAGATATGGGCTACTTGCCCCCTAAAACTGGCTTGTTTTTGTCTTTTTTCACCGAAAAGGGCGGTCTTGTTGAACAAAACCATAGCTTTTGCTGAACCAAACCATAGCTTTTGCTGAACAAAAACCATAGCTTTTGCTGAACCAAACCATAGCTTTTGCTGAACAAAACCAATGCTTTTCTATTAGTAAACCAGCCCACTTACTACTGCTAACCCGCCCACTTACTACCATTAGACTGGCTGGTAGGCTGCTAAAAGGCAGCAACGGACGCCTCGAACACCCTTTTTCGGGGTATTTCTCAACCGCGTAAAACGCCAATTTTAAGCGAAATAGGGGTAAAGAAATGTTAAGTTTATGCAATTTTAAGCCGTTTTCTGCACAAAAGAGAGTGATTTGTGCAGGACTGTAAAGCACGATTCCTGCAAAAAACGGTCGGTTTGGTCAGCTTCTTGCGCTAGATGGTCATCTTTAAGGAATACTTTTTTCTGCACTTTTTCTTTACATTTTTTCAGTGTAACCACCTAAACATTTTCTTATTCTGCACTATTGGGTTTTCTTGTTTAATTGAACGCCCTACTTGTGAAAGCTGAATACGTTAATTACTAATAATGCTGGAAGGATTACTAAGAATGAACGTTAAAGATTCGGCTCTTTAGTGTTTTTTCTGTTTTACTAAGACTTTAGTTTTCTAAATCCTTAGTAATTTTGCCCTATCATTTACTATTTGTCATTTATCATTTAGCGAAGCGCATGAAGACATTGACCAAAGGCGAGATACAGGTGATGAACATCCTGTGGGACATGCAGCGGGGCGCCTGCGTGGCCGATATTCAGAAACAGTTCCCGGAGCCGCCGCCAGCCTACACCACCATTGCCACGTTCCTGAAGATTATGGAGCAGAAGGGCTACGTGGAGCGAAGGAAGAGCGGGACGGGCAAGGTGATGGTCTACACGCCGCTGATGACCCGCGAGCGCTACCGCCGACTGGTGATGGACGACGTGAAGGACACATTCTTCGGAGGCTCGGTGAAGTCGCTCGTCTCGTTCTTTGCCGAAGAGGACGAGCTGACGCAGGAGGACATCGATGAAATACTGACCATCCTGCAGAACAGGAAAAACACATAATCTTTTCAACAACGAATTATACCTTTTTCAACAACGAATTACACGAATTTCACGAATTAAACGAATTGCACGAATTGATGGTACTGACTGACTTGATATATTACGACCTGAAGGTGGCGGCGCTGATAGCCGTGTTCTACCTCTTTTATATGTTGCTGCTGGCCCGCGAGACCACGCATACACTGAACCGTGCCGTGCTGCTCGGCGGTATTGTCCTTTCGGCAGTGTTGCCGCTGTGTGTTGTCACCATACATAAAACCCTCTCCCTGCCCCTCCCTGTGATGGATGAGAGTATATACCTTCTGAGCGGAATGGCAGCGGACGATGTAACTACTCCCCTCCCTCACAGGGAGGGTTTGGGGGAGGGTCTGCTGCTGGGGCTTGTTGCAGCTATTCTCCTCGCTGGCATCCTCATCCGTTTGCTGTATGTGGCTCATGGCTATTGGAAACTTCACCAGCTGATACGCAATGGTGAACAGCATACACTGACCTCTGGATCACGGGTCTGTGTAGTCGATGCCCCTGTTGCTCCGTTCTCATGGATGCGCACTATTGTGTTGTCACGTGCCGACTGGAGTGCCACAGTAGTGGGTCGCTCGGCTTTGCCGCTTGGCTTATCCAAGAACGCCTCCGAGCGTTACGACCCTCTGCAACGCTTGGAAGCGTTGCCCACTATCTTTGCCCACGAAGAGGCACATGTGCGCCATCGTCATAGCTACGACATTGTGGTCGTAGAAGTGCTCACGGCTCTGCAATGGTTCAACCCCGTGGTGTGGTTCCTGCGCCAGGAACTGCGTACTCTCCACGAGTATGAGGCCGACGCATCCGTCCTCTCACGCGGCTTCGATGAAAGCCAGTACATCCATCTTCTGATGCAGAAAGCGACGGGCATTCAGGCCTGTGCCCTCGCTAACGGCATCAACACCCACAAAACGAAAAAACGAATCATTATGATGCTCAAACCAAAATCAAAACGGGTCGCTTGGCTCAAAGCCCTTTATATCGTGCCCATTGTCCTCGTCTCGTTGGCCATGACCGCCCGAACCGTCGTGGACTATCAGATCGCTACGAGCGGGGATTCCAAATCCCCTCAAACTCTCGCCGTGCGCGTATTCCATGAGAACACCAACGGTCGTGGCGATAGTTACCAGATACGCCATGTTCCCAGCGTGAAATTCTACAACAACGGCAAGGAGGAGACCATCCCCGGCGACCGTTCCATTGCACTCGAAGTTTCAAAGACCACCATGCAGCTCGATGGCATGCAGTTCGATGAAAGTTCACTCCCCGACCTGCCCGTCACTGCCCTGCGCGAAATCCATCTCAACGAGACCGACCCTGACCGTTTCGTCTGCAACCTCGTGACGGGAGAACTGACAAAAAGCACTGGGAAGATGAACGACACGGAGTTTGTCTCCTACGTGAAGCGGCAGCAGGCAGCGGGCCTGACTAACAGCCAACTTACTCAGATGATGCTCAACGAGGGTGGCGGCATCAGTCGCGCCCGCATACTCCATCTCAATGGTGTGTATGGCAGCGGGAAGGGTTACCTGTTCGTTGTTGACGGCAAGGAGGTCTCACGCGAGGAGTTCGGGCAGTTGCAGCCCGAAAGCATTGCCTCAGTAACGGTGATGGATGTTGGCCCCGCCAAGAAAGTCTTTGGCGATAAAGGCCGCTATGGTGCCACAGTAGTAGAAACGGTACTGCAACGCTCGGAGGCATTACCCACTACTACACTGCAACGCTCGGAGGCGTTGCCCACTAAAGTCGACGAACCCATCTTCGATGTCTGCGAGCAGATGCCCAGCTTCCCCGGCGGCGAAGCTGAACTGATGGGCTTCATTGCACGAAACATCAAGTACCCCAAAGTGGCAGAAGAGAACGGCGTTCAAGGCCGTATACTGGTGAAGTTCATCATCGAGAAGGACGGCAGCCTGTCGAACGCCAAGGTCTTGGAGAATCCTAAAGGCTCTGGAGCAAGCCCAGTGGTTGTCACGGCCATGATGCCCGAAAAGGAACGTCAGGATGCCGAGGGTCACAACGCCGGCGTGCAGGCCATGCGCGACGAGGCCATCCGTGTGGTCAACGCCATGCCCCGCTGGTCGCCTGGTAAGCAGAATGGTAACGTTGTGCGCTGCAATTTCGTCATCCCCGTCACCTACCGTCTGCAATAGAAATGTAGGGGCAGGCCCCCGTGCCAGCCCGTTTTTTAAGTTAGTAAATAACACCCTGGGTGATTCTGGAGGCCGCAGTGATGCTCCCTCCAGGATTTGCGCTTATTACAAGAATTACAATAGCCAAGCAGAAGGTCTCTAACGCCTATATAATAAAAAAACTATAAAATATTGCACAGAAAAGGAAGAATTCCTTCTTTTTCTGTGCAGTTTTTGTTAACTTTGCAGCCGAAATTGCTGATAAGATGAGAATAAATCCATTACTTCAATTGGGAAACATCCCTATACAAACGGGTACATTAGTGTCATGTTTTGATGACCTTTATGCACCCTCCAAAAAGATACATGCCTTGGAAAAGGACGGTCAGCTGATTCGTTTAAAACGCGGATTGTATGTCGTGGATGAAAGGGTAAGTGGAAAACCCATCAACGTCCGTCTATGTGCCAACCATATTTACGGCCCCTCTTACGTGTCGCTGCAATGGGCTTTGAGGTGGTATGGCCTCATTCCCGAGCGTGTGTTCACGATGACCTCTATCACCACCAAGCGCACCCGTATGTTTGAGAATTCATTGGGGCGTTTCACCTATTATCAGGTGAAGCCCGACTATTTCTCCATCGGTATCAGGAGCGTAGAGGAGAATGGCGTATATTGCCTGATGGCCAGTCCTGAAAAGGCACTTTGCGATGCTATCCTTTACGACTCCTACCTGCCGTCGCAGTCTGTCGTCCGGCTGGAGCAATACTTGGAAGAAGACATACGCTTCGACGTGGATGCATTGGCCGACTTTGATGTCAGCACTATAGAAGCCTGTGCCAAGACAGGCAGAAAGGAACAAATATTAAACAACCTAATTAAGATTATCAAGAAGCTATGAGTTTATATGACGAAATGGTGGCTGAACGTGCCGAGAGAGTGGGCACCGCCACCCCAAATGTAGAACAAGAGGTGATGCAGCGCATAGCCCTGGCAGGACTCCACCGAGGCGGCTTTTTCCAGCATGCGGCCTTCTATGGCGGCACTTGTCTGCGCATCTTCCATAACCTGCCACGCTTCTCTGAGGATATGGACTTCTCTCTGGTAGAGAAGCGGGTTGACGTTCACTTGGAAGACTATTTCCCCTCTATCATCGAGGAGTTTAAGTTGGCTGGCCATGAGGTAAATATCGTGAAGAAGGAGAAGAAGATATTCGGACGGGTAGAGTCGGCGTTCCTGAAGGAGAACACCGAAGCATACGACATCAAGGCTGTGATTAAGCGAGAGCAGAGTCAAACTCGCTTAGACTCTGCCGAGCGTGAACAGGCTCGGACGAAGTCCAAGTTCCAGACCAAGAAGACCGTCAAGGTGAAGATAGAACTGGACATCGACCCTCCCTTGGCTTTCGAGACGGAGCAGAAGATGCTCGTACGACCATATACTTTTATGGCACGCTGCTTTACGCTGCCTTATCTCTATGCCGGCAAGATGCACGCGTTGGTCTATCGTGCCTGGCAGCGGAGAATCAAGGGTCGTGACTGGTATGACTTTGAGTGGTATGTGCGCCATCAGATACCTTTGGACTACCAGCACCTCCAAGAGCGGATTCGTGAGTTCAGCGGCGAGATGGTGGAAAAGGAAGAGTTTATGCGCTTGCTCCGCGAAAAGCTTTCGACTTCTGATATTGAGTTGGTCAAGCAAGATGTAACAGGTTTCATTGATGACCCCCGCGAACTCGACATCTGGTCGAACGACTACTTCCTGCAATTGGCGGACATGATCGTATTCAAGTAAACTTTTTTCTCTTTTTCATGTCACAAAACGAAGGCTTTTGCGTCATATAGACAAAAGAACGACGAAAAAGCATGACGACAGAGACATTCAAGGACGAGGTGCAGGCCATGCGGCCGATGCTGGTAGGCGTTGCCAGAGGTGTTCTGGGCAGCGACGAGGAAGCTGAGGACGTGGTGCAGGATGCCCTGCTGCGCCTGTGGCAGCTGCGCGACGAGCCGATAAGGAATGTTCGCGGATTCGCCCGGATAGTCGTCCGCAACCTCTGTCTGAGCAAGGTCAGGCGAAAACAGGTGATGGTTGACATTGGCAAGGATGACATAGCCGACGAAACAGAAACAACTAACAACGAACAGATAGACCGCATGATGGCACTGGTTGATGCCCTGCCAACAATGCAGCAAACCGTACTCCGGCTGCGACACATGCAGGACATGTCGATGGCCGACATCGCTAGCCTCATCGGAACCAGCGAGTCTGCCGTCAGACAGTCGCTCAGCAGGGCACGAAGAAGTATTCTCGAACAATTTACAAGAATAATGACCACAGATTAAACGACCATAGATTAATGGATTAAGGTGGATTCCCCATTGCAAAAGGATGATGAACGAAAACAACATACGACAGTTGATAGAGCGATTCCTCAATGCGGAAACGACATTGGAGGAGGAACAGACGCTCTACGAGTACTTCTCAGTAGGCAACGCTTCCAAGCGTTGCATAGTGGGTAACGCCTCCGAGCGTTGCATAGTAGGTAATGCCTCTGAGCGTTACATCCCCGACGACCTGAAGCCCTACATCGAGGTGTTTCAAAGTTTCGCCGTCGTGAAGGGCATCGATAAGCCTGTGACGAAAAGCACGCCAGCATGGGTGATAGCCCTGCGTACAGTCACGTCGATGGCTGCCGTCTTCCTCATCGGCCTGTTCTTATTCGTAAACGAGGAAACACCCGAAACGCCACAAATGACAACTGCAACCGCACAAACGGAATATATGCCCGACCTCTGTGAAGGGAGCACACCCCGGGAACTATATATGTGCTATCTGGAGCAGAAGAGGGAACAACCGAAAACTTACAGTCTAATTAAACGAATGATTTATGAAAACGAACATTAGAATTATAGCCATGATGACGCTGGTGCTCTTCATGGCATCGTGTAAGAACAAGGACGCCCGCATGTTGACCGTCATCAATGAGGACGGCACTTGCACCCGCGAGTACACGTTCCAATCCACACAGCAGTGTCTGGCCATTCCGCAGGAGGAGGACTATGACAGCATCGTCGACAAAACATGGGAGCGCAGCTGGTCAATCCAAGGCGTTGACTCCGTGCGTTATCCTGTGCCCTTGACGGATGCTCAGTTAGACAGCATGCAGTCGCTGAACCTCAGCGAACCGTTAGGAAATATGCTGATGGTGCACGTAAAGAAAGAATACAAGAACGTGGAGGAGATGAGTGCCCATTTATACAAAGTAGAACGCTCACACCTGATAAAGGCGGAAGGCTTCAAGGCCACCAGCACGCTGGAGAAACGCTTCAAGTGGTTCTACACCGACTACACCTTCACCGAGACGTTTGCCTACGACGGCCCGTCGGTGTTTCCTGTTCCGCTCGACCGTTTCCTCAGTGTTGACACTGCCGCCTTCTGGTTCACAGGCCAGCCCGACCTGACGCGCAATCTCAGCGGTGCAGAACTGAAGGAGATGCTCGACAAGATTGAGGAAAAAGTAAGCCAATGGACCGACGCCAACTGGTTCACCGAAATCTACACCACGATTGCCGACAATTATGATAAGGTTCAGAACCCGCCCGTCGGCAAGGAGGAGTTCGTCAGGCTGTGCGACTCATTAGCCATGAACCCCGAAACCCTTAAACTCTCTATGAATGAAAGCGATGGGAAAGGCATTGAAAAGCTGTTCGGCCAGCGTTTCAACACCGATGCCTACAACCAACTCTTAGAGAATGACTCACTCGGCCTTGGTCAGGGCTACGAGCAACTGCTGTCCTTCAGTACCAATTACGACCTCGTGATGCCAGGAAAAGTCTTGGATACGGGTGCGGGCGAATACGATGGCAACGTCATCCACTACCGTCTCTCTGGTGACCGCACCATTCCCAACGACTACAAATACAGCATCACCGCCACCTCGCGTGTCACCAATGTCTGGGCCTTCGTCGTCACCTTCCTCGTCATCGCCTTGGCCATCGGAAGTTTCTTCCTACGGAGACTATAAGATAAAATTTTTGCTCAGTTTCTTGCAAGTCACTAAAAATAGTTGTAAATTTGCAGCCATCATTTTAATTAGCAACAAAACAAACAGATTTTGCAGAAACAATTTCTTGCCTTAAATATATTAAACTAACTGTAAAAACATGATGAAACGTATTTTAGTGACTGGTGGCGCAGGCTTCATCGGCTCCCACCTTTGCGAACGTCTGGTGAATGAGGGCAACGACGTGATTTGCCTCGACAACTTCTATACTGGCTCGAAAGAGAACGTATGGCACCTGATAGGGCGTCCGAATTTCGAGATTGTGCGCCATGATGTGTGCCAGCCCTACTGGGCAGAGGTCGACGAGATTTACAACCTCGCATGCCCGGCATCGCCCATCTATTACCAGAACGACCCTATACAGACCACCAAGACATCGGTTTTCGGAGCCTATCACATGCTGGGACTGGCACGCAGGACGAAGTGTAAGATTCTGCAGACCTCGACCAGCGAAGTGTATGGCGACCCCTCCGTCCATCCACAGCCGGAGAGCTATTGGGGCAATGTGAACACCATCGGCATACGGTCGTGCTATGACGAGGGAAAGCGTTGCGCCGAGACCATGTTCTTCGACTACCACCGCCTGCACGGAGTACGCATAAAAGTCATCCGCATCTTCAACACCTACGGCCCGCGCATGGCGCAGCACGACGGGCGTGTGGTCTCCAACTTCATCATGCAAGCCCTTCGCGGAGAGGACATCACCATCTATGGCGACGGACAGCAGACACGCTCGTTCCAATATGTTTCCGACCTCATAGAAGGTATGCTCCGCATGATGAACAGCAGTGATGACTTCCTGGGACCGGTGAACATCGGCAATCCCGGCGAGTTCACCATGCTGGAACTGGCAGAGAAGGTAATTGCCTTGACAGGTTCGAAGAGCAAGATTGTGTTCCGCCCGCTGCCTTCCGATGACCCGAAGATGCGTCGGCCTGACATCTCTCTGGCTAAGGAAAAACTCGACTGGGCACCGACCGTTCCACTCGAAGAGGGCTTGGTAAAGACCATCGAATATTTCAAAAGAACGTTATAGGTTCCCTAATAAACATAAAGAACAAAGAAAAAAGTGAGGCTGCGATGTCACAAAATCGCAGCCTTTTCGTATTATAGGTAAAAGACGGTCTGAATGACGCAAGAAGAATACAAGGAAGAAACGCGACGGCTGCGGCCACGACTGCTACAGACGGCACGGCGATACATTTCCGAGGACGACGCCGAGGACACGGTGCAGGATGTGCTGCTGCGCCTGTGGCAGATGGTCGATACGCTCCGCATGCCCATCGATGGGCTGGCTACGGTGCTCGTCCGCAACTTCTGCATAGACCGACTGAGGCTGCAACGGCCATTGCAAGTGTTGACAAAAGAATGTGAACAGGCCGACGAAACTGAGACTGACGAGCGTATAGAACGTGTGATGACGATGATAGACACACTGCCCACGATGCAACAGACCATCCTCCGGCTTCGGCATATCGAGGGGATGGAGATGAAGGAGATAGCCGAACTGACAGGCAGCACCGAGGTGGCCATCCGCAAGACACTGAGCCGCGCACGACAGACATTGAAACAACAATACCAGAAACGATATGAATAACTTGCTGAGAATAAGAACCCTGACCGATAAATTCTACGACGGCGACACCACGCCAGAGGAGGAGCAGGAGCTGTACGACTTCTATCGTCAGGATGACATACCTGAAGACCTGCGCCCCAACCAAGAGCTGTTCAGGGACTTGGCCGCACTAGCCACTCTCGCGCCGACCAATCGTGTAGGGGCAGACCCCGTGCCAGCCCGCAACCTCGAGCCGCATCACCGTTGGTGGATAGTCGCCGCAGCTGCCTTCGCCGCCGTGCTGATTGTTGGTGGCGGCATGATTTGGCGGGCTGGCACGGGAACTTCCTCTACACGATGGGATGAGGACGAGTGCGTAGCTTACATCTACGGTCAGCGGGTGACCGACCGTGACGTGGTGCTCAACGAGATGCAGAATACAATGACCGCCATGACTGCCGACGGCAGCGACGTGGTGGAGGAACAACTGAAAGCAATGTTTGGAAACGAGTAAAAACGACAACAGATATGAAGCGACTGCTATTAAGTTTATCATTTATCATTTGTCATTTGTCCTTTAGCCTAGCGCAAACGGGACTGAAAATCAACGACCTGTTCGAGGGCCGCATCGTCCCACAGGAAAAGATGGTGGAAACCCGTGTGCGGGGCAAGACGCTGGCCAAGTATCAGCTGACGTACTACCGTAGTGTGCGCTGTACCGTCACGGAACAGGAGGCGGAACGGCTGTTGCAGATGGTGGAGGCCGATGGCAAGGGCCACTTTGCCAGAGGCAGCGACAAGACCAGCAAGAAAATGTACGGCAAAGAGCACAGCCTCACCTTCAAGACACAGGTAAGGAAACAGGATGACAAGAACTGCTTCCTGTGCTATCAGGCACATTGGAGGGGTAACACATCAGAACGCGAGGTGACCGTCATCTACATGGAAGGCTCTGTCAGGAGTCTGGAAGAATTGGAGGAACTGCTCAAATGAGTTTAGAGTTAAGAGTTTAGAATTTAGAATTGTCGCCTCTGGCGATTATAAATTGAGAATTAAATAGTTATGAAACGCATCTTTTTATCATTTATCATTTGTCATTTCTCATTTAGCAGTATAGCTGCGCAAAATGACACCGTAGTCATTCACAATCCCAAAAAGGTGACCATCGTCACCAACGATTCGCTACAGCATATCGTCGTCACGGGCAAGGAGGGTGACGACAGGTTTACGTATCAGAACACCATCCGGCTTGTAGACTCCAACTATGTGAGCACCACCCACATCGGACGCGACCGATGGGAGCTGATACCCAGCGTAAAAGTAGGAAAGAAGGACGACGCGAAGGGCAACGGTTTCAGCAACGCGATTTCCGCCCACTTCGGCCTCGGCTTCACCGCCCCCACCAAGGCTGACTCACGCACGGACTTCTCAACCTTCAAGTCGTGGGAAATCTTTTTCACCCCGATACAGTGGGATCATCACTTCGACCGTCGGAAACACAACACCGTGTCGTTGGGCTTCGGGCTCAACTGGAAGAACTACCGCATGACAGGTGACACACGCTTTACGAAAGCCCCCGACGGCAACGTTGTCATTGAAAAATATCCTCTGCAGGTGTCGCCCGATTTCTCGCGCATCAAGGTGTTCTCGCTTACGGCTAATCTAGAATATGTCCATCACTTCGACGATGACTTCTGGATTGGCTTCGGCCCGGTGGTGAACTTCAATGTCTACGGCAGCATCAAGACTGAGTACACATTGTTTGGCGACGAAATTGAAAAGCTGGAAAAGGACATCCGCCAGCGTCCCATCACCATCGACTGGATGCTCCGCCTTGGGATTATGGGCGTTCCCTTCTACGTGAAATACTCCAGTGACAACGTCCTGAAGGACGGCGGCGTCAAGTTCCGTTCCCTCTCCTTCGGTCTCTACATGTAGATCTTTTCTGCGCTCAAAACGTGCGTTTACTTCAACAATAGCGTACCAAAGTCTCAGATAGTCAGTTTGTCGTCGGTTGGTTTGCTCATCTTCCTCGGCTGGTTTTCTGAACACAAACCATAATTTGGTTTTATAATGAGTTCTTGCTTGCAAACGAACAAAGGTCGAGCGGTGTGACAACACAAATTATTCTATAATTTAATTAATGAGTAATTCTTGCTCCGCTCCACTACGCAAACGTCCAAAGGCCGAGCGCATGGTCAATTAGTGATAATTCGTAAAAAGACCTTGGTTTCGGAAATTAGTTGCGTCCTTTGGAGAGGGTAGTGTCTACGCTGAGCAGCCCGTCATCATTTTCCACCTGCTCTTCGCTGATGAGCATGGTCAGGGCTTCTTCTATGGGCTCGTAGGGCAGGTTCAGGGCGTGAAGGTCTGACACGGGATGAGGTTTACCGTCAGAGAGCATTTCGATAATCATCCGCTTTGCTTCGGCCACCAGGACTTCCGGGTCTTGGTGGTCGTCGTCTGCTGTAGGGGATTTGCTATCGCTGGCCAGACAGACGTCACAGTGTCCGCAGTCGTGGCTGTCGGTCTCGCCAAAGTAGGCCAGCAGCTGTCGGCTGCGGCATACGGCATCGTTGGTGGCATAGTCCACCATGCGGGCGATGCGCTCCGTGAAGCGTTCCTTCAGGTCGGCATATACCGAGGGCGGGAACATCAGGTTCTCAGAGTCCTCGCGCCGTTGGGCATAGCGGATGTAGGGTGTCCGCTTCTGCGGGATGAACTGGATGATATGCTTCTGGGCCAGCGATTTCAGGATCATGTACACTTGTGGAACGTTCAGGCTGGTGAGCTGTGCCAGCAGGGCCTCGTCGATGAACGTCAGGTTGGTGAACAGTCCGCTGTAGGTGCGTAGCAGGGCCACGATGACCGAGTCCTCGTCCTTTGTGTTGCCCTTCAGTCGGTAGAGGTCGTCGCGTTCCAGCCGGAACATCACGCGGGCACGGCTCTCCTCTTCCTCCTTGTATTCTATGTAGCCCGCCCGGTCGAGGATTTTCAGGGCCGACTCCACCTGTATGGGGAAGTGGTGGTAGGTGTAGCAGAACTTGTCCGTGGGGAACTCGAACATGGCGTTATACCCAGAGCCTACGCCCACCTCGTAGAAATAAGCCAGATGGTCGTAGACCTCGCGGATGTAGTCTTTCTCGGGGAAGGTGTCGTTGATGCGCCGCTGCAGCTTTCCGCCATCGGCATTGCTATAGAGCAGCACGGCGTAGGCTCTTTTGCCGTCGCGCCCGGCACGTCCGGCCTCCTGGAAGTAGGCCTCCAGGCTGTCGGGGCAGTCGATGTGGATGACCAGTCGCACGTCGGGCTTGTCGATGCCCATGCCGAAGGCGTTGGTGGCCACCATGACGCGCACTTGGTCGCTGGTCCATTGTTTCTGTCGTTCGTCTTTCAGGGCGTTGTCCAGTCCGGCGTGGTAGAAAGTGGCGCTGATGCCCTCCTTCACCAGTTCATCGGCCACCTCACGGGTACGCTCCCGGCTGCGGGCATAGACGATGGCCGAGCCTTTGACGCTGCGAAGGATGTGGAGCAGCTGCTCGCGCTTGTCGGAAACGTGGCGCACGACATAGCTTAGGTTCTCACGGGCGAAGCTCATGCGGAAGACATGGAAATTTCCCCCTTGGGGGGGACTGAGGGGGGCCTTCAGCCTTTCAGTGATATCCTTCACCACTTCCGGCGTTGCCGTGGCGGTGAGTGCGAGCACGGGGACGCCGGGCAGGTCGCGGCGGATGTCGGCGATGGTGAGGTAAGGCGGACGGAAATCGTAGCCCCACTGGCTGATGCAATGGGCCTCGTCCACGCAGATAAGCTTCACAGGCATGTGCACCAGCTTCTTGCGGAACAGCTCTGAAGACAGACGTTCCGGCGCAATGTATAGGAACTTGACGGCTCCGAAGACCGCGTTCTCCAAGATTCGGATGACGTCGTCGTGGGATATGCCCGTGTGGATGGCCGCCGCCCGTATGCCATGGCGGCGCAGTCCCTGCACTTGGTCTTTCATCAAGGCGATGAGCGGGGTGATGACGATGCACATGCCGTCGCTGGCCAGGGCGGGCACCTGGAAGGTGATGCTCTTGCCGCCGCCCGTAGGCATGAGGCCCAGCGTGTCGTGGCCGGCACCGATGGACTCGATGATTTCCCGCTGTATGCCTCGGAAGTCATCGTAGCCCCAGTATTGCTTCAATATCGACCTGTAGTCCGTCTCCATGTTGTTCAACCGATGCGGACGAGGACGTCCGCGCTCCCAGTTGGCTGCAAAAGTACGATTATTCAGGGAACTGGCAAAGAAAAACGGGGAAAAGTTTTGTGGTCTCGGCGAAACTTATTACTTTTGCAACGATAAGGAACCAACACTAAATAAAGTTTGCAATTGGAAACGATGTTTTAGGAAAACAGATAAAAACAATAAAAACAGATAAAAACCATTCGTACTGTACGGTTGACTTTTTATCATCATCACTTAATATGCAGAAATACGATTTTGACGAAGTGATTCCCCGCCGTGGCAGCGGTTGTGTAAAGTGGGATGAAGCACCATCCGAAATGGTCAATGGTCAATGGTCAATGGTCAATGATGTAATCCCCCTATGGGTGGCCGATATGGACTTTGCCGTTGCCCCTGCCATTCAGGAGGCCATACGTCGGCGTGCCGAGCATCCCGTGTTTGGCTATACCCACGTCGGCGAGGAGTATTACAAGGCCATCATCTCGTGGTTCCACCGTCGCCATCAGTGGGAAATACGGCGCGAGGAGATTCTCTACACCACGGGCGTCGTGCCCGCCATGTCCGTTGCCATCAAGGCCCTGACCATGCCCGGCGAGAAAGTGCTGATTCTCTCGCCCGACTATAACTGCTTTTTCTCCTCCACCAGGAATAATGGATGCGAGGTGCTGGAGAGTGCTTTGTTGAGAGGGAGTGAAAGGGGAGTGAGAGGGAGTGAAGGGGGAGTGAAAGGGACGTTACATTTTGAAGTTGATTGGCGGGACTTCGAGGCCTGTTGTGCCGATGAGAAGACCACGGTGTTCCTGCTCTGCAACCCCCATAACCCCACAGGACGTGTGTGGACGGCTGAGGAGTTGCAGCGCATGAACGACATCTGTATGCGCCACGGTGTGCGCGTGGTCTCCGACGAGATACACTGCGAGCTCATCATGCCCGGTCACCGTTTCCAGCCCTTTGCCGCCGTGAGCGAGGCGTGCCGCAGGAATAGCGTCATCCTGAACTCACCCTCGAAGTCGTTCAACATCGCCGGCCTGATGACTGCCAACATCATCTGTGCCGACCCTGCAATGCGCCGCCGTCTGAACCGCGCCATCAATATCAACGAGGTGTGCGACCTCAACCCTTTCGGCCCCGTGGCCCTCGTCGCCGCCTACAACGCGAGCGAGGACTGGCTCGACCAGCTCAACGACTACCTATGGGGCAACTATCAGGCCCTGTGTCAGTTTTTCGCCGAACATTTCCCGCAGTGCCGCGTCACCGAGCTGGAGGGCACCTACCTGGTATGGGTCGACGTCTCCGCCCTTTGTCTAAAGTCTAAAGTCTATGGTCTAAAGTCTGAAGTCCATCGTCTAAAGTCTGAAGTCTATCGTCTAAAGTCTAAAGTCTATCGTCTAAAGTCTGAAGTCCAAGTTCTAAACGTGCAGCAGCTCTGCGACTACATCTACCGTGAGGCCCGCGTCTGGATTAACCCCGGCACGATGTACGGTCCTCAGACTGGCGAGGGCTACGTGCGCATCAACATCGCCTGTCCGCGTCAGCAATTGATGGAGGCCCTGAGGCGCCTCAAGGCCTCCAACGTCCTTACTTCTCCGGCATCATAATGACCTCGATGCGGTTTCCAGCGGCGAGGAGCTGTTTGGTGAACTCCTGCATCGACTCCACGGTGAGTGCCTCAACGGTCTTCTTGTAGTCCGTCTGCATGTCGATGGCATAGTCTTTCCAGGCGGTGATGATGTTCACCCAGTGGCCGTTGTTCTTGGCATCCTCGTCGGCCTGCTTGAGCATGTAGGCCTTCACCTTGTCCAGTACGTCGGCATCGAATTTCTCAGCGCAGTTGTTCATGCCCTCGAGCAGCAGCTCCACGGCGCGGGCGTTCTTCTCAGGATTGCCCTGGCTGACGGCGAAGAGTCGGGCGAGGGGTTGCTTACTGCTCAAGTCGAAGGCTCCCTGTGAGCCACAGGTGTAGGCGGCGCTCTCCTCCTCACGGATGGTGGCGAGGTAGATTTGCGAGAGAGCCTGTCCCAGTGCGTCGAGCTTTACGTTGGTTTCCAAGGAATAGTCCATCGGAGCCGACCATATCTCGTAGGACATGGCGTTGGGACTCTCGGTCTTCACGGTGAAGTTATTGGTCACCAAGCCAGTGGCGAAGGTGCGAATCTCGCGGAACGTCTCAGGCTTCTCGCCTGTGGCGGGCAGTGCTGCGATGTACTGCTCAATCATGGGCCGCAGGGTCTGCTCGTCGAAGTTGCCGACGATGACGAAGGTGAACTGTCCGGCGTTCTTGTAACGCTCGCGGGCAATCTCCAGGATGCGGTCGTAGCTCACGTTGGGCAGGTCTTCCACCTGGATATTGGCGAAGCGTGGGTTGTGCTGGTAAAGGGTGTTGGCAAGCGAGTCGCTGTAGACGGCCTGCGGGTTGAGGTTCTTGTTCTTCAGCTGTTGCTCGAGCAGGGTCATCAGGTTCTGGTACTGCTTCTCGTCCTTGTTGATGGCTGTGAAGTAGAGGTACATCATCTGGAACATCGTCTCGAGATCCTTCGGCGTTGAATGAGCAGTGACATACTGGCGTGTCTGACCCATCGTGGCGTCGGAGTTGCACTTCTTGCCGGCGAGGGCTTTCTGCAGCTCGTTGCTAGAGAAGTTTCCGATGCCGCTCATGCCGATGACCTGATCAAAGATTTTCAGGTTGGCGTAATCCTGGGCATCGTAGAGACTCTCGCCACCCATGGACCATGCCTGTAGGCGCACCTCGTCGTTCTTGAAGTCAGTCTGCTTCAGGATGACGGTGGCACCGTTAGAGAGCTTCAGCTCCTTGTAGCCCAGCACGTCGTTAGCTGTCTCGCCCGTAATCTTGCCAGGGGTGGGCAGCTGGGCCATCAGCGGCTCGTCCTTGACGTTGTCCACATAGCCCTCTATCTGCTCCTGACGGGCTTTCTCCACGGCGGCCTTCATGTCGGCCTCGGTGGGATAGGTCAGACCCTCGGCCTCACGTGCCCAGTCGATGATGACCAGGTTCTTCTCGTCGGCGCTGATGAGCTGGGGCAGCACCTGGTTGACCACCTCCACGGGGATGTTGGGCACAAGCTGCTGCATAATCTGATAGAGTGTCTCGATGGATGGGATAGGCTCGTTGTTCAGGTAGTGGTCGCGGTATTCGTCGCCGAACTCGTCGTTGCGGCGCTTGTCGCGGTTGGTATAGGACTTCTCGATGCCGGCGAGGAACTCAGCCTTGGCACGGTCGTACTCCGTAGCGGTGAAGCCGAACTGCAGGGCACGGCGGCACTCCACCACCAGGGCGGTGATGGTCTCCAGATCCTTGCCCTCCTTGGGTATGCCTATCATCTGGAAGGCATCCTTCGTGCGGGCCAGCAGATAGTTGTCGTCGTCGGCCATCGCCTGGAGGAAGGGGCAGCTCTCCTCCTGGGTCATCTCCTGCAGACGGGCGTTGAACATCTCGCCAATGACGCTCTTCAGGTAGACCTCGATGAGATAAGCCATCGAACCTTTCTCCTCGGGCGTGGTGGTGTCGTGCTTCATGAACATGATAATCTGGTTCATGGGCATCTCCTTGTCCTTGTCGAAGATGTAGATGGCCTCCTCGTTATCGGGCACCTCTTCGCGCACCACCTGGGCAGCATTGGCGGGCACCACAATGCCGCCGAACAGCTCCTTAATCTTTGCCTCGGTGTGGTCTACGTCGATGTCGCCAACGACGATGACGGCCTGGTTGTCAGGGCGGTACCACTTGTGGTAGTAGGCACGCAGGGTCTCAGGACGGAAGCTGTCAATGACCGACATCAGACCGATGGGCATACGCTCGCCGTACTTCGAGCCAGGGTACATGCGTGGCAGGTCGCGGGTAATCATGCGCTGGCTGGGGCCTTCGCCCATGCGCCACTCGTTGTGCACCACGTCGCGCTCCTTCACTATCTCCTCTTCTTCGAGCAACAGGCCGTTAGACCAGTCCTTGATGATGAGCAGACAGGAGTCGAGGGCACTCTGACGAGTCGTGGGAACGTCGCAGACACGATAGACGGTCTGGTCAATGCTGGTGTAGGCATTGAGGTTGCTTCCGAACTCCACGCCGAGGGTGCGGGTGAAGTCGATGATGCCGTTGCCCTTGAAGTGCTCAGAGCCGTTGAAGGCCATGTGCTCCAGGAAGTGAGCCAGACCGCGCTGGGAGTCCTCCTCCTGAATGGAGCCTACGCGCTGGGCGATGTAGAAGTTGGCCACCTTCTCAGGAAACTCGTTGTGACGAATGTAATAGGTGAGTCCGTTGTCAAGTTTTCCGATACGTACCTCGGGGTCAACGGGAATGGGTGGCAACTCCTGGGCCACCGTGTCCATCAGCGCAAAGAGCAAGCCGACGGAGGCGAGAAAGAATCTTTTCATGTTGATTATTGTTTGATTTGTCAAAAATTTCGCGCAAAGGTAGTCACTATTTCCGATTCCACCAAATAATAAGGTAAAAATTTGGCTGTTTGATGGAAAATGCGTACCTTTGCCCGACAACAGAGAAAATATGCAGATTATCAGGAACCAGCATTTTGAGGGAGAGCGTCCGCTCTTCGAGAGCCACCACCTGCGGCTGGAGCATGTGACCATTGGCGAGGGGGAGAGTGCCATCAAGGAATGTTCCGACATTGACGTCGTGGACTGTCACTTCTGGGGGAAGTACCCGCTGTGGCATGTCCACGGTTTCCTTGTGGAGCGCTGTCAGTTCGATGCAGGGGCACGGTCGGCCCTCTGGTATTCCGACCACCTCGTGATGCGCGACACACGCATAGACGCTCCGAAGATGTTCCGCGAGATGGAACACCTGAAGCTGGAGAACGTGATCATCAACGATGCCGACGAGACCTTCTGGCGCTGCAAGGACATCAAGGCCACGAACCTGGAGCTGCACGACGGCACCTATCCCTTCATGTTCTGCGAGAACGTACGCATCGACCACCTGAAGAGCGACTCCAAGTACGTGTTCCAGTATTGTAAGAATGTGGAAATCAACCAGGCGCACATCGTGACGAAAGACTCCTTCTGGGAGTGCGAGAACGTGACCATCTGCAACAGCATCCTCGACGGTGAGTACCTGGCATGGCACTCAAAGAACGTAAGGCTGGTGAACTGTCACCTTGCGGGCGAGCAACTGCTCTGCTATGCCGACCACGTGGTGTTGGAGAACTGCACCTTCGACAAGGCCTGTGACCGGGTCTTCGAGTACAGCGACGTGCATGCCGACATTCGCGGACATATAGAAAACATCAAGAATCCCACTAGCGGGCATATCATTGCCGACAGTATCGGCTCCATTACCATCGACGAGAACGTGCGCCAGCCCGCTAACTGCGAGATTCAAGTTACACAATCTTAGCCTACATTTATAGAAAAACAACGGATTAAAACTGATTTCACGGATTTTCACGGATTATTTATTATCTCACCATCAAATCCGAAAGAAATCCGTGAAATCCATTATAATCTGTTTAATCCGTGTAATCCGTAAAATCCGTTGTTGAAAAACTTATCGGAACTCAATACGTTTCACCCCCTGATAGCTCACGGTGCCCTGCCCTTCCAGGAACTTCATAATCATGTCGGCGGTCTCCCGGTTGAGACGCTCTATGTTGGTAATACTGTAGTGCCTGCATGCCGCTGCCACGTAGGCATTTGTCGCCACGTGATAAATGTGTTTTTTGTTCAGGCGCTTGCCGTCGGCAGTACGCAGGTCGAAGCTGGTAATCTTCTGAGGGTCGTTCTTGTCCAACTTGACCACGGCACGTAGTCCACCCAGATGAGGGAAGTGCGCCACCTCCATGCGGCTGTATTGCTTCACCAGCTGGAACAACTCCTCGCCAGTCAGCGTGAGCACGTAGGCAGCATTGCCGAAGGGGTCGATGGTGAGCACGTCTTTCACGGTGATATCGCCGACGGGCAAAAAATCCTTTCTTACTCCACGATAGTTTTGCAGCGCCATTTCAGCCCCCGTGCCATGCATGATGGCATCGCACACCATGCACCCCATTTCATAGATGTCTTCAAAGGGCGTTGATGCCTGTGCCAGCACACGCTGGAAATCAGGGTTGTCGCTGAAGAACTGCACCATAGCAGCCACAAGAGCATTCTCACGCTTGAACTTCCTCACGTCGATATACTCTGCCTTCGAGTCGCAGACGCGTCCGCTGTCCACAGTGAGCGTTATGTGCGTCGCCCGCCTAAGCTTGTTCGAGTTCTGGGTTATCAGAGTTCCGTTGATGCGTCCGTCACCGGTCAGTTGCTTGTGTGTGTGCCCGCCGATGATGAGGTCTAGCCAGGGACAGGCGTGCGCCGTCAACGTGTCGTTACGGTAGCCGTCGTGGGAGAGAAGGATGGTGGCGTCACACTGGTGACTCAGCCACTCATAGCGCTTCACCGTCTCCAAGGGGGCGTCGAAAGTCAAGCCTGTGATGTTGTCGGGGTGGGTGTCGGGATGGCCTTTCTGAGGGTTCACCTCTATGATGCCGATGATGCCCACACGCACGCCCTCCACGTCGAACACCTGGTAAGGAAGGACACGCAGGGGAGGCATGGTGTCCGTCCGTGCCTCTCCGCTACCCACGTTGGCGCAAAGATAGCGGAAGTTGCTCTCTCCAATGGTTCTCGGCAGCGACTTCATGTCGAAATCATGGTTTCCCACTACAGAGGCGTTGAACCCAATCTGGTTCATCAACGCCACCATGGGGTAGCCCGAGGGCTTGTACATATCGTTGAACGGGTTGCCTGTACGGTTGTCGCCCGCCGAAAGGACTAGCAGCGAGGGGTACAGCTCACGAAGACTGTCGGCAATGGCCGCCAGCCGTGGCATGTTCTCCAAAGCGGCATGCATGTCGTTCACGGCAAGGATGTGCACTGTTTGAGGAGATTTGCAATCCCCCCGACCCTGACCATGAATAACGATGGTCAGGAGAAGAAACAGGCATATAATCTTCGTTCTCATGATTTAGGAACTCTCAACTCTAACTTGGATTATTCATTTTCTTTTCAACAACGGATTTTACGGATTATACAGATTATAATTGATTTCACAGATTACTTCCAGATTCGATGGGGAGATAATAAAAAAATCCGTGAAAATCCGTGAAATCAGTTTTAATCCGTTGTTTTACCATATTGCCCTGAATAATGTAAACTAAGCTCTCCACCCAGGCTTAGCCTGTAGCACCCGTTGGCATACGTTATGCGCATCACGCCCACAAGGTCATCGTCCTCGGGCGAGAGTGCCAGAGCAACATGTCCCATGGTGCGCCGCAGGTTAATCTCCACGCAGGGGTGCAGTAGGAACCCTTCTTGTTTATTGTTTATTGTATATTGTTTATTGGTTATTGTATATTGTTTATTGGTTATTGTATATTGTTTATTGGTTATTGTATATTGTTTATTGTTTACCACCATCATGTCCACGCCCAGTGGCCCTTGGTATTGGCCTTGCAGTATGTCTGCAAGATGGTGGCAGATGTTTTCCCTCACCTCATCAAGGACGTCAGGTCTCAGGAATCTACTCATCGCCTCTCGCTTCCACTGTTCCGTGGCCACGATATTTCCCGTGTACGCCCCGTTGGCGGTATGGAAGAGCGACAGGCCACAATACTTGATGCTGCCATCGGCGCAAGCCTCAAACTCCATTCCGAAGTCCTTTACCTTATTATAATAAGGCTCAACCATCACACTACCCTGTCGCTCCAGCACGCCCCGCACCCATCCTTCCAAGGCAGGCGTTAGCAGGGATTGTCCATCGCCGCTGACATTCTGGGAACCAACAAACCGCAGTCCCCGTCCGCTCGACGACCACGGTGCTTTCATCACAGCGCGTGGATAGCGTGCCAAGACTTCCTCCACCTCGCTGATGGAGCGACACTCAGTAGCCTTCTTTAACTCCTTTAACTCCTTCATTTGCATCAGATTCCCCAGCAACCTTGCTGCCACACGCCGGTGTGACAGCTCACGAATCTGGCTCAGCTGTTCATCGGAAGGTAGCAGCTCGTCATCAATGCCCATCCTCCTCAGTCGGCCACGCAGGGCTGCATCCCATCCCCACGGAGCCACGACGCTGACACCCGTCAGCTGCCTCTTCCCCGTATGCAAAACCGCCTCACTACCCACCGTCACACCCAGGTATTTCTTCGCCGCCACGGCAAGCCGTTGTAACGAAGTGATGGCCAACTCAGCATCCTCCACAAGGACGCTGTCGTCCGGCTCTGCCCACAATGCAGGTAGGAAGCCCAGGTCGTGTCGCAACTGGCGACCGGCATGGGGAGCCGTAAAGTTCACCAAGCCAGAAGCCAACGCGATGTCATGCTCAGGGTTGAATACGTGTAATGTCATTTCGAGTGGCAAAGGTACATAAATTATACGTAACGGCCAAATCTGCCGCTTTTTTTTCGTGGTTACAAATAAAATTGTTACCTTTGCCGCGCAAAACGCGAACGCAAATGGATGCAATCAATGATTTCTTCACCCTGCTCAGTTCCTTTCTCTGGGGCTGGCCGATGATAGTGCTGCTGCTGGGCACGCACGTGTTTCTGACATTCAGGCTTGGCGTACCACAACGTCGGTTGCTGACGGGCATACGCATGTCAGTGAAGAAAGACCCTGGAGCCGAAGGCGATGTCAGCCAGTTCGGTGCGTTGGCCACGGCTTTGGCAGCGACCATCGGCACGGGCAACATCGTGGGCGTGGCAACGGCGGTGGCTCTGGGCGGGCCGGGAGCGGTGCTGTGGTGCTGGCTGACGGGTATCTTCGGTATGGCGACGAAATATGCCGAAGGTTTGCTGGCGGTGAAATACCGCGTCAAGGGCAGCGACGGCCACACCTACGGCGGACCGATGTACGCCCTGGAGCGCGGACTGAACATGAAGTGGCTGGCAGTACTCTTCGCCGTGTTCACGGCCCTGGCCTCCTTCGGCATCGGCTGCACGGTACAGGCAAACAGCATCGCCCTGCTGGCCAACGAGACCTTCGGTCTGCCAACATGGTTGGTGGGTCTGGCAGTGAGCCTGCTGGCCGCAGCGGTCATCCTCGGCGGAGTGAAGAGCATCGCCCGCGTATGCACCGTGCTGGTACCATTCATGGCCGTGCTCTACGTTGTGGGCTGTATAGTCATCCTCGTGATGAACGGAAGCTATGTGTGGCCGGCCGTGAAACTCATCGTCGTCTCAGCCTTCAATCCCTCGGCGGCGGGCGGCGGCTTTGTGGGAGCCACGGTAATGATGGCCATGCGTTTTGGCATTGCACGGGGTCTGTTCTCCAATGAGAGTGGAATGGGTTCGGCACCTATCGTGGCAGCTGCGGCCCAGACACGCAACCCTGTGCGTCAGGCGCTGGTAAGCAGCACCGGAACCTTCTGGGACACCGTCATCATCTGCGCCCTGACGGGCATAGTCCTCGTGAGCAGTATCATGGCCTACCCCGACATCAGCTACACAGACGGTGGAGCACTCACAAAGGTGGCCTTCTCGAAGATTCCATATATCGGCGCGCCGCTGCTCACCTTCGGCATACTGACCTTCGCCTTCTCTACCATCCTGGGATGGAGCTACTATGGCGAGAGCGCGGTGAACTATCTGGAAGTAAAAGGAGGTAAAGGAGATGAGGAGGTAAAGGAGGTATACCATTCGCGTTTCTACCGCATCCTCTACATCGTTGCCCTCTTCTTCGGCAGCATCATCAACCTCGATGTCATCTGGAACATCGCCGACTGCATGAACGCACTAATGGCCATTCCCAACCTCGTGGCCCTGTTGCTGCTCAACGGCGTGGCGGCACGCGAAACAAAAGAATTCCTCTGGGGTAACCGCCTCGACGAAACAGTCTGATAGTGGGAGATGTGGCGATAGCGTGCGAAAGTTGGAAAAAAATGCAACTTTCGCACGCTATCACTTGCTCCGATGCCATTCACGCCACAGTAACAATGGAACAATTATTCGACCGGTAGGGTCAACAGTCTTGTCTTGGTGACTACAATGGGAATCGCGAAAGGCGAACATTCCAGCATCGTCAGTCTAACGTGGTGATAGATGACCTATTCAAGTAACCGCTATCAGAACGAGTTCAGCAAAAACTATGGTTTTGAATAGCAATTATTATCCTACATTATTCACGGCAATATGGAAAAACAACGGATTAAAACTGATTTCACGGATTTTCACGGATTATTTATATCTCCTCATCGAATATGAAAGGAATCCGTGAAATCCATTATAATCTGTATAATCCGTGTAATCCGTAAAATCCGTTGTTGAAAAGAGTATGAATAATCCAAGTTATAAAGTAGGATTATTATAAAGTAAGATTATAATTATAATAATATTTAAAAGATTTGGTTGGAAGACTGATACTGCGTAAACCGCATCGTCGATCCTTTGTTGCGTTTTCACTATCGCTATGTCCTTCCCTATCGTTCGTTGATAGAACTGGGCAACAGCCAGGCCGTTCTGAGCGTTTTCAAAAAAGGCGAGAACGAATATGTCAGTTCGGTTTGGGAGGTGTTATGCAGAAACCATATCAGCACATACGGAACAGACGGCATCATGTTCCAGATGGCTTCTCGTTGGTGGGGCTGTTATTATGACGAGGAAAGGCAGCTGCATTTACCCGCAGAATTGGATGTCGTGGCAGAGTCGTTCGACGGCAGACACTTGTTCTTGGGTGAATGTAAGTGGCAGGAGCATATCGATGCCCAGGAAGAACTGTACCGACTCCAAAACATCGCTAAAGGTTTGGCATTTGCCAAGGACCACGAAATCCATTATGGTCTGTTCTTGAAAGAGCCGTCCACACATCATGATGTGGTCAGAATTTGGTATCCAGAAGATGTGATGGTATAAGATTCTAGTACCACTGTCGCTGCTGACTTGGCACAAGGGGAAAATGAAAAATCAGCGGATTTCGGATAATTCTTTCCTTTTTAGCTGAATTTTAAGGAAGAATATTTGGCCGTTTTCGTATTTCTTTGTACTTTTGTCCCCAACAAATAAGAGCGGCATGTAGTACCCAAGCATTATCTGATCATCGACATCATGGCTCAGCAATGACACTAAAGCGTTACGTATATTGCGACTATGTTGCAACCAAACACATCCTCTTCATGGCCGGGACCATCCTTCCCGTCCATCAGGCAACGGCTGCCAACGACGAAAACACGTCGGCAGCCGTTGTCACTCCTGAACGACCCAACATCGTGTTCATCCTGGCCGACGACATGGGCTACGGAGACCTGGCTTGCTACGGAAACAAGTACATCCAGACACCCAACATCGACCGGCTGGCACGCACTGGAACCTCGTTCACCCAGGCATACGCCGGAAGTGGCATCAGCTCGCCCAGTCGTTGTGCACTGATGACTGGTAGAAACAGCGGCAACACCCGCATACGCGACAACCAGTGCTACGCTGGTGGTCTCACAGGACTGAAAATCAACCCCAAGGGCGACACCACCATCGTGCGCCGCGCCAATCTCCTGCCCGAGGACACTACACTGGCCACCGTTCTCAGTGCCGCCGGCTATCGCACCTGTCTGGTGAACAAATGGCACCTCGACGGCTACGACCCACAGGCAGCACCCAACCACCGAGGCTTCCACGAGTTCTACGGATGGACTATCTCGACCGTACACAGCAATGCGCCCTACTACTACCCCTACTACCGTCTGCACGGCGACTCGCTCATCAACATCACTGAGAACGAAAACGATGCCCACGTGCGCCACAACACGGAAATTTCTACCGATGACGCCATCGCCTTCATCCACCGCAACAAGGAGCGGCCTTTCTTCCTCTTCTTAGGTTATGACGCTCCCCACGAGCCTTATAACATCGATGACACGTCATGGTACGACGAGCATGGCGACTGGAGCGCGAACACCAAGCGCTACGCAGCACTCGTCACTCACATGGACTACAACATTGGCCGTCTACTGGCCACCCTCGATGCCCTGGGCTTGCGTGAAAAGACGCTAGTCATCTTTGCTAGCGACAACGGTGCCGCCGTCATGGCTCCACTCGCTGAACTGAACTGCGGAGCCGGACTGAAAGGCCGCAAGGGCCAACTCTACGAGGGAGGTATCCGCGTGCCACTTATCGTCAACCAGCCTGGACGCGTTCCGGCACGACAAATAGACAATCTCGTCTACTTCCCCGACTTCATGCCAACGCTGGCCGCCATCGCCCAATTCTCCGCTCGGCCCAACGGGACGCTTGCCCAAGCAAGAACTCTCAATTCTCAACTCTCAACTCTCAATTCTCAATTCTCAATTCCTAAGACCGACGGCATGGACATCTCGCCCCTCTTCTACGGCCACGACATCGATACCGACAGCCGCCCCCTCTACTGGGAATTCCCTGGCAAGCAGCGCGCCCTGCGCTGGAACGGTTGGAAGGCCGTCAGCGTGAAGAAAGGTGCTCCCCTAGAGCTTTATCGCATCAAGGAAGACCCCCTGGAGCAGCACAACCTAGCCAATGACTATCCTGCCCTACTCCAGCAAATGGATAGCCTCATGCACCAGCTACGCACGCCCTCGCCCAACTACCCCTGTGAGTGAGTACATTCAGAATTAGAATTTCACTTTCATCCCCACTTTAAACATACGACCGGGAGAATAGAGCGCATATTTACGGTAGGATGAGTCTATGCGACGGTCAACACGGTCGAAGATATTGTCGATACCGAAGCTTGGCTCAATAAGATTGAAGATTGAAGATTGAAGATTGAAAGTGTGGGTGGTATGAAGATTCCAGAGGCCAAAGCCGGGGGCATCCTCGTAGGGGGCAGTGTAGTAGGTTTTGGACTGAAGGCGGGCGTTGAGGTTGACGTTAAGGGAGTAGGTTTTGCCCCAGGAGTGATGGTAATTGGCGGCTATGGTGGCGGCGTGGCGGATGCTGCGGTCGATGGGAGCCCACTCTTCGTCACTCTTGGTTTGAGCGTATGTATAGGCGTAATTGGCTGAGAGGTTAAATCCTCGCATGATATTGGCAGATACATTTAGCTGCACACCCTTTACATTGCCTTTGTCGCTGTTCTGATAGCGGGCGTAGGACACCATCTTGTCGGCCTGATCCTGCGTCATCTCGGGGAACTCGGTCATGAGCATTCGGCGGGTGGGATCATCAACGGGGATGTTCTGCTTCACCACCATGTCATTGATGCGATTGAGGTAGCCGGTGAGGCTGATGGCAAGGACGTTGGTGCGGTACTCGGCGTTGAGGGAGACGTAGTGGCTCTTCTCGGGCGAGAGGTCGCGGTTGCCGAAGCTGACCTGAGCCTTGCCGCGGTTCACGGAGAAGTAGTGGTAGTAGAGTTCGTCGAGACCAGGGGCGCGGAAGCCGGCGGAGTAGGTGGCACGGAGATTGACGGGGCCGAGGGAGTACATGAGGGTGGCCTTGGGGGTGAAGTGGGAGCCGAAGGTCTCGTGGTAGTTGTAGCGAGCGCCGAGGGTTGCTGTAACGGAGCCGGTGCCAACGTTAAAACGCTGTTCGTGCTGGGCATAGCCAGCGAGAACGTAGACGCTCTGGTCGATGTTGCCCGAGGTGGCGGTAAGGAGGTCCTTACGCCAGTTGGCACCGAAGATGGTGGTAGAAGCACCACGCTTATCCCCCCAAAGGGAGGGAAGGTCGAAGATAGCTTTCAGACTGCCCTCCATAGTTCGCTGCTTTTTAGACTGCACGTAGTCGCCGATGGCATTGGTCTTTGTCTCCATTTCGTACTCCTTGCCGTAGCGGAAACGGTCTACGGTGAAGTCGGCTTGGAGGGAGTTCTTGGCCGTAAACTTATAGATGCCGCCAATATTCCAGCGCAGGCCCTTGTAACGCATCTCGTAGTCGTTCCCGCCAGTGATGTCGGGCCGAGTGTCTGGACGGTCAGTAATCTTGTAAGAATAGTCGAGACCGGCGTTGAGGGCAAGGTGCTCGTCGGGACTATAGGTGAACTTCTGGCCGACCAGGTTGGCGCGATAGCCAGTAAAGAGGGGTGCGATGCTCTGCTGGGTCTCGGTGTCGGAGCCTTTTTCATACTCTAAATCGTTGTTGCGGTAGCTGTTGGCTTGGTCGTGACTGAACGAGGTGTAGCTTCCAAAGCCGTTCTTGTAAATATCTAGGGTGGCATTCTCGGTGAGCACACCCTTTCCGGAGACGCTGGTGTCGCTGGTAACGCTGACAAGCTGCTGTGTGGGCTGGTCGGTGATGATGTTGATGACACCGGCGATGGCATCGCTGCCATAGAGCGACGAAGCGGCACCGTCGAGCACCTCTATGCGCTTCACTCGCGCCATGTTGATACGGTTCAGGTCGATGTTGTTTGAAATGTCTCCAGAGAGTTTCTGGCCATTTATCAGGATGAGGATGTATTTATTGCCCAGTCCATTGAGGCGCAGTTGCGAACCCATTGAATTGGGAGCCATCGAGACTTGGGGCATCATGCGTGTCAGCGCGGCGTCGAAGGTGGTGATGCCCTGCTCCTTGATCTCCTGTGATGAGAGGACGTGTACAGGGGTAGCCGTGGACTTGAGCCGCTGGTGATGGCCGGAGCCGGTGACGACAACGGGGTTCAGGTTGTAGGAATGGGCCACCGTGTCGCGGCGTTCCATCTTGTGGATTTGCGCTTCCGTCGGCAGGGTTGTTGCAGCCAGAACGAGTATGAGTGTAGCCTTTGTTGGCATTTGACTATTTACTATTTGGGTGGTGAGTGGTAAACAGAGGAGGTCTTGTCATCACGACAAGACCCTCCGCATTAATAATAATACACGTATGTCAAAACAAATATAAAGAGAGTTTACTACTCGGGGTTCTTCGAGTGGTAGTAATCGAGAGGCTCGCCGTCGATGGCTTCCTGCGTATGCTTCATCCACACACCGCGGACATTCTGCAGCTCGAGCAGGCCAAGGTGAATGACGTTCTCCTCGGGGCAGTCGTAGCCGAGGTGACGGAAGTACATCTTCCACGAGGTGTCCTCCACCTCGCCCTCCTCATTGGGAGTGAACTTGGTGCCGTCCCAGTTGTCGTCATCATCGCCGCCCATGTCGTTATGGCCGTGGTCGCCATCGATGGCCATCAGCGGGTGCAGGAACACCTTGCCGCTCTTGATGCCGGCAGCCTGCATGCGCTCATAGACGTTGGTCTTGAAGTTGTCCATCATGTCGACGGTGCCCACGAAGTAGTTCTTGTTGATGGTCTGCAGGGCCTCTTCCAACTGGGTGTAGCGGACGTTGGCCTTGTAGGTGTCGTAGCTGTCGGGGTTGCCGTGGCCCATGAAGGCGACGACGCCCTGGGCAGCTTTGTCAGAATAGCTGGCGTTGAGAATCTGAGCCACGAGGGGCACATCGACTTCGGCATCCTGCAGCAGGGGCACACCGAGCTTGATGGAGACGTTGGCCAGATACTCATCGTCGAGATCGCCGTTAGAGTTGTTGGCGAAGTCCTTGATGTAGTTGATGACGCGGGTGTACTCCTCGCCGGGGATGACCTGCAGCGACTGCACCACGATCTCGTCGTACTTCACGCCGGAGTCGGCGAAGGCGTTGAGCCAGAAGGGAGGAGCGTAGTAGTTGCGCGTCACGCCGTTCTCGCCAGCGGCGGCACGGTTGATACAGATGGCCGAGGAGTAGCTCAGGAATACGTCGTACTTGGGGAACTCTGCCTTGTAGGCGGCGACGGTGGCGTCGAAGGCATTGAAAGCCTGCTCCCAGGTGGAGCCGAAGGCCACGAGCAGGATGACCTTGTCGTGCTTCTTGTTGGCCTTCACATCGGCGGTGACGAGCTTCTGGTAGCGAGCCCAGTTGGTCTGGTCGTCGATGGTGTCGGTCTTGACGATGGTTACGGTGTCAGTCTTGGTAACGACTTTCTCGACGATTTTCTCGTCGTCGTCCTTACAGCCGGTGAATCCGGCAGCGAGGAATGTGGCAGCAAATGCCAGCACAAAATACTTAATCTTCTTCATTGTTGTTTGATTTAGAATTAGACATATTGTTTGTTATTTTCAGTTTCTTGCCTTGTGCGAAGCGCACGGTGAGCTTGCCATAGACGGTGCGGCCCGGTGTGGTGGTGCCCAGGTGCAGGCCGTGGTAGGTGCGGTCGCAGTAGTTGAAGATGTTGTCGATGCCGGCCTCAAGACCGAACAGCCATTTCCTGGCAACGGGAAACTCATGGCTGGTGGAGAGACGCCACGTCTGATAGCCCTTGCCGTTGCCGTTTATCTGGTAATAGCGGGTGCTCGACATACGTCCGTAGAGACCCACGCCCATGGTGTACTTCGGCGAGAAAGCATGGTTCCATGTGGCGAACCAGCTACCCTTGTGATGGGCGGTGCCGTCGATGACGACATCGACGAGGCGCTCGTGCGTCGTGTCGTATTTCTTCGCGTCGGTGTCGAGATAACTGTAGCTGCCGCCGAACATCCACTCACGACCGAGACGGTAGCGTAGGCTCAGGTCGATGCCCTTCGTCTCTGCTTCCTCCATGTTCTGGTACTGGCGGGTCTTCACCGGGTCGTATTTCACAATGTACTCCGCCGGAGCCTGGGTGTTGGGGATGGTGACGAGGGCAATCATGTTGTCGAGCTTGTTCAGGTAGCCCGTCACGGTGACGTTCAGCCCCTGCCAGTTCCACTCACCGCTCAGGGCATAGTAGTTCGAGGTCTGCGGCTTCAGGTATTCGTTGCCCAGATAGAGATAGGTGGCGTTCATATAGCGCACGTAGCGGTAGTGCTGCTCCTTCGGCGTGGGTGTCTTGAAGCCCTGACTCCAGGTGGCGCGCAGACGGATGTTCTCGCCGAGGGTGAGCATGGCCGATACCTTCGGCGTGAAGCGATAGCCGAACTGTCCGTTATGATTCAGGCGCAGACCGGGGGTAAGAGAGACGGCGGTGGTGGCGTTTAGCGGACAGCGCCACTCGTCCTGCAGATAGAGGGCCTCGGTATGGTCGGTGGCCTTGCCGTCGGCTACGCGCATCGGGGCTTTCAGATAGTCATATCGCCACTCCAGGCCTCCGCTCAGACGGTGGTTGCCGGGCAGGGAGAAGATGCCCTTCAGATGGGCCATCGTGCGGCGCTGGTCGCTCTGCAGCTCCTCGTCGTCGGGGAAGTAGGGGTAGTAGGGCGTAAAGTTGCCCTTGGGGTCGTAGCCGTCGGTGAGGGTGATGGCCGTATAATAATAATAGTACGCGTGACGGTCCCAGTTCACGTCGAGGGTGATGGCATCGGTCTTCTCGCGGGTCAGCCCGTGGTTCCACTTGGCACCGGCGGCGAGGCTCTGGTTGCGATACTCCAAGTCGTAGGTTTTCACATCTACGGCGGCATACTTGCCGCTGGGACGGTAGATGCGCTTCCAGTAGGTGCTGCCGTCGGCATAGAGCTCGAGGCCCTTAAATGGCTCGTAGGTCAGGCGTTCCGACACCTGCCAGTTGGTGTAGCGGTTCACGGTCATGTTGCGCGAGTCCTCTATCAGCCGTTCCGTCTGGTGCGGGTCTTCGGTGGCAGTGTTCTGCCAGCCGTCGCTGTGTTGCAGGTGGAAGTTGGTGTAGCTCTTCACCCTGCCGATGGCCAGCCCCAGTCCGTTGTGCTGGCGCAGGTCGCCGTAGCTGCCGCCGCGGGTGCTGTTCTCTATGAGCAGTCCCTCGTTGTGCTTCTTGGTGATGATGTTGATGACGCCGGCGATGGCATCGCTGCCGTAGAGGGCCGACGCGGCCCCCTTCACTATCTCAATCTTCTCGATGTTCTGCGGGTCGATGAGCGAAAGGTCGTTCTGCCCACCCACGTCGCCGTGTATGCGCTTGCCATCGATGAGGATGAGGATATAGTCGTTGCCCAGACCGTTGAGCTGCATCTGACTGCCCATGTCATCCTCATTGAAAGCAAACGATGACGTCAGCCCTGAGAGGATGTCCTCTATCGAGCGCCCGCCGTAGTTCTTCAGCATCTTCGCGGTGATGACCTCCGTCTGCACGGGCGCGTCCTTCAGCAGGTGCTGCGTGCCGGTACCCGTCACCACCACCTCCTGCAGTGAGTCAGACAGCGTGGGAACGGCGTCTCTTGTTTGTCCGCCGCCACGTGTCTGCCCGAAAGCTCCCGCCAACAGGACAGGCCATACCAAAGCCAGTCCAAGACTCAGTGTCTTTTTCATCTGTCTCTATTTTACGCGACGCATATTCCTGTACGCGCGTACATTTTATATATTATGGCAGGTCTTCTGACTTTCCCCAGTCTGCTTTACCTTCCCGACGCTCTGAAGTGAAAAGTGAAGAGTGAAAAGTGAAAAAATTGCTACCCCTCAAAGGTAATCATCAATCTCAAATCTCAATTCTCAACTCTCAAATCAGTTGTCAGTGGCGTTATACAAGCAGACCCTTCTAAGGGGGATTACAGCTGCAGGTACAGTCCCGGACTCTCACCGGATTCCCTTGCATCAAGGCGGCGTCAGCCACCCGATTGCCATTTTCGGATGCAAAGGTAAGAATAATTATCGGAAATGGCAAACAATTTAAAGAATTTTTGTACCTTTGCACCATGAAAACAGCATTTCTCATCGCTGCCCCCATGAGCGGTTCTGGCAAGACGACTATCGCCCGAGGCCTGATGGCACTCTTCACGCAGAAGGGCTACACGGTTCAGCCGTTCAAGTGCGGACCTGACTATATCGACACAAAGTTCCACGAAGCGGTATGCGGGCGCCCCAGCATCAACCTCGACACCTTCATGGCCACGCCGGAGCATGTGCGGGAGTTGTTCTTCAGATATGGCGCCGATGCCGATGTCTGCATCGTGGAGGGCATGATGGGCCTCTTCGATGGCTACGACCGCGAGCGAGGTTCCAGCTACGAGATTGCTCGGGTACTCGGACTGCCCATCGTCCTCGTGGTCGACGCAAAGAGCGCAGCCTACTCCATGGCTGCGCTGCTCTCTGGCTTCCTCAAGTTCCGTACAGATGTGCACTTTGCAGGCGTGATATTCAACAAGGTAGGCTCGCCCAAGCATTTCGGTATGCTCCAACAAGTGTGCGACGACCTGCAGGTTCCATGCCTCGGCTATCTGCCCAAAAGCCCGGCCCTTGAACAGGGGTCACGCTATCTGGGGCTTGATTTCTCCGATAAGCCAGAAACCACGGAGCTGATCCGCCTCCTGGACGAACATGTAAATTTGTTCCCACGGTGGGAACAAATCATTCCCACCGTGGGAACAAATCATTCCCACGGTGGGAACAAAACGTTCCCACGGTGGGAATGTTCAGTCCTCATGGCTCGGAATGCCGAAAGCTTCTCTTTTGTCTACCAAGAAGCTATTGATTGTTTCGCGTCTGTCAGGTATTTCGACCCTGAGACCGACGTTCCCGACTTCAAGGGCATCGACTTGCTCTACCTTCCCGGCGGCTACCCAGAGAAGCACTTGGAGGCGCTCGCAGACAACGCCGCCTGCCGCGAGGCCATCCGTGCCTACGCCGAGCGCGGCGGCCGCATCGTGGCCGAGTGCGGCGGCATGATGTACCTCTGCCGCAGCATCATCACCGACGTAGTAGCCCACGGTTCCGTAGTAGCCCACGCTTCCCAGCGTGGGAGCACCGATGTAGTAGCCCACGCTTCCCAGCGTGGGAATAGCGTTGGCGAGGTCGCGGACTGTCACGCTGGGAAGCGTGACCTACTATGCCCCATGTGCGGGGTGCTGCCATACGACATATCGGCGCGACGCGAAGACCGCCGACTATCCCTTGGCTACCGTCGCTTCACGCTCGATGGTCGCGAATACCGCGGTCACGAGTTCCACTATACGCATTTCCTCGGCCCCGTGCCGCCCTCCGTCGCCCAGGTCTACGACGCCCTCGGTCATCCTGTTCCCACGCCTGTCATCAAGTACAAGAACGTCTTGGCATCTTATACACACCTCTATGCGGGCTTCGCCCTAAATGACAAATGATAAATGATGAATAAGAAACTCCGTCCCATCATGTTCGCTGGCACTGGCAGCGACGTAGGCAAGAGCGTCATCGCCGCTGCCTTCTGTCGCATCTTCCGTCAGGACGGCTACCATCCCGCCCCTTTCAAGGCGCAGAACATGGCCCTGAACAGCTACGCCACCCCCGATGGCTTGGAGATAGGCCGCGCCCAGGCCGTGCAGGCCGAAGCCGCCGGCATCCCCTGTCACTCGGACATGAACCCGCTCCTACTCAAGCCCAGCTCCGACCACACAAGCCAAGTAGTCCTCCACGGCAAGCCCATCGGCAACCGCGATGCCTACGATTTCTGGCGTCGGCCCGCCGCCGCTCCCATAGTAGCTCACGCTTCCCAGCGTGAGAATGACGACGATGTAGTAGCTCACGCTTCCGAGCGTGAGAATGACGAAGCTGTTCCCACGCTGGGAAGCGTGGGCTACTATGACTTCCGTGCCGAGGTCTGCGCAGCCTTCGACCGCCTCGCCTTAAAATACAACCCCATCGTCATGGAAGGCGCGGGGAGTATCAGCGAGCTTAATCTGAAAGATACCGACTTGGTGAACCTCCCCATGGCACGCCATGCCGGCGCCGCCGTCATCCTCGTCGCCGACATCGACCGCGGCGGTGTCTTCGCCTCCGTCTATGGCAGCATCGCCCTGCAGACGCCCGAGGACCGTGCCCTGATAAAAGGCGTCATCATCAACAAGTTCCGTGGCGACCTCCGCCTCTTCGACGAGGGCAAGAAGATGCTGGAGGACATCTGCGGTGTCCCCGTCCTCGGCGTCGTGCCCTACTACAAGGACATCCACATTGACGAGGAGGACAGTGTGGCGTTAGCACGAAAGAATTCTCAATTCTCAACTCTCAATTCTCAATTAATACAAGTCGCCGTCGTCCTCCTGCGTCACATCTCAAACTTCACCGATTTCGACACCCTGGAGCGCGACCCCCGCGTGAACCTCTTCTACACGAACAACGTCCAAGACCTCCAGCGTGCCGACATCATCATCCTGCCCGGCACGAAGTCCACCCTCGACGACCTCCTGGAGCTCCGCCGCAATGGCTGTGCCCAGGCCATCCTGCGCGCCCATCGCGACGGCAAGACCGTCGTCGGCATCTGCGGTGGCTACCAGATGATGGGTCTCTCCGTAGACGACCCCGACGGCATCGAAGGTCCCGTTGCCACCCTCCCCGGCCTCGGTCTCCTGCCCATCCGCACCGTCATCACCCCCGAAAAGACCACCCGACAGGTCACCTTCCAGTTCGACGGCCATGAATGTCACGGCTACGAGATCCACCAAGGCATCAGCGTAGAAGCCCACGCTGATGTAGTAGCCCACGCTACCCAGCGTGGGAGCAGCAACGATGTAGTAGCCCACACTTCCCAGCGTGGGAACACCGAACAGCCTGTCACGCTGGGAAGCGTGACCTACTACGACCACTGCATCGGCACGTACATCCACGGTTTCCTCGACAATCCCCCAGTCATCGAGCACTTGCTAAAGGGCCATTCCGCCGCCCCTGCACAAAGTCTCGCCGACTTCAAGGAAGAGCAGTACGACAAGCTCGCCGCCCACGTCCGCCAGTACGTCGACGTCGACCGTATCAACCAAATCCTTGGAAGTGACAAATCGTAAATCGTAAATCAGTAATTCGTAAACTCCCCCACCCATGATTGAAGGACACGGCGACGATGCCTACCGCTACCCCGGAATAAGAAGCGACTTCTCATCGAACATCTGCTCCACAACCAGCCATCGGACACTGATGGCCCACCTCGCCGCGCACCCCGACCTACTCGCCCATTACCCAGAACCCGAAGCCTGGTCATTAGAACGCCTGATAGCCGAGCACTATGACATCGACCCCGCCAGCGTCATCGTCACCAACGGAGCCACCGAGGCCATCTACCTCATTGCACAGACCTTCCGCCTGATGCGCCATATCGGCATACCGACCTTCCAGGAATACGACGATGCCTGCCAGATGTTCAAGGTAACGGACGACGACAGGAAGATGTTATGGTTCTGCAACCCCAACAATCCCACGGGGCGCGTCGTCGACAGCATGCGCCAGAAAAGGATTGCCAAGGAATACGACATGGTCGTCATCGACCAGTCGTATGAACGTTACACGCGCCAGGGGCTTATGGCACCAAGGACGGCCATACGCCACGGAAACGTGGTGCTGATTTACTCGTTCACGAAAACATATTGTGTACCGGGTCTGCGACTGGGCTACATTGTCGCACAGCAGAACCTTGCCGCCGCCATTCGCCAATACTTGCGCCCCTGGAGTGTCTCCGCCCTCGCCATCGAGGCAGGCAAGTTCCTATTGCAGCATGATGAGCTGATATGCCAGCCTGACTTCAGCGAGGCACGGCGGCTGCATGAACTCCTCAGCCGGTTACCGGGTGTCAGCGTGGAACCTACACACGCCACCTTCATGCTCGCCCGCATTGAAGGGTACACCGCCGCCGACCTTAAGGACTACCTCGCCCATGAGCACAAGATGCTCATCCGTGACGCATCGAACTTCAGGGGCCTCACACCCCAGCATTTCCGCGTGGCATCCCAGACACCTGCCGAGAACGACGCACTTGTCGCGGCGATAAAGGAATACATAGAACATAGGACGCAATGACCAATATCATTTCCCTCCTCCTTGGCTGGACGCTCGACCTCCTCTTCGGTGATCCCGCACGCCTCCCGCATCCCATCGTCTGGTTCGGAAAAGCCATCGCTTTCGGCGAGCACCACCTAAATAAGGGCGCGCACCGCAAAGCAAAAGGCGCCGTCCTTGCCGTCGGCCTCATCCTCGGCGTCTTCGTCGCCACCTGGCTTTTGCGCCATTTTCTATATAAACTCCCCTCCCTTGGGGAGGGGATGGGGGTGGGTCTCGATGCCGTACTCATCTTCTACTGCCTCGCCGGCACAACGCTCATCCGCGAAGTCCGCGCCGTCTTCCTCGCCCTCGACCGCTCGCTCGACGAAGGCCGCAAGCAGGTCGCCCGCATCGTAGGCCGCGACACGTCAGAACTCTCCGCCCAGGAAGTCCGCACCGCCGCCCTCGAAACCCTCGCCGAGAACCTTTCAGACGGTGTCATCGCCCCCCTCTTCTGGCTCGCCCTCCTCGGCACGCCAGGGATGTTGGCCTACAAGATGGTGAACACCCTCGACTCGATGATTGGTTACAAGACGGAGCGTTACCGCGACTTCGGCTGCTGGGCCGCACATATCGATGACATAGCCAACTACATCCCCGCACGCCTCACCGCGCTGCTGATGATAATAGGATTTGAGATTGGAGGTTTGAGGTTTGAGATTTCGTCAATAGCTAAAGTAACTTCAAACCTCAAATCTCAAATCTCAAACCTCAAAAGATTTGGCCGCAACCACGCCTCGCCCAACAGCGGCTATCCCGAGGCCGCCCTGGCAGGCATCCTCGACTGCCGCTTCGGCGGCCCGCACTATTACTTCGGCCAGCTCTTCCCCAAGCCCTTCATCGGCGACAACGACCGTCCACTGACCACCGCCGACATGAAAAAAGCCGTCTGGGTGAATCGTTTAGCCGAGATAATGATGGTTATATTGATTATTATTTGTACCTTTGCCACCAGTTTTCTAACCATAAGTATATAAGATGAAAAAAATAGCAGGATTATTATTCGTTATAATGTTCATCGCTGCCTGTACGCCGAAAGACAGACAGCAGACGACTGCCGGAGAATCCGACAACAATGCTTTTACAGGCATCGAAGTGAAATATGCCACGGGCTTCAGCGTGCGCGACACGGCGGACATACGGCTGGTCAGCGTGGGCGAGAAAGACCGCTTCGCCCTCGTCCATAGCGACGACGCGAGCGTGCCTGACGGTTACGTGAAGGTGCGGGTGCCGATTACGAAGACTATCTGCATGACGTCGCTGCAGCTATCGAACTTCACCGTGCTTGATGCCCACGACGTGGTGAAGGGCATCACGGGCACGAAGAACCTGTTCAACGAAGACATTCTCGCACGGGTCGCCGATGGGCGCATCGTGAAGATTGGCATGGAGGGTGAGTTTGACACAGAATTGGTACTGGCCGCCAATCCCGACGTCATCTTCATCTCGCCCTCGAAACGTGGTGGCTATGATGCTATCAAGGAGACGGGTATCACGCTCGTTCCCCATCTGGGCTATCAGGAGCTCGACCCACTAGGTCAGGCTGAGTGGGTCAAGTTCGTGGGCATGTTTATCGGCAAGGAGCGCGAGGCCAACGAGGAGTTCGCGGGCATTGAGGAACGCTATAACACGCTGAAGGCCAGTGTTGACAGCTGCGTAGTAGCCCACGCTTCCCAGCGTGGGAGTGTAGCAGAGAGCGGGGACTGTCACGCTGGGAAGCGTGACCTACTACCTAGCGTGTTCAGTGGGGAGATGCACTATGGTAACTGGCATGCAGTCGGTGGCAAGAACTATCTGGCACAGATATTCCGTGATGCTGGTGCCCGCTACGTCATCAACGACGACGAGACGGCAGGTGAGAACCTGGAGTTTGAGAAGCTCTATTCTCTCGCCGCCAAGGCCGACTACTGGCGCATCCTGAACAGTTTTCCCGGGGAGTTCTCGTATGAAGCACTGAAAGCCAGCGAACCTCGCAATGAACTCTTCAAGGCTTTTAAGGAGAAGAAAGTCATCTACTGCAACATGAAGCAGCAAGCATACTACGAGATTTCGCCCGTCCAGCCCGATGTGCTGCTGAAGGACTTCGTGGCCATCTTCCATCCCGAACTTGTAGACCCCGACTACGAACCCTGCTATTACCGACTACTAAAATGAAACAACGGATTAAAACTGATTTCACGGATTTTCACGGATTATTTATTATCTCCCCACCGAATTTGGAAGAAATCTGTGAAATCAATTATAATCTGTATAATCCGTGTAATCCGTAAAATCCGTTGTTGAAAAAAGTATGAATAATCCAAGTGAAAAACAATTCGCAATTCGTGAAATTCGTCTAATTCGTTGTTTAAAGAATAAAATACAGTTCTATATCCATAGTAAGGTTACCATAGTAAGGCATAGATGAAAAAGTTTCCGTTGTTCATAGCATTAGTGGTTGCCATCATTGTCTTGTTGGTGGTCAATCTGCTCATCGGCTCGGTCAAGATACCCGTGATAGAGGTGTGCCGTATATTGATGGGTGATGACTCTGACGAGATCTGGACGAATATCATTTTCAGCAGTCGTCTGCCGCAGTCGCTTACTGCTATAGTGGCTGGTGCAGGTCTCGCCGTCAGTGGACTTCAAATGCAGACCGTCTTCCGCAATCCTTTGGCTGGTCCCTCGGTATTAGGCATCAGCAATGGTTCTGCCCTTGGTGTCGCTTTTGTGGTCTTGCTGTCAGGACGTATTGGTGGTGTGGCCCTCTCGCGACTGGGTTATCTGGGCGATGCAGCCATGAGCGTCGCTGCCATCGTGGGAGCACTTGCCGTGATGCTACTCATTCTGTGGGTGTCGCAGAAGGTGAAGGGTAGCGTTACCTTATTAATAATAGGTGTGATGATTGGCTATCTGGCCAACGCCATCATCGGTGTACTGAAGTTCCTGTCGCCCGAGGAAGATGTGAAATCTTTCGTGGTCTGGGGTCTGGGTTCTTTCAGCCGCGTCTCTGGAGACGAGATGGTGCTGTTTATCGTGCTGATGTGCATCCTGTTGCCGATAGCCTGTCTGTTGGTGAAAGACATGAACCTCATGCTGCTTGGCGACCGCTACGCCGCCAACCTCGGTGTGAATATCCGGCGCAGCCGAACGCTCGTCATCATATCGAGCGGTGTCCTCGTTGCCATTGTCACGGCCTACTGCGGCCCCATCATGTTCATAGGCTTGGCAGTCCCGCATCTTGCCCGTGCCCTCTTCCGTACCTCCGACCATCGCATCCTGATGCCTGCCACAGCACTTTGTGGCGCGGTGCTCGCCCTGCTCTGCAACTTCATTGCCCGTATGCCAGGCTTCGAAGGCGCCCTGCCTGTCAATAGTGTCACAGCCTTGGTGGGTGCTCCCGTCATTGCGGCTGTCCTCTTCGGAAGGAGGAAGAGCGATGTAGGGGAATAGCTTATAATATATTCTTGATGTCGTGAAGGGAATCGACGATGAACGTGACTGTGGACGGGATGTCTTTGGCGTCGATATCCCAGCGGTTGAAGAGCATTGCATCGAGTCCGGCATTGAGGGCGCCGAGTATGTCGGTATTCAAGTTGTCGCCAATCATCAACGTCGTTGCTCTGTTTGCCCCTGATACTTTGAGCGCATAGTCGAAATACTGCTTCGAGGGTTTGTTGGCACCGGTATCTTCGCTCAGGATGATGGTGTCGAAATAGTCGCGGAGGCCGCATGCGGCGAGCTTCTTGTATTGCACCTCGTGGAATCCGTTGCTCGTCATGTGCATGCGGTAACCCTTCTGCTTCAGATAGTCCATCAGTTCGTGGGCACCATCGATGACGCCGGGCTTCTCGGCACAGCGGTCGAGAAAGTAGTCGCTCAGCTCGAGGCAGAACTGCTCTGTGACGACGGAGCCGTCACCTGCGCTCAACGGACGGCGGAAACGCTCGACGATGAGGAAGGGGCGAGTAATCTCTCCACGGGAGTAGCGGCTCCAGAGGTCGATGTTCGCCCGCCAGTAGGCATCGTAGAATACTTGCGGATCCTTGAACCAGCGGTCGAGACGGAAGTGCTCGAAGGTCTCGCGCAGGGCGATGACGGCGTTGCCGTAGGTATCGTACAGCGTATCGTCGAAGTCGATAAACAAATCTGTATATTTACTATTTGACGATTTACTATTTACTGTTTCCATATATCTTTCCGTTGTCATCAATAAGAAATATCGTAAGTTCACCGTCAGGAAGCAGCGGACGGCAATAATCATAGCAATGGGCAATGACGGTATGGGCAAAGGCATCAAGACGCTGGACAGGAATGTGCTCCCATAGTTCGCGTGCAAGGGTGATGTTGTTGAGGTCGATGTCCAATGGGAGCGCGGACGTCTCGTCCGCAACGCAACGCTCGGAGACGTTCTTGGACGAGCCAAGCGGCAGAGCTGAGCGGCCCACTAAAACACCGGCTTCATAGAGCAGCTGACGGATGAAGTCGAGATCCATTGTTGCCTTGCGGCTGTGGGTGTCAAGATTCCCCGCAGCCAGCTTCACAGCTTTGCCAAGCATTACGCCGAGGGTGACGTTCTCGATATTGAGGTCGGCGGCCATCTTCAGGGTCTCTCCGATGTAGTTGCCGTATTGCACGAAGGCCTGTGCTGGTAGTGAAGGGTAGAGGGCTTTCAGAAATCGCTCACTCTTAGCGCCACTGTTGATAACCACACGGTCAGAGCCGCTCGCCTTCGCAACCATCATACATTTACGGATGCTGTCGATAAAGGCCTCCTCAGAGAATGGCTTCACGATACCTGAGACGCCTATAATCGAAATGCCGCCCTCGATGCCGAGGCGGGGGTTGAAGGTGCGACGGGCGATGGCCTCTCCGCCTGGAACACTAATGGTGACGCGCAGAGCCGAGCAGCCCACTACGACGGAGAGGTTGCGAAGAATCATCTCGCGGGGACTTTTGTTGATGGCGGGTTCGCCGGGAGGGAAGTCGAATCCCGGGAGGGTGAAGCGGCCGACGCCCTCGCCGCCGAGGATCTCAAATCGCTCGGCAGGCTCGACGGTGGCGCGCACCTCGATGCCGTCGGTCACGTCGGGGTCGTCGCCAGCCTCTTTGATGCAGTAGGCGTAGCCGTCACCGTAGCCCACGGGGACGTGGATGGTCTCGCCGTCGGGGAGAATGACGGGGACGGTAGTAGGCCACGCTTCCCAGCGTGGCAATCCCTCCCAAATCTTCTGCTCCCACGCTGGGAAGCGTGGGCTACTAATCATCCGCTGCTGCCACGCTGGGAAGCGTGGCCTACTAAGCTGCAGGGTCGCGGCGACGGCGGCGGCGGTGGCGCAGGTGCCAGTGGTGAGGCCGCTCTTCAGGGGGAAGAACTCAGGCAGCAGATGCTCGACGGCGCGGCGCAGTCCGTATGGGCCGTTGACGTATTCGATGTGGACGTCCTGCGGATTGGGTGTGTGAGGAGGATACTCGGGACGCTCGATAACGAAGACGCGGACACCGGCCGCACGCGCCGCTTCGACCTTCTCCATGAAGCCGCCGCTCAGGCCACTCTCCTTGGTCAGGATGGCCTGCGGCTTCAACTGTTCCAGCAGCTGCCGGGTGTCGTCGTCCTCGTAGTACACCAAGTGGTCGGTGGGAAACTGCGCCTTGCGTGCAAGCATCTGCGAGAGCGGACGGTTGAGGATGCGCACCCAGCACTCATGCCGCTCCCAGTAGGGCCGCAGCGTGCCGATGTTGTTTACGCCCGTCAAGGCCAGCAGATGCTCGATACCCTCGGCCTCAAGCTTCGTCATGGCATCCTGATAGTTCTTGCACCAGACCACGTCCTTGGAGCGGGGCGGATAGATGCGGTCGTAGCGGACGATGGGCGCGCCGATATGACGGGCCACGAAGAGCAGGTTGCGGTGCAGCTCCTCGGCGAAAGGGTGGGCGGCGTCGACGAGGAGGCGGATGCCGTGCTCGCGGCAGCACTCAACCATCTTCGGAACATCCATGTCACCCTTCAGGTGCACGCCGTTCACCAGTTCAATTTGCTGGCCGTCGCCGCGGGTGGAATAGTAGTAGCGGCTGCCCGACTCCTCGAGCACCTCCACGGCCTTGCGGCCCTCCGTCGTTCCTCCGAAGACCAATACCATTTATATTTACGATTTGACGATTTACGATTTACGATTTGTCGCCTTTACGGAACAGGTGGGTGAAGTGTTTATTATACAGCTCGGAGAGTCCCTGACGGTTGTCGATGGCCTCGCCGACGACGAGCATGGTGGTGAGCGTGAAGTGGTTATCGTGGACTATCTTCGCCAAGTCTTTCAGTACGCCGCGATATATCTTCTGGTCGGGCCAGGTGAGATGGTAACAGGCGGCGACGGGGGTATCCTCGGGGTATTCCTGCAAAAGCTCACGCTGTACATCGTCAACAATGGCGGCGGAGAGGAAGATGCACATGGTGCTCTGACTTCGGGCCAACAGGTGAAGCTGTTCCTTCTCTGGCATTGGTGTACGGCCTTCGCCACGGGTGAGGATGATGGTCTGTGTGCGCTCTGGTATCGTAAACTGACTGCGCAGCTCGGCGGCAGCGGCGAGGAAGCTGGAGATGCCGGGGGTGATGTGATACGACATGCCGTTCTGGTCGAAGTAGGCCATCTGCTCCTGAATGGCTCCGAAGATGCAGGGGTCGCCGGTATGCAAGCGGACGATGAAGTGTCCACGGTCGTAGTGCTCCTTCATCAGTGCGCATTGCTCTTCAAGGGTCATGTCGGCAGAAGAACGGACAACGGCGCCGGGCTTGTGGCAGTCGGTCAGGGCCTTGGGTACCAAAGAGCCGGCATAGAGAATGAGGTCGGCCTTTTCAAGCATCTTGCGACCACGGACGCTTATCAAGTCAGGGTCACCAGGGCCTGCGCCAACGATCTCAATATGCCCAGGTCTGAGGTCTGAAGTCTGAGGTCTGAGATAACTGTGGTCGATGGCCAGTGCTGCCGTCCAATTCTTGCCCTTCACTTTGGGGATGATGAGCTTGCCGTGGTTCGAGCCGAGGATGGCTGCGGCCTCGCAGACGCTGGGTGTGCCTACATGTTTCTCTACTGTCTCGCTGGGATTGGGAACATCGACGGCAGCAAGCTCTTCGGCGGTGAAGAAGCGGACGGTCTCGCCTTTCTCACTAAGCAATGCCACGAAAGGTTCGTTGGCTTTCACGTCGATGGTGCACCACTGACGGGCACAGGGGTAAATATCCCTGTCCATGATGGCCTGCTCCATCTCGTTGTAGATGGTCTCAGCCGGCCCGGCCTGGTGAGCAAGGCCGAAGCCGATGGTCAATACACGGGGAACGAACTGCAGCGTAGTGGGCCGCTCGGCTCTGCCGCTTGGCTCGTCCAAGAACGCTTCCAAGCGTTGCAGCCGCGGTGAGACGACGATGAGCAGTTTGTAGCGCTGGTCAACCTCGTCGAGGCTGCTGACTACGGTGACATGCTCAGGCAGGGAGTTGAGCAGGTATTCAGTTCCCGTGTCGTGAGCCTCTATCAAGAGTGCCGTTGGCTTGCGGTTGACGAAGGCGATGATGGCCGACTGCATGATGTCACGCTGGGAAGCGTGAGCTACTAACGTCCAGTTGAAGCGGGCGGCGAGGGTGTCGAGCGCCCATAGGCCGACATTGTCGCTTTGGGTGGTGATGACGGATGCCGCGCCGAGGATGCCGCTAACGGTTCGCGTCAGGTCGTTGGCACCGCCGATATGGCCAGAAAGGACAGAGATGGCGTGCTGCCCGAGGCTGTCGACGCAGACCACAGCGGGGTCTTCGTGCTTGTCCTTGACATACGGTGCGATAGTGCGCACGCAGATGCCCATGGCACCGATGAAGATGAAGGCGTCGAAGTCGTTCCAGCGCTGGCCGACGTCGGTGCGGGGGAGGGTACTTGCGCCCAGTTCTCGTTTCAGTTTCGATGCGACTTCGCTGCCAGCCTCGCTGATGGGTATAATGGCTATCTTCTGCATTTCAGTATAGTTATCGGGTGATGGTCATTCAGTTGGATATGTAGTGGTTCGTCCTGTCTGAGGCCTAATTCTGAGCAGGCTTCGTCCCATAGCCGACGGCTGTCCGTAGTAACCTTGGGAGCCACGACGCTGTTCATCACGATGACACCATCAGGAGCAAGAACGGTGAGCACCTTCGCCATGATTTCCTTCAGTCGCCCGCCGTGCCCGCCGATAAAGACGGCATCGGGGCTTGGGAGCGCGGACGTCACGCCCACCCTGGGAGCGCGGTCGTCCTCGCCCGCAACATCGGCGGACGAGACGTCCGCGCTCCCAGGGGCGGACGAGGACGGTCGCGCTCCCAGGGCGAGGAAGTTGCCCATCACCAGCTCGATGCCGGGCGCACCGTGGCGGCGGCAGTTCTCGCGGATGATGGCTTCGCACTCAGGGCGAATCTCGAAGGCCACCACGCGAAGGTGGGGGAACAGCAGCCGCGCCTCTACCGACACCGAGCCGGTGCAGGCACCGACGTCCCAGAACACGCTCGCACGGGGTAGTTCGAGGGCCTGCAGCGTCAGCAGGCGTATCGGCATCTTGGTGATCATCTTCTCGCGTCCGTCGAGCAGGGCGAAGGCTGCGTCGGGTATACCGTAAGTCTTCGTGTGCCCGACGGTTTTGCCTTCGAGTATCACGCAGTTTGGCATTGTGAACTCGCGACGGGCAGCCTCGTCGAGTGAAAGCATCATCACTTTCTCACGCTCCGGGTTCCCCAAGTGCTCCCCTATATACATATTATAATAATGATAGCCATATTCCAGCATACGCTGGGCGATGGTGGCGGGTGTATGTTCGCGGTCAGTGAGAACGCCTATCTTCCGTTGATGCGGATTTGCAATCCGCATCTCAATGAGTGCCCTGTCAAACTCCTGCCAGGGGCGGCCTGTCAGTGAAACAATCCGCATGTCATGATAAGGCATCACCAACCGGTGTGCCAGCATTTGCAGTGAGTTGAACGTTGGATAGACAACGACTTCAGCCTCTGGCAACCTACGCTTAATGGTATTGGCAAACCCGAAGAACAACGGGTCACCACTGGCAAAGACGGTCACACATTGAACATTGAATATTGAGCATTGAACACTGTATGCCTCAAAGACAGCATCGAGGGGCACGGTAATATCTATCCATTCGGCACTCTCAGGCAATAGCGGAGCCACTATCTCATGGTGGCGCTTTCCACCAGAGAACACCTTGCCCTGCTTGATAATCTGCAACACTTCGGGCGGAAACCAAGGCTGCGGATTGTCCGTTATTCCTATGACGATGAACCGCATATAATTCGTTTAATTCGTGTAATTCGTTGTTCTGAAAATCACAAGTCACGGCCTGGTTTCAGTTGTGCTGCATCGTCGAAAGTGAGAATGGCATTGCACAGGGTTGCGGCAAGATTAGAGCCGCCCTTCCTGCCCTCGACGATAATCTTGGGGATGTCCTTGAAAGGCTTTACCATGTGTTTCGACTCTCGAACATGCACAAAACCCACAGGAGCAGCGATGATGCCTGCCGGACGAGCCTTGCCCTTACGAATCAAATCGCATAGTTCCATGAGTGCCGTCGGTGCGTTGCCAAAGGCGAAGAGTGCATCGGGGTGCTCCTCAACCGCCAGACGAATGCCTGCCTGGGTGCGGGTGATTGTCTCATTGAACATTGAACATTGAACATTGAGCGTTGGCTGCGCCGTCATCTCTGCCACGCGAGGGTCGCTGAGGTAGCATTTTGCCTCGATGCCCAGTCGTTGCAGAGCACCCTTGCGGATGCCGCTGGTCACCATCGTTACATCTGTCACGATAGTTTTCAGCGTTCCGTCCTTTACCTTATTATATAGTGTCTCTACAGCCCCAGGGTCTGTATAGAGAATGTTCTCCATGTCGAAGTCAGCGGTGGTGTGGATGGCATGGAGCAAAGCCCATTTGTGGCCAAGAGGATAATCGTTTTTCAGTTCGCTGACAATCGTCCGGAACGACTCAATCATGATGTTCTGCCCTATCTTATTGCCTTCGTTCACCTCATCGCGATAAATGCCCTGTAGTAGCCCACGCTTCCCAGCGTGGGAGTAACCGCGAGGTGTTATTATCTTTCCGTCGGCGATATACGACTGCGAATTACCAATGAGGATAACCGTAAACATGTCCACCTCCTCTGGGTCGAAGTCGGCGAGCGTCGTCACTCTCACTTCCTGTTCAGGCCGCCCAGCCTGACGGACATAACCTACAGGCGTATCGGCACTGCGCTCTTGAAGGAAGATTTCCTGCAAGCGGTAGAGCTGCCAATAGCGTCCGTGTGACTTCGGGTTATAGACAGCCGTCACGAAGTCGCCCACAGCAGCCGCCTTGATTCTCCGTTCTATTACCTCCCAAGGCGTCATCAGGTCTGAAAGCGAGATCAGGCAGGTGTCGTGGCCGATGGGTGCCCCTAACAGAGAGGCAGCTTTCTGGAAAGCAGAGATGCCTGGGAGCGTCTCTATTTCGATGCTGTCGTCACGCTGGGAAGCGTGACCTACTTCTACCGTGCTCCCACGCTGGGAAGCGTGGGCTACTACGGAGGCGGCATCACCGACGCTCCCACGCTGGGAAGCGTGGGCTACTACGGCCATCTCATAGATAAGCGGAGCCATACCGTACAGACCAGCATCGCCAGAAGAAATGACCAACACGGTTTTTCCCTGTTCAGCCAACAGGAAAGCCTGCTCGGCACGTTCCCGCTCCTTCTTCATGCCCGTGTCGATGCATTCGCACCCCGGCTTCACGTACTCCTCAATAAACTGGAAGTAATACTTATAACCCACGATGGCGTCCGCCTTGCGCACTGCATCCAACACTGCGGATGTGATGTCCTCCTTGCTACCAGGTCCTATACCTGCTACGATAATCTTTCCCATACAGAGTGCAAAAGTAATAAAAACAAATTGAGAAAACAGCTTAATCAGTAATCCTCTATGGCACGCTTCAGCCGTTCCTTACGCTTTTCTTTTTTGGCTTTCTTCCATTTCTTGGGGATGAGGTAGTTGAAGAGGCCCAAGAGGTTGATGCCGTCGCCAGGCTGGGCACTTGACAACTGCATGTCAGTCTTTGAGAGGCGCATCCGCTTTTGCAGTTCCTCATACTCCTCAACATGTGGTGTCTTTCCGAATACCACCACCTCCTTTACGTTCAGCAGCTTGGAGATGAGGAACACCGTGTCGCGCACTTCCTTCAGGTTAATGAGCCGGCTCTCGTAGTTCACGTGCGAGAACAGCAGGCTCTGGCAGGAGTCGGGCACGAAGATATATCCGAGGGTGTCCGTCTGTGCCGAAAGGCTGTTGCCTACCACATTTGCTCCATCGACGGGCACAAGCGTTTCCACGTCGACAACAATGAGCCGCCTCTGTGCCGAGGTGGACAGGCAGCACAGCAGTAGAGTCAATAGCAAATATAACCGTGTCGTTTTCATCATTTGCCTTGGCTGCAAAGATACGCAACAAGCTTCTTACCGACAAATGTTTTTGCACTATTTAGTCATAATCAAGAGCCATTAAGACATTATATATGCTTACTGTAGCTTTCCCTGCTCTCCGAGGTAGCTGTCCTTGAATCCGAGAAAGTAGAGCACGCCATCGAGGCCGATGGTGTTGATGCTCTGCTTGGCATTGGCCACGACACGGGGCTTGGCGTGGAAGGCGATTCCTAGTCCGGCCTGCGAAATCATGGGCAGGTCGTTGGCTCCGTCGCCAACGGCAATGGTCTGCGCCAGGTTCACCTTTTCCACTTGTGCAATGAGCTTCAATAGCTCTGCCTTGCGATGTCCGTCGACGATTTCGCCTATATAGCGGCCGGTTAGCTTGCCGTCATCACCGATCTCCAATTCGTTGGCATAGACATAGTCGATGCCGTAGCGGCGTTGCAGGTATTCGCCAAAGTAGGTGAATCCGCCGCTGAGTATGGCAATCTTGTATCCGCAGGTCTTGAGGATATTCATCAGGCGGTCGGCACCCTCGGTGATGGGCAGGTGCTCGGCGATGTCCTGCATGACGCTCACGTCGAGACCCTTCAGCAAGGCAACGCGCCTGGTAAAACTCTCCTTGAAGTCTATCTCTCCACGCATGGCACTCTCAGTAATAGCCCTCACCTCTGCCCCCACACCGTTACGCTCGGCCAGCTCGTCGATGCACTCCGTCTGAATGAGTGTGGAGTCCATATCGAAACATATCAGGCGGCGCATGCGGCGGAACATGTCATCCTTCTGGAACGAGAAGTCTATCTCCATCTCGCTCGAAAGGCGCATGAGCTGCGACTGCATCTCCTGACGGTCGCGTGGCTCACCACGTAACGACAGTTCTATACAGGCGCGGATGTGCTTGGTGGTGTTTCTAATGCTTTTCCGGCCCGTCATGCGGCGTATGGCATCGATATTGAACCCTTGGTCGGCAATGATACGCGTGGCGGCCTCTATCTGGCGTGCTTCCAGCTGTCGACCCATGACCATGAGGATGTATCGGTTCTTGCCCTGATGACCCACCCAGTCCTCATACTCGTCGTCGCTGATGGGCGAGAAGCCAATGTTCACGCCCAGCTCGGTGGCCTTGAAGAGCAGTTCCTTCATGGCCAGTCCCGATTTCATCTCGTCCATGCGGATGAGTATGCCTAGTGAGAGCGTGGAGTGGATGTCGGCCTGGCCAATATCGAGAATCTGCGCGTCGTAACGTGCAAGGATGGTCATGATAGAAGCTGTCAGGCCAGGGCGGTCCTGTCCGGTGATACGTACCAGTATCTGTTCTTTGCGGATTTCCTTTTCCATTACACCTTATTGGCTTTCTTGCGCTGGTCGTGGTCGAGGATGCTCTTGCGCATACGCATCGACTTCGGTGTAACCTCCACCAGCTCGTCCTCCTTGATATACTCCAGGCACTCCTCCAGCGACATGACCACCTTCGGAACAATGCGGGCCTTCTCGTCAGTACCCGAGGCACGCACGTTGGTGAGCTGCTTGGCCTTGCAGACGTTGATGACCAAGTCGTTGTCGTGCACATGCTCGCCAACCACCTGTCCGTAGTAGACCTCTTCGCCCGGGTCGATAAAGAACTTGCCTCGGTCTTGCAGCTTGTCGATGGCGTAGGCGTAGGCCGTTCCTGTCTCCAGGGCAATCATCGAACCGTTGACGCGGCGCTCTATATCGCCCTTATAAGGCTGGTACTCCTTGAAGCGGTGGGCCATGATGGCCTCACCCTGACTGGCGGTGAGGATATTGGTGCGCAAGCCGATGATTCCTCTTGAAGGAATCTCGAAAGCCATGTTCGTCCTGTCGCCCTGACTTTCCATGGAAAGGAGGTCGCCCTTGCGGCGCGTCACCATATCAATCATCTTCGAGGCGAACTCCTCGGGTACGTTGATGGTTAGCTCCTCAATGGGCTCGCACTTCACGCCGTCCACCTCTTTATAGATTACCTGTGGCTGTCCTACCTGTAGCTCGTAACCCTCGCGGCGCATGGTCTCGATGAGCACAGAGAGGTGGAGCACACCACGTCCGGAGACCACCCACTTGTCGGTGGAGTCCTCAAACTGCTCCACGCGCAGGGCAAGGTTTTTCTCCAGCTCACGCATCAGGCGGTCATTGATGTGACGCGAGGTGACATATTTGCCCTCTCGACCAAAGAACGGCGAGTCGTTGATGGTGAAGAGCATCGACATGGTCGGCTCATCAATGGCGATGGGTGGCAGCGGCTCCGGGGTCTCCAGGTCACAGATGGTATCACCAATCTCGAACTTCTCCAAGCCGATGACGGCGCAGATGTCGCCACAGTCTATCGTGTCTGTACGGTGATGCCCCATGCCATCGAAGGTGTGCAGCTCTTTGATTTTCGTTTTCTCTTGTGAACCGTCGCGGTGGGCAATGGTCACCTGCTGACCGTCCTTCAGGCTTCCTCGGTGCACACGGCCAACGGCAATGCGACCCGTATACGAAGAGAAGTCGAGGCTCGTAATGAGCATCTGAGGCGTACCCTCCAGCTGCTTCGGAGCGGGGATGACCTCCACGATTTTGTCGAGCAGGTAGGTGATGTTGTCTGTGGGTTTGTTGTAGTCAGGCCCCATCCAGCCGTTCTTCGCCGAGCCATAAACGACTGGAAAGTCCAGCTGGTCTTCCGTGGCGTTGAGCGAGAACATCAGGTCGAAGACCATCTCATAGACCTCCTCGGGCCGACAGTTGGGTTTGTCCACCTTGTTCACCACCACGATGGGCTTCAGACCGATTTGCAGAGCCTTCTGCAGCACAAAACGTGTCTGCGGCATCGGACCCTCGAAGGCATCGACGAGCAGCAGACAGCCGTCGGCCATGTTGAGCACGCGCTCCACCTCGCCGCCAAAGTCCGAGTGTCCCGGAGTGTCGATGATATTGATTTTCGTGCCTTTCCAGTTTATCGATACATTCTTGGAAAGGATGGTGATGCCTCGCTCGCGCTCCAGGTCGTTGGCGTCGAGCACCTGTCCGCTAAGGTTCTGTCCCTCGCGGAAAAGGTTTCCGGCGAGCATCATCTTGTCTACTAAAGTTGTCTTTCCGTGGTCTACGTGCGCTATGATAGCGATGTTTCTGATGTCTTGCATTATAATAGCCCCCTAAGTTAGGGGGTTGGGGGTCTGAACAAGCGATATCAGACTCATTATGTGATTATTCTACGGGAAGCCTGCGCCTGTTCAGACCCCCATCCCCCTAACTAGGGGGCTAAGCGGCTGCAAAGGTACGCTTTTTTCGCCACACAGCCAAAGTTTTCGACGAAAACCTTTGGCCGTTCCACTCTTTTTGCCTAACTTTGCACCACTTTTTGTATAATAAACCCATAATGGAACCTATGAAACTTAAAGACTAACTTCAGACTGGCGAGGACAGCCACGACGTTGCTCGCCATCATCTGCTCCGCATTGGCATGGGCCGACAATGTTAGTGAAGAGCAGGCACTGCAATTGGCCCAGTCATTCGTGAACCACCACAAGTCTACCGCCGCCGGTCCCCGCCGTGCCCCTGGCACACCTCAGGAAGTGGCTCCTGCGGGTCAGATCAGCGGGCTTTATGTGTTCAACGTGGTCAACGATGGTGGTTTCGTCATCGTCTCAAACGACGACCGCACCACGCCCATCCTCGGTTTCAGCGACAGCGGCAGCCTTGACACTGAAAACATTCCCTCCAACATGCGTGCCTGGTTGCAGGGTTACGCCGACGAGATTGCTTGGCTGCAGACGCAGAGCACACAGACTGTACAGCTCAGTGCACCGCTGCGCACAAGCAACCGCGTGGACGTCGGGCCTCTGCTTTCCACCACATGGAACCAGAGCGCGCCCTACTACAACCAGACCCCGTACTATAAGAAAAATGCCGATGGCAGCATTGAGTACAGCAAGGATTACGTCTCTGGCTACAGCCACTGTGTCACCGGATGCGTGGCAACGGCCATGGCACAGGTGATGAACTACCACAAGTGGCCAGAAAGTCCAAAAACAAACATAGATGGATACATCTGGAGTAGTGCTGGAATCAACTTGCCAGCCTTGTCTTCTAACATCACTTTCCAGTGGAGCCTCATGAGGAACAGTTACTCTAGTGGGGATACCGATGCTAATGCCAACGCCGTGGCCACACTGATGAAATACTGCGGCTGGGCTGTTGAGATGGACTACGGCCCAGACTCCGGAGCCAAGACAAAAAAAATACTGAAGGCTCTCAAGAGCTATTTCGGTTTCAAAGAAGAGACCACGCAAGTCGCCTTGCGCTCCTTATACACCTACAACAACTGGGTGGCGCTCATCTACAATGAGATTTACCAACGCCGGCCAGTACTCTTTTCCGGCCAGTCGAAGGGCGGCGGTCATGAGTTCGTCTGCGATGGCTACAAGTTTGATTTTGATAACAACACCGATTACTTCCACTTCAACTGGGGATGGGGCGGACTGAGCGACGATTATTTCGTGCTCTCGGCTCTCAAGCCCAACTTGCAGGGCGCCGGTGGCAGCCTTGACCTGGGCGACGGTTTCAACTCCTCAGTGGAAGCCATAATAGGCATACAGAAACCTGAAGACGAAGGAACGGTAGCCGAGATTGGAAAAAGAGATCTCGGCACGGAACTAGTGCTGAACAGCATGACGACCGACCACAGCAGCATCAACATAGGTTCGTCGACAAACATCACGCTCAATATCAAAAACAACTCCAATGAAGATTACAAGGGTAATATATATGTGGGCAGATTAATAGAGAGTTCGTATTATATTTTCTTAGAAGGCGATGCCACAATTCCTGCTGGAGAGACCCGCGACTGCACGCTGTCTTACACACCCGAAGAACTGGGTACATACGACATCTTCTTCTTCTATCCCACTGGCTATAATGATTTTGGTATAGACGAGCATTCGTTCACCTCGTTCACAGTAGTGCCCGTAGGCGCTCCCACCGACCTTATCGTCAGCGACATAAGGGGCAAGAGTGCTGTGCTGGGTTGGACTAACAACAACAATGCCAACTCATGGACGGTGGCCTACAAGGCTAAGGGAGCTACCAGCTTCACAGAAGTGACAGCCGGCTCCAATCCCTTCACCCTTACCGGCCTCACCCCAGAAACGGAATACACAGTAAAGGTGGCTCCTACAGGAACAGAATTGTGGGGAGAAGAAGTAACCTTCACCACCGACGAGGAATTCCCTGCTCCCAAGGAACTGGCTGTCGGAAATATCACCTACAACACTGCTGTGGCTACTTGGACGGGCTATGCCGACAGCTACGATGTGAGATATGGTCTAATTTCAGATGATTATGTTCCCATCCCGGCTACATGGCTACAGTATGACAACGGGGCTTATGAGTCAAGTATGGCCTATGGACTGAGTGAATACACGTGGGGCATAATGTATCCAGGAAATAATATTACGGGCAATGTGCTGACAAAAGTGTCGTTCTTTGAACGAAAAAGCTATACTAATGATATTACGGTGAACATATACTCTGGCGGTGACAATGCTCCCGGAACACTTCTCTATACCCAGGTGGTGACACCAGAAGCAAGAAACACTTTCCGTGAGGTCACTCTCAACCAGCCTGTGGCAATCACTCCTGGCCAGAACCTGTGGATTACTCTCACCCAGGGAACCACGGACCAAAGCAAATTTCCAATACATTACTGTGAGATTAGTGAGCCAGAGACAAACAGTCAGTGGTTGTATTACCCAAATTATGGATGGTTCACTGCCAAAGACTTGTTTAATGATAGTAGTTTAAGTAACAGGTGCTGGATGATTCGTGGCTACATCGAATTCGATGTAACCATTAGCAATAATGTCACTTGGATTGAAACAAAAGAATGTAGCGAACGCTCGTTCAATCTGACTAACCTGGTGCCTGAACGCGAACACGTGGTGCAGGTAAGGTCAAAATACGATGGAGGCGTAAGTCCATGGAATACGCTCACGTTCACCACCCTACCCCTTGAGAACATCAACCTGACAGACAATGCCGTCAACAACAGCACTACCTTGGAATCGTATGACGGAGAGATGGTTAACGTCACCCTCACCGACCGTACCCTCTACAAAGATGGCGCATGGAACACCATCTGTCTGCCCTTCGACGTCACGCTCCAGGGGTCGCCCCTTGAAGGAGCCATCGCCAAGACACTCACAGACGCCACCATGACAGGCACGCACGTCAGCCTGAACTTTGGCGAGGCAGTCGATGAACTAGAGGCCGGCATACCTTATATTATTAAGTGGGACAACACAGAAGGCACAGAGGAGAACATCGTGAATCCTGTATTCCCAAGCGTCACCATCGCTTCGACGGAAGGACAGACTATCACCATGGCCAACGGCGACGTGAAGTTCATAGGCTACTATGACGCTTTCAACATCAACGAGACGAATACCGACATCTACTACATGACTGTCGACAACACGTTGAAGCATACCGCCAAGGCACGCACGCTGTTGGCCTGCCGCGCTTACTTCCGGTTCACCGAGGCCGCCGCCGCACGTAGTTTCGTGCTCGACTTCGGCGACATGACCACGGAAATAAGCAACACAGAAATCACGGAAATCACAGAAAAGGTCGGCGACTGGTACACCCTCGATGGCGTGAAGCACGGCGAACAGCCCACACATAAGGGCATCTACATCAAGGACGGCAAGAAGGTCGTGATTCGTTAATTTACCCGAATATAAACACACAAAATAAAAAAGAAATATGGAAAAGAAAGCATATATCATTCCCGGCATCGATGTGATGACCGTGGAACTCCCCCCGATAATGGATTTTAGTGGCGGCGGAGATAAGTCAGGCGACCCGATAGTAGACCCCAACGCCGACGACAGCAATGACCCCAACCGCTCACGAAACATCTTCAATGCGTGGGACGAGGATTAGTAAGAAGATTTCTAAAGTTTACTATTGAACTTCGATACAGAGAGTCATCATGTCAAGAAAATCCGAACCGCTGGCGGTTCGGATTTTTCTGTTTCAATAGCCAGACAGCATCTTTCTACTGCGACTCTATCTTGAAAAGTTTGGGAACATGCAAATAAAAATGTGGGAAAAATTTGCAGGGTACAAAAGAAATACGTAATTTTGCAGTCGCAAATCAGATTTGTTTTTTCTAACACTTATTTTTATTATGGTAAACTACAAGGATTTAGGCCTCGTGAACACCCGTGAGATGTTCAAGCGTGCCATCAATGGCGGCTATGCCATTCCCGCATTCAACTTTAACAATATGGAGCAGCTGCAGGCCATCATCAAGGCCTCTAGCGACCTGAAGAGCCCCGTCATCCTGCAGGTGTCGAAGGGTGCCCGCAACTATGCCAATGCCACGCTGCTGCGCTACATGGCACAGGGTGCCGTGGAGTATGCCAAGGAGCTGGGCTGCGCTCATCCCGAGATTGTGCTGCACCTGGACCACGGCGACAGCTTTGAGACTTGCAAGAGCTGCATCGACTACGGCTTCTCCAGCGTGATGATTGACGCTAGCCACCTGCCCTTCGACGAGAACATCGCCCTGACGAAGAAGGTGGTGGACTATGCCCACCAGTTCGACGTGACTGTCGAGGCTGAACTTGGCGTGCTCGCCGGTGTTGAGGACGAGGTGTCCGCAGCCGAGAGCCACTACACGAAGCCCGAGGAGGTCATTGAGTTCTCACAGCGTTCTGGCTGTGACTCGCTGGCTATCTCGATTGGTACTAGCCACGGTGCCTACAAGTTCACTCCCGAGCAGTGCACCCGCGACCCGAAGACAGGCAAGCTCGTTCCTCCCCCACTGGCATTCGACGTGCTCGACGCCGTGATGGAGAAGCTGCCCGGATTCCCCATCGTGCTGCATGGAAGCTCCAGCGTGCCCCAGGAGTATGTCGACGAGATCAACTCGCTCGGCGGCAAGCTGCCCGATGCTATCGGTATCCCCGAGGAGCAGCTGCGCAAGGCTTCGAAGAGCGCAGTCTGCAAGATCAACATCGACTCTGACTCACGTCTGGCCTTCACCGCCGCCGTGCGCCGCGTGCTGCACGACAAACCCGGTGAGTTCGACCCGCGTAAGTTCTGCGGTCCCGCCCGCGACGAGATGGAGAAGATGTACAAGCACAAGATCATCGACGTGCTTGGCTCAGACAACAAGCTGGCCGAGTAAGACTGGAACCATACGGAAGATATGCAAAACCGCCCGTTGCGATGATTCGCAGCGGGCGGTTTGCTATAACAACTTGGGGTGAAGGTTAAAGATTTTCCAGTATCTTCCGTAATTCTTCGGGCAGAGAACCATCGGACTGACGTTCTGCCAGCATCAGTTGTACGATGTCAATGCCGTCTAGAATAGACGTGTTTTCGTTTCCGTTCCAGGAGTTGTCTTGTTGGGTGACAGTACACTCAGGCCCCGCAACGAAATGCTGTCCACTTATTGGCTCCAGGCTGATGCAATGACAGATGTCGAGTGTGCAGGGATAGGGATTGCCGAATCCAAAGTTGACATCGTTGCGGACGGCCAGGCAGTGGCTGACGGTCATCTGTCCGGCATTGTTGTTCTGGTCGAATCCTTTCTTACGGTGTCCCACGGCAAGACAATGCTGCAGATTGGTGTCGTGCCGCGTATAGTTGCCGCTCTCCTTGTTGTCTTTCCCCTGCCCTCCAAGTTTGAATCCGTTAGGGTTGCCACCATTGGGGAAATGAGCCAAGTCCTTGCCTTCCATGCACGGCAGTATGCTGTCGATGCCGAGAACCCTCGGATGTGATGAAAGGTCGAATTCAGCAGGGCCATTGTCGTAGGTGACGCAATACATGTAGACGGTCGGTGTGTCCTGCGACTGGCGCTGGAAGTGATCCCATCCGTCGTCAGAGTTATGCCATGCTCGGCAGCCGATGTAGGTGTTCCCGGGGAAAGCCGCACCACCCTGTTTGTCGGCAAAGCCGTCGGCGTTGCTTCCTGAATCCTGATAGTCGAAGTTGTCATGTGAGTCGCAGTTTACGACAACATTATAACCTCCTTTGCGCAGCTGAATGCCTGAATCGCAACAGCCGTAGACTTCGAGCCGTTCCAGTCGGCAGTAGGAGGCGTTCTCCAGCCATACGCCCTTCTTCCCTGCATAGCGCACGGTGAGGTCCTTGATGTTTATGTACCGTCCGCTTACCTTCACACCGTTGGTGCCGTTAGGCTGTTCGCGGAAGTCGAAGATGGGCTTGGCACCTTCGGCGGCACAGATGGTGATCCACTTGTCGGCCGAGGCAAGTTTGTTGACGACAAGTGTCTTCGTCTGGTCATACTGCCCGTCCAGCAGATAGAGCGTGTCGCCAGGCAAAAGGCTGTCCACCATTGCCCTCAACTTTCCAGGCTTGTCCACGGACAGGCCTTCTGGGTCGATGCCTGAGGGCGAGGCGTAGCGCACAATTCCCGATGCCGTCCCAACGACAGTCAGCGCCAGCAAGGTCAGAATCATTGTCAGAAGTCTCATAGTTTTAGTATTGGTATGTGTGTCATGTCAGTTCCTTTTCCAGTTCCTCCAGGCTCTTGCCCTTCGTCTCTGGACAGCGGTTCCACAGGAAGATGAAGGCGCAGGCGCAGATGGCAGAGTAAATCCAGAAGGTGCCGCTGCTACCCAGCGCGGCGTTCATCGAGGGGAACGAGAACGTCAGCGTGCAGCAGCCCACCCAAAGGGCGAAGGTGCAGGTGGCCATAGCAATGCCTCGTATGCGGTTGGGGAAAATCTCTGCCAGTAGCGTCCACGTAACAGGAGCGAGGGTCATGGCATAGACCGAGATGGCCGCCACAACGAGCACCACCATCATCACACCCTTCACCTCGAAGAAGTAGCACGTGCCGAGGATGAGGTAGATGAGTCCTAAGCCTCCGGCTCCAAGGAGCATCAGCGAGCGACGACCCCACTTCTCAATGGTGTAGAGGGCCACGAAGGTGAAGATGACATTGGCCACGCCCGTGATGACGATGTTGATAAACATGCCGTCGACGTCGAAGCCCGCGCCGACGAAAATTTCCTGTGCATAGTTGAAGATGACATTGGTGCCGCACCACTGCTGGAACACGGCAATGACCAGACCCAACAACAGCACACGACGATACTTCCGATTACAAATGAAAGATGAGAAGTGAGAAATATGATTACCTTCAGAAACAAGGGACTGCTCTTGAAGGTCATCGTATTTATCATTTCTCATTTTTAATTTCTCATTTCTGAGAAACACCGGGCTCTCAGGAATGAAGAAGCTCAACACGAGGAACAGTGCGGCGGGCAACGTCTCGGCCCAGAACATCCAGCGCCAGCCCCACTCCACGTTCCACGCCATATTCTCAGTGATAGAGGTGTCGCGGGCAAGTATCATGTTCACGATTTGTGCCGCCAAGATGCCCAGCACGATGGTCATCTGGTTCAGACTCACCATGCGTCCGCGAATCTCCGCCGGGCTCACCTCGGCAATATACATCGGAGCCAGTGCCGATGCCACGCCGATGCCCACGCCTCCCACGAAGCGTGCTATATTAAATAAGGTGAAGTCGTTGAACAGTCCCGTGCCGATGGCCGAGACGGTGAACAGCACCGCCGACAGCATCAGCAGCGGTTTGCGGCCATACCTGTCGGCAGCGCCTCCAGCCACCATCGCACCCACCAAGCAGCCTATCAGGGCCGTCGTCATCGCCACACCCTGCATCAGCGGCGACTCGCCGATGCCGAAATAAAGTTCATAGAACGGCTTAGCGCCACCTATCACTACCCAGTCGTAGCCGAAGAGCAGACCGCCCATCGCCGACACGGCACAGATGAAATATAGAAATCCTTTGTTGAATCCTTGCATAAACCTTTTTTAGAAAGAACGCAGCAAGGACACTGTTTATTATGCGAAAAATTTCATAAATTACTTCTTTATTACAATCTTTTTTCGTAACTTTGCACCCGTAAACCTAAAAACCAAGACTATGAGCAGAGTGAAGATTCTTGACAAGACCTTCGAGACATCGATTCCCGAGGCTGTCATTAAGAGTAAAATCCAGGCCGTTGCCGACCGTATCAACCGTGACTACGAGGGCAAGAACCCCTTGTTGCTGGCCGTTCTGAATGGTGCTTTCGTCTTTGCCGCCGACCTCATGCGCTACCTCACCATCCCCTGTGAGATTTCGTTCGTGAAGCTGGCCTCCTATCAGGGCACCACGTCCACGGGCCGCATCAAAGAGGTGATAGGCATTAACGAGGACCTTAGCGGACGCCACGTCATCATCGTGGAGGACATCGTGGACACTGGCCTTACCATGAGGCGCATGGTGGAAGCCCTGGGCACCCGCAAGCCCGCTTCCGTGGCCATCTGCCCCTTGCTGGTGAAACCCGATCGTCTGCAGGTGGAACTGGACATCAGGTACTGCGTAATGGAAATTCCCAACGACTTCATCGTGGGCTATGGTCTGGACTACAACGGACAGGGCCGCAACCTCCGGGATATCTATACCGTGGTAGAATGAAGTATCGTCCCTTTCACTCCCCTTTCACTTCCCTTTCACTTCCCTTTCACTCCCTAAACGATTATGAGAGTAGTAAAACTTCCAAACATGCCCAGTGACTTGGAGGCGCGCAAAGGCGACCTCCTTCCTGACCAGTGGTTCAAGGGCAAGGAACAACGCGTGACTGTTAACCAAGTAAATCAGTATATAAAGATGAAAAACATTGTTATTTTCGGTGCTCCCGGTTCAGGCAAGGGCACCCAGAGCGACAAGCTCATTGAGAAATACGGCCTTCAGCACATCTCTACCGGCGACGTGCTGCGTGCGGAAATCAAGAACGGTACCGAGCTGGGGCGTACCGCCAAGCAGTACATCGACCAAGGCCAGCTCATCCCCGACGAGCTGATGGTCTCCATCCTCGCCTCGGTCTACGACGGCTTTGGTCGTGGTCACAAGGGTGTCATCTTCGACGGTTTCCCCCGCACCATCCCGCAGGCTGAAGCCCTGAAAGCCATGCTGGCCGAGCGTGGCGACAAGGTGGCCGCGATGATTGAGCTCGAAGTGCCCGAAGACGAGCTGATGAAGCGTCTCCTGCTGCGCGGAAAGCTGAGCGGACGTGCCGACGACAATGAGGAGACCATCAAGAAGCGCCTCGTGGTCTACCACCAGCAGACGCAACCCCTCATTGAGTGGTACAAAAAAGAAGGAGTGCACCACCACATCGACGGACTGGGCGAGCTGGACCGCATCTTCCAGGACATCTGTGCCGTAGTGGACAATATCTAATGCTCAAGCAAACTATTTCACCTTCCACACATTCAGCGTGATGCCTTCCTGCTGGGAAGGAGCCGGAGCACAGAGGAACAGGGCGTTGTTAAGCCAAGCATAGCGGCTGTCCTCGGGTGCCTCGAACTGTGGAGTGGCCTTGAAGTAGAAGCTGGGCTGGCCTTTTTCGTCCACGCCTCCACTGATAATGCCCCTGTTACGGATGTGGATATACACTCCGTCATCGGTCTTGATACTGTAGATGGCCTCCAGTTCAGTACGTCCGCCCTTGGCCAGTTGCCAGTCAGCACCGCCAGGGATGATGGTTCCTTTCAGCAGCGGGCCCTCGAAGGTGCCACCAGTGATGGGAATGACCGTCCGTCGACCATGGGGTGTCTCACCCACCACGTAAGGTGCGTCGAGCTTCACCTTCAGTTGCATTACGAATTCTGTCTCAGGACCAGGGATTGTTGCATTGTCAGCTGTCTGTGCCTTGGCACTTAGTGATGCCGTCAATAAGACGGCCAAGAAAAACCTTTTAATCATTCTGTCTGTATTTAAGTTAGCAAATCCGCTGCAAAGTTACTGATAATAATTGAATCACGCAAACTTTCCTGAGTATATCTCCTTGCCAACCCAAGAAGTGCGTCGCCTAAGTTTCTATCTGGCGATGGAGGAGTATGTGGCCCGTCACCTCGATGTGCCAGATGCCTTTTTTATGTGGCAAGTGGAGCCAAGCGTGATTTTCGGACGTAACCAAGTGCTGGAGAACGAGGTGAATGTGGCTTACTGCCGGGAGCATGACATCAAGATATACCGCCGCAAGAGTGGGGGAGGATGCGTGTATGCCGATATGGACAACGTGATGCTGTCGTACGTTTCGGACGGTGAACAGGTGGGGTTTACGTTCCACGTCTTCGTGCAGATGATTCTGCGCGTGCTCAAGGAAATGGGCATTGAGGCTTCGGGTACCAGTCATAACGACATCATGATAGGCGACAGGAAAGTGTGCGGAACGGCGTTCTACCTGCTGCCCGGACGAAGCATCGTCCACAGTACCCTGCTCTACGACACGAACATGGAGCACATGCTGAACGCGATTACCCCAAGCACGGAGAAGCTGCAGAAGAGGGGAATACAGAGCGTTCGCCAGCGCATCACCTTGCTGAAGGACCACACCTCCCTCAGTCTCGAAGAGGTGAAGACACTCATTCGTGAAACGCTATGCAAGGGAGAACGGATGCTCACGCCCGCAGAGGTCGCAGAAATCGAAGAATTGGAACAAGACTACCTGCTCCTTTAACACCTATATCTTCTATAATCTCTATAGCTTCTATAACTTCTATAATCTCTATAACTTCTATAACAACTATGGAAAACAACAATAACAAACGAACCTGCTTGTATGACAAGCATGTGGCACTGGGAGCGCTCATGTCGCCCTTCGGAGGCTTTGAGATGCCTATCCAATATGCTGGCATCGCCATAGAGCATCATGCTGTGCGCAAAAAGGTGGGACTCTTCGACGTCTCTCACATGGGAGAGGTAACGGTGAAGGGAAAGGATGCCGAGCGCTACGTGCAACACATCTTTACCAACGACATCGCAGGTGCTCCTGTGGGTAAGATTTACTACGGTATGATGTGCTATGAGAACGGTGGAACGGTTGATGACCTACTCGTCTATAAGATGGGTGAGAACGACTTCTTCCTCGTCATCAACGCAGCCAACATAGACAAAGACTGGGCGTGGATACAGCAGAACGCCAAGGGCTTCGACATCGACCTGCAGAACCGCAGCGACTACTACGGACAGATAGCCGTACAGGGGCCCGAGGCAGAGCATGTAGTGGAGACCGTATTGGGACTGCCCTGCTCAGAATTGACGTTCTATTCCGTAAAGACAACTCTCAACTCTCCGCTCGGCCCAACGGGACGCTTGCCCAAGCAAGAACTCTCAATTCTCAACTCCGATAACGTCATCCTGTCCCGTACTGGCTACACTGGTGAGGACGGCTTTGAAATCTATGCCTCACACGAGTTTATTCGCGCCTGCTGGGACAAGCTCATTGCCGCTGGCGTGCAGCCATGCGGACTAGGTTGTCGCGATACCCTACGCTTTGAGGTGGGGTTGCCCCTCTATGGCGACGAACTCTCAGAGGACATCACACCCATCATGGCTGGTCTGGGCATGTTTGTAAAGCTCGACAAAGCCGAGTTCATCGGCAAGGAGGCACTGGCTAAGCAGAAGGCAGAAGGCCCCGCCAAGAAACTCGTTGGTATCGAACTCGCAGATAAGGCCATACCCCGTCATGGCTATACAGTTCTGAATATGGATGGTGAGCCTGTCGGCGAGGTCACTACGGGTTATCATACGTTATCCACAGACAAGAGTGTCTGCATGGCTCTCGTCGATGCTCACTACGCCAAACTGGACACCGAACTACAGATTCAAATCCGCAAGAAGGTGTTCCCTGGCAAGGTGGTCAAGAAACAATTCTATAACAAAAGCTACAAGAAGTCTTAGCCCCCTGAGTCAGGGGGTTGGGGGTCTGAACAGGCGCAGACTCCTTATTAATAACAAACTAAAAACGGTCTGACAAACGCTTGTTCAGACCCCCATCCCCCTAACTTAGGGGGCTCATAACAATGGCAAAAGTAATTGAAGGACTCTACTACTCAGAGTCTCACGAATTTGTAAGAGTAGAAGGTGATTTTGGTTTTGTAGGCATCACAGACTATGCTCAGAACGCACTGGGCAATGTGGTCTATGTGGACATGCCTGAGGTTGACGACGAGGTAACGGCAGGTGAGGAATTTGGCGCAGTGGAGAGCGTCAAGGCCGCCTCCGACCTGATTTCTCCCGTCAGTGGAACCGTCGTGGAAATAAACGAGGCCCTCGAAGACCAGCCTGAGCTTATCAATCAGGATGCTTTCGAGAACTGGATTATCAAGGTCAAGCTGAACGACAAGTCCGACTTGGACAGCCTCATGGACGCCAAGGCTTACGCCGCTTTCTGCGAGAAATAATGTTCAATGGTCAATAATCAATGTTCAATGAATTATAAGTATTTTCCGCATACTCAGGAAGACCTGAAGGCGATGATGGCAAAGGCAGGGGTGAAAGACCTCGACGGCCTCTATGCCCAGATACCTGAGGACATCCGCTTCCGAGGTGACTATCAGTTGCCTTCGGAGATGAGCGAGATGGAGGTACGCCAGCTGTTCGAAAAGTTGGGTACGCAGAATCAGCAGCTCACATGCTTTGCCGGCTATGGTGTTTACGACCACTATACTCCGTCGGTGATTCCAAGTCTGCTGCAGCGTTCTGAGTTCCTGACCAGCTACACCCCCTATCAGGCAGAGATTTCTCAAGGCACGCTCCACTATATCTTCGAGTACCAGAGCATGATGGCCGAGCTGACGGGCATGGACATCTCGAATGCCTCGATGTATGATGGTACCACCGCTTGCGCTGAGGCCATGATGATGGCTGTGGCCGCTGGCAAGAAGGTGAACAAGGTGTTGGTGTCCGCCGGGCTGAATCCCAAGACGCGCAAGGTACTGGATACATACGCTCTGCATCAGGGTATCGAGTTGGTTACTATTCCCATAAAGGATGGTGTTACCGACCTCTCAACTCTCCGCTCTCAACTCTCCGCTCGGCCGAAGGACGCTTGCGCAGCAAGAACTCTCAATTCTCAATTCTCAACTATTGATGGTGTTGCCGGCGTGATTGTTCAGCAACCGAATGTTTATGGCATCGTTGAGGACTTCACTGGTTTTGCAGATGCTTGCCATGAGCATAAGGCCCTTTTCATTATGGATAGTGTAGCCGCTGACTTGGCTGTGCTGAAGACTCCAGGAGAATGGGGGGCAGACATCGCTGTGGGCGATGGCCAGTCGTTGGGCATCCCCATGCAGTTCGGCGGCCCATACGTGGGCTATATGTGCTGTACGGAGAAACTGATTCGTAAGATGCCGGGCCGTATCGTTGGCATGACCAAAGACAATCGTGGGCAGCGAGCATTCGTGCTCACCCTTCAGGCTCGCGAACAGCACATCCGTCGTCAGAAGGCCACATCTAATATATGTAGCAACCAGAGCCTGATGGCACTCTTCGTGACCATCTATCTCTCGCTGATGGGTAAGCAGGGCATGGAAGAGGCTGCCCAGCTGTCGTATGCTGGTGCTCATTATCTCTGCGACAAACTCATCGAGACGGGCAAGTTCCGTTTGGCTTACGACAAGCCGTTCTTCAATGAGTTCTATGTGAAGTACACTGGCAATTCTCAACTCTCAACTCTCAACTCTCAACTCTCAACTCACTCCCTCTACCAGCGTTTTATCGATGCCGGATTCTTGGGTGGTGTAAAGCTAGAGGACGGACTGCTCTTTGCCGTCACCGAGAAGCGTACGAAAGAAGAAATTGACAACCTTGTAAAAATCGCAGCCTCATGAATAATCGACTCTATGGAAACCTGATTTTCGAACTCTCGAAAGAGGGTCGCAAAGGCTATAGTCTGCCAACTCTCCGCTCGGCCCAACGGGACGCTTGCCCAAGCAAGAACTCTCAATTCTCAATTCTCAATTCTTAATCTATGAGATCCCGGCATCGATGAAGCGCACTGAGGAACCCTGTCTCCCCGAGTGCGACGAGTTGACGGTGGTGCGCCACTACACGAATCTTTCCAATAATAACTTCGGCGTAGATACGGGCTTCTATCCCCTCGGTTCTTGTACGATGAAATACAATCCCAAAATCAATGAGGAGATGGCTGCTCTGCCACAGTTCCAGAACCTGCATCCTGAGCAGCCGAAAGACACCGTGAAGGGTGCTCTGGCCCTGGTGTCGTTGTTGGAGAAATCGCTTTGCGAACTTACTGGTCTGGCCCATTTCACCTTCAAGCCCTACGCAGGTGCTCATGGTGAGCTGACGGGACTGATGACCATCGACAACTATCATCGCTCCCGCGGCGACATGCAGCGCAAGAAGGTTATTGTTCCCGATAGTGCCCACGGCACCAATCCTGCCTCGGCTGCTGTCTGCGGACTGGAGATTATCGAGGTGAAGTCTAATCCAGATGGCCTGGTAGACCTGGATGATTTAAAAAGACTAATAGACCAGGAGGCTCCCCTCAATGGTCAATGCTCAATGGTCAATGGTCAGTGCATCGCCGCCATGATGATGACCAACCCCAACACCCTCGGTCTCTTCGAGACGCAGATTCCGGCTATTGCAAAGCTTATCCACGACTGCGGTGCCCTGATGTACTACGATGGTGCCAACCTCAACCCCATGCTCGGTGCTTGCCGTCCTGGCGATATGGGATTTGATGTCATGCACATCAACCTCCACAAGACCTTCTCCACCCCTCATGGCGGGGGCGGTCCCGGTGCCGGTCCTGTGGGAGTGCGCGAAGGCTTGCAGGAATTCTTCCCATTTGTCTCCCCCTATCATGGTAACTATGCCGTCATGATGCGTGCCTACGCCTACATCCTCTCACTGGGGCGTGAGCACATCAAAGAAGTCGGCCCTCTGGCTACGCTCAACGCCAACTACATCAAGGAGTCCTTGAAAGACGTCTACGAGCTGCCTATCGACGGTCTGTGTTGTCATGAGTTCGTGTTCGACGGCTTGAAAGATAAATCCACAGGTGTCACCACAATGGATGTCGCCAAGCGACTGCTCGACTACGGGTATCATGCACCCACCATTTACTTCCCCCTGCTCTTCCATGAGAGCCTCATGATTGAGCCAACGGAAAACGAAAGCAAGGAAACCCTCGATGGCTTCGTCGCCGTCATGCGCAAGATTGCCGAGGAGGCCAAGACCAATCCTGATCTCGTGAAGTCAGCACCCCACACAACCCCTATCGGGCGTGTGGATGATGTGTTGGCTGCCAAGCACCCCGTGACAACGTTCCGTCAACTCAAGGCAGAAGTCTAATGGTCAATGTTCAATGGTCAATGTTCAATGGTCAATGGAAAAAACTGATCTCATTATCATCGGTGCGGGCCCTGGTGGGTACCGCGCCGCCGAATACGCAGCCAAGCAAGGCTTGAAAGTCGTCATCTTCGAAGGAGCTGAGGTGGGTGGCACCTGTCTCAATGTAGGTTGCATCCCCACAAAGACCTACGTACACAGCGCCACCTTTGACCAGGCTCGTCAACGTATGGCAGAGGTTGTGGCCCAACTCCGGGCAGGTGTCGAGGCCATCCTCTCCCACCCCAATATCACCCTCATACGCGAAAAAGTTGACCTCCCCTCCCTACTGTCAAACCTCCCCTCCCTAAACAGGGAGGGGTCAGGGGAGGGCCTTCCCATCATCATCGCCACAGGTTCAGAGACCAAGTGGCTACCCATACCTGGTAAGGATGATCCCAGAGTCGTTGACTCCACTGGTCTTTTGAATCTCGAGACACTTCCCAAGCGTCTTGCCATTATTGGTGCAGGTGTCATTGGTATGGAGTTCGCCTCCGTCTTCCGTCGTTTCGGTTCCGAAGTAACCGTTATCGAATATCTTAAGGAATGTCTCCCCGCTCTGGATAGCGATATAGCCAAGCGGCTGCGTAAATATCTAGAGAAGCAGGGTATTACCTTCCGCATGAAGACCGCTGTTCAGGATATAGCCGATATCGATGCCGATGTCATCCTCATGGCCACCGGCAGAAAACCTCGCACCGAGGGCCTCAACCTTGAAGCCGTTGGCATCACCCTCGCCCCCAACGGTGCCATCCCCGTCGATGACAATTATCAATTATCAATTGTCAATTCTCAATTAAAAGGAATTTACGCCATCGGCGATGTCAACGGCCGTCAGATGCTCGCCCATGCCGCAGAGATGCAAGCCGTGAGAGCCGTCAACCATATCCTCGGGAAGCAGGACAACATCCGCTTCGACATCATGCCCGCTGCCATCTTCACCACGCCAGAGGCAGCCTGTGTCGGGCCTACTGAGGAGCAGCTGAAGCAACAGGGGGTCGCCTATCAATGTAAGAAGTCCTTCTGGCGTGCCAATGGTAAAGCCCTCGCAATGGGTGAGACCGAAGGTATGCTCAAACTCTTTAGCGCCAGCTCCCCCCTCGGGGGGACGGGGGGGGCCTTCATCCTTGGCTGTCACGCTTATGGAGCACATAGCGCCGACATCGTCCAGGAGGTCAGCGCACTGATGTGTAAAAACACCACCATCGAGGAACTGGCAGACATGGTGCATATCCATCCCACGCTGTCAGAAATACTTCAAGCCTGAAGCTTACATTCCTGGCTTCCACCGTCGCATCGGCCTCATAGTCCTCTTGCTGAAAAATCTTTACATTGACCCCTCTGAGAATCCGATTTTTTGAATGAGTTCTTTGGTTTGGATGCGTATGGGCTAGTTTTGACAGGGGTCGTTTTCGGGTTTTTCACGCTACTGCTCAGCTAAGGGCTGCTTGCCCCTTAAAACTGTTTCGTTTTAGTCGGTTTTTACCGAAAAAGGTGGTCTTGTAGTACAAGACCATATCTTTTGTAGTACAAAACCATAGCTTTTGTTGAACAAAACCAGCGCTTTTCTACTACAAACCCACCCACTTACTACTATTAGACTGGCTGTTTGGCTCCAAAAAGGCCGGAACGGACGCCTCGAACACCCTTTTTCGGGGTATTTCCCAACCGCGAAAAACACCAGTTTTAAGCGAAATAGGGGTAAAGAAGTGTTAAGTTTTTGCAATTTTAAGTAGCTTTCTGCACAAAAGAGGGGTATCTGTGCAGGGCTATGAAGCGCGATTCCTGCAAAAAACAGGCGGTTTGCGCAGGTTTTTGCGCTAGATGGTCATCTTTTAGGAACGCTTTTTTCTGTACTTTTTCTTTACATTTCAGCAATGCAAAATCCATGAAAATCACGGGACAGGTTTTTGATTCTTTCATGATTTCATTTCGAAAGCCGTTCCACCTCGTCTGTGGTGATGCCCAGCGTGGCGGCTATCTGATCGGCGGGCATCGTAGCCTTCAAAGCCAGCACCGACTTACGCAGCAAACTGTCCTTCTGCTGAAGTTGCTCGTTCTGCTCAGCAATTATTACGTCCTGCTCGGCCAACTGTTTATCCTGCTCGGCCAACTGTTTATCCTGCTCGGCCAACTGTTTATCCTGCTCGGCCAACTGTTTATCCTGCTCGGCCAACTTGACTTTATTCTCGGCTATTTGCCGGTCCTTGATGAGTATCTCCGTGTCGCGCTTCTCGATGACGGAGAAATACTCGTCCTCCACATTCATCTCCTGCCTGATGCTAGGCTCGCTGGCTGCAGCCAGTAGACGGTGCAGGATGCGCCCCATGTCGGCATCGTCCGAATATATTCCCTCGTCGATGCAGAGCGTATGCTCGGTGCCCGGAACATCGGCCTTGCGTGTCTGGTCAAAGATGCTCAGCACGCGGTCCAACTTAGTGTTCACCTGTCCGCGCAACAGGGGAATCTGCACGATGACGCTTTCGTGGGTGAGGCTCGACACGAAGGGGTCGGGAATACCTTTCTCCACCACCTGACCGTCGCTGTTGCGCACCTCATTGTGTACGTATATCACAGGTTCCTCGATGTCGCCCACGCGGTGACCCAGCAGATAGACGGCTATCATAGGCACGCCGTAGCCGTCGTCGCTCATGTTTGCAGGGCTCTGGTACTGCACGCCCAGGTACTGCCGGAAACGCAGCGTTTCCGTCTCAAGCCAAGTCTTTTGCAGTTCTATGAGCACGATGTGCGTACTGCCGTCGTCCTCGCGCACAGTGGCTGAAAAGTCCAGACGGAACACAGAGAGCGACTCGCGCTGAATGTTGGGGTATTCGTGCGCACGCATCTCTATCTTCGTGATGTTCATCTTCAGCAGAGCCGAGAGAATGGTGCGGGCTATGCGCTCGTCGGCCATGAGATACTTGAATACGGAGTCGTAGATGGGATTGGCTATGTACAGCATAATGGTTCGCGTTTTAATTTTAGGCATGGGGCACGGGAATTGTTATTGCTATTGCCTGCCCCTACGGTGTCGGGTGCAAAATTACAAAGAAAACTCCGAACCACCAAACGTTTCGGAGATTTTTTACTGAGGCGGCCACCTCGTCATGCCACCTTAACAGTTTCAGTCCGGCCTGCGTCAGGGTGACATTCAAGAGGAAAAACGAAATCAAGGGAGACGGTTCTTTCTGTCGCTACGCTTATGAAAGCGGCAGAGCCGAGCGCTGGTGATCATTTAAATAGGGCGGGTAGGAGTCTTTTTTTATAAAAAATTTGGCTGATATTAATGAAAATGTGTAATTTTTTTCATTAAAAATTTGGCTGATTTAATGAAAATGTGTAATTTTGCCAGCCGAAATCCATAACTATCAAACAAGTCAAAAACATGAAAAAAATTATTACACTCCTTGTAATCTTTCTAGCAAGTGTGGGAACCCTGCAGGCACAAAACCAGAAGTGGTGGGGCTACATTGGTGAAGACGACCAACTCATGATGATAGGTGTCGGCCAGGCGGCCACTTACCATTGTGCCATCTTCGTGCCTGGCAACCACGACGCAACAAACGGTAAGTCTCTGCGTTCCCTTAGTTTCCTCCTGACGGCCCCGCATGCTACTAACGTAAAAGCATGGACAGCCTCTTCGCTACCCTCTGGAAGTCTTTCGGCCAGCAACACGCTTTGGATAACTGACGTGGAGCAAATAGAGCAGAACAATTTCACAAGCGTGACGCTGGAAACCCCTTACACCATTCCTGCCGAAGGTGTCTTTGTGGGCTACTCGTTCACCATTTCTTCCGCATCAACTGAGGACGACCAGTATCCTGTGGTGGTAGGTGGCCAAGCCCAGGTTAACGGACTATTGCTCCGCACCAATAATGGAACGTGGTATGACTATTACGAAGAAGGATTTGGCGTACTGTCCCTGAGGGTGCTACTGGAAGGTCAGTTTGCCAATTACGCGGTATCTCCCTCCATGGTACAGGATACATACTATGCCCAGATTGGTCAGTCGACTGACGTTGACATCGCCCTGACTAACAATGGAACCGCCACTATCAACAATGTTGCCTACACTTTGACCGTCGATGGCGTGACTACCCCCGAGCAGACCGTAACACTGTCCGAAGGCCTCGCCACATTCAAGACTTCCACGATTACCATCAACGTTCCCGCCGCTGCCACGTCAAGCAAAGACATACAGACGGTGACCATCAGCAAGGTGAACGGTGAGGCCAACCAGTCGATGAATCCCAGCACCCAGTTCACACTGAACACCATGGAACGCCTCATACCACGCAACATAGTGGTCGAGGAGTTCACCGGCACAGGTTGTGGCTATTGTCCCCGTGGCTTGGTAGGCATGGAGAAGCTTCGCCAGACCTTTGGCGACCGCTTCATAGGCATAGGCATCCACCAGTATAACAGTTCCGATGCCATGTATATAGCCAATTATCCTAACCTGAACTTCAGCGGTGCCCCGTCATGCCGCATCAACCGTGGTAAGGAGATAGACCCATACTACGGTTCTGGTGGCGACGTTTGTGACGACTTCCGCATGGAAATGAACATTCCTGCAATGGTCAACGTCGATGTCAAAGGCACCATGAATGAAGCCATGACCGAGGTGGAGGCAACGGCATACATCGAGCCATTGTACGACTCTTCCGACTACACCTTGGAGCTGGCTCTCGTGGCCGACGGCCTGAGCGGTACCACCAGCGCCTGGTGGCAGTCGAACTACTACTACAATCAGCCCTCATCGTCAGTACCCGATGACATGAAAATATTCTGCTCGGGCGGCAAGTACGGCAGTAGCAACGTGAAAGGCTTTGTCTTCAACGACGTGGCTGTAGGCACCTCTTACAACAAGAACGGTGTCAACCAGGTGGAGGCCCTCGGAACGATGGCTGCTGGCGAGACCCGTGAGGTCAGCTTTACACTGAGTCTGCCCACCAAGGCCACCCTGCGCAATGCCCTGAAGGAAGGCACCATCTATGTCGTCGCACTGGTCATCGACAAGGACGGACTTATTGCCAACGCTGCCAAGCGCTTGGTTGATGAAGACACCGTCGATGGAGTGAGCAACGTCAGCACGGACTTCAACACCGAGACAACCGTCCGTTACTCGCTCAACGGTATGCAACTGACCACTCCGCAGCGCGGCATCAACATCGTCCGCATGGCCGACGGTAATGTCCGAAAGGTGGTAGTGAAGTGATAGGCGTTTCGCCCTTAGTACCAGATTCTTTTTCGAGTTTAAGAGACCTTACCTCGCTTACTCACTAAATCTCTCAAAACGCCTTTGTTCAAAGGCGTTTTGAGAGATTTAGTGAGTAAGCGAGGTATCAGCATAAAAAAAGCCGTTTTCTCTATCAGAGAAAGCCGTTTTGTTTCCTAGAGAAAGCCGTTTTGTCTTATAGAGAAAACCGTTTTCTCTTTAAAGAAAAACGCTGTAACAAAACAAAAAAATACGAAATGGTGAGTTGACTGATGGACAGAATAGAATCATTGAGGACAGTCTGAGTCAAGTCTGCAGCGACAGTGGTACTAGAATCTTATACCATCACATCTTTAGGATACCATATTCTAACCACATCATGATGTGTAGGCGGCTCTTTTAAGAACAGACCATAATGGATTTCGTGGTCCTTGGCAAATGCCAAGCCTTTAGCGATGGTTTTGAGCCTGGTCAGTTCTTCCAGAGCATCGATGTGCTCCTGCCACTTACATTCACTAAAGAATCTGCAATAGTAAACCCTATACACAACATAAAAGCCCCCTAAATAGGTCACTATCTGTAGTTTCTTTCGAGAATTTGTCACCCATCTTGATGACTTTCGAATTAAGATTTAACGACGTTGCAATAATACACATTTCCGTCATTCTACCAAAAGTTTTAACGGAAACTTTTGACGGGGTACCGCACGGCGAGGAAGCCGACGACGAGGACGGTGACGAAGATGAGGACGACATCCCAGGGATGGACACTCACGGGGTAGGCGTTGATGACGAAAGCGCCCTCGGTGCTACCCATAGTGATGATGCCGAAACGCTGCTGGAGCCAGCAGAGCAGGAGCCCCACGGCGATGCCGATGACGGCTCCGATGATGACGATAAGACGACCCTCGAAAAGGAAGATGCGGGAAATCTGGCGGTCGTTGGCGCCGAGGTTACGTAGCGTCTGCACGTCGTTGCGCTTGTCGATGATGAGCATCGAGAGCGACCCGATGATGTTGAAGCAGGCCACGATGAGGATAAACGTGAGAAAGATATAGGCGATGAGCTTCTCAATCTTCATGATGCGGAACGTCTCGTCCTGCTGCTCGTAGCGGTCGAGCACGGTGTATCGGTCACCGCAAATGCGCCGCATCTCGGCCTTCACCGCCTCGAAGTCGCTGCCGGGCTTCAGCCGCAGCTCCAACGAAGAGACCATGCCCTGCTGGTCAAAGAGACGGCGGGCGAAGCCGATGGAAGTCAGGATATAGCCTTTGTCGTACTTGCCCTGCATCACCTCGAAGACCACGCCTGGAGAGTACAACTCGTCTTCCTCGAAACCGTCGGAAGGGTCGGTGATATCCAGCTGGCCTTCACGACGTGGGGCATAGACATGCAACGGCTCATCGAAGTAGTAGCCCGTGCCCAGCTCGTAGGCCAGGCGGATGCCCAGGATGCCGTACTGTATGTCTGCGGCGTGTAGCTCGAAGGTGCCCTGGCCCTGAAGGATGCTGCGTATATGCGTCAATCGCTCGAAGTTGTCGTCGACACCCTTTATGGTTACCATAGCCTGCTGACCGTGGTACATCACCATGGCCTGGTCTTCGACACTCTCCGTGACAACATCCACCTGTGGCAACTCGCGCAGCTCCGTCAGGATGGGGTCATCGGCAGGAGCCGTCTTGCCCTCCACGGGCTGAACTTTCAGTTGAGGGTCGAAGGCGGTGAAGAACGAGGCCACGAGGTCGCTGAAACCGTTGAACACACTCAGCGTCACCACAAGGGCCATCGTGGCCAAGGCAACACCGATGACGGAGATGGCGCTGATGATGTTGATGACGTTGGTCGACTTCTTCGAGAAGAGGTAGCGTCGGGCTATGTAGAATGGAAAGTTCATAATCAGATATGTGCAAAAGTAGCGGTTTCCTGCCATTCGTGCAAATAATTAGTCAATATTTTTGACGGTACGCTCATTTTTAATACAATTTAATATTTCGTGCTTTCCCCACTGAAATAATGTTCGTACCTTTGCCCACACGTTGAAAAATTGAGAAACAGAAAGATTGAGATATTAAGAAGTGAGACTATATTCTGACAGCGAACTGGCGAAGCTGCTAGACCAAGATATCTTCCACCGCATAAGCCGCGTGGCCGACCAAATGGGGGTGGAGTGCTATGTCGTGGGTGGCTACGTACGTGACATCTTCCTGGAACGGCCTTCCAACGATATCGACGTGGTGGTCGTGGGCAGTGGCATCGCCGTGGCCAGCGAACTGAAACAGCAGCTGGGCCGAAAGGCACACCTCTCCGTGTTCAAGAATTTCGGGACGGCGCAGGTGAAGATTGGGGATGAAGAAGTGGAGTTCGTCGGTGCCCGCCGCGAGAGCTATAGTCGTAATTCGCGCAAGCCCATCGTTGAGGACGGTACGCTGGAGGATGACCAGAACCGCCGCGACTTTACCATCAACGCCATGGCCATCTGTCTCAATGCCGACCGTTTCGGCGAGTTGGTAGACCCCTTCAACGGTCTTGCTGACCTGGAGGACGGCATCATCGCCACGCCGCTCGACCCTGAGGTGACCTTCAGCGATGACCCGCTGCGCATGATGCGCTGCATACGCTTTGCCACCCAACTGAAGTTCCAGATAGAGGAGCGTACCTTCGAGGCCTTGGAGCACATGGCCAATCGTATAAAAATCATCAGCGGAGAGCGTATCGAGGTGGAGCTGAACAAAATCATCATGGCTGATACGCCCAGCCGCGGCTTCGTAGACCTGCAACGCTGCGGACTGCTACAGCTCATCCTTCCCGAACTGGCAGACCTTGACATTGTGGAGCAGCGTAACGGAAGGGCGCACAAGAACAACTTCTACCACACGCTGGAGGTGCTGGACAACATCAGTAAAGATTCTCCTTTGTGGCTTCGCTGGGCTGCCCTGCTCCACGACATAGGCAAGACCAAGACCAAGCGGTGGGAACCATTGACGGGCTGGACTTTCCATAACCATAATTATATAGGGGCGAAGATGGTGCCGGAGATTTTCCGGCGGTTGAAGATGCCCATGGGAGAGGAGATGCGCTACGTACAGAAACTTGTAGACCTGCACATGCGCCCTCAGGTCATCGCCGACGAGGAGGTCACCGATAGCGCCGTGCGACGGTTGCTCAACGATGCAGGTGACGACATTGACGACCTGATGAAGCTCTGCGAGGCCGACATCACGTCGAAGAACGAGGTGAAGAAGAAAATCTTCCTCGAGAACTTCCGCATGGTGCGCGAGAAGCTCACCGACTTGAAAGAGAAAGACTACAAACGCCTGTTGCAGCCCTGTATCGATGGCAACGAAATCATGGAGCTTTTCAACTTGAAGCCCAGCCGTCAGGTAGGCATTCTGAAGCAGACCCTGAAGGATGCCGTACTCGACAACCGCGTGGAGAACGAGCGCGAACCGCTCATGCAGTTGCTCATGCAGAAAGCCAAGCAAATGGGATTGGTGAAAACAACGAATTAAGACGATTGGTGAAAACAACGAATTAAGACGAATTATACGAATTGACATGAACAATTTTGATTTCACAAATAAGATTATGAAGAATACACTGCCGAGTTTATTATTTATTATTTGTTCATTATTATCTAGCCCCGCAGGGGCGCAAAAGTTGTGGACCATCGACGACTGCATCAGCTACGCCATGCAAAACAACATCACGCTGCAGAAGAGCCGTTTGCGGCTACAGACGGCAAGTGAGGAAGTGCGTGCCTCGAAGGGTGCCCTGTTGCCTACGGTCAACGCGAACACTAGCCAGAACCTAGGCTACCGGCCTTGGCAGGATAATGGCATGACCACCGTCACCAACGGTCAGGTGAACACGAAGGTGAACAAGACCTACTACAACGGCAGCTACGGACTGAACGCGCAGTGGACCGTATGGAACGGCAACAAGAACCATAACAACCTGCGCCTCTCACGTCTCTCCGAGCAACAGGCAGAACTCAGCGTCGAGGAACAGGCCAACACCATACAGGAGCGCATATCGCAGCTCTTCGTACAGTGTCTTTACCTGCACGAGGCCATCGGCGTGAGCCAGGCCAGTCTGGAGACCAGCCAGAAGAACGAGAACCGTGGCAAGGAGATGGTAGAGGTGGGCAAGATGTCGAAGGCCGACCTGGCACAACTCACAGCTCAGCGGGCCTCCGACGAATATGGTGTAGTGGAGGCACAGAGCCAGCTGGCAACATGTAAACTGCAGTTGAAGCAGTTGCTGGAGCTGACGGGTGACCAGGAGTTCGACATCGCTATTCCACCCAACACCGACGAAGACGCGCTCGTTGACGTCCCCGCCCTACAGACGGTCTACGAGCAGGCACTGGCCACACGTCCAGAAATAGACAACAAACGACTGGCCATCAAGAGCAGCGACCTCAGCCTTGCCGTTGCCAAGGCTGGATGGCTGCCCACATTAAGCGTGAGCGGCGGCTTCACTTCAAGCACCAACTCGCTGGCCAATAACGGCTGGGGAGACCAGATGAAGACGAACACGAACATGTCGGCAGGACTGACGCTCTCCATACCTATCTTTGACGGGTGGCAGACTCGCTCGTCAGTAAACAGGGCGAAGATTTCGCAACAACAGGCACAGCTCGACCTCCTTGACGAGCAGAAAACGCTCTACCAGACCATCGAGGACTACTGGCTCAACGCCACTACCAATCAGCAGAAATTCCGTGCTGCCACCACTACCGTGGAGAGCGAACAGCAGAGCTACGAACTACTCAACGAGAAATTCTCATTGGGACTGACGAACATCATCGAACTCCTGCAGGGCAAAGACAAGCTCCTTGCCGCACAGCAGAACCAACTCCAGTCAAAATACTTGACGCTGCTCAACCTCCAGATGCTCCGTTTCTACTCCGGACAATATTAATGTAAAACAACGGATTAAAACTGATTTCACGGATTATTTTATTATCTCCACGACGAATCTGGAAGAAATCTGTGAAATCCATTATAATCCGTGTAATCCGTAAAATCCGTTGTTGAAATAGCTTATTCGCACATGGCAACCTTTTCCGTCCTTCCCATCAGCGAATAGTATTCGCGCCATACGCTCAGGGAGTGCAGGGGGATGGATGTTCCTTCAAGGTCGTGTCTGTCGGTGATGTCCTTCTTGAGTAGCGGACACTCATGTGCCACGCCGTCTTTCAGAATGACGAAACCAGCAATGAGGTCTACCTCTGTACCGTCAATGACAAATTTATGATAATGGCGCGTTGCGTATTGTGCATTGTCTTTGTCGGGTAAATGCTTTCCCATAGTACCTAGCAACTCCTTGGCACGCTCCACCTGTCCTTCGTCCACCATTAGGTCTATGTCGTGGACGTTTGTGGTGAGACCTCTCAAGTAAAGCATCATCGACCCGCCAACAGCCCAAGTGATGCCGTTAGCATTCAGTTTGCTGGCGATACGCTTCAGCGTGGCCAACTGTGCCGTCTTCATCGTCATGTTCAACTGGAAGATGGCGGGTAGGATGATGAGCAGCGAGAAAGCCACGGCCATGAGGGCACGACCTTCGGAGCCGAAGATTTCAGTCAGCGTGATGTCTGTCGAGGGATAGACATGGTAGAGCATATAGGCGGCTGTATTGTTCGCCCAATGGTAGACGATGCCGGGTATCACGCTGCGTGTACGCTCGTACATCCAACCCAGTAACAACCCGATGACGAAGGGGTGGAGCAGCTGCGCAGGATTCAGATGGGCGATGGCAAAGAGCAGGGCCGACAGAACAATCATCGTCCAGCGACGTTGCGGTTTCCATTCGAGCAACGTGCGCAGGACGGCACCACGGAACACCAGTTCCTCGGCGACAGGAGCCAGCAGACACACTACGGCATAGCCACCGGTAGTGTTCATCAACTGCGCCGCCAAGGCCTCCATCTTATCGATATAATGCTGGATTTCCTCTGGCCACTCTGGCAGCAGTCCTTGTACAAAGAGCGAGGGGATAAGGGCACCGATGGCAGCCACCACACTCCAAGCCAGCACCAGCCAAGGGCGCGACAGGACAAAGCAACGCGACACCAGTGACCACCGCGCCAAGGTGAACAGCGCGATGGAAGATATGGAGAAAAGCACTAGGGAAACGATGGTCCACATGGCGTCCAGCTCCGTCAGCGGCGCTCCGTTCACCAACGAGGCTACGCTAATGGTAACATACTGTGCCATCACTTGAATGGCCAGAAAGATAATCACGTAGCCTACGGCCCAGAAAAGGTTACTCTTGTTCATTACTTAAAATCTAAACTCTCAACCCTCAAATCTCAAATCTATACTACGTTCTGAGGCTTTCCGCTGAGGAACGCCCTGACATTGTCTGTGGCGATATGGATAAGCCGGGTGCGGGCCTCTGTCGATGCCCATGCTATGTGCGGAGTGATAAAGGCGTTGGGTTCCTTGAGCAGGGGGTTGTCGTCGCCCGGCGGTTCCTTCGTCAGCACGTCGGCGCAGAAGGCAGCCAGTCGACCGTTGTGCAAGGCATCGGCCACGGCCTGGTCGTCTACCAGTGGGCCACGTCCCGTGTTGATGAGGATGGCCGAAGGCTTCATCAGCCGTATGGTGTCGGTATTGATAAAGTGGTGGGTGTCGTCGGTCAGCGGACAATGAAGCGAGACGATGTCTGACGTGGACAGCAGTTCCTGCAAGTCAGCCTTGACGATGTAATGTTTGGAATCGTCACCCATTAATTGGCTCTGGGACTTGCTGGTCAGCGCCTTTACCTTCATTCCGAAAGCGAGGGCTATCTGTGCCACACGCATACCGATGCTGCCCAGGCCCACGACTCCGAATGTCTTGCCCGCCAGTTCGGGAAGCGGCATGTCCCAGTAGCAGAAGTCTGTGTTATGGCTCCAGCGGCCACGTCGGTTCTCGTTGGCATAATGCTCCACGCGGTTGGTTACTGTCAGCAGGTGTGCGAAGACCATCTGCGCCACGCCTTCCGTACTGTATGCCGGCACGTTGGCCACGGTAATGCCCCGCTCATGGGCGGCCTCGATGTCCACAGCATTGTAGCCCGTGGATAGCAAGCCGATATAGCGCAGCTTCGGCAGTTGCTCCATCTCCTGCTGACCGATGATGACCTTGTTTGTCAGCACAATGTCGGCATCCTTAGCTCTCGCCACAGTCTCATCGGGCTTCGTCCTGTCATAGACCGTCACGCTGCCCATCTCCTCCAACTCCTTCCACGAGAGGTCGCCGGGATTGGCTGTATAGCCGTCAAGAATTACAATCTTCATATCAACTCTAAACTCTCAACTCTAAACTCTCAACTCTCATCCCGCCTTCTTCTTCAGTTTTCCGATAGCGTTCTCCAGGCTCTCCGTCGGCTCGATGATATTGTAGTCGGCCCAGAAGGCAGGGTCTTCGAAGTACTCCACACGGTCATAGAACCGCTCCTTGATGCCAAACGATGAGCGTCCACGGGGAGGCTTGGTCTCCTGACCTTGGTGGAGTCGCTCAGTCACTACCATCTCACTCACTGTGGTGAAAGAGGAGGCAAAGAGACGGCGATGCCAGTCGCAGTTGAAGCGCATCTGGTTGCGTACATAGCTCATCCGTGTCACGCCCTGCACATCGGTCTCGTAGACCACTGTCACGCTGAGTTCCCTGGGACGGAACCGCAGCCCTAAGGGCTTCTTCACCAGCATATAGGCCGAGGCACGCCGCCAGTCGCTCACGTCAAGCTGCAGTTCAGCCCGTGTGAAGGCGAGTGTCTCCTGGTCGATATAAAGTCGGCCGCCCAGCATCGGGTAAGGTATTTTGGCACGGGGCGTCATGCTGACCACAAACTGCAGCCGGTCGCCAATCTTGACGGGCACCTCCAGTTGCAGCTCACAGTATTCCAGCTGCTCCATGTTCAGCAGGTAGTCGGGATTCTTGGCCACATCGACCATCAGCGGCAACACAGGTCCGCCCTGAATCTTCACTCCTAGTGTGTCGCTGGCTTTCATGCTCATCAGCCGCCTGCCCTTGAGGATACCTACAGCATCATGGTCAGGGCCGTGGCCGTAGTCGGTCTTGTACATGTCCATGACAGCCTCGGCGATGCTGATAAACCGCGAGCCGCGCCGCGCCGTCTCACGATAGAAACAGCGCATCAGCTCAGGTTGCTGAGAGTAGTTCCGCTCAATGCGGCTCATGGCTGCCTTGACAATCACCAGAGGGTCATCGACCGACACGAAAACCTCTCGCAGCTCCACGCTGCTTGCCGTCATGGCCAGCCTGAGGTTCTCGGTAGTACCGTTGTCCAGCGGGTGGCGCAGTGTCCGGTAGCCTATGTGCGTAAGCTGCACATACTGAGGAAGCCGTGATGTCTTCAAAGTAAAAAAACCGTCGTCGTTGGTCACCGTGTGGACATCCTCGCCCTCCGCCATAACACTCACATGGGGCAGCGGTCGGCCGGTCTTGCTGTCTTTCACCACACCGCTCACCACCGTCTGTGCACTCATAGCCAGCACTGCAAACAGCGCGGCCAGAATCATTGTCCATCGTTTCATAGTCGTAGTCCTTATGTTGTTGGCCACAAAGTTAAGAGTTTCTTTTGACATGACCAAACTTTTTAGCAAGAATTGTAAAAGAAATTGTTCAACTACAGTCTCAGCCTACGCCACAGCCAGCGGGGGATGCGCCGCCAAAGGGAGGTGAGGAGGCGGTAGCGGAAGTCTATCACGCGGACGTGCCGCCGACAGTAGACAGACTTCACGATGTCACGTGCCACTGTTTCTGGCTGCATCAGCATGGGATAGCGGAAGTCGCCATTCAGCAAGGCCGTATCGACAAACCCAGGACGGATGTCCGTGAAATGGATGTTCAGCCCCCTTTGATAAGACTGTTGCTCCAAGGCCTGCAGGTAACAGGCTTGCAGGGCTTTCGTGGCAGAGTATGCCGGTGCAGGCCCCAGCCCCTTAGTGCCCGCTATGGAGGTGATAGCGGCAATGTGGCCTCCACCGTGTTCGGCGAAGTACCTGTAGGCCGTGCCTATCATCCTTGTAAACCCGACGGCGTTGGTGTCCATCGTGCGCAGTTCTATGTCTGTCTCTAAGGTGCGGTTTTGCCGGCCGATACCCGAGGCATGGAAATAGAGGTCCATCCCTCCGAGCCTTTCTGTGAGGCTCAGCAGCCGCTCGCCGGCATCGTGCTCCGTCACGTCGATGGTCATCACCTCCACACGCTCAGGAGCCAAAGCCTTCAGTTCCTGAAGCGGTTCCTCTCGTCGGGCCGCCACTCCAAGGTGCCAGCCGTCAGAGAGTAGCAGACGCGCCACCTCCCTGCCAATACCAGAACTGGCACCAACGATAATCGCTTTCCTGCTTTTCGTCATAGCCTCATCATTTGCAATTACGGCGCAAAAATACAACTTTTTCCCCAAACGACAAAACTATTTCCCCAAATCGTTTGGATACTCATGTATTTTGTTTTTTGTCACCCTCCAAAACAAGGTGCAGGCCCAGTGTTTATCGTGGTTCTGTCACCTTGAGACCATAAAACACAAAAACCCTATCTAATGTTTTTTGTGGGGCATCCGCTACAAACTTCATTTTACATGCAAAAAACTATGGAAACGTCGTTGTTTTTATGATTTTTTGTCGTACCTTTGCACAGTCATAGGATTAAGTTTATGCCAAGCAAGAATATTTTCGGAGGACAGAGTGCCAGGGCTTTATTCGCCCATTATGTGTATGAAGAGTTGCGCAAACGGGAGTTCGTGTCTCTTGTAGATGTCCTGTGTATATACTACAAGAGAGAAAAGAGCTATTATGACCTACACACCTATAGTAGCGACAACGCCTATAAACAGCTGAAGAAAGCTTTTCCAGAGGTCATCAGGGCTTTGGAGCAAGTGAATCCTGGTTGTGTAATCAATAATGGCAAGACTGGCAAGGGGAAGGCTTTCAAGTACATAGGAAAGGACGATGACCCACTGGCTGCTGAACGGAAGGCTGTAGTACAGAAGTCTGTTGAGGACTACGTGGAATTCTGTAAGGCCTCTGCGGGTATCATGCCGGCAAGTTGGTTCTCTTCTTTCTTTGAGAATACCCAGTTGTTGCTTGATACCGAAAGGGAATCCGAGGACGGTAACGGGTTTATCCGCTCAAGTCTGGAGCAGAACCTGACAAATATCCATTTGCTACCTTTGTTCTACAAGGCAATAACAGACCGTCAAGTTTTGCGATTCTCCTATCAGCGATTCGGGCAGGAACCGTTTGAACTGACGTTCCATCCTCAGTTCTTGAAAGAGTATAATGGACGTTGGTTCGTTTTCGGAGAGGCTGACCGCGAACCCTATCACGCATACAATGTACCTTTGGACAGGATTGTAGGAGAGGTCACTGTCGTGGACAATGTGGAATACATCCCTGCCGAGAAGGGCTATTATCAAGACTTCTTTAATATTATAATAGGTGTAACTCGCGAGAAGGGTGCAAAAGTAGAGCAAGTCGTTATCCGTACCAAGACGGAGTACCAGCACGGGCTATTGCTTACCAAGCCCTTGCATCATAGCCAGAAAGAGACGCATCCCTTCGGACAATATGACGATGGAAGTTACGGCGAAGTCACCCTGACCATTGAGCCAAACCGCGAACTGCGAGGCAGGATTCTCATGTATGGTGAGAATCTTGAAGTCATGCAACCAGAGTCCTTACGGGAACAGATAAAGAACACTATCAAACAACAAATGGAAATCTATTCCAACGAAACATAAGACGAACATGAATATAGATCAGGTAAAGGCAATTATTGCAAAAGACGAGAACCGGGTGCTGGAACTTAAAACCAGTACAGGGGAACTCATCAAGGGGATGCAGTCGCTATGTGCATTTTTGAACACCGACGGCGGCTGGCTGTTCTTCGGCATTACCCCCAAATTGGAAATATTAGGCCAGAAAGTTGCTGATGCTACCCAGCAGGAGATAGCTCGTGAAGTAAGGAAGTTTGAGCCGGCTGTCAGCCTACCGATGGAACTGATAGAAGTGCCCGACCGTAAGGACTGCTATGTGATAGGTTTCCGTGCCGAGGCAGCCAAATTCGGTGATGCGCCATACACATACGATGGCAGGGCGTTCTATAAGGTAGAGAGTACGACCGCCCTGATGCCTCGCTCAATGTTTGAGGAACGACTGCGTCGTAGTGACCCCAAACGTTTTGCATGGGAAAGCCAGACCCCAGACACACTTCACTTCGAGGATTTGGACGAAAAGAAAATCAGAGGCTGTGTGATGTATGGTATTAGTCAGGGGCGTATGCCTGAGTCATCTAGCACCGAGGACACCATGACATTGCTTGAGAAATTCTCAATGGTGGAAAACGGTAAGATAAAGAATGCCGCAGCAACATTGTTCACGAAGCGGCCACAGAGCTACCCGCAGTTTACGTTACGAATGGCTCGTTTCAGAGGCAAGGACAAAATGGTGTTTATCGACAACATGCGTGCCGAAGGCAACTACTTCGATTTGCTCGACGCTGGCATGGCCTTCCTCTTCAAGCACCTGAATCTGAGTGGCGTTGTTAAGGGCTTCCGTAGGGAGGAACGATTGGAAATTCCTGCCGAGGCATTACGCGAAGCCTTGACAAACGCCCTTTGTCATAGGCTGCTGGACTCTCCCAGTGGCAGCGTGGGCATTGCCGTTTATGACGACCGTGTGGAGATAGAGAATACTGGCCATCTGCCTAACGAACTGACCGTCGAGACCATCAAGCAGTCACACCGTTCCTATCCGCAGAACCCTATCATTGCCACCACGCTTTACAAGACTGGCTTCTTAGAGAGTTGGGGAACAGGGGTTAGCAGAATGGTTGAAGCCTGCAAAGCCGTAGGTCTGCCAGAACCACAGTATGGCACTGACGGCCTGTTCGTGTGGATTACGTTTAAGAGGCCAAGCTTAGGTATCAACTCTGACACTAACTCTGACACTAACTCTGACACCAACTCTGACACCAACTCTAATACTAACTCTGATACTGAAGGGTTATCCGATAGACAAAAGGCAGTATTGGATTATTGTATGGTTCCAAGAAGCAGTCGAGAAATATTAGCTCATATTAATGTTACATACCATAATAAAAATATTATCAAATTCATCAAATCTCTCGTTGATGCTAGTTATCTTGAAAGAACAATCCCTAAATCTCCAAATTCTCCGAAGCAGCAATATATTGCAAGGAAACAGAAATAATGATTAGATTATATGCAAAAATGGAATTTACTTCGAGAGGAATTAAAAGGGTATCCAAAAATGGTTCCAATCAGAACGGAACCGTTCGTGAGGCAAAAATGCTTGCAGCAATGAAAAAACGGTTGTACCTTTGCACTCGCTAATACAAATTGATAACCATTATGATGAACAGAGACTATTTACAAGCCCTGGGCTTCGAGGGATTCAAGACCATGGACGAACTTATGGATGGTGCTAAGAGCAGGATTCCAGTTCAGAAGGGTGTTTACGTTGTACTTCGCGAATGCGAGTCGGTTCCGCAATTCTTGAAAGAGGGAACAGGAGCCTTTTTCAAAGGAAAGAATCCGAATGTTTCTCTTGCTGAGTTGGAAGAGAACTGGGTGGCAGGTACGCCTGTTCTGTACATAGGCAAGGCTGGTGGCGCAGGTAGTTCTGCCACGCTACAGAAGCGCTTAGACCAATATTTACGTTTCGGTCAGGGTGCAAATGTAGGCCATTGGGGTGGCCGCTACATCTGGCAGTTAGCAGATTCAAGAGACTTGGTCGTATGCTGGAAGGTTTTGACCAATGAAGAACCACGGGAAGTAGAGCGGCAAATGATTGCAGAATTCAAGGCGGCTCATGCAGGCAAGCGACCATTTGCAAACCTGATGGACTAACAGTATGTCCAGTGAAATCTGGAAAACCAACGCTACAGAAAAGTATGCTATTTGCAAAGCGTAAGCATGATACTTAGTAACCATAAGTACCATACTTACGTGGGCTAAATGGCATGACAGGAATATCAGTAATTATGCATAAGAGCTTGAATGATTTGTTGTAAAGACAGCTGTCGCGTATTATACAAATGTTCACAAAAATCAGCCTCTTTTTTGGCTTCATCCAACCTCTTGCACAGTTTATCAGCCACATCTGGATTATGCTGGCTGCGAACTTGCCTTTTCAGTCCCTCAATATATATTTCTTTCTCTACGTCTGTCATGGATAGTTCTCCTTTATCTTGTTTGTTTATGTTGAAATGAACACTATTGCTCACCCAGTTTTATTGTTTATGGCTCAACGGCTCGCTTCGTCAATCAATAAAACCGGAGCAAAGGTAAGCAATGTTTTCCAGATATCAGCACATAGAATTGGCTAAAAAGTGTTATAACATTCACCATAGCCCTATTATTCTAACAAATAATGTGTACCTTTGCACATTAGACAAAGGTGTCAATATGCATATAGCTACAGATAAGAACATTGGCTACATGGTCAGCATAAGTATGGCCTCAAACGGTTCCAGACAGAACGGAACCGTTTGTGAGGCGGAAATGCTTGCAGCAATCAGAAATAAAGTGTACTTTTGCAGTGTGCATTATTGCAAAGCAACATGTTTAACCAATAATATTCGATGATATGCAGAATACTGTCAATTCACAAAACATAATTATAGAGGACTTTTACACATCCTTTATTGAAAGACTATCTGTAATTTATCAAGATGAGGTGTGGGGAAAACTGGAGAATCTTCCTACTCCTATTATTTCATTTAATAATGTAGAGATACTTAAGAAGGCTCAATTGTATGTACGGCATACAGATAGGCTGTTTGATAAACATATTGCAAAACTTTTCTGTCGCTTATTTGAAGAAGAAGGAATTAAAGCGACCTGTGTTGCAGATAATATGGGGAAGTGTTTATTTGTTAAGCAGTTAAAATCACGCTTTCACTTTTTCCCCTTAGAGAAGTTTGCGGGGATCCCTAATGTTCCATGGTTTAAAAGTTTAAAACAATCACTAAACTCGAAGAATAAGGAAATCGTAGACATGTATATAGTCTTAATTAAAGAGGACCACCAAGGACAGGAATATATTCAATCACTAAATGCGCACTTATGCGGAGAAGCGGTTAATAAGTTTTTCTCTATAGAGCATTTTGTGAAGAAACTGTTTGGAGCATCTCTATGGGACGTGATATGTAGTGCGTTTGTCAATATCCAAAACGCTGCTGATCAATACCAATGGTTTGAATTGTCTAATGTCTGCAACTACTCAAATATGAAGATATTTGAAAATGAAATCAAACAAACGTTGTTAGAATTCAATTATAAGAAAGAATTTGGGCGCACAACATTTCAGATGCAAGAGAATTTGTTCTCTTTAATTGAGAGTAAGTTTATTCGTGATGGTCACGGGTTGTTATTTTCATATGATGATGTCAGAAAATCCCTAATGACATCTGAATGGTTATTTCAAAACCAAAAAGGTGCCAACGACCTTGATAAGACATATATTATTGCAGGTTATGTCAAGTCCGTAGAACAATTGCTATACCACATTATTAGTTCTCTTGACCCCAGTCATTCTATTAAACTCCAGAACCGTAAGACAAAAGAAAACGAAAATGTTCCTGTAAATTCTGAAGAATTATTCAATGCGACATTAGGCAACATGGTCTATTTCCTGAAAGATGTTCAGAATGAGGATATTTATATAGAGGGGATTGGCCAAGATGTAATACAATGTATAATCTCCATAATTAATCGATGGGTATATAAAGAGCGCAATGGATACTTCCATAAACATTTGCTGTGCGACATGAAGAAGGTCCGGCAAATCCGTAATCGCACCTTCCTACTGTATTTCTTAATCTTAGGTGGTGTGAAAATAGAGACGGGATAATTCTATCTTGTACCTAAGTGTATCTGCTATATGATTACTACAGCCCTCTGAAAAACATGGCAGATTGTGCGTAATTATATGTTTGGCATGATTTTTGCTGGGTTACTTGTTAATAAGACTATCGACGAGCGATAGTTATAAATAAATAATTTTTAATAATTATGAAAGAAAACGAAATTAGAGCATTGCTCGAAGGTGCCTATGCACAAACGCCAACACTTCCTGGCTTTTTTGTGAAGTATGACGAGTTCCGTTCACGTTTTAACAAATTAGTTGAGCAGCAAAGTGATTTACCTTTGGATGTCGAGAAGATTCTTGAAGATTATTATCCAGAGGTAAAATTTGAAGACTGCTATCAGCCACAAGGAACTGATGATGTTTTTAAGGCTTTTAGAATTGCGCCCAACAAGCTGAAGTATATTGGAGAACTAAAAAAGAAGATTGAGGCAGTCCTGAAATCAATTCAGACGAACAGTGAAGGTTGGTTTAATTTTGCAGTCATAGGAACAAAAATCGCAAAGGAAGACTACTTAGCAATGGGCTTTATTGGGATTCGTCAGACAGTTGAATGTCTGTTTAGAAATCGCATAGAATTCAGGACTGGAGATCCTTCCAAACATGAAGCGCCTGTACAAGCTCGGGATTTAAAAACATTTGAAAAGGAACAGCCAATTATTAATATTCCTACTCGGGTACCAGAAAAGACCCTTCGTCCCAAACAAGGTTCTTACATTGGAGAAGCAATAGACAAATTTGCCTATTTCCCCAAGCCCAAGAGCACTCCAGGGCTCCTTGGATGGGATGCAGCAATAAATGACCTTGCAGTGAATATTGCATTAGATGAACGCTGGTATTACAACAATGAAGACAAACTAACTAAGCCAATTTTAAAAAACTACCTTTCATACACTTTTGAAAGGCTTCAATATGAGGATGAAATAGAACGTAAAAAGGCACAAAAAGAAAATCGTCAACCTCGACTGAAAATCTTGGAGAACGAGAAAAATGCGATTTTCAACACAGGCTTGGTTGATAGTATTTATGATCCAATTTATGCCTTCTTTTGTCGTAATACTGGTAAGTACGCATCTGTTACACAACCATGGGTTTTTATAGCCTTTGCTACGGCAAACAGCTATTATCAAAATATTATCACGGATTTTGCATATAAGCCAATTCGTGCCGAATATTTTACCAACCCTAGTGATTTGTATTATGATTGTAATGCTCAGAAACCGACGATTAACTGGGAGCATATAATTAAGGACAATATAGAACGCCTTCCCATTGGCTTCGTTAAAAGGGGGGCAACAGAAGGATTTTCCTTTATTGACAATGTCGAAGCATTGCCAAAACCCCAGCGACGTGACTATTATGACAAATTGGCACAGGCTATCTATAATGATGAAGATTGGCTGCAATTTTTGACAACAAGATTTAGGAACGCGCTAGATATTGCACTTAGCCGTGTCGCATGGAATTATAAAACTGCAATTCCTGTCTATTATGTAACTGACCATAAGTTATCACTTCTTTTACCTCTTGCTCTTGAAAAGAAAGGTGTAATTGATGTGGCTTTGGTCTGTGAACACAAAGTAGATGAAGCAAGTGGGGTAAATAACTATGTCGGGCGAACAATTTTTACTTTACAAATGGCATATAACAATGCTAGATTAATAACGCGACCAGATAGTGACTGGTTGATGGCGGACATGTGTATAACCAAATAGTAAAAACGGTTCTTCTCAGTTTGGAACCATAGGCAAGGTTTGTTTTCTTGCAGACATCGAAAAGTTGCCGTAACTTTGCAGCGTCAATCTCTGAAACCACCCCAGAGATTGACGCTGCAAAACGTTAGTGGTGGGAACTAAAACAGGATAACTACTATGATGAACACAGCACTCCAAGCCATCGCAACCAAGGCTCTGCCAGCACTCTCTGGGGAGCAAGTGACCTACAACGCAGCCAAGAACGTATTCTTGACAATGGGCTATACCAGCGCAGCCGGGAACATGTACTACAAGGCTATTCGCCTGTCGAACAGGCTGATGGTGTATTACGACCTGGGGCAGGGATATGCCTATACCTTCCTGAACGGCATCAAACTGTTCTGCTTTGACGGGCAGAAGGCGAACCTCATAGCACAGAAGTATTGGGGTGGCTGTGACTATCGCATCTTCAACGAGCAGTTCGCCAAGGAACAGAGCATCCTTATGCTGAAAGGCTTCTTAGAGGGACAGCTGAAGTTGCAGGGAGCACATGTCGGCGACCAGGAACTAACCAGCTTTGCAAGAAGCATGGTAGATGAGACACAACGCAAGCAGCTTGCTTGAAAGTGAAGAGTGAAGAATTACGACTATGGCAACACTAACCAAAGCAATCAACAAGAGTCTGTTTGACAGTATCCTGCCAACGTTTGGCAATCCACGTGTTCATATCCCCGTCTGGGATAACAGTCAGAAGATGTTTATCTGCGATGAATACGAGAGCAGTAACGGACACCGCTACTACCTTGGCATACGATTCTGCGATCGTATTGTCATCGTTGAGAAGGTAGGCTTATACCACAGCTGGACCTACATCGACAGCATCGAACTCTATGCCTTCAACGGGCAGAAGATGGAACTCATACAGAAGCGTGACTACGACAAGGTGTTCCGTGATGAGGCGTTCATCCGTCAGGAGTCGGTGCAGATGGTGAAGGAGTTCCTAATAGGTGTCATGAAGACACAGCGTATCTGTACTCCGGCAGAACAGATTACAGAACAGGCTCAGGCACTGATCTCAGGATGCTACAAGAGCTTCCTCGACCCTGACTTCAACACACGTTTAACCCAGATACTCCCAAAACTTGAACAGCGATAAGACTATGGAGAACATGATCGACACACAGAACAAGCAGCAAGTAATGGCTTTCGAGCTGATTGCCAACACAAACAGTAGTTTCTTCCTTACTGGTAGGGCAGGAACAGGTAAAACCACTTTCCTCCGCAAGGTGCAGCAGATGGTGGACAAGCAGTTTATCACTTTGGCACCAACGGGTGTGGCTGCCATCCTTGCAGGGGGTGACACCATCCACTCGTTCTTCGGACTGCCGATGGATGTCTGCACTCCGGGCACGATGGGCAAGATGAACGAGGCCCGCATCCAGACGCTGCTCCACACGGACACCATCATTATAGATGAGGTGTCGATGGTGCGCTGCGACATCATTGATGCCATCGACTACACGATGCGGAAGACGCTTCGCTCGATGCAGCCCTTCGGCGGCAAGCAGGTCATCTTCGTGGGCGACATGTTCCAGTTGCCGCCTGTAGTGAAGCAGGGCGCAGAACGTGAACTGATGCACGACCTCTATCATACGGATGATTTCTTCTTTTACAAGGCAGACGTCATCAAGCGGATGCGGTTGGTGAAGATTGAGTTCCAGAAAGTCTATCGCCAAGAGGACGAGGACTTCCTGCGTATCTTGGAGAACGTGCGGCTGAACAAGACCACACCAGAGAACCTGATGCACCTGAATGGGCGTGTCTGTCAGCCGACGAAGGAGGACGGCATGGTGATTACATTAGCCTCGCTCAACAGGACAGCTGATAGCCTCAACCAGCAGCGACTTGCCGAGATTGAGGCAGAGGAATACACCTACGAGGGGACGGTGACGGGGAAGTTTGAGGAGAAACGCTTCCCTGTGGACATGACCCTGAAACTGAAAGTGGGTGCCCAAGTGATGTTCACCCGCAATGACCCGCAGAAGCGGTGGGTGAACGGCACCATTGGAACGGTGACCAAACTGGCTAAGGACGAGATACAGGTGACTACCGACGATGGAAACACCTATGTCGTGCCTAACTGCTCGTGGGAGTCGTACACCTATGAGTATGACCGCGAGGCCCGGAAGATGAAGAAGGAGCAGACGGGCACCTTCACGCAGTACCCTTTGCGCTTGGCATGGGCCATCACGGTGCATAAGAGTCAGGGTATGACTTTCGATAAGATGTACCTTGACCTGAGCCGAGGGATGTTTGCGGCTGGCCAGCTCTATGTGGCACTGAGTCGTGTACGCTCGCTCAACGGACTGTTTCTCTCCCGTTGCATCATTCCGCAGTATGCCCATACCAGCCGTGAGGTGCTATCGTATGCCAACGGCTATAATGACGAACAGGTTATCAATAGCGAGATTGAGAGTGGCAAGGCGGTCTATCAGTTATTGGCTCATCATGACTACGATGAGGCTGCCAAACAATATCTGCTATTAGTGCAGAAGAAGGCTGTTGAAGGGGACATCAAGGAAGCCATGCAGCAGGCAAAGCGTTTCCTCGATACCGTCATCTGTGACGATGCTCTCTTCGGATGTGTTGACGAGATTCCTTCTGAACTGAAAGCTTCTGACCACTGGGCACCCAAGTTTCTTGTGGCTTTGCTGAGTCTCTATGCTGGAGAATATGAACAGGCTTTGGAGTATGTGGATAGTGTGCTGGCTCTGCATCTATGCCAGGAAGCACTCTATGTGAAGTCACGCTGTTTAGCCAAACTCGAGCGATATGCGGAGGCTGATGCTGTGAACGTGCTGATGGGCGACGTGTTCGACATGTCAACGCCTGATGCGAAGGTGCTCTATTCCATCGCCATGCTCAATGAGCTGCACATCGGTGATCCGGGACTGAACCTGATGCAGCAGCTGGTATCCGTAAGACCGAAGTACGACAAGGCCATCCTCTCACTCCGATTTCTGATGAAGCGGAAGGGGCTGAAGCTCGTAAAGACATCGAATGACCCTCGTGAATTAGTGGACGACTTCAATTCTGAGATGTCAGAGGAGGACTTTGCTCAGAAGTTGAGGGTTGCAAGGGAAAAGGCGCCGAAGGCAGTAGAATACCTGCTCAGGCTTATCAAGAAGCAGGAACTCGAAGGAGAGACTAATGCCCCAAAACAGAAAGCGTGAGGTCTATCAGGAGTACGGCGGTCTCGGGTGCTTCTTTGGGTTCTTCTTTCGGTTTCCAGGCCACGACGAAGCGGACGGCGGCAGAACGGACTTCATAACCTTTGTCATGCCAGGCGGAGAGGGTAGCCAGCATGGTGGTTGAGAGTTTGGCGACGGCACGATGGGTGGCGGGGACAAGGAAATAGCCATCGGCAAAGGTGAGGGCATCGCCACTCCGTAAGGCCAGCACCTCTTGCTTGACGTTCTTGAAGAAACCAAGGAACACATCCTTGTGGGTGAGCTGCAGGACGATTTCCTCAGGCATGGAATATTGGTTGCGGTCTATGCGGTGCTGGTCGGCAGGGAGACGGTCGAAGAGGTCGCCATTGGTATGGATAAACAGGCGGTTACGGGCGCGGGTCATCCCTACATAGTAACGACGGAAGAGGGCTTCGTCTTTCTGATAATGGTCTGCAATGAGCATATAGACATCGTCGAACTCACGACCCTTGGCTTTGTGAATGGTGGAAACGATGACGGTTCCTGAGGCGGGTTTCTCCAGGGACGCTGAGTCATCTGGAACCTCTGGGGCCACGGGGTTCTCGGTATCGCAGAAATCTTCCACTGACGACTCGAAGACAAACTCCCAAAGGTCGGTGCGGTATTTGGCACGGTTGGTCTGTTCAAACATCTGGACACAACGCTTGACATACGGTAGGGCCTGACTACCAGCGTATCTTTCGAAGGTGGCTTGTTTCGCATCTTCCCAAAGCTCATCGGGAATGAACGGGGATTGCAAATCCCCTTGAGCAGATTGCAAATTCCTTTGAACGGTTCTCTTCGCGATATACTTTAACAGGTATTTCACTTCGGCCAAGTTGGAGAATCGGAAACCCTCCATCGACTGCACCAGCTTGCTCTGTATGCCGTGCTTCCGCAGAAGGGCCACGAGAATCACCGCCTCCTCGTTGGTCTGAGTAAGCACACACGACGTGCCAGAACCAGCATGACGAATCAAATTCTCGACGAGCGGCTGGTACATATACTGCGACAGATGGCGCGTCACCTCGACCGTACCCGGACATACATGAAGCAAGTCCCTACCATCTAGATTGCGCATTGAGACGATGGGCGTGGTCTTCATCCTCCGTCCGATACCCTTTACAAAAGCATTGGCGAAGTCAACCACAGGGCGCAAGCTGCGATAGTTCTCGGTCATCTCAATAAACCGGCTGCCTGGCTCCTGCGACAACTGATAAAGATACTTGGAATCGGAGCCACGGAACTCAAAGATATTCTGGTCATCGTCGCCTACGGCAATGACACGCATCTCTTCATTGGCAGCCATCAGCGCCCTCACCAGTGCATACTCCTCGGCACTCATGTCCTGCGCCTCGTCAATGACCAGCACCGTCTTACCGATTTTTGTGGGTTCCACCTCACCATTGTTAATCATCTCCGCCGCCCGGCTGACCACATCCTTCACGTCGTCAAGATTGCCCATACGTCCCAATAGGTCAAAGCTATAGGAATGGAACGTCTTGATGTCAACATAGTATGCGGAATCGCCTATCAGGTTTATCAGCCGCCGCTTGAACTCGGTGGCAGCTGCCCGCGAGAAGGTCAGCATGAGCAGTTGCTCGTGTTTCACGTCTTCGAGTGACAGGAGTGATGCTAACTTGTGCACCAAAACACGCGTCTTACCGCTGCCAGGTCCTGCGGCTACGACGATGCAGCGCGACTCCTTGTCAGAGATAATCTCCAACTGCCGCTGGGACAGTTTTCCGAACAACCGCTTGTACTTCGCAGGTGTCAAGTTCCGCTGTATCTCGCCGCCACGTTCTCCCTTGAAATACTTCGAGATAAACCGGCGGTAGTCCATCTGGAAATAGTCCTGCACATACTGTTGGGCCGCCTGATAGTCACGCACCATCAGATTGGCATATTCGCCCACGATGTGCACCTGCTGAATCTTCTGCTTATAGAACTCGTCGAGCATACGGTAGTCATCCTGCTTGTAGCGCAGTTTCATGTCCTTCAGCCGTTGGATGTTCATCGCGTTGTAGAGCACCATGAACCCGCCGTCCAGCTTGAGCGTACCGATGACAGAAAGATATAACAGGGCTTCCTCCACCTCATCTATGTTTACATCATCCAAAGAACCGAAGAGCGACTTGCCCTTGGCCTTGATTTCGTTCAGTAGCTCGACGATAGAGAACGTATTCTCAGCGTTGGGAATTGCTATTTCCCTCCCCGCAGGGAGGGTCTTGTACAGCCACTCCAAGGCGAAACGGCAGATGTCCCATCGGTGCTCGCTGCGCTTGTCGGTCACCTCTTTCTCCGTCTGACGTGAAAGCTTCATATTCCGTGCAGGGTCTTCCTGCTTGCGGATGTAGCCCTTCACGGTGAGGAAGTAGAGCAGCGTGCGGATGCTCTTCTCGTTGGAGGTCGTGATGCCGCTGTTCACGGCATCGTCATTCAACTGCTTACAGGATATAATCAGTCCGTTGTCAGGAATACATTTCAGGATGAATTGCTCGAGCTTGGCGAAACGCTCGAATGACTGCACCGACTTACGTTCAGCATCTTGTAAATAGGCTGTGATGTCCTTGCTGTCTGCCAGTATGCCCTCCTGCCGCATACGCACCACTGCCGAAACCACCTCGCCTTTGGTCATACCCAAGATGTCGGCCAGATAGTCGATGCGCGACTCCGCCTCGCTATCCTGTGCCTTGGCGATGTGCTTCTGGCTAATCAGCGACTTGATGATGCGGACGGCCTTCTCTCGGTCTTCATTGTCGAAGAGCACCGACTCCGTGATGCGTTGCCGGGCCTCATCCATGTTTCTCACCGTAATGCCCGTGGCATAGACGTGGGGCACGTTGCTGCTACGCTCTAAATAACCCGCCTGTTCCAAGGCTGCGATGGCCGTGCGCACACGGGTCTCTATGTCCTGCACAGCATCGCCCCATCCTGCCTGACGCGCAATCTCCAATGCCGAGCAGCTGACCTGCGTCTGTCGTCGGGTCATACCCTTCACCGCCCGCCACACTTGTTGAATTTCGCTGATGCTGAGCTTCGTCTGGTTCAGCAGCACGAAATGCTTGTCGAGGTCTGAGTCACTGTAGAGCACGTAGCAGCGGGCATTGAGCTGCGGGTCGCGTCCTGCACGTCCAGCCTCCTGCACATAGTTCTCCAGCGAGTCAGAGATATTGTAGTGCACCACCAAGCCCACGTCTTTCTTATCCACGCCCATGCCAAAGGCCGACGTGGCCACGATGATGCGCACCCGGCCCGACATAAACTCATCCTGATTCTTCACCTTCTCGTCGGTATCCATTTTGCCGTTGAAGGGCAGGGCGCGATAACCGTCGCGTGTCAGTCGGGCCGACAGCTCATGTGTACGACGGGTACGGGCCACATAGACGATGGCCGGACAGTCGTATTCCGACAGCAGTGCCCTCAACCGCTGGTATTTGTCCTCGTCGGTATCGGCATGAACTACGGCATAGTGAAGGTTGGTGCGTGTGGCTTTCGAGGCATACAGTTCCAGGTTGAGCCACAGCGTCTGCTTGAAGTAGTCGCAGATGTCCTGTATCACCTTTTGCTTGGCCGTGGCCGTGAAGCACGACACGGGAATCGTCTGTCGGCAGCCTTTCATTTTCTGGTATTCGCGAATGAACTTGCCGATGTAGAGATAGTCAACGCGGAAGTCCTGCCCCCACGACGAGAAACAGTGGGCCTCGTCGATGACGAAACGCACCACGTGGCGGGCCAGCAGAATCTTCTCAATGGTTTTTGAGCGGAGCATCTCCGGGGCTATATACAGCAAAGACGCCTCGCCGTCACGCACCCGCTTTATGGCTACAGAGCGCGTTATGGGGTCGAGCAGTCCGTTGATGGTCACGGCATCGGTGATGCCCCGTTCCGCCAGGCTGTCCACCTGGTCTTTCATCAGCGACTGCAAGGGCGAGATGACCACCGTCAGCCCATGCACCGTGCGCCCAGCCATCAGCGCCGGTAGCTGGAAGGTCAGCGACTTGCCGCCGCCCGTGGGGAATATGGCAAGCAGCGAGCGACCTTCGACAGCCGCCTGTGCTGCCCGCTCCTGCAGGGGTTCACCCTCGTAGGTGCGGAACTCATCATAGCCGAAGAACGCCTTCAGGTTACTGTGTATGTCCAAGAATCGGCTGCAGTATTCGCAATCAGGCTCCGTACAACGACGTTGCCGCAAAACGCCCATCACATATTCCACCGCAGGATAGGTGTGAATCACCCATCCAGGAGTGATGGATCTTTCATCGGTAGTGTCGATGAGCGACAGGGCGTAGGCCAGTTCCACGGGGTACTGTTCCACCAAGGCAACAACATCGGCATATTGGCAAATGCGCCCCCTATATTCATTCCAAATCAGGGCAGACGGGTTCGTGCCAGCAGTTGTTAGAGGGGATTTGCATGTTGTTGGAGGGGATTTGCATGTTGTTGGAGGGGATTTGTAATCCCCGACCATGCTCAGAAATCCTTGGAATTCCTCCTTCCCTTGCAGCAACGACGTAAAAATCCTTTGCTTTCTGCCTGGCAATGCCTGCCAACAGGCCATCTCGTCCATCAGCAGGTCGCGTGCCTTCTCGCAGTCGTTCACAGGATTGTTCATCTGCTCGCTCATCAGCTTGTCGTCCTTCAGCAGCCGATGATAGGGCCGTTCAGGAAACAGGAGCGGTGACAAATAGAGTGTATCAACAATAGTAAAAGGACTGTCGTCGTCTCCAAACAGGTATTTCGCATCATGGTGGATGATATTGTGCCCACAGACAAACTCCACGTCTTGCAGGAAGTCCATCAGCTCACCTTTCGAGCATCCATGATACACCGCCCCATCGTCGCGCAATGCACCAATGTCATGAACTTTGTGGTCGCCCAAGCCTACCTCAACATCCACGACAGCCCAACGAACATCGCTGCCAATAACGTCCATATACCAGCTGATACGGTTATGGTTTGCAAAGTTAGTACTTTCAAGCCAGAAAACACCAAAACACCCCCTCAAACCTTAACCTTTTGACACTTTATAACAGATGATGCCTGCGAGAAAAGCAAATCCTCAGACCCCCAAAACATTCCCACCGTGGGAATCCACCATTCCCACGGTGGGAATGATATGTTCCCACGGTGGGAATGATATGTTCCCACGGTGGGAATGTTTTTGGAGGTACGGAGGTGATGAAAAACAAGTCTGTTGACAGATTTAGGTTCGCATTTTTGGTCAGTTCGCATAATATTCGTAAATTTGCAGCCGATTTCTCAATAACATTAAATGCTATGAAAATGAAAAGAATCTTTTTCCCCGTGCTGCTCGCATCGGTAATGCTGGTAGCCATGAACCTTGCTTCGTGCAAGAATAGTAACAAACCCGCTGCCGCCGAAACTTCGAGAATTGGCGAAATCCCTGAGGCCGCGCAGTACATCGTCGGCATCGAGAAGTACAACACCGCAATCGACACAGCCAGGCCGCGAACTGGCTCGACGTGCCCGCAGCCCTCGTCAAGGACGGCGTGCTCGACGGCACCGCTGCCGACAGTCTGAAGGCCGTCGACGTGTTCTACATCTATCCGACCGTCACCGGCTTCCGCCCCGAAACCGAGCTCTACGCCATCCCCGCCGACGGCGCCGTCATGTTTGGTCCTGAGAGCTACCACCTCCACGACTACGGCTTCTTCTTCAACAACTTCAAGCAGAACGTCGTCGACCGCATCAATGCGTTTTTAGAGAAATAGAACTATGATTTCCAACCCTGACTATAACAGAATGGAAGGCCTTGTCGAATGGCTGAAGGCCGTCCCTTACGAGGTGCTACGCCACGGTAGGCTCTATGACGCTGAAGAGCTGTACCGGGGCTACGTACCGTCGCCCGATGAGACCGAGGACCGGGCGTCGTTTGCCAACTGCTACGACAGCCGGGTGTATAAACATTTCATGGACTACGGCAAGATTGCCATGGAGGTGAAGGAGTCGTTGGCCCGCACGTTCCACGACCACGGCATCCACGTGGCCCTGAAGTCGTTCCTCGCCGAGCACAACCCGCGCCGCTGCATCGGCATCATGGGCGGCCACGCCATCTTGCGCACCGACCCGATGTTCACTACCGTGACCCTACTGAGCAAGCACCTCACCGAGGACGGTTTCTTCATGGTGAGCGGCGGAGGCCCGGGAGCGATGGAAGCCACCCACCTCGGCGCCTGGATGGCCGGACGAACAGACGACGAGGCCCGCGAGGTCATCGCCACGCTCGCCGCCGCTGCCACGTCGTTCAAGGACACGGCGTGGGTCTCGTCGGCCTTAGACGTGATGCGCCGCTATCCGCAGACACAGTATGTCAGCCTCGGCATCCCCACCTGGCTCTACGGCCATGAGCCTTCCACGCCCTTCGCCACCCACATCGCCAAATACTTTGTGAACAGCGTCCGCGAGGACACCATCCTCACCGTCGCCTTTGGTGGAATCATTTATACGCCTGGCAGCGCAGGCACCTTGCAGGAAATTTTCCAAAACGCGGTGCAGAACCACTACCTCACCTTCGGCTTTGCCAGCCCGATGATATTCATGGGTAGGCGTTTCTGGACCGATGACGTACCTGTCTATCCAATGATACAGCAGATGGAGGAAAAAGGACGATACAAGAACCTGCTCCTGACCCTCACCGACGACCCCGCAGAAATAGAACAGGTGCTGAAAGATTTCCAAAAACGATTCCATATCATTAAATAACCTAAGAAAAAATCGCGGGGTTGTCTCTGACAACTCCGCGTTTCTTATCGTTTGGCCTACCTATTATTATACTGCCACTGCAAACAACTCTAACTGACGTACTGGCTCTGCCTCAATTTTCTCGCTGATGTCGAAGTTGAAGACGAGAGCCTCGACCATGGCGTGGCGGTTCTCGATGTGGCCGCCGCCGTGGTAGAAATGTTCGCGGGTGGTGACGTTGAAGTGGTTCCAATAGCGGTCGAGCATGTCGTTTGTGCGGTAGTCGTTGTGGTGCCAGGTGGAGAGGATGAACTTGGCGCGTGTATGGCACAATGCCTCGAAAAGGGCGTGCTCGTCGTCCTCGGTCCAGCCGTTGTAGTAGTCCACGTAGCGGCCATAGTAGGGCGGATCGCAGTAGATGATGTCGCCAGCCTCAGCCTGCTCGATGGTCTCGATGAAGGGTACGTTACTGAACTGCCACGGCTTGCGCTTGATGACGCGGGCGACGTGTTCTATCTGGTTGCAAATCTTCGTGACGTAGGCAGGGGCGAAGCGGTCGGGCTTCTTGCAGAAAGGGATGTTCCAGTCGCCGTGGCGGTTGAAGCGCATCATGCCGTTGAAGCCTGCGCGGGAGAGGAAAATGAAGTCGTAAGGGCTGTGCTCACGGTTGAAGCGGTCGCGCACCTCGCGGAAATGGGCGTAGCCGGCCTCGGCCAGCAGGCGGCTCTCGCGCTCCAAATAGGCGCGCATGCTGTGGGGCGTGACTTCGCCGCTCTGCACGGCGCGGTAGAAGTTGATGATGTGGGGATTGGTGTCGCCAACTATGTGGGCGCCCCGCATGGGCGAGTTGAAGCCCACGACGCCTGTGCCAAAGAAAGGCTCAATCCAGCGGGCGTTGATGTCGGTGCCCGAGGTCAGGATGAGGTCGTTTATCCAGGGCACGAGCTTGGTCTTGATGCCCTGCGACTTGATGGGTGGGACGGTGACGGCTACTGTCATGATGCTTACTTCCTGAGCTTGTTGCTTATCTTCTGCTGTCGGTCGAGGTAGGCCTTGTAGGTTTCGAGGCTGCTGTAGCGGGGCTTGCCGATGCCGGCGGTACGGGCGTCGTTGGCGTTGAAGTAGTTCATCCAGTAATCATCGAAAACGTCCTCTCCGAGGTCGGCGAACACGCCCCGGCCCGCCACGAGGTCGTCGATGTCGCGGATGCCGCCCATATTGCGGGTGTTACGACTGCCCGTCTTGTCGCTGGCAATCTTCCACTTCGGCTGGACAAAGAAAACAAACTGTTCGATGACCGACTTGATGACCGTCAGCTCGTCTACGCTATAGATATTCTTCTCGTTCTTATCGGTGACACTCTGCTTATAAAGCATACCGATGACAAGGTGACACTTGTATTCATTGTACGGATGGTCGGTATTCTTCTTCGCGTCGCGGTTGCGGAAGTACCCCCAGTAGGAACCGAGCGTCAAGCCGTTCACCTTGCGGTCGTCACCGTAGTAGCTCGACTTGAAATCAACGGCGAACAGGTTACCGTCGCCGTCCTTGAACGTCAGGTCGGGATAGTAGTTCTGTGCCGACGGCAATTCCAGCGCCATGCCGTTCTTCTTGGCGAAAGCGTCGAGGTGCGGGATGAGGATAATCTCGATAATCTTCGAGACAACTTTCGTGTCGTTCGTTATCGTATAGACATTCTTTATCCATGATGCAATGATGTTTGATTTCGGCCACAAAGTTACGCATTTTCTTTCAATTATTGTTCGCATTCCCCGTTAAAGATGCAAAAAGCGGGCGAAAGGCTGTGTTTTGGTACTTTTGTTGAACATACCATAGTGCTTTTGATGAGCTAACCTGCTGACGAAGCTGAAGAAAGCTGCTGACGAAGCTGAGCTAACCAACGCGCTTACCTTATCTAACCAACGCACTTACTATAGCTAGCCCACGCACTTAGCTGATCCTCGTCAGCTGGTTAGCTCATCAAAAGCACTATGGTATGTTCAACTGTAGGACTCTCAGGAAAGAAATAAGAGAGAATGATTATCCCGGAATTGGGAAAAAGAACGTCGCAAGCCTTGCGGAGATTTTGTCGTTTCAGAGAAGTTTTGTATCTTTGCAACCTCAAATATAAACAGAGACGACAAATGGAAGATATACTGAGAGACTTTGAGCCAGTGGAGGACTTGATGCAGAACATCATCAAGGTGATTGGCGTGGGCGGCGGCGGATGCAATGCCGTGAGCCGTATGTACGACGAAGGCATACAGGGCGTGTCATTCGCGGTGCTGAACACAGATAGCGCATCGCTGGCAAACTCGCCTGTACCTATAAAAATTCAGTTAGGGTCTGGCCTTGGAGCCGGGGCGAAGCCTGAGATAGGACGAGCGGAGGCAGAGAGCAGCATCGACAGCATTGAGCGGCTGATGGACGACCAGACGAAGATGGTGTTCGTGACGGCCACGATGGGTGGCGGCACGGGTACGGGGGCGGCACCCGTGGTGGCCCGCGTGGCCAAGGAGCGCGGTCTGCTCACCATCGGCGTGGTGACCATCCCGTTCTACTTTGAGCACCGCCGCAAGATCATCAAGGCGCTGAAAGGTATCGACGAGCTGCGCAAGAACGTGGATGCCATACTCATCGTGAACAACGAACGGCTCTGCGATGTCTACAGCGACACGACAATGTCGTTGAAGGACGCGCTGGTAGAGGCCGACAACGTGCTGAAGAACGCCGTGAAGGGCATCTCGGAACTCATCACCATCAGCTCGGAGGGGAATATCAACCTTGACTTCCGCGACGTGGAGACCACCATGCGCAACGGCGGCGGCGCCATCATGGCCATAGGAAGGGCAAGCGGCAGCCAGCGAGTGGAACGGGCCATCCTCGATGCGCTCGACTCCCCCCTGCTGCATGGCAACGACATCAACCACGCCAAGCGCATTCTCTTCAACATCTACGCCAGCGACCAGACACCTATTCTCATCACAGAGATGCAGGAGATCTCGGAGTTCTTCGACCAGCTGGATCCCGACATCGACGTCATCTGGGGTACGTCGGCCGATAACACGCTGGGCGAGGATGCCAAGGTTATTATCCTGGCCACCGACATGGACGACGACATGAGGGATGAAGAGGACGATGAGGCTCTTGAGGATGACCACTACGAGAGGCTTATGGCTCGCCTGTACAAGCCTTTGGTGAAACCCGCCGTTGGGGCTGGTAATCAGGGGGATTCGCAATCCACAGCTTCAGCCCGTCCTGAGAATGAACCGACATTCACGGTGGAGCCCGCTCCAGAACCAGAACCCGCCATTCCTGAACCAGAAACCACTGTAGGGCCAGACCCCAGTCTCAACCCTGCCGCCCCATTAGCCCCAAAGGCCCCATCCGGCCCAGCCACTCCACAACCCACCACCACCCTCGGTCGCTGGAAAAGCTGGCTGAACAAAAAGCTGGGTGAAATGATAAGTGAGGAGGACTGACACATGCCCTATCTGAACCTTTCTCCTGAAGAGATGGCCGACGAGCTGGGGCGTCTGGCCAGTCAGCTACAGAGCGCAGGGCGCACCGACCTTTTGCTTCATGCCCTGGGTGTTGGCACTATTGAGACTCTCCGCCTCGAGGCCGCCAAGGGGCGTCTGCAACCGTTGCGCATCACCCACGACTACCGCTTCTTTGTGGGCAGTCACGAGGTGGAGCTGCAGCCCGTCCACAAAGCCGTCTATCTGCTCTTCATTGCCCATCCCGAGGGTATAGAGTTCAAGCGGCTTTCCGACCATCGCCAAGAACTCACCGACCTCTACATGAAGACCGCCCGCAGCTTGGACAAGGAGAAAATCATTGATACCGTCTCCCACCTTGTCGACCCGCTCGACAACGCCATCAACGAGAAGTGCTCGCGCATAAAGAACACCTTCCTCACGTTGATGGACGAGTATTCCGCCAGCTACTACATCATCAGCAGCCACACCTCCCGCCCCGTCGCCGGTTCCTCCCGCTTCTGGTTCCAGCGCCTGAAGGTCATCACCCTGCCCCGCCATCTGGTGATATGGGAATAAACCTCATGTGGGATAAGCAAGGAACACCTGGCTCAAAATTAAAAAATAGCTAAAAAACTTGTCTGTTTCATAAAAAGTGAGTACCTTTGCAGCCGCTAATCGTATGCAGTATGCAGAGATTATGCGTTAATGTCTAATTATCAAACACTTAAACAAAAAAAAGCACTATGATTATTGTACCTGTAAAAGAAGGCGAAAACATTGAGAGGGCTCTTAAGAAGTTCAAGAGAAAGTTCGAGAAGACCGGTGTGGTGAAGGAGCTGCGCCGTCGTCAGCAGTTCGACAAGCCGTCTGTTCTGAAGCGCCTCAAGATGGAGCACGCTATTTACGTGCAGCAGCTGAGAACCGCCGAAGAAAACTAAAAAAGCTGAAAAAACAGCGGAAAATTTGGTAGATTCAAAATATTTCCGTAAATTCGCTTGCGAAAACGTGATTGACCAGTTCTTAGCCTATCTGAGATACGAAAAAAACCGCAGCCTGCTGACCGTACAGCGGTATGAGAAGAGTCTGCGGATGTTCGAGGAATATTTCAAGACACTGAGCGAAGAGTTGGACTGGACCACAGTTGATGCTGACATCATACGTGGGTGGATGGAACAACGGATGGATGACGGTATGAAAGCCACGACGGTGAATGCCGACCTTGCCTCCGTAAAGACATTCTTCAGGTTCGCGTTAGCAAGAAAAATGGTTGGGAAAGACCCGGCATATCTGATTACAGGGCCCAAGAAGGACAAGCCGCTGCCCGTATTTGTCAAAGAGAGCGACATGAACCGGCTCCTTGACGAAGAAGAGTGGAGCGAAAAGTACAAGGATGTTCGCGCGCGTACCATTATTATATTATTATATGAGACTGGCATGAGGCGAGCAGAATTGAGAGGGCTTAACGACCAGGACATAGACTTCGAGGCACGACAGCTGAAAGTCACCGGGAAACGCAACAAGCAAAGGCTGATACCTTTCGGGGATGAACTGGCCAAGGAACTGGAACATTACGTGGAGGTCAGGGACCAAAGCGTAGAGCGACAGGAGCCTGAGGCTTTCTTCCTTAACAAGCACGGGATGAGGGTAACTGAGGATCAGATTTATCAGGATGTGAAGGAAAACCTCTCGAGAGTGACGATGATGAAGAAGCGCTCGCCCCATGTACTCAGGCACAGTTTTGCCACAGCGATGCTCAACCATGATGCAGGGCTTGAAAGCGTGCGACGTCTTCTAGGACACGAAAGCCTGGAGACAACACAAATCTACACACACACTACCTTCGAGCAACTGCGACGAGTTTACAAAGAGGCCCACCCAAGGGGCTGAACTTTATAGTTTAACCTAAAAACAGAGAACTATGGAAATTAAGATTCAGTCGATTCACTTCGACGCTACCGAAAAGTTAGAGGCGTTCATCGAGAAGAAAGTCGCCAAGTTAGAAAAATCTTACGAAGATATTCAGAAAGTAGAGGTGCAATTAAAAGTTGTGAAACCCGCTACGGCTCAAAACAAAGAAACGAGCATCACCGTCACGGTGCCAGGAACGACACTCCACGTAGAAAAGACAAACGACACATTTGAGGAGGGAATTGACCTCTGTGTGGACGCATTAAGGGTGCAACTACAGAAAAATAAAGAAAAATTGAGGAATTACTAAAAAAAGTCCGAAAAAATTTTGGTAGTTCAAAAAAAAGCCGTACCTTTGCAGCCGTTTTCCGACAGGTCGTAAATCTGAATAGAGAACGGCTGCTTAGAAAAGCCTCTTTAGCTCAGTTGGCCAGAGCACGTGATTTGTAATCTCGGGGTCGTTGGTTCGAATCCGACAAGAGGCTCAAGGATAGGTGAAAGCCAATTGAGCTGTAACGCTCAAAACACAGAGAACACAGAGACAGGCAGGAGAGAGATTCTGGCGGTGAAAGAAAAATACTGGGAGGTTTCCAGAGCGGTCAAATGGGGCAGACTGTAAATCTGTTGTCTTTCGACTTCGGTGGTTCGAATCCATCACCTCCCACTCTCAGATTTGTTTTTGCGGAATTGAGTGCAAGCCGAGAGCAAAAGCTTGCTTTTGCCAAGGCGAAGCCGAAATCCCGTTAATGCGGAAATAGCTCAGTCGATAGAGCACTAGCCTTCCAAGCTGGGGGTCGCGGGTTTGAGCCCCGTTTTCCGCTCTATAAACGTAAATGCTGTAATAGCTCAGTGGTAGAGCACTTCCTTGGTAAGGAAGAGGTCCTGAGTTCAACTCTCAGTTACAGCTCTCTGAGATAATAAAAGGAGGAATAAAAACAATTGTATAATCAACAAAATTAATAACACTACAAACAATGGCAAAAGAGACATTTGTGCGCACCAAACCGCACGTGAACATTGGTACTATCGGTCACGTTGACCATGGTAAGACCACTTTGACCGCTGCTATCACGCTGGTTCTTTCGAAGCGTGTGGCCGGTAACGCTGACAAGGTGAAGAGCTTTGACGCTATCGACAACGCCCCTGAGGAGAAGGAGCGTGGTATCACCATTAACACCGCTCACGTTGAGTACGAGACCGAGAAGCGTCACTACGCTCACGTGGACTGCCCGGGTCACGCCGACTATGTGAAGAACATGGTTACTGGTGCTGCTCAGATGGACGGTGCTATCCTCGTTGTAGCTGCTACTGATGGTCCTATGCCTCAGACCCGTGAGCACGTTCTGCTCGCCCGTCAGGTAAACGTCCCCCGTCTGGTCGTGTTCCTGAACAAGTGCGACATGGTCGACGACGAGGAGATGCTCGAGCTCGTTGAAATGGAGGTCCAGGAGATTCTCGCTCAGTATGAGTTTGAAGACAACACTCCTATCATCCGCGGTTCTGCTCTCGGTGCCCTGAACGGTGTTGAGAAGTGGGAAGACAAGGTGATGGAGCTGATGAACACCTGCGACGAGTGGATTCAGGAGCCCCCGCGCGCTACCGACAAGCCCTTCCTGATGCCTGTCGAGGACGTGTTCTCAATCACTGGACGTGGCACCGTGGCTACCGGACGTATCGAGACTGGTGTCATCCACGTGGGCGACGCTGTCGAGCTGCTCGGCCTCGGTGAGGACAAGAACTCGGTTGTGACCGGTGTGGAGATGTTCCGCAAGCTGCTTGACGAGGGTCAGGCTGGTGACAACGTGGGTCTGCTGCTCCGCGGTATCGACAAGAACGAAATCAAGCGTGGTATGGTGCTCTGCCATCCCGGACAGATCAAGCCCTTCAAGAAATTCAAGGCTTCCATCTACGTGCTGAAGAAGGAAGAGGGTGGACGTCACACCCCATTCGGAAACAAGTATCGTCCTCAGTTCTACCTCCGCACCATGGACTGCACGGGTGAGATTTCTCTGCCCGAAGGCGTTGAAATGGTGATGCCTGGCGACAACGTGGAGATCACCGTTGAGCTGATTTACGCTGTTGCTCTGAACAAGGGTCTACGTTTCGCAATCCGTGAGGGTGGTCGCACTGTCGGTTCAGGCCAGATTACTGAGGTCTTCGAAGACTAATCATAGATTTGAGAGTTAAGATTTGAGATTTGAGATTTAATTTTGACTTTCACTAAGATAAATCTCAAGTCTCAAATCTAAACGCTCAAAACTAAACACGGGAATAGCTCAGTTGGTAGAGCATCGGTCTCCAAAACCGAGGGTCGTGGGTTCGAGTCCTCCTTCCCGTGCCAAATGAACAATGTAGGGGCTTACTTCATGTATGTCCTAAGCAAAGAGAGAAATGAACAAGATTAAGCTATTCTTTAATTATTGTAAAGTGTGCTATGACGAACTGGCACACAAAGTGACATGGCCCACGCGCAAGGAGCTGACAGGCAGTGCAATGCTGGTGCTCACCGCTTCACTCATCATTGCTCTTGTGGTCTTTGTAATGGATTTCACATTCGAGAAGATAATGGGTCTGGTTTATCCAGGCTAATTGTTTGGTAGGCTGCGGTGAACCGCAGCCATATTTTGCTATATTAATAGGCAATGGCTGAGACAAACGGTAAGAAATGGTATGTCCTGAAGGCCGTTAGCGGTAAGGAGGCTAAGGTCAAGGAATATTTGGAGGCATTGATGAAGAATCGCCCAGAGCTTGCAGCTCGTGTGGGCGAGATTCTTCTGCCTACAGAGAAATATGCCCAGATGCGCAATGGCAAGCGAGTCATCAAGGAGAAGCTCTTTCTCCCTGGCTACGTCATCGTAGAGGCAAACCTCGACAAGGAGACCACGTCTACGCTGCGCTACATTCCCAATGTCTTGGGATTCCTTGGAGGCATGGACAACCCTAGCCCAGTGCGTCAGTCAGACATCAACCGTATCCTCGGCACTGTGGAGGACACTGCCATTCGCACTACGGAAGAGGCCAGCATCCCCTTCATGGTCGACGAGACGGTGAAAGTCACCGACGGCCCGTTCAGCGGATTCAACGGTGTCATCGAAGAGGTGAACGCCGAGAAGCACAAGCTGAAGGTCATGGTGAAAATCTTCGGTCGCAAGACTCCGCTGGAACTTTCGTTCAATCAGGTAGAGAAAGAATAAGGCACAATTGTTACGGTGTGCCGATTCTAGTATACGGTCACGGGAGGCTTCCACTCCCTGGCTTATATGACAACAAATAAATTATAGTATTAACAACAATGGCTAAAGAAGTTGCTGGAATAATCAAACTGCAGATTAAAGGCGGTGCTGCCAATCCCTCGCCTCCCGTAGGTCCCGCTCTGGGTTCCAAGGGAATCAACATCATGGGATTCTGCAAGGAATTCAACGCCAGAACCCAGGATAAGGCAGGTAAGATTCTTCCTGTCGTTATCACTTACTATGCCGACAAGTCGTTCACTTTCGTCGTCAAGACTCCTCCTGCCGCTGTTCAGCTGCTGGAGGCAGCCAAGGTGAAGAGTGGCTCTTCAGAGCCTAACCGTAAGAAGGTGGCCAGCGTGACCTGGGATCAGGTGCGCACCATCGCCGAGGACAAGATGGCAGACCTGAACTGCTTCACCGTGGAGTCAGCCATGAAGCTGATTGCCGGTACGGCTCGTAGTATGGGTATCACTGTGAAAGGGGAGTTCCCTGGTAAATAACAATAACTTCAATTCTTTAAGACAATGAGTAAACTGACAAAAAATCAAAAGTTGGCAGCCGAGAAGATTGAAGCAGGGAAAGCATACTCTCTTAAGGAAGCCGCCGAGCTGGTGAAGGCTATTACCACCACCAAGTTCGAGGCATCCGTAGATATTGATATGCGACTGGGCGTAGACCCTCGCAAGGCTAACCAGATGGTCCGTGGCGTCGTATCACTGCCTAACGGAACAGGTAAGGTTACTCGCGTGCTCGCCCTCTGTACTGCTGATCAGGAAGCTGCCGCCAAGGAAGCTGGTGCCGACTATGTTGGTCTCGACGAGTATATCGAGAAGATCAAGGGCGGCTGGACTGACGTCGATGTCATCATTACCATGCCCTCATGCATGGGTAAGCTTGGTCCTCTCGGCCGTATCCTCGGTCCCCGTGGACTCATGCCTAACCCCAAGAGCGGCACTGTGACCATGGACGTGGCCAAGGCTGTAAAGGAAGTGAAGCAGGGTAAGATTGACTTCAAGGTTGACAAGACGGGTATTGTTCACACGTCGATTGGCAAGGTGACCTTCTCCGCTGACAAGATTTACGAGAACGCGAAGGAGTTTATCCAGACCATCATCAAGCTGAAGCCCGCTGCTGCTAAGGGTACATACATCAAGAGTATCTTCCTCTCAAGTACTATGAGTATGGGTATCAAGGTAGATCCTAAATCAGTTGAATAACCCGTAAAAAAGATTAGACAAATGAAAAAGGAAGTAAAAGATACCATCATCGTAGAACTTGGTGAGAAACTCAAAGAGTATGCTCATTTCTACCTGGTCGACCTGACCGGCCTGAACGCCGAGCAGACAAGCGACCTGCGCCGCAAGTGCTTCAAGAGTGAGATCAAGCTGCTGGTAGTTAAGAACAAGCTGCTGCACAAGGCTTTCGAGGCCGCAGAAGTGGACTACACTCCGCTCTACGAGTGCCTTAAAGGCAACACAGCACTGATGTTCTGCCAGACGGCAAACGTCCCCGCTAAGCTGCTGAAGGAATATAAGGACAAGAAACAGGAAATCCCTGCTCTGAAGGGAGCCTTCGCTGAGGAGAGCTTCTTCGTGGGTGCCGACAAGCTCGCTGAGCTGGTTGCCATCAAGAGCAAGAACGAACTTATCGCCGACGTTGTGGCTCTGCTGCAGTCGCCCATCAAGAACGTTATGTCCGGACTCAATGCCGGTGGAAAAATCCACGGCCTGCTTGACGCTATCGCTGAGCGTAACAAATAACAAGCGAAAAACGATTTCAACATTAACATTAAAAACAATTAAAATCTTAAATAAAAATGGCAGATATCAAAGCTATTGCCGAGCAGTTGGTTAACCTGACTGTGAAGGAAGTAAACGAGTTGGCAACAGTCCTGAAGGACGAGTATGGAATTGAGCCTGCTGCTGCAGCCGTTGCAGTAGCTGCTGGCCCCGCCGCAGGTGGTGCAGCAGAGGCAGCCGAGGAGAAGAGCTCTTTCGACGTTGTGCTGAAGTCGGCCGGCGCTGCTAAGCTCCAGGTCGTGAAGGCCGTCAAGGAGGCTTGCGGACTGGGACTGAAGGAGGCTAAGGACCTTGTGGACGGTGCTCCCGCTACCGTTAAGGAAGGCCTGTCGAAGGAAGAGGCTGAGAACCTGAAGAAGCTCATCGAGGCCGCTGGTGCAGAGGTTGAGCTGAAGTAATCTCAGACACATTCATAACCAATGAGATGGGGACTCTCCAGTAGAGGGTTCCCACCTTTTTCGTCTCTCATCAACTAATGTAGTAATAAGGAGTAAAAAGAAGTTAGAAGGAGTTAGAAGTCGATAGTTCTGCTCCTGATAGCTCCGCCGACAAAGCAACGACCTCTAACTACTTATAACTACTCCTCACTACTTCTAACTACTTACACAAAATCATGGCTTCAAAAGTAATTAACAACAGAGTAAACTTTGGCAGCGTAAAGAACCCGATGCCGCTACCGGATTTCCTCGACGTGCAACTAAAGTCGTTCCAGGACTTTTTGCAGCTCGACACTCCGCCTGAGGAACGCAAGAACGACGGACTGTATAAGGTGTTCTCCGAGAACTTCCCTATCACCGATACACGCAACAATTTCGTCCTTGAGTTCCTGGACTACTATATCGACCCGCCACGCTACACTATTGAAGAGTGTCTGGAGCGCGGGCTCACCTATAGCGTACCCCTTAAGGCCAAGCTGAAACTGTACTGCACAGATCCTGACCACGAAGACTTTGGCACAGTCATCCAGGACGTGTTCCTCGGCCCCATCCCCTATATGACGGCCAACGGAACGTTTGTCATCAACGGTGCTGAGCGCGTTGTCGTGTCACAGTTGCACCGTTCACCCGGTGTGTTCTTCGGACAGAACGTACACGCCAACGGAACGCTGCTCTACTCGGCACGTATCATCCCGTTCAAGGGTTCGTGGATAGAGTTTGCCACCGACATCAACAACGTGATGTACGCTTACATCGACCGTAAGAAGAAGCTGCCCGTCACCACACTTTTGAGAGCCATCGGTTTCGAGAACGATAAAGACATTCTCCAGATATTCGACCTCGCCGAGGAGGTGAAGGTCAACAAGAAGGCCCTGAAGGAGGTCGTAGGTTCGAAGCTCGCCGCCCGTGTGCTGAAGAGCTGGAACGAGGACTTCGTAGATGAGGACACCGGCGAGGTGGTCTCCATCGAGCGTAACGAGGTCATCATGGAGCGCGAAACCGTCATCACCGAGGAGAATATGCTCGACATCCTTGAGAGTGGTGCGCAGAACATCCTCGTACACAAGAGCGAGTCCACGGCACAAGACTATAGTATCATCTTCAACACTCTGGCCAAAGACCCGTCGAACTCCGAGAAGGAGGCCGTGCTCTACATCTACCGTCAGTTGCGCAATGCCGACCCTGCCGACGACGCTTCGGCACGAGAGGTCATCCAGAACCTCTTCTTCTCCGACAAGCGCTACGACCTGGGCGACGTGGGCCGTTACCGCATCAACAAGAAGCTGGGCCTTGAGACCGACATGAATGTGCGTGTGCTGACGAAGGAGGACATTATTGAGATTATCAAGTACCTCATCCAGCTCATTAACTCGAAGGCTGCCGTCGATGATATCGACCACCTGTCGAACCGCCGTGTGCGCACCGTTGGCGAGCAGCTGTCAAACCAGTTCAGCATTGGTCTGGCACGCATGAGCCGTACCATCCGTGAACGCATGAACGTACGCGACAATGAGGTGTTCACTCCGACCGACCTCATTAACGCCAAGACCATTTCAAGCGTCATTAACTCGTTCTTCGGAACGAACCCACTATCACAGTTCATGGACCAGACGAACCCGCTGGCCGAGGTGACACACAAGCGCCGTCTCTCAGCTCTGGGGCCTGGCGGTCTGTCGCGTGAGCGTGCCGGTTTCGAGGTGCGTGACGTGCACTATACTCACTACGGACGCCTCTGCCCGATTGAGAGTCCTGAAGGCCCGAACATCGGACTTATCTCCTCACTCTGCGTCTATGCCAAGATCAATGAGCTAGGCTTCATTCAGACTCCTTACCGCAAGGTGGAGAACGGCGTGGCCAACCTCAACAATGACGAGATTGTTTATCTCACTGCCGAGGAAGAGTCCGAGCACGTTATTGGTCAGGGCAATGCACCGCTGAACGATGACGGAACATTCATCCGCAAGGTGGTGAAGTGCCGTCAGGATGCTGACTTCCCCGTGGTGCCGCCTTCAGACGTAGACCTCATGGACGTGTCGCCGCAGCAGATAGCCTCTATCGCCGCCTCGCTCATCCCCTTCTTGGAGCACGACGATGCTCACCGTGCACTCATGGGCTCGAACATGATGCGTCAGGCTGTTCCCCTGCTCCACAACGAGGCTCCTATCGTGGGCACTGGTATAGAGAAGCAGGTGTGTGAGGATTCTCGCACCATGATTACCGCCGAGGGCGACGGTGTCATCGAATATGTCGATGCTACAACCATCCGTATTCTTTACGACCGCACCGAGGACGAGGAGTTCGTCAGCTTCGAACCGGCCCTGAAGGAATACCGTATCTCGAAGTTCCGCCGCACGAACCAGAACATGACCATCGACCTGCGTCCTATCTGCGACAAGGGGCAGCGTGTGAAGAAGGGCGACATCCTTACCGAGGGCTATGCCACCGAGAACGGCGAGCTGGCTCTGGGACGTAACCTCCTTGTGGCCTACATGCCGTGGAAGGGTTACAACTATGAGGATGCTATCGTGCTCAACGAGCGTATCGTGCGTGAGGACATCCTTACTTCTGTACACGTAGATGAATACTCCCTCGACGTGCGCGAGACAAAGCGCGGCGTAGAGGAGTTCACTTCTGATATTCCCAATGTCTCGGAGGAGGCCACTAAAGACCTCGACGAGAACGGTGTTATCCGTGTCGGTGCCCGCGTAGAGCCTGGCGACATTCTCATCGGTAAGATTTCGCCGAAGGGAGAAAGCGACCCCTCGCCCGAGGAGAAACTGCTGCGCGCCATCTTCGGTGACAAGGCCGGCGACGTGAAGGACTCTTCGCTGAAGGCCAACCCATCACTCTCGGGTGTCATCATCGACAAGAAGATGTTTGCACGTGCCATCAAGACACGCCAGAACAAGCTGCAGGACAAGCAGGTACTGGCAAAGATTGATGATGAGTACGAGGCAAAGGTGAACGACCTTAAGGACATCCTTATCGACAAGCTCCATGAGCTGACGAAGGGTAAGACCTCCATGGGCGTGAAGGACTACACTGGTGCCGAAATCATCAGTAAGGGTGCGAAGTTCACCATCACCGGTCTGCGCAACCTTGAATACGGCGACGTGCAGACCAACAACTGGACCAACGACGAGCACAAGAACTCGCTCATCGCCCAGCTGATTATCAACTACATGAAGAAATACAAGCTGCTCGATGCTGAGATGAAGCGCCGCAAGTTTGCTATCACCATTGGCGACGAGCTGCCCTCTGGCATCCTGCAGATGGCCAAGGTTTATGTGGCCAAGAAGCGTAAGATTGGCGTGGGTGACAAACTTGCCGGACGTCACGGTAACAAGGGTATCGTGTCGAAGGTGGTGCGTCAAGAGGACATGCCGTTCCTTGCTGATGGCCGTCCTGTAGACCTGGTGCTCAACCCGCTGGGTGTGCCTTCACGAATGAACCTCGGACAGATTTTCGAAGCTATCCTTGGCGCAGCAGGAAAGAAGATGGGCGTGAAGTTTGCCACTCCTATCTTCGATGGTGCGAAGCTCGACGACCTGGCAGAATGGACTGACAAGGCTGGACTGCCGCGCCTCTGCTCTACCTATCTCTACGACGGCGAGACTGGCGAGCGCTTCGACCAGCCAGCCACAGTGGGTATTACCTACTTCCTCAAGCTGGGTCACATGGTTGAGGACAAGATGCACGCCCGTTCCATCGGCCCGTACAGTCTCATCACTCAGCAGCCGCTCGGCGGTAAAGCCCAGTTCGGTGGACAGCGTTTCGGAGAGATGGAGGTCTGGGCACTGGAGGCCTTCGGTGCCAGCCATGTGCTGCAAGAGATTCTTACTATCAAGTCTGATGATACAGTCGGACGTTCAAAGGCTTACGAGGCCATCGTCAAGGGCGACCCGATGCCTACACCTGGCATCCCCGAGTCACTCAACGTGCTGCTCCACGAGCTGCGCGGCCTCGGATTAAGCGTGACGCTCGACTAAGTGAAGAATGAAGAGCGAATTATTCTACCGCTCTGAAATCGTAAATCGTAAATTCGTAAATCGTAAATTGAAATATGGCTTTCAAGAAAGAAACGAAGCAGAAGAACAACTTCACCAAGATAACCATCGGACTTGCTTCACCCGAACAGATACTGGAGAACTCGTTTGGCGAGGTCACCAAGCCGGAGACCATCAACTACCGCACCTACAAACCTGAGCGCGACGGTCTCTTCTGCGAGCGCATCTTCGGCCCTACGAAGGACTATGAGTGCGCCTGCGGAAAGTACAAGCGCATACGCTACAAGGGCATCGTCTGTGACCGTTGCGGCGTAGAGGTCACCGAGAAGAAGGTGCGTCGTGAGCGCAGCGGACACATCGAACTGGTGGTGCCTGTGGCACACATCTGGTATTTCCGCTCGCTGCCCAATAAGATTGGCTACCTGCTTGGCATTCCCACCAAGAAACTCGATGCAGTAATCTACTACGAGCGTTATATCGTTATCAATCCCGGACCTCTGACCGACCGCAAGACCGCCGACGGCGAGCCTCTGCTCGGTTCACAGAAGTTCGACCTGCTCTCTGAGGAGGAGTACAACGACATCTACGACAACCAGCTGTCTGAGGACAACTGGATGCTCAACGACGACGACCCCAACAAGTTCGTCGCCAAGATGGGTGCCGAGGCCATCTATGAGCTGCTTTCTACGCTTGACCTCGACTCACTGAGCTATGAGTTGCGCGACCGTGCCAATACCGACGGCTCGCAGCAGCGCAAGAACGAGGCACTGAAGCGTCTGCAGGTGGTTGAGGCCTTCCGTCAGAGTGTGGAGCGCGGCATCAACCGACCGGAATGGATGATTCTGAAAATCATCCCTGTGACACCGCCTGAGCTGCGTCCCCTCGTGCCCCTGGATGGTGGACGCTTTGCCACCAGTGACCTCAACGACCTTTACCGTCGTGTCATCATCCGTAACAACCGTCTGAAGCGCCTCATGGAGATTAAGGCCCCCGAGGTCATTCTCCGCAACGAGAAGCGTATGCTCCAGGAGGCCGTCGACTCTCTCTTCGACAACAGCCGCAAGTCATCGGCCGTGAAGAGCGAGAGCAACCGCCCGCTGAAGTCTCTCTCCGACTCGCTGAAGGGTAAGCAGGGTCGCTTCCGTCAGAACCTGCTCGGTAAGCGTGTCGACTACTCCGCACGTTCGGTTATCGTCGTAGGCCCCGAGCTGAAGATGGGCGAGTGCGGTCTGCCGAAGCTCATGGCCGCCGAGCTTTACAAGCCGTTCATCATCCGCAAGCTCATCGAGCGCGGCATCGTCAAGACCGTGAAGTCGGCCAAGAAGATTGTCGACCGCCGCGAGCCTGTCATCTGGGACATCCTGGAGAACGTGATGCGCGGACATCCCGTGTTGCTGAACCGTGCTCCTACGTTGCACCGTCTCGGCATCCAGGCTTTCCAGCCCAAGCTCATTGAGGGCAAGGCCATCCAGCTGCACCCGCTGGCATGTACCGCTTTCAACGCCGACTTCGACGGCGACCAGATGGCTGTGCACCTCCCGCTCTCTAACGAGGCTATCCTCGAGGCCCAGCTGCTCATGCTCCAGAGCCACAACATCCTGAACCCTGCTAACGGTGCTCCTATCACCGTGCCTTCTCAGGACATGGTGCTCGGTCTCTACTACATCTCGAAGATTCGTCCGGGAGCAAAGGGTGAGGGACTGTCATTCTACGGCCCGGAGGAGGCTATCATCGCCCACAACGAGGGCAAGTGCGACCTGCACGCCCAAGTGAAGGTGATGGTCGACGATGTTGTCGACGGACTGAAGGTTCGCCACCAGGTAGAGACCTCCGTCGGACGTGTCATCGTGAACGGAATCGTGCCCCCGCAGGTGGGATTCGTCAACACCGTTATCTCGAAGAAGTCGCTCCGCGACATCATTGCCAACGTCATTGAGAACGTGGGCTTCGCTGAGGCCTGCGAGTTCCTCGACGGCATCAAGAACCTGGGTTACCGCATGGCCTACGAGGCCGGTCTGTCGTTCAACCTCGACGACATCATTATCCCGAAGGAGAAGGCCGAACTCATCGAGAAGGGTAATCAGGAGGTGCAGCAGATCACCGACAACTACAACATGGGCTTCATCACCGACAACGAGCGCTATAACCAGGTCATCGATACCTGGACGCACGTGAACAATGACATCGGTAACATCCTCATGAAGCAGATGACCGAGGCCGATCAGGGCTTCAACGCCGTGTTCATGATGCTCGACTCGGGTGCCCGTGGTAGTAAGGACCAGATTAAACAGCTCTCCGGTATCCGCGGTCTGATGGCCAAGCCTCAGAAAGCCGGTGCCGAGGGACACCAGATTATTGAGAACCCGATTCTGTCGAACTTCAAGGAGGGTATGTCCGTGCTGGAGTACTTCATCTCCACCCACGGCGCCCGTAAGGGTCTTGCCGACACGGCCATGAAGACTGCTGACGCCGGTTACCTGACCCGTCGTCTCGTTGACGTCAGCCACGACGTGATTATCACCGAGGAGGACTGCGGCACGCTGCGCGGACTCGTCTGCACTGCCCTGAAGAGCGGCGACGAGGTCATCAGCTCGCTCGCAGAGCGCATCCTTGGCCGCGTCAGCGTACACGATGTTATCAACCCCAAGACGGGCGAGATTATCGTCGAGGCAGGCGAGGAAATCACCGAGCCTATCGCTGCCGAGATAGAGAAGGCCGAGATAGAGAGCGTGGAGATTCGTTCGGTGCTCACCTGTGAGTCGAAGAAGGGTGTCTGCCGCAAGTGCTATGGCCGTAATCTGGCCACGCGCCGCATGGTGCAGAAGGGCGAGGCCGTCGGCGTCATCGCCGCTCAGGCCATCGGTGAGCCGGGTACACAGCTCACGCTTCGTACTTTCCACGCCGGTGGTGTGGCTGCCAATGCAGCTGCCAACGCCACCATCGTCTCAAAGTACGACCAGGCACGCCTGGAGTTCGAGGAGGTACGTACAGTTCCCTTCGACGAGGACGGTCGTGAGTGCGAGATGGTGGTCAGCCGTCTGGGCGAACTCCGTTTCGTCGACCCCAACACGAAGATTGCCCTCTCTACGGTGAACGTGCCCTACGGTGCCACGCTCTACTACAAGACGGGTGACGTGGTGAAGAAGGGCGACAAGATTGCCCAGTGGGATCCCTTCAACGCCGTCATCGTCACCGAGTATGCCGGTCGTCTGAAGTTCAACGATGTCATCGAGGGCGTCACCTTCCGCGCTGAGACCGACGATACGACTGGACTTACTGAGAAGATTGTCACCGAGTCGAAGGATAAGACGAAGGTGCCTACCTGCGATGTCATCGACGACAACGGCGACAAGGTCGGAACCTATAACTTCCCCGTGGGTGGCCACGTCGTAGTGGAAGACGGCCAGACCGTCAGCACCGGTGAGACACTCGTGAAGATTCCTCGTGCTGCTGCCAAGGGTGGTGATATCACCGCTGGCCTGCCTCGTGTCACTGAGCTGTTCGAGGCTCGCAACCCGTCGAACCCCGCCATCGTCTCTGAAATCGACGGTGAGGTCACCATGGGTAAGGTGAAGCGTGGTAACCGCGAGATTGTTGTCACCTCGAAGGCTGGTGACCAGCGCAAGTACCTTGTCTCGCTCTCGAAGCAGATTCTGGTGCAGGAGCACGATGCCGTGCGTGCCGGTACGCCGCTCAGCGACGGTGCCATCACGCCCAGCGACATCCTCGCCATCAAGGGTCCCACCGCCGTTCAGGAGTACATCGTGAACGAGGTGCAGGACGTGTACCGTCTGCAGGGTATCAAGATCAACGACAAGCACTTCGAGATTATCGTGCGTCAGATGATGCGTAAGGTGATGATAAACGACCCAGGCGATACCTCGTTCCTCGAGCAGGAGATTGTCGACAAGCTCGACTTCGCCGAGGAGAACGACCGCATCTGGGGTAAGAAGGTGGTTACCGACGCTGGCGACAGTGAGGAACTGAAGGCCGGACAGATAGTCACCGCCCGCCGTCTGCGCGACGAGAACACCAGCCTGAAGCGCCGCGACAAGCGTGTCGTCCAGGTACGCGATGCCGTGCCCGCCACATCGACGCAGATACTTCAGGGTATCACCCGCGCCGCCCTCCAGACGAAGAGCTTCATGTCTGCCGCCTCCTTCCAGGAGACGACGAAGGTGCTCAACGAGGCCGCCATCCGTGGCAAGCAGGACTTCCTCGAGGGCATGAAGGAGAACGTCATCTGCGGTCACCTTATCCCTGCCGGTACCGGTCTCCGCGAGTTCGAGAAGATCATCGTCGGCTCGAAGGAAGAGTATGAGCGCATGCAGGCCAACCGAAAGAACGTCCTCGACTACGTTCAGGAGTCAGTCCTCGACGACTAAGCGATTGAAGATTGTACAATAAAGGGAGCGGACTGCCAATCAGCAGTCCGCTCCCTTTTTCTGTAACGTCGCTATCGTATAAGGCACAAATTGACTATCAGTTCTGTATCTCACGAATCACATCATCAACGATATATCTGTCGCCAAAAGTATAAACTAAAGTTACCCACACCTCTGTTTTAGGCGGTTTTCATTGTTATTTGCAATGTAACTCGCTGGAAATCAATATTGTTAATTTTGTTAAATCGATACTGTGGCTTCTTGTGACCTATTGTGTCCCAGCATCTTTGGCTTTCAAGGCCTCTGCCATGCAGACAATGTCGTCCGTGGCCTTTTCGTCGCTTTCAAGTGCCCTCATCGCTTCCTCCACGTCAATGCCGATGGCCTGTGCCACCCTGCACAGGATGTCTGCCATGAGCGGTATGAGCCTCTGCCACAGGGTAAGCGCGTAGAGTTCGCCCCTGAGCGAGCGGAACACCTCGCCCATGGTCTCGTACTCCCCGAAGCGCTTCCTGTTTGCCATCATTGTGTACGTTGCGAACACGAGCGTGGCGTCGGCAACCTGTGCGTCGAAGTCGGGCGACTGGCACTGTCCGAGGCCGAGGTACTGCTTGGTCTCGCGGAACGACCTCGATGGTCCAGCGTATCTGGTAGGTCTCGAAGGCCTGCGTGAACCTCATGCCGGTGTCCGTGGTAACGAGCACTTTCCATTCGCTGCTCCTGCCGTACTTGATGAGGAACAGCCTGACGGGGATGTCGTCCAGCATGGCGTCCACCTTCATGTACATGAGCCTGTACTTGTCGCACTTCCGTATGACTGCCAAATGGGCGTCTATCATGGTCTTGGTCGTGTACTTGCGCCCTTTCACGAGGTACGTCCTCACGCCGTTCTTGTCCATGCCCAGCGTGTGCACGGCCCCCTTGCCCAGCGACCTTATGGCCTTGAGGAGGCCGAGGGAGTGGTACCAGCTGTCATAGAGCACGTACTGCGGCCTCAGGCCACGCCTCCAGAGCTTGGCGAGCATCTTCATGAATACCTGTGGCTTCTCCTGGAGCGCCTCGTCGGAGCGCTCCCTCCCGCTGGTGCCCTCGGCGCGGTCCTTCGTGAAGCGTGCCTCGCGGTCCTTCTTCGTCATGCCACAATCCTTCTTCTTCTCCCACTCGCAGTGGATGCTGAAATCCACGGGGATCGGTGTCACGCCGTCGAAGTAGACCACAAGTTGCAGCTTGAAGCCGAGCACATGGATGTGCCTGCCGTGGTCGTACACACGGCTGATGTGCTCCATGCGGTTGTGCGCGCCCGTCTTCTCCAGCACTGTGTCGTCCACGATGAGGCAGCGGGGCTTCCCGTCGGCCTGGACGCCCTCACCGGCAGCTATGCGCAGGAACGACTTGCAGACGGCATACAGGAAGCCGCGCCAGTCCATTGTGCAGTCGTTCAGCATGCGGTAGAAGCAGTTCTTGCAGCACGACTCGCCGCCGAGCAGACTAATCAGGCCGCAGCAGCAGCCGCGGAACACGGTCTCGCTGCACAGGCGGAACAGGCCAAGGATTTACGCAAATCACACCTTCTGAAATGGGTTGTTTTAGGGCGTGGGAAACTTTAGTTTCATTATTGCCTCCATCTTTCTCACACCTGAAAATCCCGTCTCAGTTAATGTCGTTCGGTCGGTTGGTGTCGATATCTTTATTTTTACAGTCCCTCGATTTCCTCAACACTTAAATCTGTCATTTCTGCAATGTCTTCAACGGAGTCGCCTCGTGCCTTCATGCGGCGGGCTATCTTTTTTGCTCTCTCGTTGGAAGCATTGGTGGCAGCCGTCTTCATAGTGCTGTTATAGTCCCAGTAGTTCTTCACGCTCACCTCATACTCGCGGCGTTCCTCGGGTGAGTACTTGGCTATCTCGGCCTGCTCAAACAGACGGTCGAAGATGCGGTCTTGCAGCGCCTTGGGACGGTTGAGCAGACGGGAGAGGTTGCGCAGGACGAACATCCACTTGTCGAACATCGTCACCAGCTCGTCCTCGGCCATGTTGAACTTCGGCATTTCAAGATAGACGAAGGTCAGCTTTGGATAAAAGACATGGTTGTCCTCCACGTCCTTCAGCTTGATTTCGTGACGGTAGCTGTCGGCGGGATATTCGTCGCCGGGGAACTTGAAGTTGAGCACGCCGACGGTATAGACATCCTCCAGATGGTAGTCCCAGTCCTTGCCCTTCGGAGCCTGCTCGCGGATAGCGAACGTGGAGTAGTAGAGGCTACGGTTCTTGAAGTAAGTCTGCTCGGCCTTCTGCATCTCGACGATGAAGCGGCCTCCGTCCTTGGTCTTGCAATAGACGTCGAACACGGCGCGGCGGTCGCCATAGCCATCGCCCAGATGCTCGCTGTTCAGGTACTGAACGTCCTCAATCTCCTTCTCGTCGTTATTGAAAAGGGCGTTGAGGAAACTGATGAGCAAGTCCTTGTTCATCTCCGTACCGAAGAGCTTCTTGAAGCCGAAGTCGGTGTAAGGGTTGATGTAGCGCTCGCGCTCCATGAGGATTTCGTCGATGAAGCCGTCCTTGCTTTTGCTATCGTCTGCCATAGTTGTAATGCTTTTGATTTAACGGTGCAAAGGTACGAAATAATTTGGAAAGAATTTGCAATCGCGCGGAAAAAAGTGACAAAGATTAACGGAAAGCGGGCGAAGAAGCATCGTTTTGTGTTACTGGCTGCATCGCTGAAATGTAAAGAAAAAGTGCAGAAAAAAGTGTTCCTAAAATATGACCATCTAGCGCAAAAAACCGCCCAAACCGGCTGTTTTTTGCAGGAATCGCGCCTCATAACCCTGCACAAATACCCCTTTTTTGTGCAGAAAGCTACTTAAAATTACATAAACTTAACACTTGTTTACTCCTATTTCGCTTAAAACGGATGTTTTTCGCGGTTGGGAAATACCCCGAAAAAGGGTGTTCGAGGTGTCAGTTGGTGCCTTTTTGGAGCCAAACAGCCAGTCTAATGGTAGTAAGTGGGTGGGTTTGTAGTAGAAAAGCACTGGTTTTGTTCAACAAAAGCTATGGTTTTGTTCAACAAAAGATATGG
>JAFVFY010000068.1 GCA_017475265.1 Prevotella sp. | reverse complement strand
GCCATCACCTACGCGCTGCCACGCTCCAAACAGGTCAAAAGGGCGTACCTCGGCATGGACGAGGAACAGTCGGAGCTATGCAGGCTGGCGGTGCCGGGATGGGGGCAAAACACATGAGTGACCCAACGCGGAAAACAGGAATAAGCCGTTCTTTCGATTCGAATAAGCCGTTCTTTCTAAAAGAGAAAGCCGCTCAAACGGAACGTGTCTCGCCATTCCTCCAAAACTTTTCCCGAAAACATTTGGCCATTCCGTTTTTTGTTCGTATTTTTGCACCGTGGTTTCCTTTAGGGCCATGCCGGCGTGCCTCCCCGCCAATGTAGGGGCAGGCCCCGTGCCAGCCCGAAAGCACTGCCGGGAGCGGCGTGCCGTTTGGTCTCCACATACATTACTAAAGATGAGCGTTTAGCGCGTAGTTGTCCTAACTTGAAACCTGGAAAACTTCAAACCACGGATGATATGCAATAACGTTCACGCTGTAGGTGTATTATTCTCCTTCATCCTTGATAGGATAATTATACCCAGAGGCGTGGGCTATTGCTTCATTATGTGGTTAAGGCAATTTCCATGGCCTCAAGTTAATAATGGTGCAATCCGTCCACGCATTCTTTATGTCCGTATGATTATCATTTCAATTCACATCATTATTAACTTAAATCCAAATCAAAGATGAAGACAAAACGACTTCTTAGTTTCTTACTACTGGCCTGTTTACTACCCATTACTGCATCAGCAAATACATGGCAAGACCCGGAGACAAAGGTGAACTACTATTATACCGTTGGTAAAGGTGATGCAAAAGTGACGGCCTCCAGAAGTGTAACAGGCGATATCACTATTCTACCATCCTTTACAGTCCAAGGAAATGATTACACAGTGACTGGCATTGCCTCTACTGCATTCCAAGGTTGCACAGGTTTAACCAGTGTCAGCATACCATCAACTGTGACCAGCATAGGCTATTCGGCATTTGAGGGCTGTACTGGACTTACAAGGGTCAACTTGCCTTCAGGTTTGCTCAACATCGGCTACTATGTTTTCAATGGCTGTAGTAGCCTTACTGAAATTGTCATTCCAGAGGGGGTAACCAGTATCGGCAACAACGCTTTTCGTGATTGTAGTGGCCTTACCAATATTATTATACCATCAAGTGTTACAAGCATTGGAATGGCAGCTTTCTATGGATGTAACGGACTTGAAAATATTATTATTCCTTCAAGTGTGAATAGTATTGGGGCTCATACTTTTTCTGGTTGTAGTAGCCTTACAAGTATTTCCATACCATCGAGTTTGACTAGTATTAGCAATGGAGCTTTTAATAGCTGTACCAGCCTGATGAATGTCACAATTCCTGAAGGTGTAATAAGTATTAGCAATGGAGCTTTTAATAGCTGTACCAGCCTGATGAATGTCACAATTCCTGAAGGTGTAATAAGTATTGGCAGCGCTGCTTTCTTTAACTGTAATAAACTTACCAATGTTTCTTTTCCAACAAGCTTAACGAATATCGGCTCCAGTGCCTTTTGTGGTACTGGCTTGAGCGATGTGTCTATTCCTTTAAGCGTGAATAATATTGGAGTAGGTGCTTTTAGCGGAACACCATGGCTTCAAGAGAACTACGACCTGGCTGAAGAAGGCCTTTTTTATGTAGATAACATTTTATTTGGTTGGAAAAGCGAAAGTAATATCATTACCGAAATGACCAGACCTGAAGGACAAATTAACATTAGATATGGTACTCGACTGATTGCGTCTGGAGTATTCGAAGGTACATCTATTACTGGTGTTACAATTCCTGAAGGTGTGATAGGCATTAGTGACGAAGCATTCAAAAAATGTAAAAATCTTACTACTGTAAACATTCCTTCATCTGTGGTCAGTATAGGAAACTCCGCTTTCTCTAATTGTGAGAGGCTTGAATCAATTACTTTACCATCGACAATGGACTTTCTTGGCAGTTCTGCATTTGAAAACTGCACTGCCCTGACCAGTGTGACAATCCCTTCTGGTGTGAGGAGCATAGAAGATAATTCATTCTTTGGCTGCTCCAATTTAAGCTCAGTATCCATTCCTAATTCCGTCACTTCAATTGGAGACTATGCTTTTTTCATGTGTAAAAGCCTTAACAATATTAAAATACCATCAACGGTATCATATATTGGCACCTATCCTTTCTCTAATACGCCTTGGTATCAATCCCATTTTGAGAGTGCTCCTGATGGTCTCTTTTATATTGATAATATTTTATTTGGCTATAAAGGTAATAGACCAAGTGGAGAAATAGAAATCAGAGAGGGTACAAAGATAATAGCTGGCAGTGCTTGCCGGAGTAGTGCCCTGACAAGTATTACCATACCAGATGGTTTAACTGGCATCGGAAACAATGCTTTCTACGGTTGTAGTATCATGAAAAGCATCACGTTGCCATCCAGTGTAACTAAAATAGGTAGTGAAGCTTTCTTCAACTGTGTAGACTTAGAGCAAGTCATATCGCATATTCAAGATCCTTTTGAAATATCTAACGATGTATTCCATAAAAACGTCCAAAACAACAATAGAACGCAGCAGATGTTCAGTACTGCGACCCTATATGTTCCAAAGGATACAAAAGATAAATATAAAACCACTTCAGCATGGAATCAATTCATGACTATCGAGGAGATTGAGGACAGCGACCAACCTAAGGGCGACGTAAACGGCGACCAGACCGTCGACGTGGCTGACATTGCCAGCGTCATCGACGTGATGGCCGCGGGCACCAACGACGCAGCGGCCGACGTGAACGGCGACGGCACGGTGGACGTGGCAGACATCGCAGAAATCATCGACGAGATGGCGGCACAGGCAAGGCAGCAGGATATTGAAGATTGAAGATTGAAAAATGAAGATTGAAAATTGAAGATTGAAAAAAAATCGGGCGGATTGTTTGGCAGTCCGCCCGATTTTACGTAATTTTGCCAACGAATTGCATTAAACATACCAAAGTATGAATAAAGAAAGTGTGCTGACGGCAATAAAAGAGGTAGCCAACAATGGTATTCCTAAGGGTGCCAGAGTCATTCTTTATGGCTCTCAGGCACGAGGCGATGCAAGGAAAGGCTCAGACTGGGACTTACTGATTCTGATAGACAAAAAGAAATTGATGCCTGATGACCATGACTTGTATTCATATCCTTTTTGGGGAGCTGGGATGGATTATTGATGCCATGATACATCCTGCTGTTTATACCAATGAAGAATGGGAAAGAAAGGGAAGTCCTGCGTTTAAGGAAAACGTTGAACATGAAGGTATTGTGCTATGTTTGACGCAACGGAAGAGGAAGTAATGCCTTATTTTGAAAAAGTAGAGACCTTGCTTAAAGAAATTGAAAGATTGATTGCATCCAAATAAATCAGCTCAATTTTCCGGAAATCAACATGGCGGGAATCTTCGACGTGATGGAAGCAAGTGAGAGAAAGCAGGGCGCGGGAGATTGAGTCGGCAAATTAAGATATGTCGATGGCACGCGACAAATTTTTTTTGTGAATTGTTTGGTGGTGTCACAAAAAAGCAGTACCTTTGCAGCCGATTTCGAGGAATCAACTATTTTTTCTTAATGATTGGACGATGGTGTAATGGTAACACTACAGGTTTTGGTTCTGTCATTCCCGGTTCGAATCCGAGTCGTCCAACAATTGACAATTGAAAATTGATAATTGACAATTGAACAATAACGTTTACATATTGGGAATAGAGTCCAGCTGCGACGACACGTCGGCAGCTGTTCTTCGTAATGACGAGTTGCTTTCCAATGTCACCGCCTCACAGTCCGTTCACGAAGCCTACGGTGGCGTGGTGCCTGAACTGGCCAGTCGTGCTCACCAGCAGAACGTAGTACCCGTGGTTAGCGAGGCCATCAAACGGGCGGGCATCAACAAGGAGCAACTCTCTGCCATTGCCTTTACTCGTGGACCGGGCCTCATGGGTTCGCTCCTCGTGGGAGTAAACTTCGCCAAGGGCTTTGCACGCTCGCTGGGCATTCCCCTCATCGATGTGAACCATCTGCAAGGACATGTCATGGCACATTTTATAACCTCCCCCAACCTGCACCCTACCCTCACAGGAGGGGAGTCTGAAGCCCCTCCTTTGGAGGGGTTGGGGAGGCCACCCTTTCCCTTCCTTTGCCTCCTTGTCAGTGGTGGCAACTCGCAGATAGTGCGGGTAGATGCCTACAACAAGATGACTATCCTGGGACAGACTATCGACGATGCTGCGGGCGAGGCCATCGACAAGTGCTCGAAGGTGATGGGCCTGGGCTATCCCGGAGGTCCTATCATCGACAAGCTGGCACGACAGGGCGACCCGCACGCGTTGCAATTTGCCGAACCACAGATACCAGGCTACGACTACAGCTTCTCAGGACTCAAGACTTCGTTCCTCTACAACCTGAGGAAATGGCTGGAGGACGACCCGCAGTTCATTGAGCACCATAAGGAAGACCTGGCAGCATCGCTGGAGTGGACTATTGTAGACATTCTGATGCGCAAGCTGCGCAAGGCCGTCAAAGATACTGGCATCAAGCATGTGGCTGTTGCAGGTGGCGTAAGTGCCAACACAGGACTACGCAATGCCTTCCACGACCATGCGCGCCGATACAGATGGACGGTGTACATCCCCAAATTCAGCTACACCACCGACAACGCCGCCATGATTGCCGTCACGGGCTATTACAAGTACCTCGACCATGAGTTCTGTGACATTGATGCTCCAGCGTTCTCGAAAGTTACTTTGGAGTGAAAGAGGAGTGAAAGGGGAGTGAAAGGGGAGTGAAAGGGACGATACCTTATTAGTGACAATTCGTAAATAGTAAATAGTGAAATAGTCAAATAAATTTGATGGATTTTGAAGGAAAAATGATAAGCCGTGAGATTAGCTCACTGCTCTGGGAAAAGGAAAAGACTGTTGCAACTGCCGAGAGTTGCACGGGCGGCCGCATTGCCGAGGCCATCATTGCTGTGCCTGGTGCCTCGAAATATTTCAAGGGCGGCATCATCTGCTATGTTAACGAAGTGAAGGAGAACCTTCTCGGCGTTTCCCACCAACTGCTGGAAGAGAAGACCGCCGTATGCGAGGAGGTTGCCATAGAAATGGTAAAGGGTGCTTGTCGCACCCTACAAACTGACTATGCCATTGCTGCTACGGGCATCGCCGGTCCGGCAGGTGGCACCAAAGAGATTCCCGTGGGAACCATCTGGCTGGCCTGTGGTAGTTCGGAGAAGGTTGTCACCACGATGGTTCAGGAAGACCATGGACGCGACATCAACCTTGCCATCGCCACCAATCATGCCATGCAGCTCTTCTGCGATTTCCTCAAGGAAGAGCAATCGTAGAAAGAACCTGCTCCACCACCTGCGGGAAATGATCCATCTCCAGCTGGTGCTCTTTTTCAGCGATGCTGTCCACCGTATCTGTGGGCAGTAACGGAACGCTAAACTGGGCAATAATCTCACCACCATCACAGACGGGCGTGACGTAATGTACGGTCATGCCCGTCTCTGTGTCTCCGTCAGCCTTGACAGCCTCATGCACATGATGGCCCCACATGCCCTTGCCGCCATGACGTGGCAGGAGTGCTGGGTGAAGATTGATGATCCGACGAGGGAAAGCATCAATGAGATAGTTGGGAATGAGCGGCAAGAAGCCTGCCAAAACAATGAAACTAATGCCGTATTCTTTCAAAAGAGGGAGCACGTTGGCAGGTTCCTGAAGTTCTTTTTTCGTTACAACAGCAGTGGGAACACCAAGCCGCTCTGCCCGCGTAAGGGCAAACGCATCGGCACGGTTACTGATTACGAGAGCGCAGTTTACACGTTCATGTCCGTTGAAATAGCGGATGAGGTTCTCGCAGTTAGTACCGCCACCCGATACAAAGATTGCTATGTTAATCTTTTCCATAATCCGTCAATCGACAATTGAAAAACGTAAATTCGAAAATCATCTGATTCCCCTTTGGTTCAATGCTCTGGCATAGCGGGCAGCATTTCTTTGGTGCTCACTATATGTGACGGCAAAGTTATGAGTGCCAGAAAAGTCCTCCTTGGCACACATATAGAGGAAGGGGTTTTGCGAAGCATGGAGCACGGCATCGATGCCCTGCTGGCTGGCTATCTTGATAGGGCCGGGGGGAAGTCCAGCGTTCCGATAGGTATTGTAGGGACTCTCCACCTCCAAGTGGGCGTTGTAGATACGACGCAGGGTAAAGTCTTGCAGGGCAAACTTCACCGTGGGGTCAGCCTGAAGGGGCATACCACAGTGCAGACGGTTGAGGTACATACCAGCGATGTCGGGTTTCTCTCCGGTGTTGGCCGTTTCTTCATCTATGATGCTAGCCAGGGTACACACCTCTTCAGGTGTGAGTCCCAGATCGGCTGCCAGCTGTCGACGGTTCTCACTATTCCAGAACCTGTCGTGCTCGCGCTGCATACGTTCCATAAGTGCATTGGCAGAGATATTCCAGTAGACCTCGTAGGTGTCTGGCACAAAGAGGCAGGGTGCCAACGTGTCGCCAACGATAAGCGGTGCTATGTCCGCGCTGTCTATCATCAGCTTGCGACCTAGTCGTCCTGCCAGCTGCTCCATCGTGCGCACCTCAGGGATAGTGAGCATGATGGGTTCTTGGTGGCCGTTCTTCAGGCGTTGCAGCACGTCGTAGGTTTTCATGCCCGGCTCTATGGCGTAGCGGCCTGTACGCACATGGTCGGCATAACTTGTATGTCGCATCATTGTGGACAGGCCAGCAAGAGCGTGCTCCGAGGACATAGGCTTCAACTTCGTCAGTACGGAGTCCACCGTATCGTCGGCGTCTATATATAAATAATGTGTCTCACTCGAAGTGCTGAAAAACGTGCATAGACAATAATATGCCATTGCTGCCAAGCCAATCAGACAGAGCAGCGCTGGAATCAGAAAATATATAGTTTTGTTCTTCATTGAGCTGCAAAATTACACATTTAAATCTGAAGCCATGATTATTTTTTATATTTTTAACCACAAGTCACATTACAAAAGGGAATGATTTCTTGGCCGTCTGCACATTTTGCCGTACCTTTGCACCGTTATGACACAAGAACAGGATATTAAGAACGCCGTGGAGGTGCTGCGCCGGGGTGGCATCATCCTATACCCCACGGACACCATTTGGGGAATTGGCTGTGATGCCACCAACGAGGATGCAGTACGGCGTGTATATGAGATAAAGCAGCGCGATGACTCCAAGTCACTTATATGTCTGGTAGACAGCGATGCTCGTCTGCAACGCTATGTGCGCAACGTGCCCGATGTGGCCTGGCAGCTCATCGACTGCCTGATGGAGTCAAAGGCCGAAGGTCAAAAGTCAAAGGCCGAAGCTATCCGACCTACCACCCTCATCCTCGACGGAGCCGTCAATCTGGCACCCAATCTTATCGCTGCCGATGGCTCTGTCGGCATACGTATCACCCAGGAATCCTTCTCCCGAGAACTGTGCTACCGTTTCCAGAAGGCCATCGTCTCAACCTCGGCCAACATCAGCGGAGAACCAGCCGCCCAGAACTACCGCGACATAGACCCACGTATTATTGAGCAAGTGGACTATGTCTGCTGGAGCCGCCGACAGGAACACAAGCCCCATCAGCCCTCAGCCATCATCAAGCTTGGACCAGGAGGGGAGGTAAAAGTCATACGCTGACTTTTCCACATTATTTATAATTCGCACTTTCAGATTGAAATGATGAAGATAAAAGCATTATTCCTTCTTTGGCTTTCCTTCAACGCACTTTCGCTGACAGCTCAGAACACCGACGAGCAGGATCGTAGCATCTACGAAGCTGCGGAAACAAACTACAACATCGGGCGCATAGAGGAAGCGCAGAAGCTACTGAGCAGCAACGTGAAGAATTTCTCTGGCAGTATTCGTCAGAGTGCCTACCGTCTGCTGTCACTGTGCGCGCTGGGCTTGGACAACGAGTCAGAGGCAGAGGAATACGTACACAAGCTGCTGAAGGAGAACCCTTACTACAGTACGACAATCGATGACCCTCAGAGGTTCACTGACATGGTGGAACGCATCAGCGGGCGTTCGGAGAATACCATTACCACGGCATCGAGCCATGAGGAAAGGCTGAGCGAAGTGCCTGTACCCACGACGCTCATCACCGAGCAGATGATTCGCGATAGCGGAGCCCGCAATCTGCAGGAGGTGCTGGCAACCTACGTGCCAGGTATGAGTATCGTCGATTGCAACGACGATATCAACATCGCCATGCGCGGCATCTTCAGCAACAGCCAGGAGAAAATCCTTATCATGCTCGACGGCCACCGTCTGAACAGCTATTGCACAAACATCGCTGCCCCTGACTTCAGCATCAACCTGGAGAAGCTGAAGCAGATAGAGGTACTGCGTGGCCCGGCATCGTCGCTCTATGGCGGTGTGGCCCTGACAGCCGTAGTGAACCTCATCACGAAGCAAGGTGCTGACGTGGACGGAATCAAGGTTAAGGCTGGCTATGGCAACCATGGACAGGTAAAGGCAGACGTGCTCTTTGGAAAGCGATACTATGACCTCGATATTCTGATATGGGGAAGTGTGTATAGGACCAGTGGTGAGTTGCGCGACGTTCCTGATATATGGGACTTGGGATATTCCGACGGCAAGGTTACCGTGGGAGGCATCGGTAAAAAACCGTCCTACGACATGGGTGCCACGCTTAGGTGGAAGGATGTCCAGTTCATGTACGACACACGTTTCTCACAGGTGCGCTCGCCCTATACCGTCAGCACCTCTGCATCTGCCTACGACTATGAGCGCTACCGCACATACAACGGTTTGCATCCGGGCTTTGCCACCGGTTCGCACCATGCCAGTCTGAAATACGAGCGACAGTTTGGTAAGCTAACATTCGACGGGACACTGAGCTACGACAAAGCAGACCTGACGCACTATCAGGTCATCAGCGACGATACAGTGCCACGGATTGCAGACCTCCTGAGTCTTGCAGACACCCTTGGTGTGATCTTCAAAGAACACGGTGGAACATCGCGTTACATCAATGGCCAAGAGCAAAGCTACGGTATGCAACTGAAAGGCGACTATAAGTACATGGCCACTGCCGACCATAGCGGCTACCTCACCTTCGGGGTGGAATACTCACACTTCCAACTCGACGATGTGCGCTATACCATAGGCTATGACTTCATCAAGTCCACGCCTGAGAATGCTATGCTCGCTCAAGTGGGCAAAGGCCACGAGAACAGCTACAATGCCTTTGCACAGCTGAAGCATAGTTGGAAGTCACTCATTCTGAATGCCGGACTGCGCTATGACCATAAGGCGCGTTTCGACAACTCACGGGTCAATGAGCTGTCGCCACGACTGGCACTCATCTATCTAAGGCCAAAGTGGAACGTCAAACTGAGCTACTCCAAGTCGTTTGTTGACGCACCATACCTCTACCAGAAGATTAACCAGTTCATGTCTCTTCTGCAATATGAAACCGAAGATAAAAATGCCCTGCAGAACTATGAGCATCTACACCCGGAGACGCTGCACTCCTACCAGCTCACTTTCTCTGGCACTCAGTGGCTGAAAGGACTCGACTTTGAGCTGAATGCCTTCTACAACAGGGCGGAAGAACTGATATTCTCACATATTCTTGGATACGGGAACGGTGGAATGGACAAAACCATCGGGGTTGAAATGATGGCAGGATACAAGAAAGGAAGGCTGACGGCAAACTTGAACGCCACGTGGATTCGCACACTCAAGTCGAGTGTCAAAATATCAGAACTCTTCCACTATGACATCAACCACAACAACAGTATACCCTCCATCATGGCCAACCTAGTGACGGGATGGCAGGCGACGAAGAATCTGAGAGTCTTTGCCAAGGCCTCTTTCCAAGGGGAACAAAGTACATACAACGTTTCCGTTACAACGCTGTCGCAGATATATGGAATAGCTGAACTATTAATTACGGATGCTGTCGATGACGAACAATACCGGCAGGAATTGACAAAGTTGATGATTGATCTGTTAGACAACAAATTGGTGTCGAGTCAGGACATCAACCCACGCATCGTGTTCGACCTTGGTGCCGAATACCGATTAGGAAAGCTCTCTTTTGGATTAAATATCCACAACCTCTTTAACAAAAAATACAATCAGAGCGGCATGGATACTGGTCTAGTGCCCCAGCGCGGACTATGGTTCCTTGCCTCTGTAGGCTATGAGTTTTAAACTCTCAACCAGTTTGGCACACCTTTTGCAGACATACATTACATGACAAGTCAATTTTCTTCAAAGGTATCTGAAATATTAGCCTTCTCTCGTGAGGAGGCAGCCCGTCTGTCGAGCACCAGCGTTGGCCCCGAACATCTTCTACTGGGTATGATGCGCATGAAAGACGGGGCAGCAAACAGCGTTTTCCGACGCCTACAACTTAATACTCCTTTCATCAAGCAGTCATTGGAGCAGAAGCTACGCAACGACTCTACAGCTACACAACTACACGACTCCTCAACTCCTCAAAGAGATATTGTCCTCAACGAGAGTGCATCGAATATCTTAAAGCTCGCTGTGCTTGAGGCTCGCATACAACATAAGCAGCCCGTAGAGGAGGAACATCTGTTGCTGGCTATCCTGCACGACCAGGTGAACAACGGAGCCAAACAAATTCTCGAGACAAATAACATGAACTATGATGACCTGCTGACCCTGCTCAAGGGTGGCGAACAACAAAATCTCAAATCTCAAACCTCCGCCCGACCCAACGGGACACTTATTGAGCCTGTCGGAGCAAGAAATCTCAATCCCCAGGATGCCCTCAATCTTCCCGATGAGGACGAGGAGGATGACGAACAAGGCACAACCACCAACACTACTGATAAAAAAGGAGAAGGACAGAAGGAGAAGTCGAAGACTCCTGTGCTCGACAATTTCTCCACTGACCTTACGAAGGCCGCTACGGAGGGTAAACTCGACACTGTGGTTGGCCGTGAACGGGAGATTCAGCGTGTGATGGAGATTCTAGGACGACGTAAGAAAAACAACCCCATACTCATCGGAGAACCCGGCGTTGGTAAGAGTGCAATTGTAGAAGGGCTGGCTCAGCTTATCGCTCAGCGCAAGTGCTCGCCTATGTTTTTGGGCAAGCGCATTGTCAACCTCGATATGACGGGTCTTGTGGCCGGAACGAAATACCGTGGACAGTTTGAGGAACGCATCAAGGCGCTGCTCAAGGAGATAGAGTCAACACCCGACATCATTGTATTCATCGATGAGATTCACACCATGATAGGCGCAGGAGGCACTGCAGGCTCCATGGATGCTGCCAATATCATGAAACCCGCATTGGCAAGGGGAACCATACAGTGTATCGGAGCTACCACGCTCGACGAATACCGCAACTCCATAGAGAAAGACGGCGCACTAGAACGCCGTTTCCAAAAGGTCATCATCGACCCCACCACCATCGATGAGACCATTCAAATACTCCAGAATATCAAAGATCGCTATGAGCATCATCATCACGTGCGTTATACCGATGATGCCATCTTGGCGTGTGTCAAATTGACAGAACGATATGTCACCGACCGCAGCCAGCCTGACAAGGCTATTGACGCTATGGACGAAACAGGTTCGCGCGTACATTTAAAAACTGCACAGATTCCGCCAGAGATTGCTGAGAAGGAGAAGGAACTGAGCCAGGTGAAGGAGAAGAAGGGGCGTGCCGTCAGCAATCAGAACTTTGAACTTGCTGCCAGCTATCGTGACCGTCAGGCAGAGCTGGAACAGGAACTGAAACAGATGCAGGAGGAATGGCAGGCAGGAGGACTTGATGACAGCCAGATGGTAACCGAATCCGAGGTGAGCGATGTTGTCTCCATGATGACTGGAATTCCTGTGCAACGAATGGCCGAGAACGAGGGCATGAGGCTGAAGAACATGGGACCAGCATTGAAGGATTGCGTCATCGCACAGGACAAGGCTATCGACAAGATGGTAAAGGCCATACAGCGCAACCGTGTCGGATTGAAAGACCCCAACCACCCCATTGGAGCCTTCATGTTCCTAGGTCCAACAGGTGTGGGAAAGACATACCTAGCCAAGAAGCTTGCCGAGCAGATGTTCGGCTCTGCCGATGCACTTATCCGTATCGACATGAGTGAATATACCGAATCGTTCAACGTTTCTCGCCTTATTGGAGCGCCTCCGGGCTACGTAGGCTATGAGGAGGGCGGACAGCTTACCGAGCGCGTACGCCGCAAACCTTACAGCATTGTACTCCTCGACGAAATAGAGAAAGCCCACGGCAACGTCTTTAACCTCCTGTTGCAAGTACTCGACGAGGGTCGCCTCACCGATGGCAACGGTCGTTTTGTGGATTTCCGCAACACCGTCATCATCATGACCAGCAACGCGGGAACACGCCAGCTGAAGGACTTTGGTCGTGGTGTGGGCTTCAATGCTACGACCTTCGGTGCCAACATGGACGAGAAAGACCGTGAGCATGCCCGCAGCATCGTGCAGAAAGCCCTGTCAAAGCAGTTCTCGCCAGAGTTTCTCAACCGTCTGGACGAGATTATCACCTTCGACCAGCTCGACCTAGAAGCTATCAAACGAATCGTCGATGTTGAACTTCGTCCGCTAATGAAACGCATCAGGGACTTGGGTTATGAGGTGACACTTACCGATGCTGCCAAGGAGTTCATCGCCACGAAAGGCTACGATGTGCAATTCGGTGCCCGTCCGCTAAAACGTGCCCTGCAGAACTATATTGAGGACGGTGTCTGCGAGCTCATCCTCGGCGAGGATCTGAAGCTTGGTTCCGTTATCCACATTGACAAGCATCCCGAGAAAGAAGAACTAACATACAGTAAATCGTAAAAAAGAACATCGGCTTGGCAACATATACGCCAAGCCGATTTTGTTTTGAAACTATCAAAAAAAATTAAATAATTTGGTATTTACGCCACTTATTACTACCTTTGCACCCGATTATAACGTTATAAATCATTTATGAAAGGAATTGTTTTGGCCGGTGGGAGCGGAACACGCCTCTATCCGATTACCAAGGGAGTGAGTAAACAGCTTATTCCCATTTTCGACAAGCCAATGATTTACTACCCCATTTCGGCTCTCATGCTGGCTGGAATAAGGGAGATTTTGATTATCTCAACGCCTTACGACCTTCCGGGATTTCGTCGATTGCTAGGCGACGGTTCAGAGCTAGGGGTACACTTTGAGTATGCCGAGCAGCCGTCACCCGACGGACTGGCTCAGGCGTTCATCATTGGCGAAAAGTTTATTGGCGACGATTGCGCCTGTCTTGTTTTGGGCGACAATATTTTCTATGGTTCTGGCTTCACTGGATTATTGAAGCAAAGTGTGGAAAATGCTGAGAAACACGGGCTTGCTACTGTATTTGGCTATTATGTAAACGACCCTGAGCGCTATGGTGTGGCGGAGTTCGACAGCGAGGGCAACTGCCTCAGCATTGAGGAGAAACCCGAAAACCCGAAATCGAACTATGCCGTAGTGGGACTCTATTTCTACCCCAACAGCGTAGTGGAGATTGCCAAGAATATCAAGCCCAGTGCACGTGGTGAGCTAGAGATAACTACAGTGAACCAGGAGTATTTGGCTCAGAAGAAGCTGAAGGTGCAGACCCTGCAGCGTGGCTTCGCATGGCTCGACACCGGCACTCACGACTCGCTGGCCGAGGCATCGACTTTCATTGAGGTAATAGAGAAGCGCCAGGGACTGAAGGTAGCCTGCTTGGAGGAGATTGCATTCAAGAAAGGATGGATAAACAAGGAGCAATTACTACAACTGGCTGAACCCATGAGGAAAAACGACTATGGGAAATACCTCATACAGTTGGCTGAAAATTAAGGATATATCAATTTAATCGAAAATAATCAATAATCAATAAAATGGAAGAAAACAAAAAGTTCGATGCCCAACAAGAAGAGCTGGAGTTAAGAAACCAGAAAGAAGAAGAGGCATCATTCGACATCAAAACCATCTTCACCCTTGTGGTGCTCAATTGGCAGTGGTTCCTCCTGTCAATGTTCATTTTCGTGTGTGGTTCGCTCATCTACCTGCGCTACGCTAACCCCGTCTATCAGGTGTCGGCGAAGATGCTAATTAAGGAAGAGCAGTCGAACCGTGGTAGAACCGGGCAGATGCTCGCCAACATGCAGGACTTGGGATTCATGACAAACTCAACGGGTATTGACAATGAGATTGAGATACTTAAGTCTCGCATACTAGCACTGGAGGCTGTCAGGGATCTGAAACTCTACGTGGAGTATCGTTCTAAAGGAAAGATTAAAAAGTCGCTTGTCTACAAATACCAGCCCATCAGCGTAGACCTTGATGCCGAGCATCTCAAAGCCCTCGACAAAAAGCTCACTTCAATCCAGTTCAAGTTGTTCAAGAATGGTGAGAACTATCAAGTGGAAGGTCCTGATTTCCAAGGTTCGTTCAAGACGCTCCCCGCAGCACTAAAGACCCCATACGGAACTCTCACCTTCACCAAGAACATGGCATACGAACAGGCATTGGCCGAAGTGAGGCTGGGACTGCCTGAGGAAGAGTCAAGTGAGATGAAAGACGACCTGAATGGAACGTATTTCATCACCATCACGTCTCCCATCGCCGTTGCTTCAAAGTATGCAGCCGGTATTAGCATTGAACCCACGTCAAAAGTCACGTCAATAGCCCTGCTCACCCTGAAGGACCAGCATCCCGAGCGTGCACACGACTATCTGAAGCAACTGGCGATTTGCTACAACCGCCAGGCTAATGCCGACAAGAACGAGATTGCTTACAAAACCGAGGAGTTCATTAACTCCCGTCTGGAAAAGATTAACGCCGAACTGGGAGCCACCGAAAGTGAGCTTGAGTCGTACAAGCGCAGCAACAACCTAGTACAGATGCGCATCGATGCCACGCAGACCATGACGCAGGCCAACACCTACTACGGACAGCTCATGGAGGCCAACACACAGCTTCAAATCCTCGATGAACTGCGCCGGCACGTAGAGAACCCCGCTAACCGCTACCAGATTATTCCTTCGAACATTGGTCTTAGCGACGGTGCCTCTTCAGCACTCATATCACAGTACAACAAAACCGTGCTCGACCGCAACCGTTTGCTAGCCGCTGCCTCAGAGAGCTCTCCCATCGTGATGGCACAGACAACCACCCTCGACCAGCTGGAGGTTAGTATCAAGGAGGCTCTTCGCCAGGCTCGTCGCACCGCTGACATCCAGCAACAGAGTATTCAGCGTCAGTACAGCGAGTTCCAGTCACGTATCTCCAACACGCCTGAGCAGGAGCGCATACTCACTCAGATTGGCCGTCAGCAGGAAGTAAAATCGGGCCTTTACCTCATGCTGTTGCAGAAACGTGAGGAGAACAGTATCTCACTGGCAGCCACGGCTGACAAGGGTAAGCTCATCGACGAACCTGCCTTTGGTGGGAAGGTCAGTCCAAAGAGCGCCATTATCATGCTGGCCTCCATCGTGCTCGGATTTGCTCTCCCGCTGCTTATTGCCTATGTCATTCAGCTGCTCCGATACAAGATTGAGGGTCATGAGGATGTAGCCAAGCTCACTCCTCTGCCAATCGTTGCAGATGTTGCAGTGGCCAGCGACGCTGTAAAGGATGCTTCTGGAATCGTTGTCCGTGAGAATCAGAACAACCAGATAGACGAAATATTCCGCTCCATGCGAACGAACATCCAGTTCATGATGGCTGAGGAGCAGAAAGTCATACTATTTACCTCTGCTACTTCGGGTGAGGGTAAGACGTTCAACGCCGCTAACCTCGGCGTGAGCTTCGCACTGTTGGGCAAGAAGGTCATACTGCTTGGTCTTGACATCCGTAAGCCTGCCCTAGGCCGTCTGTTCAATATCACCGACAGGCAGGCGGGTGTTACCACCCTGCTCACCAAAGAACACGTTACCGAAGCTGATCTAAGGTCACAGATTCGTCCGTCGGGTGTCAACGCTAACCTCGACCTGCTCCTTGCCGGTCCCGTGCCACCCAACCCCACTGAGTTGCTCGCGCGTCATAACCTCGGCGAGATATTTGAGCTCCTAAAGCAGGAGTACGACTACATCATCCTCGATACCGCTCCTGTGGGACTCGTTACCGATACGCTGCAGATTGGCAAGTATGCCGATGTCACTTGCTTCGTTTGCCGCTCCGACTACACCCCGAAGGCCAGCTTCAGCATCGTCAACTCGCTCCACGCCGACAAGAAGCTGAAAAATATTTGCGTGATCATCAATGGTATTGACATGTCGAAGAAGAAGTACGGTTACTACTACGGCTACGGTAAGTACGGTAAGTATGGACGCTACGGATATGGACGCTACGCCAGTACCTACGGCAACTATGGCAGCTACGGCAACTATGCCAGCAGCCACTACGGCAAGAAGGAAGACAACTCCATCAAGCACTAGTCTTCAAGTATAACCTATTTACTTCTGAACATCAATGACTATAGCCGTAGACTTCGATGGCACCATTGTGGAACACCGCTATCCGGAAATAGGAGAGGAAATTCCCTTTGCCATAGACACACTGAAAATGCTCATTAAGGACCGCCACAAGCTCATCTTGTGGACGGTACGCACGGGTAAACTGCTTGACGAGGCTGTTGAGTGGTGTCGTCAGCGTGGGGTGGAGTTCTATGCCACCAACAAGGACTATCCCGAGGAGAAGCGGGAAAACAATCCGCATTACAGCCGCAAGCTCAACACTATCGACTATTTCATCGATGACCGTAACATCGGCGGACTTCCCGACTGGGGAACCATTTACCGCATGGTATCTCACAAAAGGACATGGTACGATCTTATCAATGAGGAGCTGCGCAACGCATCCCTGACACCCCACGAGGACACCAAGAAGAAAAAACCGTGGTGGAAATTATAATGTCTAAAGAGGGTGTACAAAAAACACCCTCTTTTCTTTTTCTCATTCTGATTGTTTCTCCATGAATTCTTTCAGTAAAGGATTATGAAAACACCATTCATCATATTAGCCTTTGCGCTGGCCATTACAGTCCAGGCACAAACCCACGACTGGGAAAACCCCGCAGTACTTGGCATCAACAAGCTTCCGTACCATGCTACGTTGCAGCTGCCTTCGAAACAAAAGGAATGTCAAGAGATTATATCCCTTGACGGCCAGTGGAAGTTCCATTGGAGCAAAGACCCTGACTCACGCCCTGCCGACTTCTTCCGTGTAGATTACGACGTGAGCAAATGGGAGGATATTACCGTACCCGGCAACTGGCAGCTGCAGGGCTTCGGGAAGCCCATCTACGTCAACATGCAATATCCATTCCATCGCGACCGGCCAAACGTCACCGGAGAACCCAATAAGGACTGGTATGCCTACGACCATCGTAATCCTGTAGGGTCGTATGTGACTTTCATTGATGCAACAAAAGACATGCTCTCCAAAAATCTTATCCTCCACTTCGGCGGAGTCCATTCCGCCATGTATATATGGATTAACGGTCAGAAGGTGGGCTATAGTCAAAACTCCATGTCGCCTGCAGAGTTCGATGTCACGAAATACATGCATGAGGGCCGCAACCGACTCGCAGTCGAGGTCTACCGCTGGAATGACGGCAGCTATCTGGAGTGTCAGGACATGTGGAGACTCTCGGGCATCTTCCGTTCCGTGCAGTTATGGGTACGTCCCTTGGTGCATATCAGCGACTATCATGTGACAACTATACCGAACAACGACTATAGCGAGGCGGAAGTATGCGCAAAGATAAGCATCTGCAACACGGGGAAGCGAACAGCCAAGGTGTTCCCGGTTTTTAGAATTGAGGAGAAAATAAATAGCGAGTTACACCCACTGACAATCAATGCCGGTGACACCGTCTGCCAAATATATCATTACACTCTAAAGAATCCCCAATTATGGTCGGCTGAGAAACCGAACCTCTACCCGTTCAGCGTGGAATTGCAGGATAAAAAGAGACAAGTCTTCGAGCATTTCGACTATCACCTAGGTGTGAAGAAGGTGGAGGTCATCGGTGAAGTATTTAAAATCAATGGAAAGAACGTAAAACTGCGTGGTGTTAATCGTCATGACCACCATCCACAAACTGGCCGCTACGTTGACGATGCCACCTACGAGCAGGACATCACGCTAATGAAGCAATGCAACATCAACTTCCTTCGCACCTCACACTATCCTGACCGCGAATATCTTTACGAGTTGTGCGACCGTTACGGCATATATGTGATGGACGAGGCCAATCAGGAGAGTCACGGCTATGGTTATGCAAACAAAGAAATGGGCGAAGACCCAGCTTGGAAAGATGCACACGTAGACCGGGCTATATCATTGGTACAGCGTGACAAAAACCATCCCTCCGTCATCTTCTGGAGCCTTGGAAACGAGGGCGGAGTCGGACCCAACATGAAGGCAATGCGCGATGCAGTCGTCGCACTCGATACCATAGCACTACCCTTCTGTGATACAGACCGTAGTCAGAGCGACATCTACGATGACAGCTACCTTACACCTTCCAAACTCGAAGCAGAGGCCAAGAAGGTCGCCGACCGTCCTTTCATCATGCGAGAATATGCACATGCTATGGGAAACTCATTGGGAAACTTCCAAGAGTACTGGGACGTCATCTACGCTGACTCATCCATCTGCGGAGCCGCCATCTGGGACTGGGTGGACCAAGGACTGGACATTGGACTATTGGACAATTTACAATTGAACAATTCCAGCCACGCGCAGCCAAATAGTCAAATAGTAAATAGTCCAATTGTCCAATACCTCTACGGTGGTGACTTCGGCGACATACCCAACGACGGTCCCTTCTGTATCAATGGTTTGTTGGCTCCCGACCGCACGCCGCATCCCCATTACTATGAGGTGCAGCATGTCTACCAGCCATTGTCTTTCGAGTGGGATGAAGAAACCTATCGCATCGTCAATCGCGACTGTTTCACCGAAACAGACGAATACGACATCAGCTGTAGCGACCTGGTGTATGGCACAGAAACGTTGAGGAATATCGAGGCACGTCTCCGAGAAGACAAGCCTTGGGCCAAAAAGGGGTTTGTGGTGGCTCGCGAACAGTTTGTGCTTCAGCCGTGGAACTTCCCTACCACACTGGAGGGCAAGCCCGCAAAAGTGCAGAAAACAGCTAATGGGATTATAGCATACACTCAGCGTGGTGCGATTACCATCGACCAGACTGGTACCATCAGTAGTTGGATAGTGGATGGTCAGGAGATGCTGAAAGCTCCGCTTGAGCCTTATTTCTGGAAACCAGAGAACGACAATCAGCATGCTGCCCATTTTGCTGAACGTTTAGCTGTTTGGCGCGATGCCGCCGAGAATCGTATCGTAAAATCACAACGCACCGAAGATGCCGAAAACTGCGTAAAAGTGATAACCCAGATGCAGCTGCCTGTGGGTGCCGAACTGACACTATCCTATTCCATCAACGATGATGGAATGGTTATGGTAGATATGGATTACCAACCCACTGCCACAGATATTCCACTGATACCCAAGTTTGGTATGCGTATGCGTATACCTGCCGACATGACAGAAATCAAGTACTATGGTCGTGGACCATGGGAGAACTACCCTGACCGAAAACGCTCTGCCTTCATCGGCCTTTACCAGATGCCACTGAACCAGTTTGAGACAGAGTATATTCATCCGCAGGATAATGGAAATCGCTGCGATGTGCGCTTCATGCATATTGGTAATGAGCAGCGTGAACTCAATATAGAAGGCTGCCAGCCCCTCTGCATCCGTGCCTGGGACTACGGCGAAGAGGATTTAGAACAGGCAAAGCATCCACACGAAATAAACCGCGGACGTTTTGTCAACCTCAATATCGACCTCAACATCCACGGTGTAGGTGGTGTTGATACCTGGGGCCAGCGGACTCTACCCCAGTACACCATCAATGGCAATCAGCCCTATCACTACGCCTTCATTCTCCGTTGGAAATAGGAATCAATCCTGGGGACTTTTCTTGTTGGTTCATTGAGAAGCACCAAAGGTCTGGCTGATGCCACGCTCTCGATGGCAGAGGTGCACCTCAATGCCATATTTCTTGTTGAGGTGCTCTGCCAAGTGCTGTGCGGAGTAAACGGAACGGTGTTGTCCACCTGTGCAGCCGAAAGAAAACATGAGTGAGGTGAAACCACGCTCCAAGTAACGTTCCACATGAGCATCGGCAAGGCGGTATACACTTTCTAGAAAAGTAAGTATCTCACCGTCTTCCTCCAAGAAGCGGATGACAGGTTCGTCAAGGCCGGTCATCTGTTTGTACTTCTCATAGCGACCGGGATTGTGCGTGGAACGGCAGTCGAAGACATAGCCGCCTCCATTGCCACTCTCGTCCTCGGGGATGCCTTTCTTGTAAGAAAAGCTGAAGATGCGGACAACAAGTTGTTGGGGAGTGAAAGGGGAGTGAAGGGGGAGTGAAGGGGGAATGAAAGTGACGTTACCTTTATGAGTCGAGAAATGAGTGGTCAAACGGCGTAACACCTCCGAAAGATAGGGATAATCGCAGGAACTGCTCTCTTCGTCTGTCTGACTGTCTAACAATTCCCTCAGATTCTGAATGGCCGGCGGTATGGAGTCGATGAAGTGCTGCTTGCGCTCGAAATAGCCACGGAAGCCGTAGGCACCGAGCACCTGAAGCGTACGGAAGAGTACGAAGAGGCGCAGACGGCGGTCGAACTCCGAGCGTGGGGGCAACGTGGTGTATTGCCGGGCACCGGTATAATACTCGTTTATCAGCTCGCGGCGCAGACTGTCGGGATAGCGGGCAGAGGCTTGCCAGAGGAAGGAGGCGAGGTCGTAGTAGTAGGGACCACGGCGTCCGCCCTGGAAGTCGATGATATAGCATTGACCATTGACCATTGACCATTGACCATTATTTGCTGGTGCATCTTCTGGTGAAGTAGAATGGTCAATGGTCAATGGTGAATGGTCAATAATCATTACATTACGTGCCTGGAAGTCGCGATAGAGGAATGACGCCGACGGTTCGGCAAGGAGGTCACGGGCTAAGGCATGGAAGTCTGCCTCCAAGCGTACCTCGTGGAAGTCAATGTCAGTAGCTTTCAGAAAGCAATACTTGAAATAGTTGAGGTCGAAGAAAATGCCCTCTTGGTCGAACTGAGGCTGCGGGTAGCAATGAGAATAGTCGAGCCCCTCGTGGCCAACAAACTGCAGGCGCGGCAGTTCCTGTATGGTGCGGCGCAGCAGTTCACGCTCCTGCTCATTGTATTTCCCACCGGCCTCACGCCCTGCCCGTATGGCATCGAAGAGCGAGGTAGCGCCTAAGTCCGTCTGCAGGTAGCACAGGTTGTCATTGCTCGCTGCCAGCACTTCGGGAACAGGCAGTTGCTTGCTGGCGAAATGACGCGAGAGATAAATGAATGCCTCATTCTCCTCACGGCTCGTACCCACGCATCCTATCACCGTGCAACCATCTGCATCAGTAAGGCGATAGTAGGCCCTGTTGCTGCCAGCGCCTGGCAATCGAGAACAATCTACAGGTGCATCCCCGTGCCACTCCTTATATAGTTTAATCAGACCTTCCATCATAAAGGAAATGCTCATAATGCGGACGAGGACGTCCGCGCTCCCAATTTATTGCAGCGTCACCGCCATCAGACCGATAACTACGTCATTGGAAAGTGCCTGTACGGTGAGGCTTGACAATTCCTTCTTCGGGTCGAGGGGCATGGCCAGCAACTGTGCTGCTCCTCCGGGAATCTCACGCCCATCGGCACCCTTGAAGCCAAGTTTTCCTCCTAGGTCTCGGCTCACTTCTCCTGTTGCAAGGCTAACGCGGTAAGGACGCGGCGTGATAGCGGAGAATGCCTTGCCGTCTACGTAGTAGTCCTGTTCTATGGGGCACCAGTTATCAGGATTGCGCAGGGGCAACTGCGTGCTCGTGCCGTCAGCGTATCTGACAACGATTACACCGTTGTCTATCCGGCTCTGCATGGGGTTCGTTGTACCGGCCATAAGCAGATAGGCCGTGGAGGCCTTGCCTTCCAGCGGAACGAGTCCCTCATTGGGATAGTTGTCCCAAAGGCTCACGAACATGATGTTGTTGCCATCCTTCGGCGTGCGGAAGGGCACGCCCTGCAGGCTGACCTCGCCCTTGCGAACCATGTTACGGAGGCCTGAGTCATCGATAGTAGGCAAGTATTTCGGATGACACCACTCCCCTACCCCTTGCAAGGGAATCTGTAGCGTGGTGGTCTGTGGGCGCGGCGACGTGTACTTGTTATTGAAGATGTCAGTCACCTTGGCGTTAAAGCTAGGTTCAAAAAACACCTTCTTGAATTTAAGAGAACCTCCCTTAGTGCCTTGCGAGGGAGAGAAATGGTTACATTGGGCGATGATATTCTCGGCATCCGAGGTCTCTGCCCCCTTCGCTACAGGGGGCTGGGAGGGAGTCTGCTGTGCCTCATACTCTATCACCTGATGCTGCTCGGCAGTTCCCTCAATGTCGTGGTAACGGCCTCCTGCCTCGTTCTGGCGGATGACAATCTTCAGCGTTTTGGCAAAGTTCTGCCACACCTCTATGCGTACTTTACCATTCGTCCGCGTGTACTTATACTCCAGATAGGGCGTGCGTATCTGTGCCTTGTCCCACTTCGAGGGGAATCCCGGACGGATAATGCACTCGCCGTAGAGCGCGTTGGGAACGACGCCAAAGAGTCCCTGTATAAGCGTGCGACTGCTGATGCCTATGACATCGCCGAAGTCACGGTAGCACTCGCCTCGTGCAGCATCGTACTGGCTCAGCTGTCCAAAGTTAGCGGGTGACTGACCGTTGTACATGTTGTCCATGATGTTGGCCTTCAGCAGGTTATATCCCTCATCGGTACGTCCTGCCTGGAAATAGGCCAGCGCGGTATGCATCACCTCTGCCGGAGCCACATTGTTGATGCTCCAGGCGTAGGGCATCCAGTTGCTCGTGGCGATAGTCTTTAGTTCTGTTCCTTCCACGTCGACATGGGGAATCTCGCTGTCTACGTACTGCGTGGCCTGATAGAACTGCTCAGGCGTTCCGGCACCACAGTCAATAGGCGTGTAAATGCTCCACACGGCAGCGCTCTCGTGCAGCCGTTTCAGGCCCATAGCATCTTGATACTCAGCCCAATGGCCAAATGATTTGAGAGTTGAGTTTTGAGAATTGAGATTTGAGGAAGTCCAAAGCCATTCGTTCATGGCCTTCAGAATGGCTTCTGCCTCCTCACGGTAGGGAGCAGGATTCTCGCCTATCAGCTCGGCGATACGTGCCGCCAGTTTGTTGGCACGGTAGTTATAGGCCGAGGAGTGGGTCACAGCCCCACCACTATAATAAAGGGCGTCGCTGGCCCAGATGCAGCAGTAGGCATCGTAGAGGTGGTCGCCGTCGGGGTCGAAGTTACGCTTCTCCCACTCCAGATGGCTTTTGATGACGGGCCACATCTTGCGCATGTAAGCCTTGTCGGCATTGTACTGGAAGTGCCAGAGCAGCTCGTCGATGTAGCAAAGGTTCATGTCGTAGTGGTGCATCTGGTCGTTGCGCTCCGGCGAACGGCAGATATATCCGTTGCTATACATCTGCGTGCCCCACTCCTTCTTGGCCCGTGCCATGTTCTGCTCCGGGTCTTGCGAGGGATGCTTGATGGTGGGCGGCACCTGCGTTACCTGGCTCTTGGCGTAGGCGTTGAAGTGCGTCACGGCGCGGTCGTCCCATCCCAGCACGTCACCCATATAGGCAGCACGCCATCCGGGCAGCGGAGTACGCCAGCCTATGCAGCCGTGCAGCCAGGTCTTGCCGTCCCAGTCGCCGTCGGCAGCCATGACGAGCGCCCATCCCAGGGTGTTGATATAGGGGTCGGGGGTGTTGAACACCACGCGGTCGGCCATCTTCTTGTACTGCGCAACGGTACTGTTGAACAGTTCCGTAGACGAGATGTCGCCTATGGGAGCCACCTTGTCGAGGTGTATCACCAGGTGGCCGAAGTTCCGGAAGCTGGCACATAGTCCTTCCTCCATGCCCTCGCCGTCGGGTGACGGGTCAAACGTTCCTGGGTCGTCTACGCCTAGGTCGCCGTTGCGGTTCATCTTCTTTCCGGCGATGTTACTCAGACGGTATTTGATGCGGAAGGGGCCTTGCCATTTGTCGCCGATAATCTCGAAGGCAGCACCTTCCTCGTCCAGCAGCGCCACCACCTTCAAACGGATGACACCATCGCCGAACTTCTCCCAGCGGGAGTCCCATAAGGTATATGTACGCGTGCCATGCTCGTAGCTGCACCAGGCATACTGTGCCGAATCGAGCCTCACGCCCTCTACCTCGAAGGTAAGGCTACGATGGTGATCCTTCTTCACGATGGCAAAGATGGGCTTGTCGCTTGTCTCAATGCGATAGTCACTATGGCCGCCGTAGAGTGCACGGGTAAAGCGGTTCTTACCATTCTCGCAGACAAAGCCACGGTTCTCCGGGATGTACTTTGCAGAGGAAGCGAGGGGCAGACAATGCAAGGCAAGAATCAACAACAATGCCTTGACAAATTGTTTCGCTTCACGTCTCTTCTCCCACCAGTCTATCACATAACTCTCGACAATGGCAAAGAGGATAAGGAAACCCAAGGCCATGAAGAAGGCCAGTCCCATACTATTCGTAATCCACACGGCAATGTCCCAGACAATCACACACAGGACGAACTTCACCGTCCAGCTGATAATAAACTTCCAGTTCACTTTGAGATTTGAAATTTGAGATTTGAGAATTGAGAGTTATTTTATTTTATACACCACGGCGCCGCGCTCAGGCAGGTTAACATCCACTTGATGGTCGCGCATAAGCACCAGTTTGGCTGTGGTGCCGCTTAGAAGCTCTTCGGCCTTGTACACCTTCTCGCGTATTTCCAGAAAGCTGAAGGCATGGTCGGGCAAGGTGAGCTTCATGCTTACAGGCTGGTCATCGAAGTTGGCCACCACAAGCAACATCTCTTTTCCCGCCTTACGCAGGAAGGCATACTGCCGCTCATACTGGCGGTTCACGTACATCACGTCGAACATCTGACCATTGCTGACAGCCTTTTCCGTACGGGCGATGTTGAGCACACGGCTGTAGAGGTCAGCAAGGGTGACACCTGCATTACCTCCCCAACTTCTCAACTCCCCAACTCCTGGAATGAGTGCCCAGTAGTCGAAGATGGTCGTCCTTCCGTCGTGCCCACTGAATCCCTCCTGGTCCATACCACGCTCGCCCCACTCCTGCCCGCAGTAGACCATGAAGGGATTCTGCTGCATCAGCACATTCACCACCAAAGCTGGCACGGCCTTCTCAGCACTTGCGGCAAAGAAGTCGCTGGCAATGCGCTGCTCGTCGTGGTTCTCCAGGAAGTAGAGCATGTGCTGGCGGATGTCGTCGGTCTGCTGCCAAGCCCAGGTAATGGCCTCGGTAGTACGGCGGTGGCAGATGACGTCGCGCATCGCGTCGTACATGCCCACCTTGTCGTACAGGTAGTCAAAGCCCGACTGCAGATAGCGGCGGTAGAGTCCAGGGTTGTACACCTCGCCTATAAATATAATATGTGGGAACTTCTCCCGCACTCGCGCCGTGGCCCACGTCCAGAACTCTGCCGGAACCATCTCGGCCATGTCGCAGCGGAAGCCGTCGATGCCCTTACCCGCCCAGAAGAGCAGGATGTCGAGCATCTTCTGCCACGTCGACGGTATAGGCGAAAAATGACCCTTACCACCAGCGTAGTAGTCCACGCCATAGTTCAGCTTCACCGTCTCGTACCAGTCATTCCTGCCCGGCGCATTATCGAAATGGTCGTTGCCCGTGGCCTTGGCCGGAAACTCCGTGTAAGGCTCCGACTCGCCGTGGTAGAGGTCGAAGTATGGCGTGAAGGCTTGTCCAGGACAATAGTAGAAATTGTTCTTCTCCGGCTCAAAGCCCTTCGTAGTGTCGTCGTCCTCACCCAAGTCGCGCAAGCCCTCTGGCTTGCAGATGCTCTTATACTGACGTGCCACGTGGTTGGGCACGAAGTCGATAATCATCTTCAGCCCGGCGCGATGCGTCCTGCCGACGAGCTTCTCAAACTCCTCCATGCGTTTCTCCACGCTCACGGCCAGGTCGGGGTCTACGTCGTAGTAGTCAGCGATGGCGTAGGGAGAGCCGGCCTGACCCTTCACCACAGCCGGGTGCTGGCGCGGGATGCCGTAGGCCGAGTAGTCGGTCATCGTGGCGTGTCGGATGACTCCCGTGTACCACACGTGAGAATAACCGGTCTCACGGAGGCCCTTCAGTACCGAAGGGGTAAAGTTATTAAACTTGCCACAGCCGTTCTCCTCGATGGTACCGCCGGGCTTCTTCGTATGGTTCTTGTTCCCAAAGAGACGGGGCAGAACCTGATATATAATCATCTTTTCCATTTGCTGACAAGCGGACAGGGAGGTCCGCGCTCCCAATTGAATTTGACTCGGCAAAGGTACAGATTTATATTCAGAACTGCAAACTTTTCGCCGTTTTTTATAATCTGAGCCGTTTTCTCTATCAGAGAAAGCCGTTTTCTCTATTAGAGAAAGCCGTTTTCTCTACCAGAGAAAGCCGTTTTGTCTACCAGAGAAAGCCGTTTTCTCTCAAAGACCCATCTAGTGTTTTTTTGAAGAAAGAGTTACTAAAAAAATATAAAAAAGCAACGGTTTTCTGTTTTTTTATGTACTTTTGCATTTTAATTCGTACATCGAGAATCCGTAAATCGAAATTTCAAAGGTGAAGAACATACGTAATTTCTGTATCATAGCTCATATTGACCACGGTAAGTCCACCCTGGCCGATCGTCTGCTGGAGCGCACAAAAACCATACAAGTCACCGAGGGTCAGATGCTCGATGACATGGATTTGGAGCGTGAACGCGGCATTACTATCAAGAGCCACGCCATTCAGATGGAGTATGAATACAGCCCCAACCCCTCCAACGGGGGTGGGGATAAGTATATCCTGAACCTCATCGACACTCCGGGTCATGTGGATTTCTCCTATGAAGTGTCGCGCTCGATTGCTGCCTGTGAGGGTGCTTTGCTGGTAGTCGATGCCACGCAGGGCGTACAGGCGCAGACCATCTCCAACCTCTACATGGCCATCGACAACAACCTGGAAATCATTCCCGTCATCAACAAGATTGACATGCCCTCGGCCATGCCCGACGAGGTGGAGGACGAAATCATCGACCTCATAGGCTGCGACCGAAAGGACATCATCCGAGCTTCGGGAAAGACCGGCGAGGGTGTCGACGAGATACTGCGTGCCGTGGTAGAGCGCATCCCCCACCCCATCGGCGACGAGGATGCTCCGCTGCAGGCGCTTATCTTTGACTCCGTTTTCAACTCCTTCCGAGGCATCATCGCCTACTTCAAGATTATCAACGGCGTCATCCACAAGGGCGACAAGGTGAAGTTCTTCAACACGGGGCAAGAGTACGAGGCTGACGAGGTAGGCGTGCTGAAGATGGACATGATACCCCGTCCGGAGCTGCGCACTGGCGACGTGGGCTATATAATAAGTGGTATAAAGAACTCGCGCGAAGTGAAGGTAGGCGACACCATCACCCACGTGGCACGTCCCTGCGACAAGGCCATCGAGGGATTCCAGGAGGTGAAGCCCATGGTCTTTGCCGGCGTCTATCCCATCGACCCCACCGACTATGAGAACCTGCGTGCCTCGCTGGAGAAGCTTCAGCTGAATGATGCCTCGCTGACCTTCCAGCCTGAGAGCTCCGTAGCCCTGGGCTTCGGTTTCCGCTGCGGCTTCCTAGGACTGCTCCACATGGAGATTGTGCAGGAGCGACTCGACCGAGAGTTCGATATGGATGTAATCACCACCGTCCCCAATGTCAGTTATATGTGCTATACCAAGCAGGGCGAGGTGAAGGAGGTGCACAACCCCTCAGGTCTACCCGACCAGACACTCATAGACCACATCGAGGAGCCATACATACGGGCAAGCATCATCACAGCTTCGGCCTACATCGGCCCTATCATGACCCTCTGCCTCGACAAGCGCGGAGAGCTCATTGACCAGCAGTACGTCTCGGGCAACCGCATGGAGCTGCACTTCATGCTCCCGCTGGGAGAAATCGTCATCGACTTCTACGACAAGCTGAAGAGCATCTCCAAGGGCTATGCCTCCTTCGACTACCACGTGGACAGCTTCCGGCCGTCGAAACTCGTCAAGCTCGACATCTTGCTCAACGGCGAGCCTGTCGATGCCCTCTCCACGCTGACCCACGCTGACAATGCCGTCACCTTCGGACGCCGCATGTGTGAGAAGCTTAAGGAACTCATTCCTCGTCAGCAGTTCGACATTGCCATCCAAGCTGCCATCGGAGCAAAAATCATCGCCCGTGAGACGGTGAAACAGGTGCGCAAGGATGTGCTTGCCAAGTGCTACGGCGGCGATGTCACCCGAAAGCGCAAACTGCTGGAGAAGCAGAAGCGCGGAAAGAAACGCATGAAGCAGATAGGCAACGTGGAAGTGCCGCAAAAAGCCTTCCTCGCAGTTCTGAAACTAGACTGATTTACAATAAACAATAACCAATAAACAATAAACGTTGGCTGCGCGTAGCAATGGACAAGAACAATCCGACAGCACAATTATCAAAGGACTTCGCAAAACGCATTGTTAAACTCTATCAATTTCTTGCCACAGAAAAACATGAGTTCACGATGGCGAAGCAAGTCATGCGAAGCGGAACCAGTATTGGAGCAAATATTCGCGAGAGCATCTACGCTCAGAGTAAAGCCGACTTTATTAGCAAAATGTGCATTGCCCTCAAGGAATCGAGTGAAACGGAGTATTGGTTAGAGTTATTGTATGAGACAGGATATATCGACGAGGGAGCATTCAATTCTATTTATAATGACAACAGTAAAATATCTGCAACATTAATTAATATAATCAAAAAAGCCAAGGAATCGGAGAAATAACGGTTATTGGTTATTGTTTAACGTTTATTGTACCAATGGCTAACCTAAGTTTAACTACCCGCGACGTGGCCCGCGAACTGGCCCGCAGATACAGTACGATGACCCACGAGGAGCTCGACATCCTCGAGGAAATCCTTGTGCCCAGGAAATATCCCAAGGGTGCACGCATCCTTGACGAGGGAGAGGTGTGCCAGAGCATCTACTGGATAGTGAAGGGCCTCGTGCGTCAGTTCTATTTCAAGAACAAAAAAGAGCTCACCGAGTACATGGCTACGGAGAACACCATCTGCATGAGCATCGAGAGCCTGTTTCACGAGACGCCCTCCCACCAGATTATCCAGGCACTCGAGCCTACCATTCTCTTTGAGATACCCATGCGCGAACTGGAGGCGGCAGCCATCAAGAGCGTGAACATACAGATGCTCTACCGCAAAATACTCGAGGAGTCGCTCATCATCAGTCAGCAGCGTGCCGACATGCTACGCTTCGAGAGTGCCCAAGACCGCTACCAGAAGCTCGTGAAGAGCACGCCCCAGCTCGTCCTCCGTGCACCACTCGTCTACATCGCAAGCTACCTGCAGATGACACCTGAGACCCTCAGTCGTGTCCGTACCGCCGTTCTTTTGAACGGATAATACTTAGCGGGGGAAGAAGTTCTTACACCCAGATCAATACTGGGATGTAATATCGTAACACTCTTAGTCAATCAATATTTTAACGATGCGCTCTGCCGTGCGTCCGTCCCAACGGTCTGGCAGGGAGCCGGATTTCCATTGTCCACCCACCATCTGACTGACAGCCTGTGCGAGGCGTTCAGAATCTTCGCCTACGAGAACGTTGGTGCCTTGGGTGACGGTCTCCTGATGCTCGGTATAGCTGTTGAGGGTAATGCAGGGCACGCCATTGAAGGTGGCCTCTTCAGCAACGTTGCCGCTGTCAGTGATGATGCCACGGGCATGGGCGGTGAGCCAGCCAAACTCGAGGTAAGAGAGCGGAGATTGAATATTGACCAATGACCGTTGACCATTGACTATTGAGCATTGAACTTTATTGGCAGTGTAATGGTCAATGGTCAATAGTGAATGTTCAATGGCCTGACGGGCTTCGTCGCGCAACGGTGCGATGATAGGCGTGTCGCCAGCTGAAGTGACAATGGCTTGCAACAACTGGGAGAGTTTCTCGGGGTCGGAAAGCAAGGCTCGGCGATTGATGGTGAACACCAGATATTTCCCTTCCTCAACGTCGATGTCTGGCTTGCGGAGCCGTGGCTGGCAGAAGCGCAGGGAGTCCATGAGGATGTTGCCCACCATGTAGGTGGTGGAACCCTCGGCCTGCTCGCGGGTGGCGACGCTGTTGCTACGTACACCTGCGGTGAAAAGGATGTCGGAGAGAGCATCGATGACGAGGCGGTTGACCTCTTTGGGCATCTTCATGTCGAAGGAGCGCGTGCCGGCCACAAGGTGTGCCAGCGTGAGGCCGCGCTTCTTGGCCACGATAGCAGCGGCCATAGTAGAGGCAAGGTCATCGACAACGATGACCACGTCGACGGGGTGCTCGTCGAGAAAGGCGTCGAAGCGTGCCATCACCTGACTGGTGATTTCGTTCAGACTGCTGCTACCGACACCCAGAAACACGTCAGGGCGGGGCATCTGAAGGTCTTCGAAGAGCGTGGACTCCAGCGTGGGATCATCGTCACAACCGGCATATACCAGCGTATAGACTCCTTGCTCGCTGTGCTCTATGGCACGTATCAGCGGAGCCACTTTCACGAAGTTGGGGCGTGCGCCCACTACAACACAAATATTCTTCATATTTATTGTTTCAGTAATCGGTCGATTTCATCGAATTGCTTACCCATATTGAGGTTGAGGTATATGCGGTAGAGAGCCGGTCCCCACTTCTGTTTCTCGTCTGGTCGGAGGGCGCGGTAATGCTCCATGAAGGGTTGGGCCTTTTGGTAGGCCTGCTTGACAAGCTTGCGCTCCCTGCGGGTATCGAGGCGGTCGGCGATGTTGATATAGGCCGTTCCAACGTTGAAGTATGGCTCTGGCATACTATCATTTAGTTCAATAATCTTCTCGCCTATCTTGATGCTCTCAGCATAACGTCCCATAGCCAACAAGGTGGTGCTTTTGGCGAAAAGGAAGAGTTGCGAGGAGTCGCTAACGGCAAGGGCGCTGTCGGCTACGGCAAGGGCACGGTCGTACTCACCTCGACTAGTGTAGACATCGAAGAGACGGGGGAAGAAATAGGGGAAGAGGGGGTAGCGGCGGAATCCTTCTTGCAGCGTCTGGAGGTATAACTCATTGTCTTTCAGCCATAGTCTGGCCTCAGCAATGAACTGAAGTGTGAAGTCAGCTTTGGACGAGTCGCGCAACGCCAGTTCACGATGACGCAAGGTAAGCACAGGGTCGTGGAGCCTGTAGCCGCTGTAGGTGGCCCAGTAGCCTGCTTGGGGCATACGTTGGTCGAGGGAGTCGTAGTGGTAGGCCTCGAAAAGGGGCTGGCGGGCACAGTCAATGTAGGACTCCATGTAGTCGTAGGCCTCCTTCCACTTGGCCTTGCGGACAAAATAGATGCCGCCGTTGAAGAGGTTCACACGATGAACATGCTGCTCCGAAGAGTTACTCTTGCGGTCATGGTCAGTAAGGCTGTCGAGGGTCTCGGCAACACTCACCATACGGCGGGCTAGGGCGAAGAAAGCAGCGGTGTCCTGCTTCTGTTTCAGGTAGAGACGCTCGTTGGCCTGGGCATATTTGCCGTGGACGATGTCGTAGAGAGCTTCCCACAACCGGCTGTTCTTACGGTTGGCAGAGTCCTTCAGCAAGGGGGCTATCAGCTTCTCTGCATCGTCAAACTTCTTGTTCTTGATGAAGGTACGTGCCTGGCTAAGCTCCTTACGCTGGGCAATTGCAGTACTAGAAGTGAGAAACAAGAAATGAAAAATGAGAAATATGATTACCATCGGCAACCATACATTGCCTTCACACTTCTTTGTCATAATACTGAATCCAAAGGTAATCATATTTCTCAATTCTCAACTCTCAATCCTCACTTGATGTTGGGTTCCTCCAGACCGAGGCCACGCTTGCGGTCGACAACCTTCAGCACGAGGCCAAGGATGAGGGCAGCCACACCCAGACAGGCGAGCATCACCAGCGGGGCGGTATAGTCGAACTGCGTGGGGTCGGTGACGCCAGGGTTGGTGGCGTCGAGCACCTTACCGATAAGCAACGGGAAAAGCCAAAGGCCAATGTTCTGAATCCAGAAAATAAGTGCGTAGGCAGAACCTATCACCTTGGCATCAACCAACTTAGGTACGGAAGGCCAAAGTGATGCAGGAACCAGCGAGAACGACGAGCCGAGCACCAGGATGGTGATGTAGGCAATGGCGATGCCACCCACAGCCGAACCCTTGAACATGGGCAGGATGAAGGCAAACGTGAGGTGGCAGGCGATGAGCAGCAGCGAGCCGAGGACGAGCATCGAAGCAGCCTTGCCCTTATGGTCTACATAGCTGCCGAGGATAGGTGTGATGAGCACGGCCAGCAAGGGGAATACGGCAAAGATAGATTCTGCTGACTGACGCATAAAGCCCATATAGCAGTAGGTGATGAGGGCGGCAATACTCACGGCCAACAGACCGTACTTCACCCCGGTCTTTTTCTGGAAGTTGGAGGCAAAGCCAGCGGCGGCCACAATGAGCATGATGACATACTGCACAAGGGTGACGGTGCTGGAAGCCCAGAACGAGCCTTCCTCGGGGAGCGTCAGGGTGAGGTTACATTGCAGCATATTCACGGCGTACTTCTGGAAGGGGAAGATAGCTGAGTAATAGAGCACGCAGAGCAGAGCGACGAGCCAGAAACCGCCGTCGCTGAGAATCTTCCCAATGTCGCTGACCTTGAACGGGTCGTCCTTCTCCTCTGCCTCACCAGTCTGTGCGTCAAGCTTGCGGTCCATGAAGAAATAGACAATGGTCATAATCAGGGCGATACACATCAGTACCACACCAAAGGCTACCGAGCGGGTAACGCTGACATGGCCACCCAGACGGGCGAAGAAGGGCGAGAAAATCATACACGTGGCAACACCCAGGCGGGCGAGGGCCATCTCGGAACCCATAGCCAAGGCCATCTCACGGCCCTTGAACCACTTCACGATACCTCGGCTGACGGTAATACCAGCCATCTCACAGCCGCAGCCGAAGATCATAAAGCCGCTGGCGGCGAACTTCGCCGAGGCGGGCATGCCCTCGTAGAAGGGGCTGACACCCAACTCGTCGAAGAGCGGGATGTAGTTGAGATTGTCGGTGAACCACTGCTCTAAGCCACTGCCCGTAAATGCCTCAGAGACAGCGTACCACTTGATGACGGCTCCAACGAGCATCACCACGGCAGAGAGCACGGCGGTGAAGCGGACGCCCATCTTGTCGAGGATGATACCAGCAAAGATGAGGAAGAACGCAAAAACGTTGAGGAACACCTCTGAGCCCTGCATCGTACCGAAAGCCGTGGAGTCCCAGCCTCGGGTTTCCTGCATCAGGTCTTTAATAGGTGAGAGGATGTCCATGAAAATGTAGCTGCAGAACATGGCGAGAGCCAAGAGCAGCAGCGCCGTCCACCGCATCCCAGCGGAGTCGCGCAAAGTCTTTTGAATTGCTTGTTGTGACATAAATATAATTATAAGGTTTTACTTTTACACTAATTTGGAGAAATACTTTCACTAATTGGGATAAATATTTTACGCTAATTGGGAGAAATAATTATGCACAAATTGGGAGAAATGGATTAGTCTGAGACGTAGAGTTTGTAATTGTCGTGAGTAAGCAGGACAAAACGGTCTTCGGCAGGAAGATAGAGGTAGCGCTCGGTATGGAGGTTTGTCTCGCCGAAATTGAAAAGGATTCCTCTGTCTTGCTTGGCAATGCACAAATAGTTCAACAACTGTGCCCTATGCTCGGCACTAAGTTCTTCTACAGACTTGAACTCCATGACAATACCTTTGTAGTAAAAGTCTGCATAATACGTTTTTTCCAGCAACGTATCCTTATAGTAAAGTCTCAGTTGCTTTTCCCGCTCAACCCCCAAACCGCGAAGTTTCATCTCAATTGCGTAGGCTTCTTGGTATATCGGCTCGGCCAGTCCTCTGCCAAGTATACTATGAACATCCATTGCCACTCCAACGGCTTCATACATATCCATATACTCTTGTCTCGTCATCTTCAATTTATCAAAATTGTCAATATTTATCTCAATTTATCAATATATTTATCCCAATTTGTGTAAAGCATTTATCCCAATTAGTGTTAAGGTTCTTTCCACATGGCTCCCATACGAAGTGCAAACTGAACCTTTGATTTCTTGTCGAGCACGGGCTTCGCCCATTCACCACCAAGGATTTGGATAGTGGTGGGCTTGGATTGGTCTATGTGTTCCAGAGCATCAGTTAGTGTAAGGAAGTCTCCACGACCATTCTTGTCGACGGTGATGTCGGCCTTGGTGCGGTACTTACTAAGCAGGGGAATCTCCTCGCAGAGGGCATCAGCCAACAGACTGGCCACGACGTGAGCACCATATATATTATAATGGGTATTGTCTTGCCGGCCATCTGGTACACTGGGCTCCTCACCGGGCAGGAACCACATGTGGAGCTTCTTCGAGGCCTCACGTCCAAGCCCCTGCTCCAGTTGGTGGGTGATGGCATTTGCGTCGATGAAATGGCAGTTCATACGCTGTGCCACGTCACGGGGAGCCACTCGGTAGAGGCCGTGGGTGTCGATAAGGCTGTCACCCTCCACCATCTTCACACCGTCCTTGAAGGTCGTAGTACGCAGCTTCTCGTCATCATCGTTTTCTGGTGCTTGGACGAAGAAATTACGGCGCACGACACAGTTCATCAGCACGGGGATGCCACCTTTCTCACGGGTCTCACGGACATATTTCGCCAAATTATAGTCGAAGGTCGAGCCAGGGTCGGTATGACGGTCGGCCTTGGGTTTCTCGTCGTTGTGGCCAAACTGGATGATGACATAGTCACCAGGACGAAGCTTCTCCAGCACCTTTTCCCAGCGCCCCTCGTTGATGAAACTAAGCGATGAACGACCATTCACTGCATGGTTGTCTATCAGGATGTTATCATCAAAGAAGCACTGCAAGGCCATGCCCCATCCCCGTTCCTGCTTACCACCCGAAATATCCTTGTTAGCAGCGGTGGAATCGCCGATAATGAAGATGGTCGTCGGTCGAGATGCCGTTGCTGCCATGAGCATCATCATTAGGGCAGGAATAGCCACCGTAAATAAGAGTCTTTTCATTTAGAGTCAATATTTCGGGACAAAGGTATACAAAAAGGCTGACATACGAAAAGTAGTTTGCAAAAAATAACCGAAATTAAACTTTATCACATGCAATAACTATTTGGTTCAGACGTTATTGTGTATAATATTATTGTATTAACCGAAATAACACTAAAACTTATGAAAAGTATTCTTGAAGGCCGCCCCGCCCTGCGTGCGGAGGTGGAGAAGATAGCTGAAGTGGCTGGTTACCTGTGGCAGAACGGATGGGCAGAGCGCAACGGCGGCAACATTACCGTCAACGTGACAGACCTTGTGGACGACGAGATTCGCCAGCTGCTGGCCATCAGCGACGTGAAGCAGATTGGCATTGCCTTGCCGGCGCTGAAGGGTTGCTATTTCTACTGCAAGGGAACGGGCAAGCGCATGCGTGACTTGGCTCGGTGGCCCATGGACAACGGCAGCGTCATCCGTATTCTGGACGACTGCGCCTCGTATGTCATCATCGCCGACAATCCCGTGATGCCCACCAGCGAACTGCCCAGCCACCTCATCGTCCATGCACGCCAAATAGAGACGGGAAGCGGATATAAGGCTACGGTACACACCCACCCCATCGAGCTAGTGGCTATGAGCCATCATCGTGAATTCCTCGGAAAGGACGTGCTCACCCGCATCCTGTGGAGCATGATTCCCGAGACGAAGGCCTTCTGTCCGCTGGGACTGGGCATCGTGCCTTACACCCTGCCCGGCAGCAACGAGCTGGCCGAGGGTACGCTGAAGGAACTGGAGAACTACGACGTGGTGATGTGGGAGAAGCACGGTGTCTTTGCCAAGGGCAAGGACGTGATGGATGCTTTTGACCAGATAGACGTGCTTTCAAAGAGTGCCAAGATTTACATCAACGCCCGTTGTATGGGCTTCGAGCCCGAAGGCATGAGCGATGAGCAGATGGCCGAGATGACAAGGGCCTTCAACCTGCCAAGGTAACAAAAAAGTGAAAAAAACTTTGCTAGGATTTGCCATCCCTATCCTGCTGCTCACCGCCTGCGACCCCGGCCGCCATGAGCGTATGAAGGAGGTGGCTGATTACTTTTTTACCGTGACATGGGCGAGGCTCCTAAAGCCTTGCAATGCTATCAGAATTCCGTCAGCTATGCAGATGCAGATGATAGCAGCTATGAACTTCTGATGAGTATCTGTGGACAGATGGCTGAGTTGTATCATTCTCAGCATCTGTCCACTTCAGAACTGGATGTTCAAGAAAAGGTTTTACGAGATTTTGTGTTGGTGGAAGAAAAAAGTTAATTCGCAGACGGTGAATTAACGTTCACCGTCGACGATTCAACGTTCACCGTCGGCGAATTAACGTTCATCGACGGCGAATTAACTCTTGCTCCGGACTATCCCGCCAGTTGTGGGACTAAAATGGCAGCAGCAAGGAACTAGGGTAGAAACTGTGTGATAGGAGATATTTTATTAATTCTTTTCTGAAGAAATAGTTACCAGTATAAAAAAATATTGTAATTTTGCACTCGAATTGCGAAACGAACTATGTGTCTAACCATTAAAACTTTTTTATTATGAGTATCAGTATTATGGAAAAACGACTGGTATTTGTCATGATGATGCTCCTGCCGATTATGGCGGGCGCGGAAGTAGTGGAAATTGACGGTGTCTACTATGAGGTGGTGCCGAAAGGAAAAGTAGCTAAGGTTACAAGTAATCCCATCAAATACACAGGTAGCGTAAACATACCCTCCTCTGTCATATACAAAGGTGAGGACTACAGTGTGACGAGCGTAAAAGACTTGGCTTTCTATGGTTGTAGCGGCCTGACCTCCATCACGATTCCCAACAGCGTGACGATCATAGGAGGTTCTGCTTTCTCTGACTGCAGCGGCCTGAACTCCATAACGATTCCCAACAGCGTGACGAGCATTGGCAGCCACGCTTTCTTTGGCTGCAATGCACTGAATTCAGTACAAATATCCGATTTAGCTGCATGGTGTGAAATTGAATTTAGTGACGAATACGCCAATCCTCTACATTATGGGCAACATCTGAGAGTTGGTAGTAAGGAGATAAATGACTTAGTTATACCTAGCAGCGTGACGAGTATAGCACGGTTTGCTTTCGCTTTCAGCGGTCTGTCCTCAGTAACGATACCCAGCAACGTGACGACGATAGAATACAAGGCATTCTGGAACTGTAGCAAACTGGCCTCCGTTACGATTCAAAACGGTGTCACAACGATTGGGGAATCCGCTTTCAGTTACTGCAGCAGTCTGACCACGGCCACGATTCCCAACAGCGTGACGAGCATAGGAAAGGATGCATTCCAAGGTTGCCGCAACCTGTCTGCCATCACCATGCCAAGCAGCCTGACGAGCATAGAAGCTGGCACTTTTTCTTATTGCATAAGCCTGGCCTCGGTCACCATTCCCAACAGCGTGACGAGCATAAAGGATGGCTATAATGAAGGGGGATTCTATTATGGAGCTTTTTCCGGGTGCGAAAGCCTAGCCTCGGTCACCATTCCCAACAGTGTGACAAATATAGGAACCGGCACTTTCTGGAAATGTAGCGCCCTGACCTCCGTCACGATACCAAACAGCGTGACGACCATAGGGGAAATGGCTTTCTATGGTTGCAGGGGTCTCACCTCTATAACAATACCTAACAGCGTGACAAGTTTAGAGCCCTCGTCTTTTAGAGGCTGCAACAGCCTGACATCCGTCACGATTCCAAACAGCGTGACGAAAATAGGATGGTATGTTTTCGAGGGTTGCACGGGTCTGACCTCCGTCACGATTGGCGAAAACGTTACGAGCATAGGAGGCCATGCTTTCCAAAATTGCAGCGGTCTGACCTCAGTGACCATCCCCAACAGGGTAACAAGCATAAGGGAGCAGGCTTTTGAAGGCTGTAGCAGCCTGAAATCAGTCACCATCGGCTGTTCAACCAGGCAATTATATCACATGGCGTTCGCCAAATGCCCCGAACTGACAGATGTCTTTTGTCTGGCAGAGAAAGTACCCGTGATGGCACCTTCTTATCAAGGACAAATTGTTGATCTTTTCCAGGACTCTTACATAGAATATGCCACACTCCACGTGCCTGAGGCTTCGGTGGAGGCTTACAGTGTTGCAAAACCTTGGATGGACTTCAAGGAAATTGTTGCTCTGAATGGTGAGGACATGCCTGTCTCTCCCGACACGCATAAATGTGCCACTCCAACCATCGATTTCCTCGACGGCGAACTGACATTCGGTTGCGAGACGGAAGGTGTGGAGTATGTGTTGGAGGTGACCGTTGCCGATGCCAAGAAGTACTATAGCGACAAAGTGAAGCTCGACTGCGTCTATAAGGTCAGCGTCTACGCCATGAAAGAGGGGTGGGAGAATAGCAACGTGGCCACCAGGGTGTTCAATATCGGCTGCAGTGGCGATGTCTGTGACGTGAATAGAGACGGCGCAGTGGATGTGGCAGATATTTCTTCTATCATCACCAGGATGGCAAATATGACACGCTAACTAGTAACAAAAACTGAGGAAACAAGATGGAGGTTTTCAGCAGAACTTGATGTCGGCTATCACCTGGGCGCCAACGTAGTCATTGAGGAGCTTGACGAACTCCTGGCGGCGCATGCTCAAGTCGGCACGAAGGGCGGGGACGGAGAGACGGACGAAGAGTGTCTGGTTGCGGATACTGACATCGGTGGTGTAGCGGTCGATGGCCGATCCGGCAATCAGAGACCACGACTCCACAAGGCGTTTCTGTAGCAGCGGGGTCTCCAAGCCCTGCACACGCAGGTTACGCATGATGAGCTGGCTGATTTGATGGACGTCGCGTTTGAACATGGGAGTGAAAGAGGAGTAAGGGGGAGTGAAAGAGAAGTGAAAGGGGAGTGAAAGGGACGTTACGAATCTACGTTGACCTGTCCGTCGGTTACGTGGAAGAGGCGGTAGTCGAAGTCTCCGTGACGGAGGATTTGGTCGAGGTGGTCGCGATTGGTGTCGGTAATAAATATCTGTCCGAACTGCTCGCCTGAGACGAGGGAGATAATCTGCTCCACACGGCTGGCATCGAGTTTGTCGAAAATATCATCAAGGAGTAAGATGGGCGTGGTGGGAGGCCCTTCCAACCTCCCCCGTTGAGGGGAGGCCATATAGTCGAACTGCGCCAGCTTCAGCGCCACGACGTAAGTTTTCATCTGTCCCTGACTACCCTCACGGCGCATTGGATGGCCGTCGAGAAGCATCTCCAGGTCGTCTCGATGAATACCGTGGAGGGAGTAGCCAACGGCAAGGTCTTTATGACGGTCACGACGAATGACATCAAGCAATGGACCACGCTGGCAATGAGACACATAGCTAAGTGACACCTGTTCCCGGCTGCCTGAAATGCGAGAGTAGAACTGTTCGAAGTGAGGCATGAGGTGAGTAATGAACTCCTGCCGCTTCTGAAAGATAATCTCACCCTCATGAGCCATCTGCTCCTCCCAAAGACCCAGCAGGTCGAGGTCGATAGTCTTGTTGCCTTCTATTGATTCCTGACTATCCTGCTTCAGCATGGCATTACGTTGCTGAAGGGCTTTGTTATAGCGGTTAAGGGTGGCAATGTACGTTCTGTCCATCTGGGCAATTACCACATCCATCAACCGCCGTCGTTCCTCGCTACTTCCCTCTATGAGCTGGGTGTCGCCGGGTGAGACGTTCACAATGGGTATCAAGCCGATGTGCTCGCTCAACCGCTTGTACTCCTTCTTATCGCGCTTGAAGTGTTTCTTCATGCCCCGCTTCATACCACAATATATATGTAAAGGCGGGGATTGCAAATCCCCGTCAGCATAATCGCCCTCCAGCACCATGAACTCCTCGCCGTGACGGAGGACTACTGAGTCCTGGGTGGTATGGGCGGAGTGACAGAACGACAGGAAGTAGATGGCATCGAGCACATTGGTCTTGCCCGCCCCGTTCTGTCCGATGAAGCAGTTGATGTTTGGAGAGAAGTCAAGGCTGGCCTCTCCAATGTTCTTGTAGTTGAGGATTGACAGACGGTTGAGAATCACATCACTTATGATTTGAGGGTTGAGATTTGAAGGTTGAGTTTTTATTTCTCTACTTTTACGATTTTCGTCTTTGGCATTTCCTTGTTGCGGCGGTTCACGACGGTGACCACGGCCTGTGCGAGGTTCAGAAACGCCTGTCCCGTCATGGTGTCTACCTTGGTAGCAACGGGTTGTCCCTTGTCACCACTATCGCAGATGCCCTGCACAAGCGGAATTTGTGCCAGCAGGGGGAGCTTCATCTCCTCGGCCAGCTGCTTACAACCCTCACGGCCAAAGATGTAGTAACGGTTATTGGGCAGTTCGGCGGGAGTGAACCACGCCATGTTCTCTACCAAGCCGAGGATGGGGACGTTCACCTTCTCGTTGCGATACATGTCTATTCCCTTGCGTGCATCGGCCAGCGCCACCTGTTGGGGCGTAGAGACGATGACGGCACCGGTGATGGCGAGCGTCTGCAGGAGAGTGAGGTGAATGTCACTTGTACCCGGTGGGGTGTCGAGGATGAAGTAGTCAAGCTCGCCCCAGTCGGCATCGGCAATGAGCTGCTTCAGAGCACTTGTAGCCATGCCGCCGCGCCAGAGCGTCGCCGTAGTGGGTGATACGAAGAAACCGATGGACAGCAGCTTTACGCCATACTGCTCGATAGGTTCTATGAGGTCTCGGCCATCTACCTTCACGGCGTAAGGGCGGGCATCCTCGACGTTGAACATCTTGGGCACGGAAGGGCCGAAGATATCGGTATCGAGCAGGCCCACGCTATAGCCCAAACGAGCCAGGGCAATAGCGAGGTTGGCAGCGACGGTGCTCTTACCTACCCCACCCTTTCCGCTGCTCACGGCGATGATGTTCTTCACGCCTGGCAGAAGCTTTTCCACCTCCGGACGGGGCTTCGACTTGAACTCCGTCTCTATGGCCACCTCAAGAGGAACCTCGGCGGGCGAACCGCCGAGTGCTGTAGCACAATGGTATCGGATGGCGGCCTCGGCAGCCTTTACGGTAGACTTCAGGAACGGGTCGGTTTCGCGGGGGAAGAGCAGCACCACCTTCACCTGCCACGGTTCTCCGTCGTTCTGAGGAGCAGCAACAACAGGGGTGTCGGCAAGCATTTCGCTCTCCACAAGGTTCTTCTTCGTGCCGGCATAGGTAACGGTGGCCAGCGCATCGACGATCATTTTCGGATAGAGGGACATATTAGAGTTGAGAGTTGAGATTTGAGGGTTGAGATTTTATATTGTTGTAAAGTTCATTCCAACGATTGCTGAAAGCGGGCATTGTCGGGAAGATGATGTCGGCTCCCTGACTGAGGAGCACCTCGTCTGGCAAGGGCCCTGTGTTGACGGCAATGGTGAAGCATCGTGCCGCTACGGCAGCAGCCACACCCAGCGGAGCATTCTCCACCACCAAAGCCTCCCAGGGCTTCAGGTCTCCCATCTTCTCCAGCCCCATGAGGTAAGGGTCTGGAGCAGGTTTCCCGTGTTCCACATCATAGGCCGTAACAATATGATTCTCCGTGAGATAGTCTCCGAAGTCGTTCATCAGACGGGCAATCAGCGGACGCTGTCCGCTACCCGTGACAATACCAATGCTGAGACCACACTCGTGTATCTGTGCCATCAGCTCAGGGATACCGGGCATGATGGGTGCAGGAGGCGTCATAGCATGAAAGATTTCCGACTTCAGGTCATACATCATCTGGGCCTCCTCCAGGCTGATATCCTCGCCACGCTCCTTGCGCACCAGATTTCTTACCGTGTCTATACCTCGTGCTCCCTCCGTAGCGTAGGCATCGGCAGCCGTCATCGTCAGTCCGAAATGAGCCATCGACTGCTGCCAGGCCACGGCATGACGAGGCATAGAGTCATAGAGCACACCATCCATGTCGAAGAGCACAGCCCTCGGTCTTAGCGAACCGTAACCTGTACGCGAGAGATAATTCCGTATTTCATCAACCATACGTCATACGTGTTCAAATCGTCGGCAAAATTAATCATTTTATGTGAGCTGACCAAAAAAGTGAACCTCTTTTATATAATTGTAATAAATAATGTTAATGCCGTGCAGTCTTTTTCTCTTTTTCCTATCATATTATTAGAAAATGAATAACTTTGCAGAAATTTTAACAAATAAAACTAGCTATGAAAAAGAATCAGACAAAGAAGAACATGCTGTTCAGAGCCACGATGCTCTTGGCATTATTACAAGGAATGTCGTGTTTTGCCCAAGACGACAACTCAGGAATTACGGTGGGCGATGTGTCGAACACGGAGTGTTCCTCCAGGACGAGAAGCGAAAGTGTCATGGGGCATCCTACCCTCAAGCTCACCCGCAACGAAAGCGGATTCTATGGCGAGCTTATCAACCACGAGGTGAACTGTGCTTACGGCAATGTCAAGGTATATTGCCAAGAAGACGGACAGGAGCTTGCCATTAACGTTGATGAGGGCACCGGCGAATATTTAGCCAACTGTATTTGCCAAATCAACATCTACTTCACCATCTTCAATGCCATGAAAGATGAATACCAAGTGAAGGTGAGGGGACGCAATGTTGGTATGGTATCCTTCAAAGAGCACTCTGTGGTGATAATCGACTTGAATACGCTGGAACAGGCATACGAGGAAGGCTTTGAATATCCAGTCAAGGCGGATGGTTTCTGGCCATACGAGATAACTAACTACCTCGACAGGTATTCTGACTATGACTTTAGCCAGAGCCTGGACATCTACACCTTCCGAGAAAATAGGTTGTCCTGCAATTTCACAAACTACATCCTGCCTTGTGAATACAATTACCTGGACGTTCAGGCAGGACGTGACAAGGATGGTACGCTGGTGGTCAATGTGTTGACCGATGGAATCCCTGACAAAGACTGCAAACGGGTGGCTCATCTGAACTTTGACATTATCAATATACTATATGAGCCTTACCATCTTCGATTGAACCATACCGTCATGGCTGGAAGCGAGAACGAAAGAACTGTCTGCCTGTACGAAGGGGATATTACGGTTACCGAAGATTATACCGAATACTCTATTCCTATAAACGACCAGAATGACTACAAGGCAATCATCAACAGTATCAACCCGCAGCAAGTGACTGTCGAAGGCTCCCACGCTCCTTATTACGACCTGCAAGGCCGCCGTCTCAAGAGCCAGCCTCAGAAGGGAGTCTACATACGTGACGGGAAGAAAGAAATAGTTCGCTAACGACTAGCATCACACCAAAAGCAAGTTCCGGGCTTTCTCATAGATTGCCCGGAACTTTTTGTGAGAGAAAGCCGTTTTCTCTGGTAGAGAAAGCCGTTTTCTCTGGGAGAGAAAGCCGTTTTGTCTAGGAGAGAAAGCCGTTTTCTCTATGAGAGAAATCCGTTCTATTGTTTTGGCATAAGCAGATAAACCCTAAAAAAGAGAAAAAGATTTGGCCGTTACGAATAAAGTTCGTACTTTTGCACCCAAGTATTTCACATGGAACTGCGTAAGCGAATAGGGCTGGAGCTGGCCCGCATGATGAACAACAACCTGAAGCGCGAGCACCCATTGCGCCAGTTGTTCTGGGAAAGCACGCTGCGCTGCAATGTCAGCTGTCGCCATTGCGGCAGCGATTGTCGTGCATCAGCCGTTGCTCCCGATATGCCCCGTGAAGATTTCTTCCGCGTCCTCGACAGCATTTCAAAGAAGCTAGACCCTCATAAGGTGTTTGTCATCATCAGCGGCGGCGAACCACTTATGCGCGACGACCTGGAGCTTTGCGGACGTGGCATCTACGAGCGTGGTTTCCCCTGGGGCATGGTCACCAATGGCCTGGCCCTTACTCCAGAACGCTTTCGCAATCTGCGTGCAGCAGGACTTTGCTCCGTAGCCGTGAGCCTCGACGGACTTCAGGACAGCCACGACTGGCTGCGCCGCCATCCGCAGAGCTTCAAAATGGCCAGCCGGGCCCTGGACTTGCTGGTGGCTGACGGAGAGGTGAAGTTCGATGCCGTTACCTGCGTCAACCAGAAAAACTTCGACCAGTTGGCGGAAATCCGCGACTTCCTCATCGGCAAGGGAGTGAAGGACTGGCGCCTCTTCCCCATCTTCCCTATGGGCCGTGCCGCCAATGACCCCATGCTGCAAGTGAGCAACGAGCAGTTCCGCCAGCTGTTACAGTTCATCCGCCAGACACGTCAGGAAGGGAAAATCCATGCTAACTACAGTTGCGAGGGCTTCGTAGGCGATTATGAAGGTGATGTACGTGACTGGATGTTCCGTTGTGCTGCGGGCGTCACCGTGGGGTCCGTGCTCATCGACGGAAGCATCAGCGCTTGTACCAGTATTCGTTCGCATTACACTCAGGGAAACATCTACCAGGATGACTTCCTGGACGTATGGGAAAATCGCTACCAGCAATACCGCGACCGCTCATGGATGAAAAAGGATAAATGCGCGAAGTGTAAATACTGGCGTTACTGCGAGGGCAACGGCATGCACCTGCGCAAAGACGACGGAGGGTTGCTGGTGTGCCATATAGAGCGGATTCTTGACCATGTGCCCTGATGACATACAAATGATGAATGACGAATTACGAGTGAAGATTGCAAATAAAAAGCTTCTATAACAATATTTTATTATTTTTCTAGTTATTCTTTATTATATAATGTGAAATAACGAACTAAAGATATGAGAAAAATCTTCTTTATTTTAGCCTTGGCGCTATTCTCGATGGCCCCGGCACATATTCAGGCGCAGACGGGGATGACAGACCAACAGTTGATTACCTTCATCTTACAGGAGCGCGACAAAGGCTCCTCACAAAACGAAATCATCACAAAGCTGATTCAGCGTGGTGTGGACATTCAGCAGATACAGCGTGTAAAGCGCAGATACGAGCAGCAAATCAAAAATGCGGGACTTGGTATGGTAGCTGAAGAGAGCATGGAACAAGTCTCCAGCAGAATGAGGGTAAACAACGGGCAGGAAAGGAAGGACAATGGTGTTTCGAGCAACACCAAACTACGGGGAGAGATTCAGTTGCGCAAGAATTACAGTCCTAATGACCCCGAATTTATTGCTTACCAAAATGAGCTAGGCGACCTGTTACCTACGGACTCTCTTGCTATGCTTCGGGAAATCCTCAGGGCAGAGCAATCCAACCAGAACAAGATTTTCGGCCACGACCTCTTCAACAACGAGAACCTGACCTTTGAGCCCAACATGAACATCGCTACCCCAAAGGACTATGTGCTGGGGCCTGGCGATGCCGTCATCGTCGATGTCTACGGAGCCTCGCAGGAGAGTTTCCATGAGACCGTCTCACCCGACGGCTTCATCACCATACAGGGCTTCGGCCCCATCCAGATTGGGGGTATGAGCGTATCGCAGGCCTCATCCTATCTGCGCTCACAACTTGGCGCACGCTACAGCAGTAGCCAGATACGCCTCAGCGTGGGTCAAACACGTTCCATCACGGTGAACATAGCCGGTGAGGTGAACGCTCCGGGCACCTATACCATGTCGGCTTTCTCCACCGTGTTCAATGCACTCTACATGGCCGGTGGCATCAGCGACCTTGGTACCTTGAGAAATATTAAGGTGTATCGCAACAATCGCCTCATCTCGACTGTCGATGTCTATGACTACATCCTTAACGGAAAGGCCACGGGCAACGTGAAACTGACCGACAACGACATGATTATCGTCGAGTCGTACGACTGCCTGGTGAGCATCACCGGACGAGTGAAGCGTCCCATGTACTACGAGATGAAACAGGGTGAGAGCCTTAACTCACTTATCAAATACTCTGGAGGCTTTGCCAGCGATGCCTATCGTGGTAGTGTCAGGGTATTGCGCAAGAATGGTGCCCTGCGCTCCGTGCATACTGTGGGCGAATTCGACATGGGAACATTCCAAATGGCCGACGGCGACAGCGTAACCGTAGACTCCATCCTGAACCGCTATCAGAATATGGCTGAGGTAATAGGAGCCGTTTTCCGTCCGGGAAAATATAACATTGGCGGCGACATCACTTCCGTACGTTCACTTATTGAGAGTGCACAGGGAGTTACCGAAGATGCCTTCACCACACATGCTGTCATGCATCGCATGAGGCCTGATCGCACACTTGAAGTGTTGTCAGTTGACCTTGCTGGCATTCTCGACGGCAGAGTCAGCGACGTGGTGCTGCAGAACGAGGACGTGCTCTTCGTACCTACCAAGAGGGAATATATTGAAAACCAGACGATAACAATCACAGGTGAGGTGCAATCCCCAGGCATCTACAAATATGCCGCCAACGAAACACTTGAGGACTTCATCCTGCAAGCAGGAGGACTGACCGAATCAGCCTCTACTGCCAAGGTAGAAGTAGCACGGCGTATCGTTAACCCAAGTGCCACTCAGTCGAGCGACACCATCGCCTACCTCTACAGTTTCGACCTCAAAGACGGTTTTGTCGTCGGAGAGGGCAATAGTGCCTTCCATCTGGAGCCTTTCGACTGTGTATACGTGCGGCGCAGTCCAGGTTACATGGACCAGAGAGGTGTGACGGTTGAAGGTGAAGTGCTCTTCGAAGGCGGCTACACCCTTTCGAAAAGGAGTGAGCGCCTTAGCGAGGTCATCAATCGTGCTGGTGGTCTCACCAAGACTGCCTACGCACCAGGAGCAAGACTCATAAGAAAGCGCACCGCCGATGAGCTTGCACGAAAGGAAGCTATTCTGGAGGCTGCCAAGCGCTCGAGCAAGAACGCGAAGGACTCTATAGACATCAGTAGCCTGGACCTTGGACCAACGTATGACGTGGGCATTGAACTGAACAAAGCTTTGGCTAACCCAGGTTGTGATGCCGATATAGTGTTGCGTGCAGGAGACCGCATCGTCGTGCCTGAATATTCTGGTACGGTGAAGATTAACGGCGAAGTGATGTACCCCAATACCGTGAGCTATGTGGAGGGTAAAGACTTGGAGTACTACATCAACCAAGCTGGTGGATGGAGCGACAACTCAAAGAAGAAAAAGACGTACATTATTTATATGAACGGTACTGTGGCAAAGGCTGACCGCAAGCACAAGCCCATGCCGGGTTGTGAGATTGTGGTGCCGACGAAGCAGCGCGGACACAAGCTCTCGACGGCTGAGCTGTTGGCTATCGGAACGTCAACGGCTAGCATCGCCACGATGATTGCCACCATTGTCAACGTGCTGAAATAACCTGTTATGGAGTATATAGTTTCGGCAAGGAAATACCGTCCCATGTCGTTCGACACCGTGGTGGGTCAGTCCGCGCTGACCACTACGCTGAAGAATGCCGTGAAGAGTGGCAAGCTGGCACATGCCTACCTCTTCTGCGGACCTCGAGGTGTGGGAAAAACCACCTGTGCACGTATCTTCGCCAAGGCCATCAACTGCCAGAATCCTACCGCAGACGGAGAAGCTTGCGGCGAGTGTGAAAGCTGCCAATCGTTCAATGAACAGCGGTCGCTGAATATCTTTGAGCTCGATGCTGCATCGAACAACTCCGTGGAGCATATCAAGACACTCATGGAGCAGACGCGCATACCACCGCAGGTGGGCAAGTACAAGGTCTTCATTATCGACGAGGTACACATGCTCTCTACGGCAGCCTTCAACGCTTTCCTCAAGACACTTGAGGAGCCACCCGCTCATGTCATCTTCATCCTCGCCACGACCGAGAAACACAAGATTCTTCCTACTATCCTCTCCCGTTGCCAGATTTACGACTTCGAGCGTATGACGGTGAAGAACACCATCGACCACTTGAAGCATGTGGCTGAGAAGGAAGGCATACAATATGAGGAGGAGGCGCTGGCTGTTATTGCCGAAAAGGCCGACGGAGGTATGCGTGATGCGCTGAGTATCTTCGACCAGGCAGCATCTTTCTGCCAAGGGAACATCACGTATCAGAAGGTCATCGAAGACCTCAACGTGCTCGATGCCGAATATTACTTCCGCATCATCGACTACTCCACACAGAATAAGGTGGCCGACATCATGGTGCTGCTTAACGACGTACTGAACAAAGGCTTTGATGCAGGTCTGCTCGTACAAGGACTGGCAAGGCATACTCGCAACGTACTTATGGCGAAAGATGCTCAGACGTTGCCACTCCTGGAGGTCAGCGACCAGATGCGACAACGGTATCAGGAACAGGCACAGCGTGCAGATACCCGTTTCCTCTACACCGCGTTGAAGATTATGAACGACTGCGACATCAACTACCGCACGTCATCCAATAAGCGTCTTCTTGTAGAGCTGACACTCATCCAGGTGGCACAGATAACGCAACCAGAAGACACGCCTGGTAGTGGGCGTAAGCCCAGAAGATTAAAATCCCTGTTCAAACAACTTATTCAGCAAGCTCAGCCCATCAAGCAGTCGGCCCCGCAGGTAGCCGCGGCTGAGAAACCGAATACACAAGAAGCCCCGAAGCCTCAACAGACACCCCCAGTAGCAAAGGGAACTCTCGCAGGAGGGCCAGCAACGCTCCGTCTTTCCAGCATTGGCTCATCGTGGAACAGCCTACGCCAGCAGAACAAGAAAATGCAAATACTTCCTGGCACACAGGGAGTGGAAACCAAAAAGACTGACGAGCAAGAACAGTTCTCGCAGCAAGACCTTGAACTGCAATGGATGGCCATGTGTAACCGTATGCCCCAGCGACTCAGCGGTATAGCGGCACGCATGAAGAACATGAACCCCACCATCCTCGAAGTGCCTAACGTGGAGGTTGTCGTCCCCAACGAGATTATCAAGACCGAGGTGGAGCAGATACGCGGCAGTATACTCGCCACGCTGAAGCTATATCTCCACAATTCCGCTATATCCCTGACTTTCCGCGTTGCCGAGCAAGAGGAAAAAGAAAAGATTCTCACCCGCCGCGAGCAGTTCGAACTGCTTACCTCACAGAACCCCTCCATAGAAAAGCTCCGCGAAATCTTCGACCTTGAACTGGCGTAGAACGTTAATCCATGCCGATTATTCACCTCCCTGAGACTGACTCCACGAACCGTTGGCTACGTGACCATGCCGATGATTTCTCCTCAGAAGAACTCACCGTTGTCTGGACTGACCACCAGACTGCCGGACGGGGTTGCGGCACCAATACCTGGGAGAGTGAGCGAGGAAAGAACCTTCTGTTCTCCATGCTGTTCCGTCCTAAGGAAATCCGTGCTTCGGAACAGTTCATTCTCTCTATGGCCAATGCCCTAGCACTCAGGGAAACCATTGCCAGTTATGTGGACAACGTAAAGATAAAGTGGCCAAATGACATTTACTGGAAAGACAGTAAGATTTGTGGAACGCTGATAGAGACCACCCTGAAGGGACAGTATCTCAAGGATTGTATCATCGGAACGGGCATCAACGTAAACCAAGACAAGTTCCTTAGCGATGCTCCAAACCCCGTGTCACTCCGTCAGGTTCTTGGACAAGATACAGATTGCAACGAGGTGTTGCAGAAAGTGCTGGGCAACTTTGCAAAGTATATGGAGATGGTAAGGACGGGCTGTTGGGAGACCATTCGCACCTCTTACCGCAATCACCTGTATCGTTTGGAAGAGACCTGGCCCTACAGGTTTGCCGATGGCAGCGTGAAAGACTGTAAACTAGTAAATGTATCTGACGATGGGCATCTGGAGTTGCTACACGATAACCGCGAAGTCTATCGTCTGGCCTTCAAGGAAGTGCAGTTCGTCATCTAGAAAGACATAATGACTTTATTTTTGTTATACCGATAAAATCAAAAAACTATGGCAAGATTCAATCGTATTCTTCTAAAGCTGTCAGGCGAGAGCCTGATGGGAAAGCAGGGCTATGGCATAGACCCTGAAAGGCTGTCGCAGTATGCACAGCAGATAAAGGACGTCCATGAGATGGGCGTGCAGATAGGCATTGTCATCGGTGGAGGCAACATTTTCCGAGGCCTTAGTGGCTCTCAGAAAGGCTTCGACCGCGTCAAAGGCGACCAGATGGGCATGTGCGCCACAGTTATCAACTCCCTCGCCCTCAGTTCTGCACTCGGTGCCGTCGGCGTCAAAAACCGCGTGATGACCGCTATCCGCATGGAGCCTATCGGCGAGTTCTACACTAAGTGGCGAGCCATCGAGGCCATGGAGCGTGGTGAAGTCTGCATCTTCTCTGCCGGAACTGGCTCACCCTATTTCACCACCGACACAGGTTCTTCCCTTCGCGGCATAGAGATAGAAGCCGACGTCATGCTCAAGGGTACGCGTGTTGACGGCATCTATACCGCCGACCCAGAGAAAGACCCAACGGCTACTAAGTTCCACGACATCAGCTACAAGGAAGTTCTCGCCCGTGGTCTGAAGGTCATGGACCTTACCGCCATCTGCATGTGCCAGGACAACAACCTTCCCATCTACGTCTTCAACATGGACGTTCCTGGAAACCTGCTCCGCGTCATGCAAGGCGAGGAAATCGGAACGCTGGTACATCCATAGGATTCCATAGGATTGAAAGGAGGGCGTGTCATGACACGCCATCTTTCATTTCTTCACAAATAATCGTAAATCTTCGCTGTCCAGTCCTCCCCGTTCTGCGGGCAGAAGGTTTTGATGCCTATCTGACTGGCAGCAGCAACGTTTCGTGGCCCATCATCCACAAAGAGACATTCTCCTGGTGGTGTCTTTTCGGCCATAAGCACCCGACGGAAGAATGTCTCGTCGGGTTTCATCACTTTCAACTGATAGCTCAGGTAGCAGGCATCGAAATAGTAATCCAAGGCATGGCCCTTACCGTCGAAAGCCGACGACATTGCCCAGGCCATCATACATGGGTTGGTGTTCGAGAGAAGAATCACGCGGTATCCCTCCTTCTTCAAACGTAAGAGTAAGTCAAGGTTCCGCTGAGGCACCTCCTTGGCATAGCCCTGCCAGGCATACTCACACTCAGCCATCGTCACCTCGCGGCCAATAATCAGGCTCAGCTCACGGCGGAAGTCCTCGGCCGTGATTAATCCGTTCTCCAGTTCGCCGAAAATACCAGTCTGAGTATAGGGGTCGAGCCAAGTGGTGGCATCCTTTAACCCCAGTTGTGTGAAGCGACGAACAGCTTCATCATGGTCGATGGTGAGGATGACACCACCGAGGTCAAATATAATAGTCTTTATCATATCCATTTGTCTTGTTCAGCCCCCCAACCCCCTTATCTTAGGGGGCTAACGGAAATCTTTCATTGCACGGTCCATTTCCCGCCGGTCTTCCTTTTCCTTCATCGTCTGCCGCTTGTCGTAGGCTTTCTTTCCCTTACAGAGCGCGATGTCCATCTTGGCACGTCCATTCTCGTCAATCCACACCAACGTAGGCACAATGGTATAGCCCGTCTGTCGTGTGGCACTCTCCAGTCGGGCAATCTCTCGCCTAGTGAGCAACAGCTTACGGTCACGCTTCTGCTCATGGTTATTGTAGGAACCATAGAAATAGGGACTGATGCTCATGCTCTTCACCCAAATCTCACCAGTGATAATCGTGCAATAGGTGTCAACCAGACTTGCCTTGCCTGCACGGATAGACTTTATCTCGGTGCCGGTAAGCACCAAGCCTGCGGTAAATTCCTCAATGAAGAAGTATTCAAAGGCCGCTTTCTTGTTCTTTATCTGTACGGGACTCTTTTTCCGAATCTCCTCTTGCTGCTTGTTCATTGTTTAATAGGGCTTGATGGGCTTAATGGGGCTTATGGGCCTCATGGGATTACTGTGGCGAACTGCTCAATGTGGTTGTCAACGTAATGTGCTATCTCTTCCGTCCATTGCGGCTCGTTCTCTATGAACGCGTCGTCGTAGTCATCAAACTGCGGGAACTGCTCATAGAGCGCCATGAACTCCTCGTCCGTGCAGTCACGCTCCAATGCCTCGCGGTTCTCCAGCCACAGGGTGTGCACCTCATAGAGCATCTTCGAGAGGTCTCGGATATGCCACATTTTGTTCAGGGCCTTGGCAAAGGGATTCTTGAAGATGAACGTGCCATATCCATTATGTATCAACTGGATAAAGCCACCTACCATCACCTCCTCACGAAGTGTGTCCCAGCAGAGCAACGTCATCTGGTCGGCGTTCAGTTCGGCCATCGTCTCAGGTGTTGGCTCACCACCAATGACCTCACGAATGGCGTTGATAAACACTTGCAGGAAGTCGCCCATGCCAGCAAGTGCGGCCTGCGAAAGTTCGGAGTCTTTTACGGTAACCTGTTTCATAATACGGCCGCAAAGGTACGACATTTTCCACAAACTACCAAATAATAAGCACAAAACCTACTATTTAACGCACCAGTATACAAAAATCAGGAAAACATTTGGTGCTAAAGAAGAAAATCCGTACCTTTGCAGCCGATTTGAGAAAGCAATTATTACACAAATTTATTTTTATTATTACAAACTAAACTTAATTTACCACATGAGAAAAACTTTAACCATTGGTCTATTGGCCTCTGTTTGGAGTGTCATGGCCTGTCTGCCTGTGCAAGGCCAGACGAAGGATGACACCGATTGGTTAAGCGACCTGCGCAGCCGCATCGAGCTTAACGGATATGCCCAGGCGGGCTATTCGTGGAACGATGCTAACGGCAAGCAGACCAACGAGTACAACCTGAAGCGCACGCTGCTGTGGGCCAAGGCACGCATCACCGACCGCTGGTCGTTCCTCTTCATGCACGACTTCTCGAGCGTGGTGCAGGAGTACTACTGCGATTTCCGCGTGAGCAACGACAAGGCTTTGACGCTGCGTCTTGGTCAGTTCAAGAACAGCCTCTCGCTGGAGAACCCGATGTCGCCCACCGTACTGGAGCTTATCGACGTGTGCGCGCAGAGTATCACCTACCTAACGGGCTGCGGCAGCGACCCGTTGCACGGCGTTAACTATGGCCGTGACCTGGGATTCTTGGCCTACGGCGACGTGCTGAACGACCACCTGCACTATGAGGTGGCGCTGATGAGCGGCCAGGGCATCAACAAAAAAGACGGCAACAACAAGAAGGACGTGCTGGCAAAGCTCGACATTCGTCCCGTAGAGGGTCTGCGCCTCGTGGTCTCAGGACAGAAAGGCTACGGCCACGCCATCGGCACGGCGGCCTGGAACCCCGACATACACGAAGGCGACGACTACCGCCGCGACCGTATCACCGGTGGTGCAGAGTATAAGTTTGGAGCTTTCGCCCCCAGCAAGTACAAGGAGGCACGCCCGGTGAGCATCCGTGGAGAGTATCTCACGGGTAAAGATGGCGAGGTGAACAGTCAGGGTGCCTACGTCACGGCCTGTGTGCCCGTGGCAGGAGCCTTGGACATGATTGCCTCGGCCGACTGGTTCGACCGTAACACGAAGATGGAATACGACCAGACACAGGCCACCCTCGGCCTCCAGTATTGGTTCTACAAGAAATGCCGCCTCCAGCTGCAGTATACCCGCACCTGGAGCCAGTACCAGAAAGACTATAACAATCTGCAGGCTCAGCTGCAGGTGGCGTTTTGAAAGCCCCCTAAGTTAGGGGGTTGGGGGTCTGAACAGGCGCAGATTCCAACTTCCTTTAGAAATCCAACATAAATATAAAAAAGGTGTCTGATTGTTTCGCTTGTTCAGACCCCCAACCCCCTAACTTAGGGGGCTAAGAAATCATGATTATAAAAGTACTTCTTACAATCATTTTCCTGGTCGTGATGATTGGCGTGGGTCTTTACTCACGTAAGCAGGCCAGTAGTGTTGACGGTTTTGTGCTCGGCGGTCGTGCCGTGGGTCCTTGGCTCACAGCCTTCGCTTTTGGCACCAGTTATTTCTCGGCTGTGGTCTTCGTGGGCTACGCCGGACAGTTCGGATGGAAATACGGTCTGTCGTCGGCCTGGATAGGCATCGGCAACGCCGTCATCGGTTCGCTCCTCGCCTGGCTCATCCTTGGTCGGCGCACAAAACTCATGACGCAACACATAGAGAGCCGCACCATGCCCGACTTCTTCGGCACCCGTTTCCAGAGTCAGGGACTTCGCGTGACAGCCTCGATTATCGCCTTCGTGTTCCTCATTCCCTATACCGCCGGCGTCTATAGCGGCATTTCAAGGCTCTTCGAGATGGGCTTCGACATCCCCTACGAGTATTGTGTGGTGATTATGTCTATTCTTACCGCCGTCTATGTCATCCTTGGCGGCTACAAGGCTACGGCTATGAACGACTTCATCCAGGGCATCATCATGCTCTTCGGTATCGTAGCAGTTATCCTCGCTGTGCTCAATGCCCAGGGTGGACTGACGACTGCTGTGCAGAAGCTTTCCGAACTTCCTGCCGATGGCGCCACCGAACCAGGCAGCGGCATGTTCGCCACATGGTTCGGCCCCGACCCGTGGGGTCTTCTCGGCGTGATTATCCTGACCTCGCTGGGCACGATGGGCCTGCCACAGATGGTGGGTAAGTTCTATTCGATTACCGACGAGAGCGCCATCAAGCGCGGCACCGTCATCTCTACCATCTTCGCCTTCATCGTGGCTGGCGGCTGTTACTTCCTCGGAGGTTTCGGACGTCTCTACGACCCCGTCATTAACGAAGCAACAGGTAAGATAGCCTACGACTCAATCGTGCCCGCCATGCTCATCACCCTGCCCGACGTACTCATCGCCCTCGTAGTGCTGCTCGTACTCTCCGCCTCGATGTCTACGTTGGCCTCGCTGGTGCTCACCTCTTCATCAACAATGACCCTCGACCTCATCTACCGCGACAAGAAGTCGCTGCCCGGCGAGGTGGAGGAAGGCACAATTGACGATGTCGTGGCCGAGAAGGTGGAACGCCGTAAGGTGGTGGTGATGCGTGTGCTCATCATGTTCTTCATTGCCATCTCGCTGCTCATCGCTCTTAACCCGCCGACGTTCATTGCCCAGCTGATGGGTATCTCGTGGGGTGCGCTGGCCGGTGCCTTCCTCGCTCCCTTCATGCTTGGTCTCTATTCCAGAAGCGTCACCACGGCTTCTGTCTGGGCATGCTTCATCTGGGGCGTGGGACTCACGGTCATCAACATGCTTTTAGGCAATCCCATCAACCCCATCAACTGTGGTGCCATCGCTATGGTCGGAGGCTTCCCCGTCGTATGGCTCGTCAGCCTGTTCTCGCCGAAGATGAAGCGAGAGACGGTAAACCAGATTTTCGAGTGCTACAAATAAGCCGACTTGTCTGGCCAGCTCAGACTCAAAAGTATAATGTTTACGATGTCTAAGTATAATGTTTACGATGTCTAAGTATCATACTTTCAAGGGCTAAGTGCCATACTTACGAGGCATAAACACCATACTTGTTGGTAACAGGTAACAGATGGAACAGACGTTTTTAAACTTTTCTCGCGTACGTATGCGCGTATGTACGCGAGAAGTTTAAGAAAATCTCTGTTCCATCTGTTACACTGTTCCCTCTCAGCATCGACTGCCAGGCCTTGATGTCCCAAAGGTTTGGTGAACAGATGCCGACGATGATGAAACTCGTGCTCCTTCCACCATCGGGGTCTGGCTTACAAGCCATGTTGAGCAGGCAGTGTACGAGGTCGAACATCTCGCGGCACTGCGCGTCGAACACGTAGATGACATCGTAGTAGGTCTGGTCGAACTGCTGATAGCCTCCAGGCGTGTATATGAGCACTTGCCGCTCATGGTTGAAATACTCTGACTTCATCGTAAGTTCCCTTACGCTTTCTAGTGGAACCTGTGCCTGCCCCGCCATTGCGACGAGGGCAAGCAGGATAATGATGATGGTTTGCTTGTTCATGCTCTTTTCGTTTTATTTGTTGAGTGCTTTCTCCAAAGCCTCTCTGATTGCCTCAAGGCTGAAACCAGAGAAAGAGGTGATCCGTTCCCCATTCGGAGCGAAGAAGGCGTAGGTGGGATAACCGTGGGCTTGCAGTTGCTTGAAAATAGCTTCCAATTGCTCTTGGGTTAGGAAATAATGCTCGCCTGAGATGTCTGTGATGTAATCCTTCCACGTGTCGTAATCTGACGTGGGCGAGGTAAGATAGATGTACACAATGTCTTTGCCGCTCAGTTCTTCTTTTAGCGGTTTCATCTTCTCATGCCCGAGCTTACATGGACCGCACCATGTGGCCCAGATGTCGATGAGAATTGTCTTCCCTTTATGTTTGTCGAGGATAATTTGCAGGATGTCTTCTGAAGCCACGTCTGTCATGTCGAGGTAGTGGATGTTGTCGGCAAGCCCTTGTTTGTTAGCTGTAACGGTCGCTTGATATTCGGCTACATATTTGTCGTACAGGTCGGAAAGATTCTTGTCCTCGATGAGCGGTTTCTCCAATTGTTTGGAGTCAAGTACCTGTGGCAAATAGTAACAATAGCGGGCAAGGTCGGCATTGAAACCTCGTGCATCAGTCATTGCATAGTATTTGCTGGCTCTTGGGAATTCATTGCTGAAGACAATATTCCTCTTGTATAGATTCTCTGAGTAATTCTGAAGCACATAGTCTGTAAACTCCTTTGTTTTGGACAGGGAATCTTGTTCGCCATCAAACATAAAAATCGGAGAGTATGCGAATTGTATCAAATAATCTTTGATTGCCTTGCAATAGTTTGAGTTCTTTACCCATTTGTCGTAGTTCTCCCGTTCTTCATCACAATATCTTATCAACGCCTGCACATCGTGAATGTCTTCCTTTTTAATGGTAGGTTTCTGAGGACCATTTTCTGTTTCCTCGTCAAAAGCAGACTGAAGCCAATCTTTGCCAAACTTGGCGTAATAGCCTTTGGCACCTACAATCTTGCTATTGGCCCTGCTGTCATCGTGCAGCATATCAACAAGGACGGTCACCTCCTTACCTGGTGAAAGATATACACAACTCATTGAACTCCATGGAATGTTAACGATATTGATCCACACAATTTGAGGCAGGCATATGGGGAGGCTAAGACTGGCTTCACCATCATCATTCAAATTCACTTCGACATCCATAGGCTTTGCAGGATTCTTCAAATCTACATATTGCACTTGAATCTCCGTGTTCATTCCCTTACGATAGTTCAACGACTTGAAATGAATGGTGGCTGGCGTAGCGTCGAACTTCAGTTCCGTCAATCCTTCCCCATCATCATCGGCCATGTATTCAGTTGGAACTGAAGCGGGAGGCATCGTGTAGTCCTTGTCGTGGATGCCAAACACCTTGTAGTCGCCTTGCGCCAAACCTTCCATGAAGTCAAATTCCTTCGTGTCCAAAGGCAAAGGTTTGAAATGGAGGACGAAGTCTTTCATTCCGCTATCGTCCAGAATAATGAAATCTCCTCCCAATGGTATGCTGTCACTTCCAATGATGCGATACTGCTTCCCATTTGTTTGCAGATAACTGTCTTCGCTGATTCGGAATCCATAACCTGGTAAAAGAGCCATCCTGACATACATGGCAGTCTTTTCCTTCGTCATTTCCACCTTCTGGATTTGAAAATACGGAATGGCGGAATAAGCAACAGATGGGTTTTCCCATACAATTGTCTTTTTTGCCTGCCCCGTCATTGCGACGAGGGCAAGCAGGATGGTGATGATGGTTTGCTTCATAATCTTTTTGTTTTATTGTTATACCTTTTTATAATATATACTACGTTTTCGCGAAAATATTTTGTTCGAGGCATTTATTTTCATGCTGTAACCGTCTCCGAGAATTATTCCGAGCCACAAAGATACGGAAAACGGCACGGAAAAAAGCTCGGCAAGCCCGGAAATCGGGTGCCAAGGGTGAAAATATGAAACTAGTTTCAGAGTTTTGCTACTATCGGGCCTCGAAAGTAATGCCTTTGGTTCAAATAGCGTGTTATTGCCAAAGCGGCTCACTCTCCCATCCGCGAGGGAAGCCCATGGCGGTGACGTCGATGGACGGGTAAGCGGCGAGCAGGGCATCGACTTTCGCCTTCATATCGTTGTTGGGCGAAATGATGTTGAGGTAATACTTGATGATGCAAAGGCTGAAATATACTTTCCGCTGGTTGACGGGAATGGTAATCCAAGGGCGGGTCATGCGCCGCTGGGGCAGCACTTGCAATGCAAATGTGCGGTTCCATACGCGAGCATGGTGGCCGCAGTTGTTGCGGGCAACGGTGATGATGGTCATCCATGAGTTGAACACAGGGACGCCCAGCGAAAACTCCTGGGCTATCTTCTTGCGTATCTGGTTGCTCTTGATGTTGTTGTATATCCTGGTCAGTACGCCCAAAGGCAGGATCTCTGCCAACATCCATGATGGAGGATATGGGTCGGAATAGGTGTTGCGGAAATGTTCTATGAAGTCCTCGCGCGACTTGGCGAGTTCGGCATCTATGAGTTGTTTCGTCTTGACAAAGGTGTTGGCATCATAGAAACAAGTCGGGTCGGTCATCCAGAAGGGATTGCTCGTCTCACGGCTCGTGATATTGACAATGGCACTGCGCACGGCAACCTCTATCTTTTCTATCTCGTTGAACATCAGCAGTCGCAGATGCCTGTCGAAACGATACATGTCCAGAGCCTGATTGAAGGCGGCGCCGGGCTTGAACACATGATTTTCCTTCGGTGTAGTCTAGAGGGGGTAAAGATATGCACTGAATCTATAGTAGCCGATGTGGCGGAGGTAGTTCTCCGTCCGTGTGACGTTCTCGACGTGTAGACCGCGCGACTGTAGCAATGCCGTCAACTGGGCGGGCGATGTGTAGGTCTTTGAATAATATGTCATAAGAAAATAAAACGACCCGCCGATTTAAGCATTGTGAAGAGGCTTGGCGGGTTCTCGTGGGTGCAAAGGTAGTGCTTTTTATTGAATCGACCAAACTTTTTGATGGGAAATTGTTTTTTGACGTCGATTTTGTTACTATGGTCAGCGTTTCATTCGTTTTTACCGTTGAAAGTAATGTCTTTTCGGATTTTGGAGAGCATCTGCGGGGTGATGGAGAGGAACGAGGAGATGGCATTGAGCGACAAGTGCTGCACGATGCCGGGGCAACGCTTAGTAGCGACTCGTAACGCTCGCGGGGTGTGGAGCAGTGGAGGTCGAGATAGCGCGAACGGAACTGGAAAAGAATATGCTCTGCAATGATAGCACGCAGCTTCATCGTTTCCTTACTTTGGTCGTAGTACTGTTCCAATTGCTGGCCAGTAACCCTAAGCACGCGGCTGGGCATCATAGCTTCGATAGTGGTCTGAGACGGTCGACCGTAGAGAAACGTCGGGTAGTCGACCACGAATTCGCCCGCAAAGGAAAACCATGTAATGTGTTCCTTGTCAATTCTCGACCTGTAGTCGCCTACCCGTAGCCTTTCGTTACCATGATTCACATACTTGAAGCATCCACTCTCCACGAAGGCGAACCACCGCGCCGGATCGCCCTCGCGCTCCAGTTGGTCACCCTTGCGGTAAGCCACTGCCTCACCCTCCCGCTCGCAGAACTCCAGCAGCACCTGAAGATCAATACTGTTATTGCTAAATTTCTGTTCCATCGTCAGTCTGTCGCTTTATTGAAAAAGCGGATAGTGCCGAATGCCGGGCTATCCGCTATTGGTTGCGATTACCTTGATTACATCCTACAGTCCCTCAATTTCCTCGGCGGTGAGGCCGGTGGCATCGGCTATCTGCGCGGTGGTCATCACGTTCATAGCCTTAAGTTTGCGAGCGGTGTCGAGCTTGTCTTGCTTCAGTTTGGCCTCTGCTTCTGCCTTTGCCTCTGCCAACTTATCCTCCCAGTCACCCTCGAGGGTTCTCCACGAAGAGATACTGTCCCAGAACTTGTCGTAGGCACGCATTTCGGCATCGGTGAAGGCTGCACGCTCCAGTATTTCGAGCGCTTCGCTCACCTCGGCATTCTCCAACAGTTCAGCAGGAACCTCCTGCGTCCTGTCATTGATCTCAGTGAGGAAGCGGAGCCACAGCACCTGCATCTTGCGCTCGCTGATGGTCTGTGGCTTAAACTTCGGAAGTTCCACAAAGATGAGGTGCAGGCCGTCAATCACCTTGTCGGTGTACTTGTCGTGGACGAGGTGGTAATAGTGATAGTAGTCATCCACATCCTTCATAAATGAGGCATTGACGAAGTTCAGCGCATAGACTGGCTGCAGGGTCTTATATTTCATGCCCTTGTTGGTCTGGGCCACGTAGGCTTTCGAGGCATTCAGCAAGACGCGCTTCTTGAAAGATTCCGTCCATGTCATCTGCATCTCGACGATGAACTCACGCTGCTTGTTGTCCTTGCAGCACACTTCCACGATGCTGTATTTCTCGGCCTCCGTGCGCTCGGGAATTTGGTCGGCAGGCCAATACTCTATACTCTCCACGCGCTCATCGTCCTTCAAGGGCAACAAGGCATTAAGCAAACTGATGACGAGGTGCTTATGCTCGCCGAATATTTTCTTGAAAGTCAGGTCGGCTCTCGGGTCTAAATACTTTCCCATAGTTGCGTCGTTTAAGAATTACGGCACAAAGATACATCTATTATGCGATATTTCCTAATAATTTGCAAAAAAAGAGATACTTAATATTGCATTTTAACAGTTCTCGCCATCGCGTTTATAGTTTAACGGAAGGTGGCACTTTCAGCACATAAATAGTACGAATGGAAACAAAAATAGTTATAAAATCTAAAAAATCGCGGAAATGTGTAGCGTAAGATATTGAGAAAATCGCGGAAATGTGTATATTTGCAGCATCCAAAAATCGCGGAAACGTGTTTTATTGCATAACAAGAAACGTATGAAACGTAAGATTTATGACCGTTTATTACAGTGGAAAAGGGTGTCTCAGGGTGATAGTGCGCTGATGATAGAAGGTGCTCGTCGTGTGGGAAAGAGTTATATTGTTGAAGAATTCGCCAAGAAAGAATACGACAGTTATATTCTTATTGACTTCAATAATACAACACAACAGATGCGTGATCTGTTTGTCAATTATCTGAACGACCTCGATACGTTCTTCATGTACTTGAGCCTTTATACTGGCACTACACTACATCAGCGTCGATCGCTTATCATCTTCGACGAAGTACAGAGGTTTCCTACGGCACGTGCAGCAATAAAATATCTGGTAAAAGATCATCGTTACGACTATATTGAAACTGGCTCTCTCGTCAGCATCAAAAAGAATGTGAAGAATATCACGATTCCATCAGAAGAAGAGCCGATAGAACTAAATCCTATGGACTTCGAAGAATTCCTATGGGCAATGGGAGAACAGTCATTGATGACACTTATAAGAATGCAGTTTGAGGCAGGCAAGCCGATGGGGCAGGACATGCACCGCAAGGCCATGACCTGGCTACGGCAATATATGATAGTAGGTGGTATGCCGCAGGCCGTACTCAAATATGCTGAAACAAAGGACTTCAATCAAGTCGACAGACAGAAGCGTCTGATTCTGAATCTTTACCGCAACGACATTCAGCAGTATGCCGAGGGACTGGAGACAAAGGTAACGCAGATTTTCGACGAGATACCATCGCAACTGCAGCGTCATGAGAAGAAGTTCCGACTGGCGGATTTGCAGAAGGATGCCCGTTATCGCGATTATGATTCAGCTTTTCTGTGGTTGGCTGATGCCAAAGTCGTGAACATCTGTTTTAATAGTACGGAACCAAACATCGGGTTCAAACTGACAAAGGACGGCAACACCCTAAAGTGTTATATGGCTGATACTGGTCTGCTGATTAGCCACTCTTTCGATGAAAACGGCATTGTAAAAGAAGAGTTATATAAAAAACTGATGTTCGACAAACTTGAGTTTAACGAAGGTATGCTGATGGAGAACATTGTGGCACAGATGCTTAGGGCTGCTGGACATAAGTTGTATTTTTTCTCTAACTATTCGAAAGATGACGCTGAGAAACGAATGGAGATAGACTTCTTGGTTAGCAAAGCCATCACAACAAGTCGCCATAATGTTTCGCCCATTGATGTTAAGTCAGGTAAGAACTACACTCTCTCGTCACTTGAAAAGTTCAGAAAGAAATATGTGAGTATGCTCTCTACTCCCTATATTTTACACACATCAGATATGAAAACGGAAGAGGGGGTCACGTATCTTCCATTATACATGACCCCCCTACTGTAAATTTGACTACTGACATTCCCGACAATATTGTTATTAACTATTTTAAGAGCAATCAGTCGGAAGGTGGTCATTTGACAATGTTGTACTTGGCGAAT
>JAFVFY010000134.1 GCA_017475265.1 Prevotella sp. | reverse complement strand
TCTCTGAACTCGAAGATCAAAGGCTTTAGGGCACAGGTACATGGGGTAGCTGATGTCCCATTCTTCATGTATCGTCTGTGCACTATTTTCGGATAGTTGTCACAGGGTAGGCATCCACGGAAGAATTGAACTGCGCCAAAAAAGTGGCCGATTGTTTGGCCATTTCCCCGTTTTGTCATACCTTTGCCGCCGATTTAGTTATAATACCAATATTATATTAATGAGAAAGAGTCTTTTTATCATTTTAACATTGTTGGGTCTATGCCTGACGATGGCAGCCCAAGACAACATAGAAACCCGTCAGCATAACCATGCTAACGACACAACAGACGTGTTCTTCCGTCACCTGAAACTGAACGAGCTGACCGTGACTGGCGTGACTGGCGACACGAAACTGAAGTACTCGCCGGCTCCTATCAGTATCATCAGTTCCCAAGAACTGCGTTCGACGGCTTCGACCAACGTTATTGACGCCATTGCCCACCAGCCAGGCATGAGCCAGCTGACCACAGGTAGTGGCATCTCGAAACCCATCATCCGAGGACTGGGATATAATCGTGTGGTGGTGATGAGTGAAGGTGTGCGCCAGGAAGGTCAGCAATGGGGAGACGAACATGGCGTAGAGGTTGACGGTGGCAGCGTGGGTTCCGTAGAGATACTAAAAGGTCCTGCCTCGTTGATGTATGGCTCCGACGCGATGGCCGGTGTGGTCATCCTTCACAGTCTGCCTCCACTGGCCGAGGGTGAGCTGAGAGGCAGCGCAACATCAGAATACCAGACAAACAACGGTCTGCTGGGCTATTCCCTCAATCTGGGTGGCAACCAGCATGGCTTCGTGTGGGATGCCCGTTGGAGTGGCAAGATGGCCCACGCCTATAAGAACAAGTACGATGGTTACGTGCCCGGCTCGCAGTTCAAGGAGATGGCGGGCCGATTGATGCTGGGGTTGCAGAAGCAATGGGGCTACTCCCGCCTGACGTGGACTGCATACCACCAGACGCCAGGCATTATCGAGGGCGAGCGCGATGCCGTCACCGGCGAATTAGAGCGCTCGTCGGTTTCCCCGACGAGTTACAGCAAGTCCCTACCCTACCAACAGGTGATGCACAACAAACTTGTGTGGGACAACTCGCTGAATCTCTCTCACGGTTGGCTGAAGGCCATCATAGGCTACCAACAGAACCGCCGTCAGGAGTTTGAGGAACCCCATCATCACGAACATGAGCATGAAGCCGAAGAGGAACACGAGCATGAACACGAACATGAGCATGAACACGGAGGCGACCTTGAGCCAGCCCTCTACTTCAAGCTCCATACCCTGACCTACGACCTACGCTACCTGACCCATGAGTTCACCGGTTGGAAGCTGTCGGCTGGCATTCAGGGCATGTGGCAACAGTCACAAAACCTAGGCGAGGAGTTCCTTATTCCTGCCTATCGTCTGTTCGACATCGGCCTCTATGCTACCGCCAGCAAACAACTGAACCGATGGACGGTGAACGGAGGCGTACGCGTGGATCATCGTCATTTAAGGGGTGAGGAGTTAATGGAAGATGACAAGATACGCTTTACCGACTTCAGTCGTAACTTCAATGGCGTGACGGGTAGTGTGGGAGCAGTATGGAACATGAACGACCACCTGAACCTGCGCCTGAATGTGGCGCGCGGCTTCCGGGCACCCAACATGAGCGAATTGGGGTCGAATGGCTCACACGAAGGAGCCCTGCGTTACGAACTGGGCAACCAGCAACTGAAGCCAGAATACAGTCTGCAGGCCGACCTGGGAATCGACTTCACCTCGCGCTATGTTTCGGCACAACTGGCACTCTTTGCCAACCGCATCGATAACTACATCTTCCTGAAAGGGGATGGAAGAGAAATAGAGGAAAAGCCCGTCTACAGCTACACTCAGGGCGATGCCCGCCTACTGGGCTTCGAGGCTGGTATCGACTTCCACCCCGTTCACTCGCTCCACTTCGAGAACACCTTCTCCTATGTTGATGCCCGCCAGCTTCATCAGTCACAGTCCTCCCTCCATTCGGAGGGAGCCGAGACAGCTTATCTGCCCTATACGCCCGCGCCTCGCTGGACAACGGAACTGAAGTGGGAGCTGCTTCACCACCAGCATCCCACCATGGGTTATCATTCGCATCACCTCCACCATGCAAAGGGGCTATCTGCCGACAACCTCTACATCTCAGCAGGACTGGAGTGCTTCTTGAAACAAAACCACGTCTATGCCGTAGACGATACGGAGACCGCGACGCCAAGCTATACGCTACTGAACCTCTCGGCAGGCACCGACGTAACCTGGAATGGCAAAAAGATAGCCGAACTGTACGTAACAGCCGACAATCTGCTGAATAGAGCCTATCAGAATCATCTGAGCCGTCTGAAATATGCTGACGTAAACAGCGTTACCGGCCGACAGGGTGTCTACAACATGGGCCGCAACATAACCATTAAGCTCGTGGTGCCGGTCAATATCAAAAAATCTTAATTTTTTTGCTGTTTAACAAAATAGTAGTACCTTTGCACCACTTTTAACTAACTACTAATAATTTATTAACCTTATTAAACTTTATGAAGTATGTATTAAAGAGAGCCTCAATGGCTTTGCTTATGCCTATGGTGTGCCTTGCTGTCTCTGCACAGCAGACCGTCAAAGGCACGGTGAAGGACGCCAGTGGGGAGCCGATGATTGGTGTGACCGTGGCTGCCGGCAAGGGCGCTGGTGCCGTTACCGACCTTAACGGTAATTTCACGCTGACCAACGTCTCGCCGCAGACGACCCTTAGCATTTCTTATGTGGGCTACAAGCCCCAGAGCATCAAGGTGGGTAGCCAGTCGAACATCAGCGTTACGCTGGAGGAAGACAATACCACACTTGAGGACGTTGTGGTCATCGGTTACGGCACGATGAAGCGCAAGGACCTGACGGGAGCCGTAGCTTCTGTCAGCGGCGACAAACTGGCCGCCAATCCTGTGGCCAACGTGGCACAGGCACTGCAAGGCCAGCTGCCTGGCGTGAGCGTCTCCTCTCAGGACGGTCGTCCCGGAGCAACGATGAGCATCCGTGTACGTGGTGGCGGCTCCATCACGCAAAGCAACGACCCGCTCTTCATCGTCGACGGTGTGCAGGTGAGCGACATCAGCGACATCCCCGCCGACAACATCGAGTCGATTGACGTGCTGAAGGACGGTGCCTCGACCGCCATCTATGGTGCCCGTGGTGCCAACGGTGTTATCCTCGTGACCACGAAAGGCTCGAATGGCGACGGCAAGACCCGCGTGAAGTACAACATGTACTACCAGATCAAGAAAAACCCGAAGGTACTCGACGTGATGAACGCTTATGACTACGTACTTCATACTTGGAGCTATGCTACGGCCTATGCTAACAACGAGGAGGACGGCATCGCCGAGTACTTTGGACTGGGTTCAAAGTATGGCAACCACCTCAACGAATACAAGTCGATGGGTGTTCACAACTATGTCGATGATGTGATGAAAACCGCCGGCTCGTGGAACCACGACCTGTCGCTTTCTGGCGGTAACCAGAACACGAAGTACTACGCTACCGTCTCCTACCTGAAGGACGACGGCATCCGCATCAAGTCGGGCTTCCAGCGCTGGAGCGGCAACTTCAAGATTTCGCAGAAGATTACGAAGAACCTGACCTTCGACGCAGACCTCCGCTATGGCGAGATGAAGTTCGAGGGCACCAACTTCGACTATGCCTCGGGCAACTCCGTCTATGGCTACCGTCCCATCGACAATCCTCTGGGAAAGGACAAATCGTCTCTGCTCTCCATGGGTAGCAACAGCGTGGAAGAAGCCTACAACCCCACGGCCATTATCGACAACTACACCAATATTACCAAGCGCCAGCGCGTGCGTGGCATGGGTAGCCTGACGTGGAACGTGCTGCAGGGGCTCACCGCCAAGAGCGAACTGTCGCTGGGCCGCAACTGGACCGAGACACGCTACTGGGATGCCGGTCAATCGACCAACCCCTACAACCAGGCACAGCTCACCAAGGGCGACGGCTACAACGTTCGCTGGGCCACCACGCTGAACTATGAGGTGCAGGGTCTGGGTGAAGACCACTCGCTGTCGCTGCTCGCCGGTAACGAGGTGCTTGCTTCGAAGTCGAACAGCAGCCGCATGACCGGCGCCGGTTTCCCCTCTGAGTTCGACATGGACCGTGCTTTCGGCCTCATCCAGATGTACAACATGAAGGACGACTACTACGACCAGACGAAAAAGGTCTCCGACTTCTACAACACCCAGGGTGACCCGAAGCACACTCTCTCGTGGTTCGGTCGTGTGAACTATGACTATCTGGGCCGCTACCTCCTCACCGCTACGTTCCGTGCCGATGGTAGCTCGAACTTCGCTCCCAACAACCACTGGGGCTACTTCCCCTCGGCAGCCATCGGTTGGCGCCTGAGCGACGAGCCTTTCATGGCCTCCACCCGCAACTGGCTTGACAACCTGAAGCTGCGTCTCTCCTACGGTACGTCGGGTAACGACGACATCGATGCCTCACTCTGGAAGGAATACTGGGTGCCCGAGGTGACCTGGAACGGCGACAAGCGCACCGTGACCTTCAAGCCCGGCGACATCCTGGCCAACCCCGACCTGAAGTGGGAGACCACCACCAGCCGCAACCTCGGTATTGACTACAGTTTTTGGAATGGCAAGCTGCGCGGTAGCATCGAGGCTTACTGGAACTCTACGAAGGACATCCTCATGAAGGTGCCCGTGGCCGAGACGACGGGCCACAGCTACCAGTACCAGAACGTGGGTGAAACCTCGAACAAGGGTCTGGAACTTGCTATCTTCTACGAGATTATCCGCTCGAAGGACTTCAACCTGAGCGTCAACGCCACCTACAACTATAATAAGAATAATGTGGAGAAGGTGGTCGATGGCGTCAATGCCGACACCCATACCGACTGGGGCTCGTCGATGAAACGTCCCTACAACGACTACATCATCCGCGAGGATGAGCCTGTGGGAACCATCTTCGGTTATAAGGCAGCAGGCTTCTACACCGTCGACGACTTCAACGTGCAGGACGGCGTGTGGACGCTGAAGCCCGGCGTGCCTGACATTCAGGGTGTGGTGAACTACAGCGGCGGCCAGTACTTCAACCGTCCCGAGGGCCAGATTGCCTTCCCTGGCGTGATGAAGTTTGAGGACACTAACGGCGACGGTACCGTCACCGAGGACGATGCCACCGTCATCGGCCACACCATGGCACAGCACACTGGCGGTCTGAACCTGAACGCCAACTACAAGGGCTTCGATGCCTCGGTGGGCTTTACCTATCAGATTGGCGGCGATGTCTACAACGCCAATGCCATGCACTCCATGATGGGTAACAAGAACACCAGCTACGGTTGGAACCGTCTGGCACTCATCGACGACTGCTTCCGCATCTTCGACGTTGACGGCAACGGCGACCTGAAGCCCGTCACCGACCCCTCCGCCCTGGCAGCCCTCAACAGCGGTGCAAAGCATGCTCTGCCTTACTGCGAGTACGGTATGGTTTCCTCTGAGTTCATCGAGGATGCCAGCTACCTGCGCCTGAACACCCTCACCGTGGGCTACACCCTGCCGAAGACCCTCACCAAGAAGGTGGGCATCAGCAACCTGCGCCTCTATTTCACCGGCGGTAACCTCTTCTGCCTCTCAGGCTACGACGGCATCGACCCCGACGTGAACACACGCCCCGGCGGTCAGGACGGCTTCCCCGTGCCAAACTACGACTGGAACTCCTATCCCCGTGCCCGCACCTACACCTTCGGTCTTAACGTTTCATTCTAATTGAACATTGAAAATTGATTTTTGAATATTATGATTACCAAAGCATATAAATCATCATTCCTCGCTTGTTCCGTATGCTGCGCTATCGGCGCAGCCCTGACAAGTTGCAGCGATTTCCTTGAGACCGACTCCCCGTCGAAGACCGATGCCGCCTTCGTATTCTCCACCAGCGAGACGGCACGCGCAGCCCTTGAGGGTGCCTACGCCGAATGGATCAACGCCGCACAGAACAAGGTGTTCGGCGACGGACTCTTCTATGCCGCCGACGTGGCTGGCTCAGACATTGAGCGCCACCCCGAGAAGTTCGAGGCACAGCCCGGACGCCACTATCCAGAGTGTTTCTACCAGAACGGCAAGTACGCTGGCGAGTATGCCCTCCTTTCCTATCAGAAGGAGGACGACACCTATGCCTCGCTCTACTCCGTCATCAACAAGGCCAACATCGTGGTGCAGTCCATCCAGACTTCCGAAGGCTTCGAGCAGATGCTCACCGACGGCAAGGAGTGTACCATGGGTCAGCTCTACGGCGAGGCCATTGCACTGAAAGCAACCGCCTACCGCGAACTGCTAAAGTATTTCGGCGACGTGCCCTATCTCAGTGGCAAGGCTACCGACAGCGGTAATCTCTGCGGACGTGACTCCATCTACGACGTCATCCTTGATGAGCTGCAGCAGGCCGCTCCAGTGATGTATCGTCTGGGCAGCATCCCCGGCATTCCGGGCAAGAACTACTTCTCGCGTACCTACGTCGAGGGTCTCATCGGACGTATCGCCCTCGAGGCCGGCGGCTACCAGACCCGTCGCGGCGACCTCTCGCCACGCACCGATGGCCAAGGCAACACCCTGACCTTCGAGACCATGGGCAAGGAGAACAACGGTGCTGCCTACGGCCGCCGCTCCGACTATAAGAAGTACTACGAGCTGGCCCAGAAGTATTTCAAGGCCGTCATCGACAACCCCGGCTCAGCTGTATTCCACACCACCGACCCGCGTGCCGACGAGAGCGGACGTACCTACGGCAACCCCTACCAGTACTTCTTCCAGCAGATGCACGAAGACGACAACGGCTTTGCCGACGAGAGCATATACGAGGTGTCGATAGCACAGGGGGCCGGCAACGACGCACGTCCCTACAGCTTCGGACGTCCCGCCACTGGAGGCTCGAAGAACAACTACCCCTGTAAGAACTACGGTCAGGGACGCATCAACCCTGCTTTCTATTATGGTATGTTTGACCCCAATGACATGCGCCGCGACGTTTCCTGTACCGTGACCGCCAGCGATGGTGGCAACGGCACCGAAATCCTGCTGCCCTTCAACCCCGGTTCGCAGGGCAAGGGTGGCGGTATCTCCTACAACAAGTGGGACGAGAACCGTCAGACGAAGGTGTGGACGGCCAACCAGCGTAAGTCGGGCATCAACGGCCCCTACATGCGTCTTTCTGAAATCTACTTAGGCTATGCCGAGGCCTGCGCCGTAATGGGTGCCGATGCCGAGGCCAAGCAGTATCTCACCATCATCCGCACCCGTGCCTTCCCGGCCGGTAAGGCAAATGTCGATGGCTTCATTGCCAATGAGGGTTCGCTCTTAGAGGCCATCATCGACGAGCGTGGCTTTGAGTTCGCTGGAGAGGGTGACCGTCGCGAGGTGCTCATCCGCACAGGTCTCATCGCCAAGAAGATCAAGGCCATCAAGGAGCTGACCACAAAGATGATGGACGGACTGGCAAGCAACGGCTACTACAAGTTTGACAACGGTAACGTCATCTCCTCACAAGTCTATACGAAGATGGTCGATGCAAAGGCTGCCGTTAAGCATCGCCTCACCGCACAGTGCCCGGCCGGAAAGGAGAACGACCCCATTCTCTTCCCGGGATGGCGCGGCGTGAACGACGACTGGTCGGCCTACGGTCTGGACTACAAGGGCAACACCCTTACCAACCTGGCCATTCAGGGACTCTTCACCCAGCTTTCCGACGCTGAGAAGGCTGCCCTCGTGGCCGACGGCTACACCGCTGCCGAATGGGGAAGCACCCTGCTGTCCAACCGCGACGAGTACGAGAAGTACCTCTTCTACGAGTACGACTACGTCTCGGCTCCCCTGCACTACTGGCCCTTTACGCCCAACGTGCTGAGCAATGGTGGCTTCACCAATGGCTACGGCTTCAAGAACGAGTAGTAAGAACTCACTTAACAACAACGGGAGGATTTGCGTCCTCCCGTTGTTGTGCTTTCTACCTTTTCTTTTAGAGTTCCCTGTTGCGGAGAGTAGTAAAGAGCAAGTGCATGTAGGTGTTGAACTGCTTGTCGTTGAGCACCTGCTTCATCTGCTGGGCATCCCTTCTAACAGCCTGATGGATGCCGTACCTGAGCCGAGGTCCTTTCAATGTGGCTAATGACTGCATCTCGTCGCTGAAGCTGTTCTGAATCTCTTCTACTTCGTCCAGCTGAGACTCGTCCAAGTCGAGCGCAATGGAGAGTCGATACATGCTGCAGTTCATGTCAAACCGTTTGTCTACTTCGTTACTCTTTGTCTCAGCAAAGGAGAACGTTAATGCCATCATGGCAACCACTGTTAATACAATCTTTTTCATAATCATTAGTTTTTTAAAGTTTGTTATCCTGATTGTTATCCTGATTTCTAATTCTTTGACGCACATCCCAGAAAAAGGTTTATAGCATTTACATTCTTTAACTAAGATAATCCAGAATGGCAACTCAGCATAACCTGCTGACTTTGCTCAGCAAACCAGCCAAGGAGGTTCAGCAAACCCACGCACTTTGATCAGCAAGCTTACACTAATAAAGGTCGCCTATGCTCACGTACTAGCGACTTTCCTATAAAACTTTACTTATTACACCCCGCCGCAATTTGCCCTCGGCAGGGGTGCGGGGATACGACCACAGTACCCTCGACTATAGACTTTAGACTACAGACTTTAGACTACAGACTTTAGACTACAGACTTTAGACTACAGACTTTAGACTACAGACTTTAGACTACAGACCTTAGACTACAGACCTTAGACTACAGACAGGGAGAGCCAGTCGTTATAGGGGTTATGCAGGTGCGCAAAAAAATGTGCTGTAAGGTTAGAAAAACGGCCTGTATAGAAAATGGCCAGCATTCGAACTTGAAATGTTAATAATGAAAGCTAACAGAAAAATAAATTCCAAAATGTTTCGTGATACCGAAACAAATGATTACCTTTGCACCGACAAAACGAATCTGAGATGATTGCGAGATTTGAGTTGGTGATGTTGGAGGAGGCTCAGGAGTTCGTTCTTAGTCTGCCAAAAGTTGCCATGAAGAAGGTGCTCGACAATGTTCACAGGATTGCCGAAGGTGAGCGTAACGCCGTCATCTTCTCCAAACTGGAGGGTACGGAGATCTGGGAATTCCGCACACTGTGCAACAAAGTTAAGTACCGGCTGTTTGCTTTCTGGGACACCCAGACTGACACGCTGGTGGTTGCCACGCACGGCATCATCAAGAAGACCCAGAAAACACCAAAGAAAGAGATTGCCAAGGCCGAAAGGATAAGGCAGGAGTATTTTAACGCAAAGAAAGGATAGTATGGAACAGGTAGGAAAATTCAAGTTGTACAGTATGGAGGAGGTGCTCGACAAGGCGTTAGGCCCCATTGGCACCAAGGATCGTGACGAGCACGAAAGGCGTGTGGCCGAGGCCGTCCATGCCTACAGGATAGGCGAGGCTATCAAGAAAGCTCGTTTGCAACAGAACCTCACACAAGAACAATTGGGCGAAAGGATAGGTGTTCAGCGTGCCCAAATATCACGCATTGAAAAGGGTTACAGCATCAGCATCCCGACCATGAGCCGTGTATTTCAGGCTCTCGGAGTGACCACCGCAACCCTCGACCTCGGAGCGGTGGGAAAAGTTGCCCTTTGGTAATATTTGTACCCTTTTAGTACACCTTGCTAAAAGAAAAAGCCCTGTAAATCCTAGATTTACAGGGCTTTTTTGGTAGTCGGTAAGGGAATCGAACCCTTATGCCAAGATTGAGAATCTTGTATCCTAACCGTTAGATGAACCGACCTTTTAGGAGGCGCTTTACCTATCTATTGGTTTTGCGGGTGCAAAGGTAGTAATAAAACTTGGAACGGCAAGCGAAGGGTACAAATATTTAACAACTTATAACGATTTACAGGATGGTATTGTCTGCCCTTACCTCGTCGAGGCTGATACCGAGCACATCAGCAAAGATGGCCTCGCGGGCAAAGAGACCGTTGGCGGCCTGCTGGATGTAGTAGGCATGGGGATTGTCGTCCACCTCGTAGGCAATCTCGTTCACGCGGGGCAGCGGATGCAGGATTTTCATGTTGGGCTTTGCCAGGCGCAGCGTGTCGTTGTTCATGATGTAGACATTTTTCACGCGCTCATATTCCATAAGGTCTGAGAAGCGTTCCTTCTGCACGCGGGTCATGTAGACGATGTCGGCATCCTGGATGACCTTCTCGTTGAAGGCCGTATGCTCCTGATACTTGATGCCGTGCTCGTCGCAGTAGAGCTTGTACTCCTTGGGCATGGCCAGCTCTTTCGGTGCCACAAAGTGGAACGTGGGGTTGAAATGGCGCATGGCCATGAGCAGCGAGTGCACCGTGCGTCCGTACTTCAGGTCGCCCACCATATATATATTAAGGTCCTCGAGCGTGCCCTGCGTCTTGTAGATACTGTAGAGATCAAGCATACATTGCGAGGGGTGCTGGTGGGCACCGTCGCCAGCGTTGACGATGGGCACGGGCGATACCTCCGAGGCATACTGCGCGGCTCCCTCGATGTAGTGGCGCATGACGATGACGTCGGCATAATTGGCCACCATTAGGATGGTGTCTTTCAGCGTCTCGCCCTTCGTGCCGCTGGTCACCTTCGGGTCAGCAAAACCTATCACCCTTGCTCCCAGTCGGTTAGCTGCCGTCTCGAACGAAAGGCGGGTTCTGGTACTTGGCTCAAAAAACAGCGTGGCTACGACCTTGCCCTTCAGCAGTTCGCGGTTGGGGTGGCGCTCAAACTCCTGTGCCAGCTCTATCATGTAGAGTATCTTCTCGCGGGTCAGTCCGGCGATGGTAACGAAATTGTGTTTTTCCATAACTGGCTGCAAAGGTACACAAAAGTTCTGAAACACCAAATTATTCCACTCCTTTTCTTTCAAATTTCAACAATACGTAAGCTTTTACGACCGTTGACGGCAAAGAATGAGAACTAGAGTGCCTTGTTTTTTTCAATAAGTCTCTTGATGGTCTCCACACTGGCACCAGTGGTCAGCCCGTCTTCGGGAGTGTTCATACAGTAGTCGATGAGACGGTCGATGGTCGAGACGGCGACATGCAGACGGGTGTCGGCAGAGGCATAGTAGATAAGCACTCTCCCATCGTCGTCTTTAATCCAGCCATTGGAGAACGCCACGTTCATCACGTCGCCTACATACTCGTCACACTCCGGCACCAGGAAATAGCCGCCTGGCCGGGCGATGACACGGGTGGGGTCGTTGAGGGCAGTCATATACATATATAATACATAGCGCAGACCATCAGCTGTCATGCGCACGCCATGAGCCAGATGCAGCCAGCCTTTCGCCGTCTTCAGCGGATGCGGTCCTTCGCCGTTCTTCACCTCAGTAATGGTGTGATAGTGACGGGCATAGATGATACTCTCTTCCTTCACCTCTGCATGGGTGATGTCGTCTACAAGCGCCCATCCGATGCCGCCACCTGAGCCCGTATCAATAAAGCCATCCTGAGGGCGGGTGTAGAAAGCGTACTTTTTAGGGGTGAGGGGTGACGTAACGAACTCCGGGTGTAGCACGACGTTGCGCTGCTGACTCTTTGCTATCAGGTCTGGCAGGCGCTCCCAGGTCTTCAGGTCTTTCGTACGGGCAATGCCAGCCGTGGCCGTAGCAGCAGAGAGATTGCCAGGCTGCGAGTCATCGTGACGCTCAGCACAAAACACACCGTAGATCCAGCCATCCTCATGTTGGGTGATACGCATGTCATAGATATTCGTGGCAACCCCTCCCGACTTTCCCGAAGCAGAGGATAATTCAGGAGCTTCGGGCATGGTCAAGGGTTCCTCCCAGAAGCGGAAATTGTCAATGCCATTGGGACTTTCGGCCACGGCAAAGAATGACTTACGGTCGGCACCCTCCACACGGCATACCAACAAGTAGCGGCCATCCAGCTTGACGGCTCCAGCATTGAACACGGCATTCATCATGATGCGCTGCATGAGGAAAGGGTTATCCTTTTCCGAGAAGTCGTATCGCCATTCCAATGGTATATGCTCAGCCGTTAGCACGGGAAAGCGGTACTTCTCATAGATACCATTCTGTGAAAAGCGGAATGTCCCGAAATTGCCGTCAGCAGTTGTTACCAGTTCGTTCCTTCTTGTCAACAGCGCTTCGTGCTGCTGGCGCAGGGCTTTAACCTTCTGTTCAAATGTTGTCATCGTTCTATGTTTTAAATCTGTGGCAAAGTTACTAGGATTTGGACAAGGAAAGACACACAATCTTTGCCAATACTGACACTTTGTTAAAAAACGTGTTATTTCATGTTTTCCCAAATATAATATCTATCTTTGCCAAACGTTAAGACAAATATAGAATTATGAGGAGATTAAGGACTATTTTGCTGCTGATGGCAGCGGTGCTGCTAACAGGCTGCACACAGAAAGGCGAAGAGAAAGCTAGTGGCTTCGTCGAAAGACAAGGAGCGGGCTTCGTGCTCGATGGTAAAGAATATCGCTTCGTGGGCACCAACTTCTGGTACGGAGCCATACTGGGTTCCGAGGGTCAGGGCGGCGACAGGGACCGACTGTGCCGTGAGCTGGACAAGCTGCACGAGCTGGGACTGGACAACCTGCGTATTCTCGTAGGGAGCGACGGCCGACGCGGAGTGAAGACAAAGGTGGAGCCAACGCTACAGGAGGCTCCCGGCGTCTACAACGACACCATCCTGGCGGGGCTCGACTATCTGTTGCAACAGATGGGTGAACGAGGCATGAAAGCCGTGCTCTACCTGAACAACTCGTGGGAGTGGAGCGGTGGCTATGGCTTCTATCTGGAGCAGGCAGAGGGGAAGCCCATGCCCAGGCCCGATGATGTGGGCTATCCTGCTTTCATGCAGGCTATGAGCCAATATGCCACCAACGAAAAGGCCCACGAACTGTTCTACCAATATGTTCGCGACATCATCGGCCGTACCAACCGCTATACGGATGTGGCCTACATTGACGACCCCACCATCATGTCGTGGCAGATAGGTAACGAGCCGCGTGCTTTCAGCCAGGAAGCCAAATCACCTTTCGCAAAATGGCTCAGCAAGGCATCGGCGCTGATACGCAGCCTTGACAAGAGACATCTCATCAGCATAGGCAGCGAGGGTATCTGGGGCTGTGAGGAAGATGCCGACCTCTACGAGCAAATCTGTGCCGACCCCAACATCGACTATATGAACGCCCACGTATGGCCCCTGAACTGGAGCTGGGTCAACAAGGACTCGCTGCAAGAGAATGTGGAGCGTGCCTGCCAGAATACTGCTGACTATATTCGTCGCCATACGGACATCGCCGAGCGACTGCAGAAGCCATTGGTCATCGAGGAGTTCGGCTACCCGCGTGACGGATTCGTGTTTGCACCGGGCTCACCCACCACGGGGCGCGACCGCTACTACGACTTCGTGTTCTCCCTCATCAAGAGCGAACCGATGGTCTACGGATGTAACTTCTGGGCATGGGGCGGCGAGGCCAGTCTGACCCACGAACAGTGGCAGGTGGGCGATGACTACTGTGGCGACCCGGCACAGGAACAACAGGGCCTGAACTCAGTGTTCCTTTGTGACACCACCACGCTGAAGGTCATCACTAATTCTTCTCATTCCACTAACCTACATTAATTCACTGAAATTTGGAAAAACAACGGATTAAAACTGATTTCACGGATTTTCACGGATTATTTATATCTTAGGAACTGTGATTTAATTAAGTAGTCAAATGGTTTACACTTTTTGTTTTTTAGAAATACAGGAAAAAACAAGAAATACTGAGAAAAACAAGACGAATGGTTTTTATCTGTCTTTGTTGTATTTATCTGTTTTACTAAAAACATCGTTTCCAATTGTCAACTTTATTTAGTGTCAGTT
>JAFVFY010000133.1 GCA_017475265.1 Prevotella sp. | reverse complement strand
TGCGGTCTCCGTGGATGTACAGTCCCTTCTTCGTCGGCTTCCCGTCGAGCTTCACGCCGTCTATGGTGTACCACGCGCCAGCCTCAAATCGTAAATCGTAAATCGGTAAATCGTCAATTTCCTTGATTCCCTGTGCCTCGCCGTCGCCATCGAAGTTCAGCACGAACTGGCGGACGCCGGCGGCACCGCTGACGTGGAAGTAGGCGCGGAAGGCACCGATGGTCATGGCGTCATTGGGCCAGTAGAGCGTGTTGTTGGCACCGAGGTAGAGCTTGGTGTTGTCGCCACCGCTGGGGATGATGACGGGATTGTAGGTGCCGACGAACGAGACGCCTCCAAATGTGACGGTCTTGCGGGCAATGGCCTCCGCGCTGTTGTCAATCGTCATGCCGCTGAACACGGGGTTGACGAGGTTCGTGGCGGGCGACTCCTTCGAGGCCCATTTGATGATGAACGGCGTACCTGCGGGGATAAGGCCAGCTTGTTCACCGGTGGTGGCTACGGCGTCGAAGTTCAGCGTCAGCGTGCCGTCATTCAGGTTGCTGGTGGTGCTGTTCAGCGTCATGGCCACAACGTTGTCGCCGCTGAGCGTACCGCTCGTGATGCTGACGTCGAAGGGCAGGCACAGCGTGTTCCAGTCGCCGTCCTTGTAGAGCGTGCGACCTGCAAGGGTGACACTGAGCGTCAGGCCATTGACACCAGCGATGAGACTGCTGTTGTCGGCGTTGTCAGCCAGGGCGATGACTATGTCATTTTCCTGAATCTTGGCTTCGTATTCCGACCAGTTTGTGGCAGCCTTGTAGGCCTCTGCGGTACCGGTAGGTACGTAGATGGCGGTAAGGGCTGAGCAATCATTAAACGCCCCATAATCCAGCGTGGGCGGCGTCGCAGCCTGCATGAAGACTGTGGTCAGGCCGGTGCAATTCTGGAAAGCCCTGCCGCCGATGCTGGTCACGCTGGCGGGGATAGTGATGCTGGTCAGGCCGGTGCAAAATGTGAAGGCATTTTGACCGATAGTTGTCACGCTGGCAGGAATATCGACACTGGTCAGGCCGGTGCAGCCGTCGAAGGCATGGTTGCCGATGCTCGTCACGCTGGCAGGGATGGTGATGCTGGTCAGGCTGGTGCAGGACAAGAATGCCCCTTCTCCGATGCTTGTCACGTTGGCAGGAATTTCGACACTGGTCAGGCCGGTGCAGGACGAGAATACCCAGTCGCCGATGGTTGTCACGCTGGCAGGAATTTCGATGCTGGTCAGGCCGGTGCAGGACTGGAAGGCAACGTCGCCGATGCTTGTCACGCTGGCGGGGATGGTGATGCTGGTCAGGCCAGTGCAGCTGTTGAAAGCGCCGCCGCCGATGCTTGTCACGCTATTGGGGATGGTGTAGGCAGCCCTGCTGTTACCTGCAGGATATTGAATGAGCGTGGTCTTGGCTTTATTGAACAGCACTCCGTCCTCGCTCACGAATGCCGTGTTGCCGTTGTCAACCGTAAAGGCGTTCAGGCCGGTGCAACCAGCGAAGGCACTGTTGCCGATGCTCGTCACGCCGGCAGGGATGTTGATGCTGGTCAGGCTGGAGCAGTTGGCGAAGACCTGGTCGGCGATACTTGTCACGCTGACGGGGATGGTGATGCTGGTCAGGCCGGTGCAGTACTGGAAGGCACCGTAGCCGATGGTCGTCACGCTGGCAGGAATGTTGACGGTAGTCAGACTGGAGCAGAACACGAAGGCACCTTCGCCGATGGTCATCACGCTGGCAGGAATGTTGACGGTAGTCAGACTGGAGCAGAACACGAAAGCATACTCGCCGATGGTCGTCACGCCATCGAGGATGTTGAGTGTCGTAAATTCGTCACAATACCAGGGTAGATCACCCCAGAAATTGTAATTCGCCATTGCTCCTTTGCCGAAGATGGTGAGGGTCTTGCTGTCGCTGTCGTACGAATAATATACATTGTCGCCACATCTGCCGTCAAAGGCAACTATCTTGTCGGCGTAGGCCGACCAGTTGGTGGCTGTCTTGTAGGTCTCTGCGGTGCCGGTAGGTACGTAGATGGCGGTGAGGGCAGAGCAATTATCAAACACCCCAGAATTCAGCGTGGGCGGGGTGGTAGCCAGCATGAAGACTGTGGCTAAGCTGGAGCAGCCACTGAAGGCCGAGCCGCCAATGCTCGTCACGCTGGCGGGAATGGTGAATGTGGTCAAGCCGGTGCAGTTATTGAAGGCCATCTTTCCGATGGTCGTTACGCCATCACCGATTGCAACCATCGTGATGTCGTTACGATAGCTGGCCCAGGGTTGGCCAGAACTCAAGTCTGCCATGGCTCCTCCGCCGAAGATGGAGAGAACCTTGCCGGTGCTGTTGTACGACCAATACACGCCGTCGCCACAGGTGCCGTCGATGACAAATATCTTGTCGGCGTAGGCCGACCAGCCGTTGGCATTCTTGTAGTCGCCCTCCTTGTTAGCAGGTACACAGATGCCAAAAAGTGTACGGCATCCATTGAATGTATAGTCGCCCAGCGTGGGCGGGGTGGTAGCCTCCATGAAGACGGTGGTCAAGCCGGTGCAATATGAGAAGGCATAGTTGCCGATGCTGGTCACGCCATCACGAATGACGACCGTCATGATGTTGTCACGATAGTTATCCCAGGGTTGATCATCCCCGAAATCGTAGTTAGCCATTGCTCCTATGCCAAAGATGGTGAGGGTCTTGCTGTCGCTGTTGTATGTCCACAACACGGTTTCGCCACAGATACCGTCACAGCCCTGTATCTTGTCGGCGTAGGATTGCCAGTTGGTGGCTGTCTTGTATGTCTCTGTGGAGCCTGCTGGCACGTAGATGTCGGTGAGGGCGTTGCAACTGTTGAACGCGCCGGAACCCAATGATGGGGGTGTACTCGCATTTAAGATAATGAATTTCAGGGCGGTACAACCGTTGAAGGCATCCACATCGATGGCGGTGACGGGGTACGTCGCTTCTTTATAGGTGACGGTAGCGGGGATGGTGACAGCCGTCAGGTTGCTGTTGCAGACAGTGACCTTCACCTCCGTTCCGCTCGTGTTTCGGAAGGTGAGGCCGCCTACGGAGAAGAAATCTTCGTAATTGGCGGTATAGGTGCGGTTTTCGATAGAGCCTTGCTCAATGGTGACGGTGGGCTGCGGCGTGCTGCCGTTGCTGCCCGTCCATCCGGCGAAGAAATAGCCCGGCTTGGTGGGGTTGGTCAGCGTGAAGGTCTCCGTCTCTATATTATAAGTGGTGGGATTAGCCGTGGCCACCGTGCCGCCGTCGAGATCGTAGGTAATGGTGTAGGTGATGGGCGTCCACTTGGCATAGAGGGTGATGTTTGCACTCGGTGTATAGGACGCACCGGCAGCACCGACGCTGGCCGTCAGCCCTGCATCGCTATACCAGCCGCCGAAGGTGTAGCCTGTCTTGGTCGGCGTAGGCAAGGTGACGTTGCCGTCCGTCCAGTTGGCGTAGAGGTTGACGGTACCGGTGGCGGCGAGGTTTCTGACGCTTTGCTGGTTGGTATAAGCCACCGTGCCGTCGGCAGTCGTTGCCCAGCCGTTGAAGGTGGCGGTGGCAGTAGCGGTAGCATCGTTGTTGCCACCCGTAGCCTCGTTGTAGCTGTAGGTCACGATGAAGGCGCGGGTGAAGGCGTTGGCAGTAAGGTTCTGCGCTGCGTCATAAGTGAAGGTCTGGTTGTCCATCGAGCCGCCGGTGGCTCCGTTGCCGTCGAAATGCACGGTGTAGGTGTTGGACGTCCACTTGGCCCACAATTCCACATCGCCAGTAGAGCCGTGGGCAATGGTGGTCACAGCATTGCCCGTCAGTGCGCTGTTGTTGTACCAGCCGCCAAAGGTGTAGCCCTTGCGGGTAGGCACATCGAGGGTGATGGTCTCGCTCTCGATGGTGAAGCTGTTCTTGTCGGTGGAGAAGGTAGCACCCTCGCCCGCATTGTAGGTGATGCTGTAGGTGATGGGCGTCCACTTGGCCCACAATTCCACGTCGCCCGTGGAGCCGTGGGCGATGGTGGTCACGGCGTTGCCCGTCAGTGCGCTGTTGTCATACCAGCCGCCGAAGGTGTAGCCCGTGCGGGTAGGCACGTCGAGGGTGATGGTCTCGCTCTCGATGGTGAAGCTGTTCTTATCGGTTGTGAACTCGCCGTCGTTCGGGTGATAGGTGATGGAGTAGGTGATGGGAGTCCATGTGGCATTGATGGTAACGTCGGCGTCGGGCATGGTCAGCGTGTAGGGATTCTCCGTTCCTGTGAGTGTGCCGTCGTTGCTGGCAGCGTAGCAGCTGAAGGTGTAGCCGGTACGGTCGGCATGGCTCAATGTCAGATTCACTGCGTCGCCGCTGCCGTAGTAGAACGTGGTGGACTGGCCTACGGTACGGGTGATGCCCTTGGTGTAGGCGGTGATGCCGCTGACGGCATAGGTTCCGTTCTCGACGGGCGAGCCTACGGGGCTGACGGCCCCGATGGTGACGTTATCGCCAGCGGTGACGGTGCGCGGTGCCTTGCCCTGGAGGGGTGTACCGAGGGCGCGGGTGTAGTAGCAGTTGGTGACGGTGGGCGCTGTGCCACGGTAGAAGGTGCCGCTGGGATAGTCGCCCGTGCCAGCCACCACCTCGGCCTCGTCGCCTTCAATGGCGGCGGGGGCGTAGAGGCAGTTGCTGATGGTGCCGTTGCCCCAAGCAACGAAGCCGGCGCAGTTGCCGGTGGCCGTCTCGCCCGTGTTGACGGTGAGCAGCTTGCCGTTGAACACGCTGCCCGTAATGGTGCCCGAGCCGGTGACTACGGCCACGATGCCGCCGTGGGTGCCGTCGCCCTTGATGCTGCTGTTGATGGTGACGCTGCTGACGCAGTCGCTGATGCTGGCCGCGCCCTGCACGATGCCTACCAGTCCGGCGGCGTACTTACCGTCGGTGCTGATGGTGCCGGTAGCGGTGCAACCGCTGACGGTCAGCGTGCCGTCGTTGCCAGAAAATGCCTGGCTGACGAGTCCGGCGGGATAGAGGTCGGTGGGGTTGTTGGTGCCCTTGGAGCTACTGATGGTGACCGTGGCGTTGCAGCCGCTGACGTTGACGTGGCCGCTCTGCAGGGCGATGAGTCCGGCCGTGTGGCGGTAGTCAGCTGCCGTGATGGTGGTCTTGACGTTGAGGTTGCTGATGGTGATGGCTGCGGCCTCGGTGCTGCCGCCCTGCACGTTGGCGAAGGGTGCGCAGTAGTTGTCGGCGGCGGTGGCGGAGAAGGTCAGCTTGTTGCCGCCACCGTTGAAGTTGCCGCAGAATGGGTTGGTGCCGCTGCCCGCCATGCGGGTGATGGGATCCTGCGCCGTGCCGATGTTCGCATCTAATTTCACCGTCTTGCCGCTGAAGCGGTTGTAGTTGGCGTTGTCCTGCAAGGCGTCGCAGAACACGCCCCAGCCCTCAGCGGTGTGGATGGTGTACTCGTTGCCGCTTACGGAGAAATGTGCGGCATCGGGTGTCCAGTTGGCGGTGTACGTCCGGTTTTCCGTCGAGCCTTTTGCAATGGTCACGGTGGTCTGTGGCGTGTTGCCATTGCTGCCCGTCCATCCGCTGAAGATAAAGCCCGTGCGGGTGGGATTGATGAGCGTGAAGGTCTCGCTCTCTACACTGAAGGTGGTGGGATTGGCACCTGCCACGCTGCCACCGGCAAGGTTGTAGGTGATGGTGTAGGTATTGAGGGTATAGGGGGCGCTGACGGTCACGTCCTGATTGGGCATGGTGAGCGTCGTGCCTGAAAGGGAGCCTGCACTGACCGCATAGTTGCTAAAGGAGTAGCCTGCCGGTACGGTGGTGTGGCTCAGCGTGAGGGCCACGTTGTCGCCGTTGCAGGCGTAGCAGGTGTTGCCATACTTCAGGCCGCTGTTGTTGGCATAGAAAGAGATGTCGCTCACGCTGTATGCCGTGGCGGCGCTGCCACTAATGTCGAGCGATGTCATGTTCTCTCCTGCCGTGATGCTGTAGATCTGCTTGCCCTGAGCGGTGCCAAGGGCGCGGGTGTAGTAGCAGTTGGTGATATTAGGGTTGTTGACGTTGCGTAAGAAGGTGGCGCTGGGGTAACTGGTGTCAGTCCCCACCTCTGTCTCGCCTTCTTCAAGTGCGGCGGGGGCGTAGAGCGAGTTGCTGATGTTGGTGGTGCCGCCGTAGTGCCAGGCCACGAAGCCGCCGCAGTTGGTGGTGCCGTTGGTGGTGAGCAGCTTGCCGTCGAACACGCAGCCCTTGATGTTCAGTGTGCCGATGTTCATGGCCTCGAAGCCACCATGGGTGCCTTCGCCCGAGACGCTGCTATGGATGACCATGCTGTTGCGGCAGTTCTCCACGTTGACCGTTCCCCAGTGCTGGGCGATGAGACCGGCGGCGTACTTGGCCGAGGTGAAGATGTCGCCAGCGACATGGAGGTCTTTGATGGCTGCGGGGGTTTCTACGTTGTTGGTCGTGACGGTGCTGACGTAGTGGAACGGGGCGATGTACTCTTCGTTGGAGTAAGCATCGGACGTGCCGTAGTTGAAAGTCAGCGTGTGTCCCTGTCCGTCGAAGGTGCCGCAGAAGTCGTGGCTGTCGCTGCCCGCCATGCGGCTGACCTCGATGTTTGCTTCGAGCTTCACGGTCTTGCCGCTGAAGCGGCTGTAGCGGTCGTTATGATTCAGACATTCGCAGAAGACGTTCCAGCCGGTAGCGGTCTTGATGGTGTACTCAGAGCCGCTTGCGGTGAAGTGGTCGGGCGAGGCATTGAAGGCACCTGCTATGTCAGCACCATTACAACCGATATTGCTTGTAAGGCCCTTCACGGTGCAGTCGTAGTAGTAGTTATTGCTGAGAACGCCATAATTACCTTTAGTACCTACAATGGCACCGTAATACTTTTTTATGTTCCCGATGGTGACACCAATGGCGATGTTGTTACGCATGATACCACTATTGTCGCCAACAATGCCACCGAAAAACTGGCTTTGGCTGCCACCCGTAATGGTAACAGCACTGGTACAGTTGGTGACTTCGCACCCCGTGGTATTATGGCCAACGATGCCGCCTTGATAATTTACTTCTTCTTCGTCAGTATAAATGTGAATGAGGACATTAGAGCGGACATGGCAGTTGTTGACAATACAGTTGCCTCCATCTTTGTATGTCCTGCCCGCGATGCCGCCGGTAACAGTACCGCCAGTGATGCGGCTATCCGTAAGGACGATGCCGTCGATGGTAGCGTTGCGGGCATATCGGAAGAGGCCAACTTCCGTGTTTCTGACATACATACGGACTCCGCTGATGGTAAATCCCTGGCCATAGTAGCTGCCTTTGAAGGGTTTGGTGTCATTGCCAATGCCGTTGAAATTACTCTCCTTGCTGCTGGCGTCGTTCCAGTCGCTGGAATGGCTGAAGGTGATGTTGGCCGTCTGCTTGAACGTCTTCCAGCTGGCATCGTTGCCCGCATTGACGTAATCGGCAAGGGCATTGAGCGCTGCCGCATCGGGAATCTCATAGTACCCGCCCTCCGTGTTGTACGTCAGGCCGCTGATGGCTTCCTGTGCCCCCGCCGTCGAGGCCGTGAGCAGCATGAGGGCGAGCATCATTGCCGCCCTTGAAATGTTTCGTGTTGTCATATTGTCGAATTTCATGTTCAATGTTCAATGTCCTGTTGGGGTTATTTAGATTTAAGTATCGTCGTAGCCCATTCTGGGATGTCATCGGTATATTGTTTAAACAGCTGGCCGTCGGTCATTCGGAAGAGCAAACGTGCTTCGGTGTCATCTACGGAGTTGTCGTAGACATAGACGCGGTCGGCAATGGCAGCGACGCGCTTGCAGTTGAGGATGGACTTCTGGTAGCGCGAGATGATTTTGGGAATAGGCACGTCGTGACCACCTTGCATCACTCGCTTGGCAATGCGTGATGAATTGATGGAGGGATGGCGTTTGCGGCCTGCCGAAGTTCGTCAAAATACCGTTGCGTTGCCTTGGCATTAGCCTCGCGGGCATCCTCAGCAGCCTCACGCATCAGCTGGGAGAGCACCTCGTCAGAAGGTTCCTCCATGCTTGTCAGCTTGTAAGTATCGATACTCATATTTCTCATTGCTTGGTTTTGTTGTTCAATGTTCAATGGGGTTATGGTTGAGGGGGGATTATACTGCCACGCCTGTGCGCATCACGTCGTCGTAGAGCGGCGACCAGCGGTCTTCGGCCATAAGGACTGGCTCGATGAGGAAGCTGACGCTTCGGACATCGCGCCACAGACCCATTGACATCTCATGCTTGCGGTCGCCATAGGTGGGCACGATGACGGCCACGTCGATATCGCTGTCAGGATTGGCGTAGCCCTTGCTGTAGGAGCCGTACATCATAACCTTTGGCTCCACGACGAAGCGGGAGCTGATGATCTCCTTGTATCGACGGACAAGGGCGAGGGCCTCGTCACGGGTCAAAGCTTGTCTTTTATCCATTGCTGCAGTTGTTTGGTTTCGTCAATCATCTGTCGGCAGAACTCGTCGGTTAGTGTGCGTGAGAGAGCGTCTTTGTCTTCAGGGTAGCGGGCGTCGATATTGTAGTTCGTGATAAGGTCGAGAAAGTCGCGCTGGTCGTCGTCCATCTGCTCGTAGAGTCCGCAGCCCCCAGCCAGCCTCGTGTGGCTGTGGGTGTAGGGCGGATCGTCGGGCTGCGTCCCGCACCAATATGCTTTCAACGTCTTTTCTATGACCTGATGGCACATGAACGCGACATATAGCCACCGCCCCGTCTGGTACATGGCCTCGGCGGTGTCAAGGTCGTAGTCAGCTATGTCAAGCCAGTATGCTACTTTGTCTGTTGCCATAAAAACTTGTATGTTATTGAATCTTGCGGTGCAAAGGTACGAACTATTTCCGACACTTCCAAATTTTGGAGCAGTGAATGCAGAGTAAAGTTCACTTTAACTCTGCTGAGTCGCGACAAATATTCGATGAAATCAAATTAATGGCATTCTTTTTACAGTTTCACGCCGTCGCCGTCGTGAGCAGCATCACGGGCAGCATCATCGCTGCCCGCCAAAAGTTTACTGTTTTCATATTATGGTTGTTTTTAATGTTCTTGCGTCCCGTTGGTAGCAAGCGACCAGAGGTCGAGCGCATTATCCTGTTAATGGGGTTATGGTTGAGGGGGATTAAATACGAAGGGTGGTCAGCCCTTCCTTACAATGTCGGTGAAGTCTGACCACTCTTCTACTCGGTAACCACGGATGTCACGCACGGACTTGCGGAACCAGTCAACCTTGGATAAGTCTATGATAGCTTGCATCAAGTTTGTAAGATTATCGCTTCGGGTGAGGTAGGTGCTCCCTTGTATCCATTCGAATCCATCGCGAATCAGAAGTTTGCGAACCTCATAATAAGCGTTATTGTAAATCTCGCCGTAATTCTCTTTGAGTTCGGCGATGTTCATATCGAAACTCAGTGCATACATAGGCTTCAATAGGCTGGTTTGAATTGATATTCTTTGTCGAAGAAAATCTCTCCGCTGGGTGTTTCGGCAGAAATCACCGTGCCCACGAAAGAATTGTCTTCCACGTCAATTACCGTGCCCTGAGTCCAGTCGCTCTTGTGCGTCACTTCGGGCGAAATCAATACACTGTCACCTGTCTTCATAACTAAATTGTAATTAAATCGAATATTCGGGTGCAAAGTTACGAACTATTTCCGACACTTCCAAATTTTGGAGCAGTGAATGCAGAGTAAAGTTCACTTTAACTCTGCTGAGTCGCGACAACGTTCGATGAAATCAAATTTTGGAGCAGTGAATGAGAGTAAAGTTCACTTTAACTCTGCTGAGTCGCGACAACGTTCGATGAAATCAAATGAATGGCATCCTTTTTACAGTTTCACGCCGTCGAGCGCATTATCCTGTTAATGGGGTTAAGGTCGAAGGGGGGCTTTTGATATACTTTCTTGTTCATATTGCTTATAAATTATTAATGTGTGATACCATGAATTTTCCCATTAATTTACTTAATCACGACCTTGCGTCCGTTCTGGAAATCTGGTAGGGGTTGTCCTTGGAGCCGTCGCCCTCCCATGCCCACGCGGTCATCGTCGTAAGCATCATCATGAGCAGCACGGTGGCTGCCCGTCTCACTGTGAGGGCCGGCGTCCCCGCCGCCCTGCTGATAAATGTCATTGTCTTTTTCATATTGTTTATGGTTTTAATTTTATCTCCTTTTACTAAAAGTGGCTGCAAAGGTACTAATAATTCTTTTATCCAGTATCGTTTTTCGCGTTAATTTAGCGAAAAACACTACGGACATTTGGGACTCTTAGGATTGGTCTCAGATGGTTTAGTCCTTTGAGTCCTTAGACTTTTTTCCTTTTTTCTAAGGAGTTTAGCCTGAATTATTCATGGTACCGCTTCGCGGTGTTACGCAAAACCCCATAAAACCAAACAAAACCAAATAAAACCTATATTAAATTGTTTTTTCTTGTTTTTTTTTGTTTTCTTTTGTTTTGCTGGAGACCGCAAAG
>JAFVFY010000067.1 GCA_017475265.1 Prevotella sp. | reverse complement strand
ACCAATTCGGGCTTCATCCTCGTATCTGTCATTCTGCCTTGCCATTCAGTCGCAGCGTGGCATTTCGCTGACTTATGGCTTTACCAGCATGCTACACTCCCCGTCGGGTTTCCCTTTCGGATAAGCTGGTCGGCAGCAGGTCTCTCGGAATCCTGACCTGTCTCCTTGCCAAAGGAGCATTTATCAAGCAGCCATTACGGGCGCACTCGCGTAAATCTGAGTGGTCACAATGTTGGTATGTCCCAATACCCGGCTTACACTCTCGATGGGCATTCCTTTTGAAAGCGCTAAAGTTGCGAATGAGTGTCTTCCACAATGGTAGGATATGGTTTTCTCAATGCCGCAGGCTGTCATCACCGTTTTCAGTTTCTTGCACATCGACCAGTAGTTCTTGGACGAGCCAAGCGACCAAAGGTCGAGCGCATCTTGCCGAACACCAGTTTGTCTTCCTGTAGGTGTTTATAGCGGTTGATAATCTGCAAGGGAACGTCCATCAGCTTCACCTGGAAAGGGATATTAGTCTTGTGCCGCTTGCTGATAATCCACTTGTCGCCATTGACGTCCACGATGTTATCCGTGGTCAGGTTCTTCACGTCGATGAACGAGAGGGCGGTGAAGCACACAAATACAAAAATGTCACGCACGAAGGCGAGATTGTCATCCTTGAACTCATGGGTCACGACAGCCTTCAGTTCATCCTCGGTCAAAAACTCTCTTTCCTTGCAGTTGGGGCTGATGTGGAACTGCGCGAATGGGTTCTTGCTGGGGCAAGCGTCCCAAGGGCCGAGCGACGGGGAATCTTGCCGTTATAGTGCGCCCTCAACACAACACCTTTAAGCCACATGCATCGCTGCCAGATAGTGCCATTGGCCAGTCCTCGGTCTGTACTAAGATAAGCGGCGAAGTCCTTGATAAACTCAGGCGTTAGTTCCAGCATCGACATATCCGTGCGACGATAGTGCGACTGGATGAATTCTGCCACATCCTTCCGCGAACGTTCCATAGCCCAAAGCGTGCTTGCAGCCCTGTCCTTGCCCACACGTTTTTTCTGGTTGGCAATGTCCTTGTCGAAAGCACTTAGCAAAGTCTCGTACTCGCTGCCAAAACCCTGATACGAGTTGCGCACCATCTCAGCCGTCACGAAAGCCTCTCTATCCGAAAGATGCTGATAGTGCTTGATAATCTGCGCCTTGATGTTGTCAAGTTCGCGGTTAATCTGCAATGCCTCCTTACTACGGCCTTTGGCACAGTTCTTTGCTAGGCAAAGCGAACAGAGTTCGAGCGGCCCTTCACGTCCCACATGTCAAGCGGGATAGTCTTCTTACAACTGAACTGGCTCTGAGTGCCGTTAATCGGACTCGGCTTTGCCGCTTGCCTTAAGCAAGAACCCTGCCCATGATAACCCTGCATTATAGCCGCCCCTTACCAAGGGGCTCTAAATGTTCACGTAGAACAGAATGTTGAAAGTACTTCTCATGTTTCTTACTCCTTTTTTAATTTTTGGCTGCAAAACTACTGTCTTTTGTGTTATCCATCGCTATGCAAAATGTAGCAGTTTGCGGAATAAGAATCGGGCTATTAATGGACGGTGATAGGAGCGCTATTCTGCCCCAATTTGCTTAGTCGATAAAGGATAATTAACCTGCTCCAGAACCCTAATTTTGGGTTACGATTTAGCAACCTAACTCCTTCACCAATCCTCCCTAATTTGCATATCCCTGCATTATAGCCGCCCCTTATCAAGGGGCTCTAAATCCCCGTCTTGCCTTTATTTCAGGCCGAATTGCGTTAATCTTCCAAAATCCGTTGCTCTTTACAAGCTTTTTTCGTAACTTTGCCGAAAATTTGCAAGCTATGACTACAGGGACACCAAAACGCATCCCCTACGGGATGCAGAACTGGGAGGATGTGCGCCTCGACAATTGCTACTACGTTGACAAGACCCGCTTCATCGCCGAGATTGAAGCCAGCAACAAGTATTTCTTCTTCATCCGCCCGCGCCGCTTCGGCAAATCGCTGCTGATGAACATGCTGCGCCAGTACTACGACCTGCGCAAGGCCGACCTCTTCGACCGCCTCTTCGGCGATCTCTGGATAGGCCAGCATCCCACGCCGATGCACAATAAGTACTTAGTGCTCCACCTCAACTTCTCGCTGATAGGCGGCGGCATAGAGGGGTACGAGGAAGATATGAACAGCCACTGCAGCATACAGGTGAATGACTTCTGTCACCGCTATGCCGACCTGCTCCCACCGGAGACACTGGAAGGCCTGAAGGAGGCAAAGACGGCCCGTGCCATGATAGACCACATCAATGCTATGGCACGCCGCACTGGCCAGCAGATATACCTCTTCATCGACGAGTACGACCATTTCACCAATGCCATCCTGGCCGACCCCAGCACCGAGACGGCCTACAAGCTGCAGACCCACGGCACAGGGGCCTTCCGCGAGTTCTTCAACGCCTTGAAGGGAGGCTCAGACAGCGCCATCAAGCGACTGTTCATCACCGGTGTCAGCCCTGTGACGATGGACGACCTGACCAGCGGCTTCAACATAGGCACGAACTACACTACAAATAAGAAATTCAACGCCATGGTGGGCTTCACCGAGCAGGAGGTGCGGGATATGATAGACTACTACCGGCAGTTCCACAACTTCCCACATACCACCGACGAGCTGATAGAGGTGATGAAGCCATGGTACGACAACTACTGCTTTGCCCTGGAGTGCATCAACGACTCGCCATTGTACAACAGCGACATGGTGCTCTACTTTATGTACAATTATATAGATAACGACGGCGGACTTCCCGAGAAGATGCTCGATGCGAACATCCGCACTGACTACAACAAGCTGCGGATGCTCATCCGCAAGGACCGGGGCTTCGAGCATAATGCGAGCATCATCCAGCACATCGTGGAGACGGGCACTATCACCGCCGACTTGAAGGACCACTTTCCCTCGGAGAGCATCACCGACCCCGACAACTTCGTGTCGCTGCTCTATTATTTCGGAATGCTCTCCATTGCAGGCAAGGGTGGCATGAGGGGTGTCAAGTTCCGCATCCCAAATCAGGTGGTGCGCGAGCAGATGTACGGTTACTTGGAAAAAGCCTACCGCGAGAACGACCTCTCCATAGAGGAATGGCAACGTAGGCATCTCATGGCTGACATGGCTGCCGACGGTGCTTGGCGACCTTTCTTCGAGTTTATCGCCGAGACCTTGCGCCGCTTCTCCTCGCAGCGCAACAAACAGAAGGGCGAAGCCTACGTCCACGGCTTCACGCTGGCGCAGACCTGCCTCACAGACTTTTATCTCCCTTTAAGTGAACTCGACGCCGGGCCCGTTTCAGGTCTAAGGTCTGGAGTCTATGGTCAGGATTCTGTAGGTCTAAGGTCTGGAGTCAATGGTCAGGATTCTGTAGGTCTAAGGTCTGTAGTCTATAGTCAAGATACTATAGTCGAGGCGGGCGGCTATGCCGACATCTACCTCCAGCCCCGTCTCGGTGTCTACCCCGACATCCTCCACAGCTACGTCCTGGAGCTGAAGTACCTGCCGGGTCGTGCCACCGATGCCGACGTGGCCCGTGCCCGCGAGGAAGCCATCAACCAAATTACCCGCTATGCCGAGGCCGTGGCCATTGAGCGCACCTACAAACCCACCATGCTCCACCGCCTCGTCCTGCTCTGGCGCGGCATGGAACTGGCCGTGGCCGAGGAAATATAGTGTGACTGGAAGCAAAAAAATGCATAAAAAGTTGTGATTATCGGAAAAAGTGCTTAACTTTGCCCGCTCAAAAACGCAAAACATGAAAAGAATCTTTTTGTCACTTTTGTTTATCTGTGGCCTGACGGTAGCCACCGCACAGACCGCAAAGGAGGTACTCGACAAATGCGCTGCCACCCTCAGCAATAAGGACGGTGTGCAGGCCGACTTCGCCATGACGAGTGCGCAGTATGGCAATGCCAATGGCAGCATTTCTGTCAAAGGGCAGATGTTCTGTGCACGGACAAGTGTCGCCACCATGTGGTTCGACGGCAAGACTCTGTGGACGTACATGGCCAAGAACGATGAGGTGAGCATCACCACCCCGACGGCGGAACGTCTGCAGACGCTCAACCCTTACAACTTCATCAACCTCTACAAGAAGGGGTTCAAGTATGCCATGACCAAGAGTGAGAAGCTCTATAACGTGCACCTCACGTCCAAGGACAAGGGTCGTGGCGTACAGGAGATGTTCATCACCGTGGACAAGTCCAGCTACCACCCCACGGAGGTGAAGCTGCTACAGAAGCAAAAATGGACCACTTTCACCATCACCAATCTGAAGATGGCGAAGCTGGCCGACGATGTGTTCCGCTTTAATTCCAAGGATTTCCCTTCGGCTGAAGTCATCGACCTAAGATGAGATCAGCACCACGGCGTAAGCTGAGATTCCTTCCTGACGGCCTGTGAATCCCAGCTTCTCTGTAGTGGTGGCTTTGATGGATACCTGGCCGGGGTCGCAACCAATGACGTCGGCCAGACATTGTTGCATCTGCGGAATGTGGGGGTTGAGCTTCGGCCGCTCGGCGCATACCGTAGCATCGATATTCCCCAGTTCGTAGCCTTTGTCGCGCAGTAGCTGCATAGTCTTGGCCAGTAGTATCTTACTGTCTATGCCATCAGTTTCTGCCGCCGTGTCGGGGAAGTGGTAGCCTATGTCGCGCATACAAGCTGCTCCGAGAAGTGCGTCGCAGATGGCATGGATGAGCACGTCGGCATCGCTGTGGCCAAGGAGACCGAGGCTGTGGTCAATCTTTATGCCGCCAAGCCAAAGGTCACGACCTTCAACAAGTTGGTGAACGTCGTAACCAAAGCCGATTCGAAACCCACCCCCAACCCCTCCCAAAGGGAGGGGGGATTGGTTAGTTCGATCACTGTCTTCCAAGGCATCTGAAATCTCCTCCAAAACGTAATCAATGTGACCTGTCACTTCTTCATTGGTGAAACGCAACACGACAAATCCGTCCTTATTCAGCCAATCGGTTCTTTCTTTGTCTTTTCCTGGCTGTTCTCCTTCGAAATGATAGCCTCCGTCAATCTCAATAATGATTTTTTCTTTTATGGAAACGAAATCAGGGATATATCCATAAACAGGATGCTGACGACGAAAATGCGTCCCCATCTTGTTTCCTGAAAGGTATTTCCAAAGAATGCTTTCTGCTTCTGTCGGATTTTGTCTCATTTCCCTTGCCTTGTCAAGCAGCAATTGATAAGTTGAGGCATCCGTAGTTTCATAAGGGTATTTCATTCAGCTTAAAATCTATCTGAACTCCCCTCCCTTTAGGAGGGGTAGGGGGTGGGTTATTTCCTGAAGAGGTCTTTTATTCCGTCCATGTCGAAGGCGAGGGTGAAGCGGAGGGTCTGGTCGAGGGGGTTGCTCTGTGCTGTGGAGATGACATAGCCTACGTCGAGCGAGAACACGCTCATGCGGAAGCCACCGCCCACGGTGAAGTACTTACGATTACCCTTAGACTCGCTCTCGTGGTGGTAGCCGGCGCGGATGGAGAACTGGTCGTGATAGATGTACTCTGCACCCACGCTCCATTGGATTTCCTCCAACTCTTCCTTGAAGCCGCCGGGAGCATCGCTGAAGCTGGTGAAGATACCCTTGATGGAGGACATGTCGCTGTACTCGCGGCGCACGCGGTCCTGATAGTCACTGTTCGACTCATCCACCTCCTGACGGGGCACGGTGGGCACGAGCAGCTTGTTGGCATCGGCGGCGATGGTGAAGCGGTTGTACTCGTCTACAGGAATCATCAGCGAGGCACCGAGGCGCAGGTTGGCGGGGATGAACTGGCTCTCCTCGTCGCCGTAGTAGGAAATCTTGCTACCGACATTGCTAATCACGGCACCGAGACCCAGCTGGCACTCACGCGAGCCGAGCATGATGTAGTTGTTGTAGTACATGGCGATGTCGGCAGCGAAGGCCGATGCGGGCTTGGAGTCCTCGCTGTAGTCGTAGCGCAGGTCGCTGTAAATCCAGCGCAGACCGACACCCAGTGAGAACTTCTCGCTCAACATTCGGGAGTAGGCCACGTCGAGCGACATCTCGTAGGGCTTGACGGTCATGTCAGAGCCGTCGCTGGTGTACACTTCTCCGAGTGAGAAATAGCGCAGGGAGCCTGAGAGGGCACCATAGTCGCCCACGCGGTAGTAACCAGCGACGTAGGCGAGGTCGATGTCATTGACAAGCTGGCGTAGCCACGGTGTGTAGTTGAGTGCTACACCTGCCCGGCTGATGCAGAAGGGGTACTTGGCGAGGTTCCACGCCTGTGAGTTCACATCGGGGTCGGTGGCGGCACCGACGTCACCTAGTCCAGCTGCCCGGGCGTCGGGGGCTATGGTCTGTGATATGACGGCGTGCTCCACGGGGTTGAACGTGGTGGTCTTGTAGTCTTCGGCATTAGCGGCTGCGCAGATAGCACAGCATACGAGACAGAGGGTGATTCTTTTCATTTACTATTTTACTATTAACTATTTTCTAACTTGGATTATTCATACTCTTTTCAACAACGGATTTTACGGATTACACGGATTATACAGATTATAATGGATTTCACAGATTTCTTCCAGATTCGATGGGATAATTAATAATCCGTGAAAATCCGTGAAATCAGTTTTAATCCGTTGTTTTTTCATATTGCTGTGAATAATGTAGGCTAACGAAGGACTTTTTTGATTGTGCCTTGGCTGTCGCGCTTGAGGACGATTTGTTTGCCGGCATGGCTGCTGTCTATGCGGCGGCCCTGCAAGTCAAAATAATTACTATTTCCTGATTTACCATTTACGCCATCGGCTTCGACTTCATCAATGGCGGCAATGCCACGGTCGGCAACGACGAAGCTACACTGCATGGTTGAAGAGTTGTTCATCACGTCCCAGGCACGTAGCTTCAAACTGTGACGTCCTACGGAGAGGGTAGGTAGCTTGAAGTCGGCGGTGCCTGACGTATAGTCGCCGAAACTATAGTTGAAATAGGGGTTGAGGTTGTAGGTCCAGGCAGCCCTGCCGTCGATGCACAATTCAATATTGTGGCCTATGCCGGCATCGGAGGTGTTGATGCCCTCGTTGTCGGAAATAACGGCGTGGAATTGTGGCTCTGTTCCTACGACTCCTCCATCGGTGAACGAGTCGTTCTCCAGGTAGAAGTACATGCGTGGACCTATACCGTCGGTGGTAAGGTTGCTGCCTCCACTCATGGTGAACTGCTTACATTCTCCGTGAGCCAGATGTGAACGGTCATTATTGTAGGCAAAGAGCAGTATCTGCCCTGGGGTGTCGGCATAGGTGATGTCCTTTGGCACAGTGAACGTGAACAGGAACTGCCCGTCCTTCACGCTGTTGCTGCCAGCGAAGACGGTCTCCAGACGGTCGCGGTAGACCATGGCGGTATCTGTTGCGGAGATGTTATTGCGCAGACAGCGGATAGCCCTTTCGGCATCTTTCACCACGAAGTTCACTACGCCTTGGAAATCATCCTGCCCTTCGATATGTCCGCTGACGGTGACCTTGTCTCCTACCTGGAGCTTTATATTGGTGTCGCCGTTTACATCCACATTGTTGATTTTGTCCACTACGGCTTTCATCGTTGGTGCTGCCAGACATACTGCTGGGTCACCGAGAAGTGTGTATTGCTGTTTGTTGATAATCATGTCACGGCTGGAGCCTACGGAGAACTCATTCTTGGCCATCATGGCGGCCTGGCCTATGGTGTTCCGCACTCCGCTGGTACTGCCCAGTACATGGTTGACGAACGAGAGGTTCAGCGGTCTGTTCCATGCGGCATAAACGGTTCGTGTGGTACCGAAGAAAGAGATGGCTCCACCATTGGGGTTGAATATGGCTGCATCGCCAAGGTTGGACTCCTGACCGTCGAAGGGCATGATGTCGCAAGAGGCCGTTATCCACAGGGGAAGACGTAGAGACGTGGAGGTGGTGAAATCATTGAAACCTAACACTGCTTCATGTGAAAGTCCCTTCGCATTGCCATGACCAGAATAGTCCATGATGAGGGCACCTATCTGCATCTGCTCCCTGATGAGGGTGGTCACTGCGGGGTAGCGGTATCCATTAGCCGTCTTCTGTATGGGGTAGGAGTCCCACAGTATTTTCTTCACGTTGTAGCCAGGATAGTCGCTTTTCACCATCTCTGCCACTCTTTCGGCATCGTCCATGTGTCGGTTCTTGTCGCCATCGTCGCCCATCACGATGATGGTGTTCTGCCAGGGACCGGCCTCTGCGTTCAGGACATAGCTGATGGTCTTGTTGACAGCGGTGTTAGCATCTTCGGCCGTACGTGCGGGGATTCGTCCTACGGCTACGTCTATCTTGTCGGTGAGCATGTCGGCTCCCTCACCATCGTCGAGCAGACAGAAATAGTCATCGCTGACGTAGCACTTCGTTTCGCTGAAGGAGTTGTCGCTCTCGTAGCAGAGGAGGAAGTCATCGGGCGATGCCGAGAGCCACTTCTCCGAGCACATGCGGTTGTCCCAGGCACCGTCGCCAAGGAGAAGAAGGAAGCGTGGACGCTGCGAAATGTTATCGCTGGCACGGTCGTAGAGCATCTTCATGTAGCGGCGGTAGGCATTGGCGTCAGGTGTGCCACTGGAGAACTCATTGAACAGTTGGTCGGCTGCCACGATATTCACGCGCAGGCCGTCGTGGTTCTCATGGAGCTCCTTCAACCGTTCTGCTTGCGGTGTAAAGTCTCTGTTGGCAGGGATGATGATGACCATGTCGGCCTGTGGGTCGGCGTGGAGGTCCTGATTGTCCACGTGTCCCACTAGTTCGGGAACGGGGAGCGTGGCTGATGAGAAGGCGGGGATGGGCTTCGGTGACTTGCTCGTGAGGCAGATGTAGTCGAGGCGCATTTGGCCACCTTCCGTCTGACGCAGAGTGATGGTGTTGCTCTCCTTCAGTCCTGACTTGACGTTGAACAACCAGAAGTCGGATGTGGCATCGCTGTAGTCATCAGGAAGTGACTTCAGCTTCTTGTTCGTCTTGCTGGCCGTGGAGGAGCTTACCAAAACGTGGCCAACCAACTCGCCATTGACCAGTACGTCGGCATTGCAATAGCCCTCGTAGGTCATCATCACGGTGAGCTTGCCCGATTCGGAATAGGCTGGCAGGGTGTAGTTAATCTCTTCGGCCGAACTAAGGAGACGCTTTTCATAGAGGTTACGGCCACCGTGATACCAGCTATATTCATCGACCTCATGGATGGCGTGATAGTCATTGGGCATGGGGTAGTTGAGCCATGCGAAGGAGACGCTGTCTGTTATTGACGGTTGCCCGCTGCCTTCGGTGAGGAAATAATACCCATAGTTTGAATAGGGATTCCTGGTGCGCAGCGTGTCACGCTCGGTATTCCATGTCACAGGACCCACGGCATAGAAAATACGTCGTCCGCCAATATTGCATGTGGGCACTTCCTTCAGGTCGTCGGTCTCGGTGATGTAGCTGGCAGTGAGACGCTCAGGCTGCATGGCACCACCATATCCGTATACCTTGACTTTGGAGGGGTCGGAAAAACCGGCCTCAAGCAGCAGCTCGTTGGTGAGCTGGTGGAATCCTGAATTGGAGACGCGAATCTTCACCCAGTTACCCGATGAGAGAACTGAGTGGTCGGCATAGCGATTCTGACATACGCCCGGCATAGCCGTCAAGACGAGGGCGGCAATGGCCATGAATATTGATTTCCTCATGTTGAAATAATATTAGGGTTTTCGTTATTGTGTTTCTATTACTTATATAATACGATGAGTTTCTTGGCTTCCGACGTGGTCATGTTTCCATTTTGTCCCACGAGCACCCTGTAGAGGTAGACACCCGTGTGAAGTCGGTTGCCACTGCCGACGGTGAGGTCCCAGTTGAGCGTGTAGGTCCCAGTTGCAGAGACACCGTTCTCAGCATGTTCCCACAGTTGGCGTCCAGACATGTCGAACACCTGCAGCACTACGTCGAGGTTGCTTCCTGCACGGTCATGGCTGACGATGAACGTTGTAGAGGTGGTGGCGGGATTGCGTGTACATTCCACATTGAAGCATTGCGGCGAGAGGTTTTTCACGACATTGAACTTCAGCTCCGCCTTCGACGAGTTGTTGAGCACGTCCCAGGCACGGAACGACAGCGAGTGTTCTCCCTCTGTCAGTTCGGGCAGGGTGTAGCCCAGGCTGCCGCTGCGATAGTCGCCAAAGTCGTATGTGAAGAAGTCGTTGAGGCTATAGGTGAATTCTATTGACCCGTCGATGACCAGTTCCATGTCATGGCCCAGACCGTTGCCGGCGGCGTTGATGCCGTCCTTGTCAGAGAGCTGGGCGTAGAAGTATGGCGTGGTGTTCACATTCCCTCCGTTGGTGAACGAGCTGCTGTTGAGGTAGCAGTAGATAGACGGGCCAACGCCGTCGTTGGTGGTGTCGTCGCTGTCTGTCACGGAAAGCTGAGTGCACTCTCCGTGTGCCTCCTTCTGCTTGTCGTTGGTCACGGCGTATGCCAGCAACTGACAGTTGTCATCGCTGTAGCTCATGTCGAAAGGCAGGGAGAAGGTGATGGCGAAACGTCCGGCACTGATGCTGTCGTGGCCGTTGAAGATGGTCGTCGGACGGTCGGTGTATTCGTAAGGATTGACATCGGGTTCCTGCCAGTCGAGGTTATGGCGGCAGACGATGAGCTCTTCCACGTCTTTCATGGTCAGTTGCAATACCCCGCTGAACTGTGTGTCGTTCTCTACGTGGCCTTTCACGGTAACGGTCTTGCCCACGGAGAGCTGTGCCACACCGTCGGTGGTGGCTTTGCCGTTGATGCTGTCGATGACGATTTTCTGTGTGGGTGCAGCCAGCGTCAGTGCCGGGTCGCCAAGCAACGTGTAGTGTAGCTTATTATAGGCCGTATAGCCCGAACCCCACACTTCGGCTTTCGTCAGGCGGACGGCATCGCCCAGGGTGTTGCGGCGACCATCGGTGGAAGCTAGTACGTTATTGATGAATCCGCAGTTCATGTCCTTGTTCGCTCCTGTGTATACGGTGCGTGTGGTGCCGTAGAAGGCTATGCTTCCTCCGTTTTCGTTAAGCATGGCGGTCTCGCCGATGTTGTCATCTTTCGAGTCGTAGGGCATGATGTCGCACGAGGCTGTCACCCAGAGCGGGAGACGTAGCGATGTCTGGGTGGCGAAGTCCTCAAGGAGCAGCACTTTCTCATGCGAGATGCTGTAGGCAGCACCATGTCCGCAGTAGTCCATGATGAGGGCGCCGTTCTTCATCTGGTTCTTGATAAGGCTGGCCACTTCAGGGTAGTAATAGCCAGTGGCGGTGGCTTTGCGGGTGTAGGCATCCCAGAACATGCGCTTCACGTTATAGCCTGAGTAGTTTTCCTCTACTAGTGTAGCTGCGGCGTTGGCCTCACGCATGTGGACGTTGCCGTTGCCGTCATCACCCAGGAAACAGAGGACGTTCTGCCAGTCTCCGGCAAAGTCGTTGTTGGCGTATGATAGAATCTTGTCTACCAGGATTCTTGCCTGTGCGGCCGTACGTGCTGGCAGACGACCGGCACCCACGTCGGGCACGTTTCCCGGTTTCGTGAGGTCACCGCCCTCGCCGTCATCGAGCAGACAGAAATAGTCGTCGCTGACGTAGCAGTCGGTGGCACTCATGGAGTTCTCGCTCTCGTAGCAGAGCAGGAGGTTGTCGGCCGATGTGGTTCGCCATCCTTCGCTGAGCAGTCGGTTATCCCAGGCACCGTCGCCGAAGAGCAACAGGTAGCGGGGCATGTCAGCCTCGTTGGTGGCACGGTCGTAGAGCATCTTCAGGTAGCGGCGGTAGGCATTGGCGTCGGGCGTGCCGCTACTGTATTCGTTGAACAGCTCGTCGGCGGGCACCAAGTTCACCCTCAAACCGTCCTTCTTCTCGTGGTGCTCCTTTAGTCGCTGCGCCTGTTCGCCCACGATTTGCGATGTAGGCATGATGATGACCAAGTCGGCTTGCGGGTCGGCATGATGGTCTTGGTTGGTAATGCGGTATACGTATTTTGGAGTGGGCAGTGAGGTGCTGGTGAGACTCGGCATGGGAGCCGCTGTGGGCATGGTCAAGGCTATGTAGTCGAGACGCATGTCGGCTGTGCCGTTTGTCTGGCGCAAGGTTACCTCGGTATTTTCGGTCAGCATGTCGGTGAGGTCGAACGTCGAGGTACGCACCATGGCGACGTCGTGGCTGGAAGGCACGCTGTTAAAGGTAATGTCGCCTATGATAGAGTCGTTCACCGCCACACTGACCGTCCCTAGTCCGTTGCTGGTAAGCACCACGGTGAGCTTGCCGCTGGTGTCATGGGCAGAGAGCTCGTATGTGTTTTGCTGCTGCGAGGCCAGCAGACGGCTGTCGTAGAGGTTCCGGCCACCGTGATACCAGGCATAGTCGTCTACCTCGTAGAGCGAATGATAGTCGTTGTTGGTGGGATAGGCTGCCACAAAAGCCATGCTGTCTATGGTCAATGGCTCGTCATCGCTTTCGGTGAGGAAATAGTAACCGTAGTTGGAGTATGGGTTGCGTGTGCGGGTGGTTGCCGTGGGACTCTCCCAGCTCACGGGGCCTACGGCGTGGAACAGTCGGCGACCGCCTGTCGTGGTGTAGGTAGGTACTTCGTGAAGGTCATCGGTAGCCTTCAGATAGTCTCCGGTGAGCACTCCGGGCTGAAGGGCACCCCCATAACCGTAAATCTTCACATTATTTATATTAGAGAAGCCGCACTGGCGCACCAGGGCATCCGTCAGTTGGTGTATGCCTGTCTCCTCCACGCTGATTTTTGCCCACTGTCCATTGGCCAGCACGGAGTGGGCGGCATAGCGCGATGCCTCCTCAGTAGTAGGCGTTGTGTCGGTGCTATCGCCCTCTTCGGCGCGGGTGGCTCTTGAAAGGAGTCTCTCATCCTTTACCTCATACCCCTCACCTCCGATGCGGAGCTTGAAACTGACCAGTTTCTGGTATCTCCCTTCGCGGAATACAAGGGGCACGAAAGATGCATAAAGCGTTCCACGCTTGCGAGACACGCCGATGGATGTCTCTACGACGGGCAGGGCGGGCAATGGTTCGTCGGTGATGTTCTTCAGTCGGGCGATGTCCGAGGCCGACATGTCTATGAATTCAGGATATTCTATGCTCACCGTATACTCCCCTGGGAGCGCGGACGTCCCCGTCCGCAAATCCGTAAGTTCCCCTGGGAGCGTAGACGCCCCCGTCCGCAAATCGATAGGCCACGAGTGGTAAAAACGCGGCAGCACGGAATCGATGCTTACCTCGTCGGCTGTGAGGTTGAAAAACTCCTGGGCGGAAGAAGTGATAAGTGAGAAATGACAAGTAACGAGCAAGGCTACTACGGTTCTTTTCCGCAGTAGGTACTTCTTAACCAGTATTTTCAGAACACGAAAGACTGTATTCATGCTTGTTACTTATCACTTACAGAAGAAGTCCAAGACCTTTCGCCCTTCCAGCCACCCTTCCAGATGGTTGTCTATGGCTACAGGCCCCACGCCTGCTGGTGTTCCTGTGTAGAGCAGGTCGCCAGTGCGCAGGGTGAAGAACCTGGAGATGTAGGCTATCAACTCGTCCACCGTGTAGAGCATATCGGCGGTATGCCCCTCTTGCACGGTTTTGCCGTCGATGTCGAGGCGCAGGTGCAGGTCTTGCACGTCGACCCCTCCTGGGAGCGCGGTCGTCCCGCCCGCCATGGGGAGTTCCACCCATTCGCCAATGGCTGCGCTACCGTCGAAGCCCTTGCAGATGGTCCACGGCAGACCGTTCTGCCGGGCCCGTTGCTGCCAGTCGCGGGCGGTGAAGTCGATACCCACGGTCACTGCATCGTAATATCGGTGGGCGAAGCGCACGGGAATGCCCTTGCCCAGACGGCAGATACGCACCACAACCTCGGCCTCGTAGTCTACCCTTGAAGCCCAGTCGGGTACGAAAAACGGCTTCCCGTTCTTCAGCAGGGCAGAGTCGGCCTTGGTGAATATCACTGGTTCCTCTGGTTTATATAACGCGCCATCCAGCTCTTTATTGTGCTGGAGGTAGTTCATACCCACTCCAAAAATCTTCATAACAGCTTCTGTAACCTACTTTTATTTCCTCTCCTCCTTTACTCCTGAAAGTAAACGCTCGGTCACAGGCAGGATAGCCTTTCCCCAGAACGCTGCCAGTCTCGCGGCTCCCTGCTCGTTAGGGTGCAGCCAATAGCTCTTGCCACGTGCGTCTTTCTCCTCGTTGATGTCCGTCTGCCAGTGCTGTTCGAAATAGTTGTATGCCTCGTTGTCGCCGATGTGCACCTGTCCGGCCTTGCTACGGCGCACCACTTCAGGGAACAGTTTCTCATATTCTCCAATCAGCTTCAGGCTTTCCTTTGAGGCCACGGACCCATTCTTCGTCACATAGTCGGGCGTGTACCAGATGGGCTTGTTCAGCACCACATGGGCCTCAGGCCACAGCTGTAGCAGCGTGTCGATGATGGCGCAGAGGTTGTTGGCATAGTCCTCGGGCGATGTGTGCTTGTTGCGTGTCCGCTCCACGGTGTCGTTGGTGCCCAGCATGATGCTGAAGACGAGGGGTAGGGTGGGGTGCTCACTCACCAGTTCACGAGTCTTCGCCACCACATTCGCAAACTCCGTCTTGTCGCCCGCAGGAATCACATCCTGCTCACGGGGCAGGAAATGATAAGTGGTACGACCATTCTTGCCGCAGTTGCGGAAGTAGACCGTGTCGATGCCTTCCTGCTCCGACAGCCAGCGGGCGCATTGAGCGGGAGGAGCTGTCAGCCCAGGCTCCTTGTGCAGCGCACCGTAGGTAATGCTGTTGCCGATGAACACAACGTTGGCGCTACGCTGTGCCATGCCCAATGAAAAATGAAGGATAGAGAATGAAAAGGCTAGCAGTAATCGCATTATCAAAACAAACAAAATTGTAAATTGTAAATTGTAAAATAGTAAATTGTAAATTGTCAAATAGTAAATAAATAAAGTGTTTATAATATTATAACTACTTTTTCGGGAAAAAATTTGGTGGATAGCAAAAAAAACGATACCTTTGCACGCAATTTCAAAACATGCCCTTCTGGTTCCGTAGCTCAGCTGGATAGAGCAACAGCCTTCTAAGCTGTGGGTCTCGGGTTCGAATCCCGACGGAATCACAAAAAGAATTTTTAAGTCGCTGATTTTCAGTGACTTTTCTTTTTTCCTTTTCGTTTTGTCCCTTTTCTTGTCCCCCTATGCAGGTATAACTTTTAGTGTTTTTTAATAGCCAAACAGCCTTTTCCGGTCTTTTTTACCCCGATTATCGATGATTAAGATGGTCATACCCGTTTCTATGGATAGTTTTGCATTAACGGTATCTTTATAATGCGCTTATATCTTTCGCTATCCTTTCCAAACACCATAGACATCACCTCGTATAAGTCGTGCAGTGCATCAGAACTATTAGCATTTATGCCATTATTACCAATGATGCTTTTACCGTCTTTGAGATTTTTAGATTCAAAGTCTATACCTGCATCAAAACAATAATTCAACTTTTTAGGCTCAAAATCATCCCAGTCAACTTCTAAACATCTCAATAATGTCAATACTGATTTTTTGCTAATTGTTTTATTCTTGTTCCGCTTAATCCAGCCAATACGTTTGTAGTCATCTGGTCTCGATTCTCCTAAGACATGTGCTAAATCTTCAAATTTAGTGTCTTCGTGGATGAAACTTTTTTCCTTAAGAGCTTTAAGAAGTTTCCCTAGTTCATCCGCATTTAAAGGTACATTAAAGGTGTGAATCTCTTTATTGACATTTTCATCCTTACCTTTTGAGGATTTCAAATCGGCTATTTCTGCTTGTGCTTGAATTGGTTTTACAGAATTTAACACAAATCCTTTTATCTCTTCGGATGTTATTCCGAACTCATTTTCAGCCAACAGACAGATTTCTTCCATCGATCGAATCGCGTTAGTGTATTCGATTTCCATGTTATAGAAAAGAGAATAGCCATTTTTGCCATCCAATTCATCAACGTCTGAATCGATTTGCTCTCTATATGGGAATAACTGTTTGTAAGCCTCTAAGCATTTAAGACGCGCCTCTGCATATGCTAATTTATCAACACAATTACCCTCATAATCATATGCCACATTTAGCAAATGATCAATGTCATTAAACACCTTATTATAATATAAAGGGTGAATCCCTTTATAATACGCTTTGAAATATTCTGAATCCATATTACTTATTTTGCTGCCCTCGTACTAATCTTCTTACCCTCTTTGCTCCAAGTGTAAATCCACGTCCCCAGCCGACTAGTGAACGTGTCACCACTCACAGCCAGGATCTCTCCAACGGAAGCAGCACCGAATGTATGCAGCCGTTTTCCGTTCACGTCATAGGTCACATAGAAGGCTGACCCCTGCCTTATTATATAAAAGGTGGAGCTATAACCCTTCAGCTCCCCTTGACTGGTGCTGAGGTTTTTTATCTTCTTTCCGTCCTGGTCATAGATGTAGTACCAGTTCTTCGTTGTCTCGATATGGCTGATACTCTGTGCCTGGATAGAGAGGCCAGATAACATCAAAACGATGGATAGTAGTAGTCTCTTCATACCTTTTTAATCCTTAAACTCCCAAAATCCAGTACTTGTCTCAGGGTCAAACTTCCTACCGATAGCCTCGCCAACAGTAGGACGTAGCTCAATTTCGGAAGTATAGAGAACAGTCGTTGCTTTCAGATGTCCCCCTGCCATACCATGCTGACCATCTTGGTACCCTCCCACGATGTTATCAATATCGCGGTTCCCTTCCTTGAATGAGAATAAGGCATGAGTATGGTGAAATAGTTGACCGTTATCGTCTCTAACCACGTTTCCATTAAGCGATACAAGTTCCAGCATCCCCTCTAACCGCTCTGTCTCGAAGCTTCCTGTCTCTGGGATGAACACTTGAAGTTCTGCACTCTGACAGCCACCAATACCAGAGAAAACGGCTGATGGTATGGATTCCTTTTCACAGATTTCGAGGAGGTTACTGATTATCTCATCACCTCGATCCATACGGACATAGTAGTTATCGCCAATCTTTCTGTAGTCCATCTTAGTATTTCTGGAAGTTATACTTAGCCCTCAGTTCGGCCTTCTTCTCTTCACTCTGACTGGTGAAATAACCTTTCCAGCCTGGGCAGAAATTGATATGCCAACGCCAGAACTTACCTAAAAACGAATTGGGCTTCTTGTCGTAGTGCGCCCTGAACTTACATCTCTCACAATTCTCTGCCATAGTCGATAATTCATAAAGTATTGTAAAGTTGATGGCAAAGTTACTACATTTCGGGGAAAATACACTATCTTTGCACGTTGTATAACTCAAATTTTAAGGAAAAGTAACAATGAGAAAGCTTCTATTTGTGTTTGGTGCCATCCTCATTTGTGGAATAATGGCAGGGTGTAAGAATCAGAATTCGGGCAATCAAGACGAGACCAGTACGACAGAAGAGTCAAAAATTCCTGAACTTTCATACGAGGGTATTTATCTGGATGAGGACAACAACGAGCCGAATCTGTTTATTACCCGCCGTGACGACGGTAAATTTGATGTTCGGATAGGCATCTTCCGTCTGACTAACCTGGACGACGGCGTTGGAACAATGGGCGCAAACGGAATGGATTTCACCGCTACCGATGCGGCAGGCAATTCCATTGGTGGTGAGATTATCCTGAGAGGCGACACCGCAGAGGTCGTTTTCACCCGTTCTACTTGGTCGCTATTGGAGAATGGTTCAAAATTCCAGTACATCCGGCAGAAATAAAAGATCATTTTTATATATTAACTGATGGACTACCTACCGAAAGACCCGGCAATACTGGTTTCGAGCGTCAACATGCTTCTGAGGGATGAAGAGTTTGACACTTTGGAATCGTTGTGCTATAACTTCGGGACAGAGCCAAAGGATATAAAGAATTACCTATACGGACATGGATTTGTGTTCAGCGACAAGCAAAAGCAGTTCCGTCCGATAGGCTTTGACAAGAAAGAATGATAACGAAAGACAGTATTGAGACAGCCTACAGTTTCTTGCATCAGAAGCAGAGAATCTATATTCATTCAACGCTTGACTGGCAGAAGGATGACATTGAGATTGCCATTGCCTCGTATGCAGATGAAATGAGCCAGGAACTACTTGACGCTATTTCTGGTGGCAGAGCTGACTTCCTGAGAGACCATAAAAGGTTTCAAGAGGACATAACCAAGGCTGTTGAGATACTTGAAAAGATGCTGTAAAGATGATAGAACAATTTGAAGAACAGTTACGCCAGGACTTGCACCAGTTCCTTCTGTCTATGAATGAGATTGATACTCGTTTGCCGGAATGTCCCGATGTCGAAGAGAAATGGGAGCAGATAGCAAAAGCCTACATTCCCGATGGCATCAAGGAGTTCAACGACTTCCCATCCGCTTCCCTCGGTTGGATGATGTATATTGGAATGGCCGTCGCTAAGTTCTGGGATGCCGAATGGGAAATCTACTCAAAGATTGATGACCTCTACGCCTACATGAGAGACAAGAGGGGTTACGATGCAATGGATGAATATATCCGTGAAGATGTGCTGTTGCTGAGAGGCATTGACTATACCGTGTTGGAGAAGCTGGTAGGTGAATGTGCTTCCCGTGTCTATAATGCACTTCGTCACCAGAACATAGAACCAGGAACCAAAGAGGCTTTCAATGCCTACGTTTCCTGTCTGCACCAGCTCTACCTGTTTGGAGCCGCTATGCAGTTAAAAAGGATGGGGTATCACATGACAAAGATGAACTGAAATGATGACACAGAAAAAAGCAAAGATGATATATAGAACTGTTGGCTTTTCGCTGACAGCCCTATGCTTTGTACTGAGTTTCGTATATCGTCCTTACGCATATTCGCATCATCTTAACGACTTCCATCTGGCAGATAGTTACACAAGTTTCTTCGGAGTTCCCATTGTTGTCTGCCTCACACAAGCATATAGTCGTTTCAGAAATGGAAGATGGAGCATACCTAAGACCATCTTTTGTGCTATCGGTTTGTTTATGATTTGGGAGATAGTTGATGGACTTCTCGCCAAGAGGATGGACAGGATTGATATTGCAGCCAGTTGGATAAGTGGCGGCTTGATGTATGGCCTTTATCTTATTTTCGGTTTCAAAAGCGTTGAGGATTATCAAGAATGAGAAAGAGACTGATAATATTCGACTTTGACGGTACACTTGGTAATACCAGACGGACTATCGTTACCACTATGCAGATGACCATAAAGGAACTGCAACTGCCTGGGCGTAGCGAAGACGAATGTGCTGCCACCATCGGACAGCCCTTGGTTGGCTGTTTCAAAGCTTTGTTCCCAGATTTGCAGGCAGAGCAGATCCAACTATGTACTGATACTTATAGGAGAATTTTCAATGAGAATCAACGAACCATCAAGCCGCAAGCGTTCCCTCATGTTGTGGAAACCTTATCAGTCCTGAAGGAACAAGGATTCACGCTCACTATTGCATCATCCCGTTCCCATGCCTCTCTGTCAGAACTTACCAAGGACATGGGGATTGCAGAAAGTATCTCATACCTGATAGGAGCAGATGACGTAAAGAAAGCAAAGCCCGAACCTGATCCAGTCCTGAATACGTTGTCAGCTATGAACGGACGGAGCAGCGAGAGCCGCCGAGCTTGCTCGGATGGCCGAGTCGTGACGGACGAAGACGAAGTCAATTACAAGGCCAGCGAGACACTTGTGGTTGGGGATATGGCTGTTGATATTCTGATGGGGGCTAATGCCGGGGCTAAGACTTGTGGCGTAACTTGGGGGAACGGAACAAGAAAGGAACTTCAAGAGGCTGGAGCAGACTATATCATTGACAATATTGAGGAACTTATTGAAATTGCAGACAAGATATGAAGAAGATAATAAACCCTTGGCGCAACCATGAAGGATATAACTGTTTCGGTTGCTGTCCTGACAATCCCATCGGGCTTCACATGGAGTTCTATGAGGATGGTGACTACATCGTGAGTACCTGGCATCCTGAGCACAACTATCAGGGCTGGGTAGATACCATGCATGGTGGTATTCTGAGTACGCTGATTGATGAAGTGTGCGGATGGGTAGTCACCAGAAAACTACAGACCAGTGGCTATACGGTGCAGCTTAATGTTAAGTTCCGTAAGGCAGTTCCCACTACAGAACCAGAGCTTACCATTCGTGCTAAGGTCTCTAAACAGGTGAGGAATCTGGCCTATATCAGTGCAGAGATAACCAACAGCAAGGGAGAACTCTGCAACGAGGGCGAGGCCATCTACTTCCTGATGAACGAGGAAAAGGCAAAGGAAATGGGATTCTTACATTGTGAAGTAGAAGATGAATAGCAAGATGGATCCGATGGGCAGAGCCATTGCCGACTACTGGAAAACCAAGAAGGCAGACAGGCTCAGAGTGTTCTCCCCGATGTTTGAGGAGGACGAGATACCCTTGACCACTCTTTTCCGTAAATACAAGGCTATGCCAGAGATTGAAAGGAAAGCTCTTGACATGGCTACTGGTAAGACACTTGATGTAGGGGCTGGCTCTGGTTGTCATTCACTTGTCTTACAAGAAAAGGGTATCGTCGCAACATCCACTTCTACATCAACCGCTTAGGATTCCATGCTGTCGAGTTTTTCAACAAGTATCATCCAGACCCACACATAGCCAAGCAGTTTGACCAGGAGGACGGGCTGTTCAGATTTGAGAAGAGAATGGCGGATTAACAATTATTATGTCCTAAAATTAGGCAGTTTGGAATATTTTCCGTATATTTGCAACATAAATATACCTATAACGAATGAAGCTGAAAGATTTTTTTGCTTTTAAAGACTGGCTATCTTATCGACAGAAGGTGGGTTTGCTGGTGATAGCAGGCGTCGTATGCGGCCTCGGCGGATTGTTTATGTATCTGCTGAGGGCGCATACTTATTT
>JAFVFY010000066.1 GCA_017475265.1 Prevotella sp. | reverse complement strand
TATATAATATTATATATATTATTATAAATACTCTATTCAACATTTTTCGTGTATATGGAAAGTCCTTAATGTCACAATGTCACGATGTCACTTGTCACGATTTTGGGAGATTTGTTAAAAATAACTAAGTGTTAACGATTTTATGCCCTTAAATTTTCCCAATCGCGGAAAAAGGTCTACCTTTGCAGCCGCTTTCCGGAAAATCCGGTGCATCAGGCGACGTCCCGCTCTGATTAAGGCGGTAAAACGTTAGCTTGGATGTATAGGCACAAAACCATTAATCACTATTTAAACAATGTATCTCGACAAAGAAAAAAAGACTGAGATTTTCACCCAGTACGGCCAGTCGGCCACAGACACCGGTTCTGCTGAGAGCCAGATTGCTCTCTTCACCTACCGCATCAAGCATCTCACCGAGCACCTGAAGAAGAACCACAAGGACAACGTCACCGCCCGCTCGCTGACCATGATGGTAGGACGCCGCCGCAAGCTGCTGAAGTATCTCTATAACAAAGACATCAATCGTTACCGTGCCATCATCAAGGCTCTCGGTCTTCGTAAGTAAGCACCGGCGATTGTTGGGAAAAAGAAACTCTGAAACATCTTCCCCCTCTTTTCTCCGCGACCCGCAACACTTTCTCCCCCGAAGTGTGCGGGTCGCATCCTTTTCGCACGACCCGCGTTTTTTACACGAAACATTTGGCGGTATCAGAAATTGTTAGTACCTTTGCCGCCCAATGAAGAAACTTTACATAGAAACTTACGGTTGCCAGATGAACGTGGCCGACTCGGAGGTGGTGGCTTCGGTGATGCAGATGGCTGGCTATGAGACGACGGACAGCTTGGACGATGCCGACGCCGTGTTCCTCAACACCTGCTCGGTGCGCGACAATGCCGAGCAGAAAATCCTGCACCGACTGGAGGCTTTGTCGGCCCTGCGCCGCCAGCGCGGCAACGCGCCCCTCGCCTCTCACCCCTCACCACTGATTATCGGCGTGCTGGGTTGTATGGCCGAGCGCGTGAAGGACGATCTGCTGAACAAATACGGAGCCGACCTCGTGGCCGGCCCTGACAGCTATCTCCACCTGCCCGACCTCGTGGCACAAGCCGAATTGGGACATAAGGCCATAGACACTGAACTCTCCATGACGGAGACCTACCGCGACGTGGTGCCGCAACGCATGGCACTTGGCCACAAAATCGGCGGCTACGTGAGCATCATGCGCGGATGCAACAACTTCTGCCATTATTGCATCGTGCCCTACACCCGTGGGCGTGAGCGCAGCCGCGACGTGGAGAGCATTCTCCGCGAGGTGCGCGACCTGCGCGACAGGGGATTCAAGGAGGTGACACTACTGGGGCAGAATGTGAATTCTTATCATGGGGAGTCAAAGGGGAGTTATGAGGACGTTAGTTTTGCAAGGCTGTTAGGCATGGTGGCAGAAGAGGCTCCTGAGATGCGCATCCGCTTCACCACCAGCCACCCCAAGGACATGAGCGACGAGACGCTGCGCGTCATTGCCGAGATGCCTAATGTCTGCCGGCATATCCACCTGCCCGTACAGAGCGGAAGCGACAGAATCCTACAGCTGATGAACCGCAAGTACACCCGTGTGTGGTACCTCGACCGCGTGGCTGCCATACGCCGCATCATCCCCGACTGCGGACTTTCCACAGACATCTTCGTTGGCTACTGCTCTGAGACGGAGGAAGACCACCAGCTCAGCCTCTCGCTCATGCGCGAGGTGGGTTATGACTCTGCCTTCATGTTCAAGTATAGTGAGCGACCCGGCACCTACGCCTCGCGCCACCTGCCTGACGACGTGCCCGAGGAGGTAAAGCTTCGACGGCTGAACGAGCTGATTGCCCTGCAGACGGAAATCTCTGCACAACAGAACAAGAAAGACGAGGGACGGCAGTTCGATGTGCTCGTCGAGGGCTTCTCGAAACGCTCTCGTGAGCAGCTCTGCGGACGAACGGAGCAGAACAAGATGGTGGTATTCGACAAAGGCAACCACCACATCGGCGAAACCGTCCGCGTGACCATTACCACAAGCACTAGTGCTACGCTCATGGGGCAGCCGGTTGATTGATACAAGGATAGTTATGCTACAACAATTATATATAAAGAACTTCGCGCTCATCGACGTGCTCGACATGGAGTTCCACAGCGGATTCTCCGTCATCACCGGTGAGACAGGTGCGGGAAAGAGCATCATCCTCGGAGCCATCGGCTTGCTGCTGGGACAGAGAGCCGACTCCAAGACGGTGAAGGCGGGTGCCGACCGCTGCGTCATCGAGGCACACTTCGACCTAAGCCATTACGAATTGGAGGACTTCTTCCAGCAGAACGACATAGATTTTGACGCCGCAGACACCATCATAAGACGCGAACTGACGGCACAGGGCAAGAGCAGGACCTTCATCAACGATACGCCCGTGCCCCTGACCATGCTTAAAGAGCTGGGCGACAGGCTTATGGACGTGCACTCGCAGCACCAGAACCTGCTACTTGGCAAGCACGACTTCCAGCTGAGCGTGCTCGACATCATTGGCCAGTGTGACAAGGCGCTGGGCAACTATCAGCAGGCTTTTGCCACCTATCAGGAGACGACGAAACGACTGGAAGCCCTGCGCGAGGAGATAGAACTGAACCGCCGCAACGCCGACTTCCTGCAGTTCCAACATACGGAGCTGGCCGAAGCACGACTAGTGGACGGCGAACAGGAGGAACTGGAGCAGCGCAGCGAAACGATGACCCATTCGGAGGACATCAAGGCCGCGCTCTATGAGGCCGAGGAGGCGCTGCAGGGCGACGACCGAGGCATCGTGAGCCAGCTGAAAAAGACAACGGCTGCCCTGAACGCCATCGCCAACGTGCTGCCAGGAGCCGACGAACTGGCACAGCGCACCAATAGTTGTTATATTGAGCTGAAAGACTTGGCTGCCGAGGTGAGCAGCCGGTTGGAGAACGTGGATTTCGACCCTGCGGAGCTGGACGCCGTGAACAATCGTCTTGACCGTATCTACGAGCTGCAGAAGAAATATCATGTCGAGAGCATCGCGCAGCTATTGGCCATGCAGGAGGAGCTTCGTGTAAAGCTCTCTGCCATAGAGAACAGCGATGAGGCCTTGGCCGAACTGAGCGTCGAAGTCGAAAAGCAGAAGGCCACGTGCCAGCAACTGGCCGACGCGCTTACGGCTCAACGTCAGAAGGCCGCCAAGGCTATTGAGAAGCAGATGCGCGAGCGCCTCGTGCCTCTGGGCATGCCCCATGTACGCTTTGAGACACAGATGGAGCACGGAGAACTGGGGCGTATGGGTCAGGACAGGGTGGCTTTCCTTTTCAGCGCGAACACTTCGACACCGTTGCAACCCGTGGCACAGGTGGCCAGCGGAGGCGAGATTGCCCGCGTGATGCTCGCCCTGAAAGCGATGATTAGCGGGGCGGTGAAGCTTCCCACCATCATATTCGACGAGATAGATACTGGCGTGAGCGGCAAGATTGCCGAGCAGATGGCGCAAATCATGGCCGAGATGGGAGCCGGAGGACGACAGGTCATCAGCATCACTCACCTGCCGCAGATTGCTGCGCTGGGCACCACCCACTACCGCGTATATAAAGAGGAGACGGCGCAGGGTACTACCAGTCACATGGTGATGCTGTCGGCAGATGAGCGCGTCACTGAGATAGCACAGATGCTCAGCGGTTCGAACGTCACGGAAGCCGCCATCGCCAACGCCAAGCAACTATTGAAAATTGAGAATTGAGAATTGACAATCGAGAATTGACAATCGAGAATTGATAATTGACAATCGAAGAAAATGACAGCGAAACGATTGATACTAAGTTTATTACTTATTAGTTGTTATTTATTAATTAGCTCCGTAGGGGCGCAAACTCCTTCGTGGACAAAGAAGGCATCGAAGTCGGTCTTTAAGCTAAAAACCTTCGACGACGGGGGCACACTCATAGGTAGCACCACGGGATTCTTCGTGGGCACCAACGGTGAGGCTCTTAGCTGTTTCGCCCCGTTCAAGGGCGCTTCACGTGCCTTAATCGTCGATGCCAACGGCAAAGAATTTCAGGTGAGCTGCATCCTCGGTGCCAACGAAACCTACGACGTGGCTCGCTTCCGCGTGGATGCCAACAAGACGCAACCTATCGACGTGGCACCAGGCATGGCTCCGGCGCAGACGCAAGTGTGGCTGCTGCCCTACCGGGAGGCGAAGAACCTGCCACAAGGAGCTATCACCAAGACGGAAACCGTGCAACAAGAGTATGGTTACTACACCGTCAGCATTGCCACGACGGAAGGTATGGCTGGGGCACCCCTGCTCGATGAGGAGGGTTTGGTCATCGGCATCATGCAACAGCCTTATAGCCAGGACACGGTCAGTTATGCCGTCAGCGCACGCTTTGCCGACAGCTTGAGTATCAGCGGTTTGAGCATCAACGACCCCGTGCTGCGCTCCACGAAAATCAAGAAAGACCTGCCCGACGACATTACCCAGGCACAACTGACTCTCTACTTGGCTGCCGCGCAGATGGATTCTGCCGCCTACGCCTCGCTCATCGATGACTTCATTGCGAAGTTCCCCAAGAGCCACGAGGGGTACATCAACCGTGCACAACTGGCTGCCAACGGCGACAACTATGAATTAGCCGACCGCGCCATGGCCGAAGCCCTGCGTGTCTGTAAGGAATCTGGCTCGTCTAATGCCGACGACGTACACTACAACTATTCGAGAATGATTTACCAAAAGGTGCTGACACGCCCAGAACCTGCATACGAACCTTGGACACTCGACCGCGCACTCTCTGAGGCGCAAGCCGCTTACGCCGCTAATCCACAGACGGTATACCGCCAGCAAGAGGGTATGGTGATGTTCGCCCAGAAACGATACGATGAGGCATACGCTGTATACGAAGAGCTGTTCGCCTCGCCATTGCGCTCGCCGGAGTTGTTCTACGAGGCATCACGTTGCAAGGTGCTCGCAGGAGACACTACAGCACAGATAGCCTTGCTCGACAGCTGTGTGGCACTCTTCTCCAAGCCCTACCTCAAGGAGGCAGCGCCCTATCTGCTTGCCTCCGCTCAGGCACGTATGGAAGCTGGAAAAGAGCGACAAGCCGTGTCTCTGCTTAACGACTACGAACAGCTCATGGCGGCACAGGTTAACGACCGCTTCTACTACCTCCGCTTCCAAGCTGAGGTCAGCGGACGGCTCTTCCAACAGGCACTCAACGACATTACCAAAGCCATCAGCATGAACCCACAGAGCGACCTCTACTACGCCGAGAAAGCATCGCTACAGGTGCGCGTGGGGTTGTATGACGAAGCCATCGAGACGGCTACGGAGTGTATTCGTGTCGCCCCCGACCACAGCGACGGTTACCTCTTCCTGGGTTTGGCACAATGTCTGAAAGGCGAGAAGGAAGAGGGGTTGAAAAACCTGCGCAAGGCACAAGAGATGGGCGACCCGCAGGCAGAAGGACTTATTCAGAAATATGCACAATAGCTTATGAACTGGAATTACGTATTGACAATATTCATTGCGGCGATGCTCGGCGGTGCCATTGGCCTTGAGCGTGAGTACCGGTCGAAAGAAGCAGGCTTCCGCACGCACTTCCTCGTAGGGTTGGGGTCGGCGCTGTTCATGGTGCTGTCCATGCACGGCTTTGACAGCTTCCAGGGACAACCGGGCGTCATCATCCAGCGCGACCCGGCACGAATGGCCGCACAGGTGGTCAGCGGCATTGGCTTCATCGGTGCGGGCACCATCATCTTCCAGAAAAACGTGGTGAAAGGACTCACCACCGCTGCAGGGCTTTGGGTGACATCGGCCATCGGCATGACTGCCGGAGTAGGCATGTACGGCCTTGCAACGGCCGCAACAGTCATGGTGCTCGTGTGTCTGGAAGCCATGAACTTTATACACCACCGACTCTTCGGACACCGCCGTCGAGAGTACGATGCAGACGAGAATCAGTTGCCTATCACTTAGGTAAATGCAAATAATTATTAAAAAATAGCAATAAATATAACAAAAGTTTGTTCGTGTCTCAATAAATCTATACCTTTGCACATCAAAGTGAATATACATTAATTAAAAGCATAGAATAATATGAAGAAATCTACAATTAAGATTGCTGGCTTCATGATGCTGGCAATGCTTCTGGGAGGTCATAGCACTGCTTCCGCCCAGAACTTCGACCTGAATGGCGACGGAACTGTCGACGTAGCCGACATATCTGCTCTTATCACTCACATGGCAGGGAATCCGCAGGGAGGGCTATTCGCTTTTAGGCAGCAGACAAATGCAACAAAACTCGGTGAAAGTGCTGGCAAAGCTGTAGATTTGGGACTTCCCAGTGCCAGGAAATGGGCCGACAAGAACCTTGGTTATTCAAAAGATCAAAACTACGGTGCATATTTTGCCTGGGGTGGAAGAACTGCGGTTATTGCAAAAGGTAAAAATTACGTCTTTGACGCTGGAACGATACTTGAAGACAAGAAAACCGCTTTCACATGGAAAAACTATGAATGGATAAGTGAGGGAGGAACAACATGGAGGGATGTTTGTAAGTACACGATTGAAGACGGTGCAGAGGATGCATGGTGGTATGGGTATGGTTCTTATGGAGATGCCACATTCTGCGGTGACGGGATAGATGTACTTGAACCTGAGGATGATGCTGCAACATTCCATTGGGGTGGAAAATGGCGTATGCCTTACACTCATGAAATTGAAGAACTTCTGGAGTATACCGATCAGGAATGGGACACAGATAAACATGAGCTTAGGAATGGGAAAGCAGCAAAAGACGCAACTGGTATTTGGGGATGCTGGTTCAAAGGCAAGAATCCAGGAAGAGACGGAAGAGACTGGTCTAAGGCCGAAATTTTCCTCCCTGCAGCAGGAAGTGCAGAATATCAGTATGTAGAATATCGTGACGGACAATACATGTTCCCAAGAGGAAAATATTGGGGAAAGGAAGTTGATCATAAAAATGGCCATTTCGGTCATCAACCAACTTCGTCAGCTACAATATTGTCTATAAACAGAAAGGTTTGTTGTGAGGACGAGGCAGAAGCTATGGTCTCTTTCTATGAGCGTCAGTATGGTCTCTCCATCCGTCCTGTCATGGGCGACTAATTAAATTTTTCCGCAACATCTATACAAGACAGGCGGGTATGCTAATCACATATCTCGCCTGTCTTGCTTTTTATTCTACCTTCATGTGCAAACAAATCTCAGTCATCGTTCCTGCCTATAACTCAGAGGCCACCATTGCGTCCTGTCTGGAGAGCATCCTGGCACAGACCTTTACCGACCTGGAGTTGGTGGTCGTTGATGACGGCAGCACGGACGGAACAACTGTCATTATCGACGACCTTGCTCGCCGTGACAGCCGCATGACCGTGATACACCAACCGAACAAGGGACGCACGGAGGCGCGCAGCGTGGGCGTGAAGATGGCAAGAGGTGAGTGGGTTTACTTCGTTGACTCCGATGACATGCTGCCTACCGAAGCACTGGCGAACCTAGCACATGGCATTTCAGACAATACTGACATCGTTTTTGGCAATGGTTTCACCCTACCTGGCGAACAGCGAACGCACATTCCTATGGACGAGTTCCGACACTTAGCCGTCAGAGCTGAGGGCACTATCGGCGTGCCATGGGGAAGTTTGTACCGTCGCGTCCTGATGACTCCGCATCTCTTCGATTTGCCCCGTCACATTATGATGGGAGAAGACTATATCTTCTGGCTCCGTCTGGTGTTCTCCACCGAGAAGCCTGTGAGTATTATCTATAAGGATGTCTACTGTAAGGGTGAGGAACACACCAGCAACTGCTTCCAATGGACAGCTGCCTACGCCTATGAACTAAACGAACTACGCAAGAAAGCCATACCTTCCAGTCAACATGAGACTTACATGACAGACATGATCAACGACCGCCTTGCCAATATGCTCAGCGTGGCACTATGGAGCCCTCGAAGCGATTGGGCGAACAGCTCATTCTACAAAGAGCTACTTGCCGACATGGCTGTGCATGGCATCAGCCTTTCGCCCAAAGCCCGTCTCTTCCTCTCGCTCCCCTCCCTACGCCTACGCCGCCTCTACACATGGGCAAGCGAACACCTGAGACGCACTGGAAAGTGAAACAACAACTAAGTATTTTACCTAAAACAATAACTATATGCTACAGATACGCTGTAAGAACATCGAAAAGACAAGAAGTTTTCCCGAGGGAACGTCGCTTCTCGAAGTCTACAATGACTTTGCTGGAGAGTTGGAATTGCCTTATCCAGTTGTGGCTGCAAAGGTAAACAACACGCCACAAGGCCTGAAGTTCCGCCTTTTTCAAAACCGCGATGTGGAGTTTCTCGATGCCCGCGAAGGCCCTGGCCATTATGCCTACGTGCGCTCGCTCTGTTTCGTACTCTACAAGGCGACACAGGATATATTTCCAGGTTCTAAGCTCTTCGTGGAGCATCCGCTGGAGAGGGGATACTATTGTAACTTCAAAAAGAAGCCAAACTCCCCCAACCCGCTTCTTACCGATGAGGATGTCAAGGCCATCCATCAGCGCATGCAAGAGATTATACGTCTCGACATGCCTTTCCGCCGGAATGAGGCAACAACGGAAGAGGCCATCCGCGTATTCGCCGAAAGGGGATTCTCCGACAAGGTGAAACTGCTGGAAACCAGCGGACAGATTTACAGCGACTACTATATGCTCGGCGACACCGCCGACTACTACTACGGCCCGCTCGTGCCTTCTGCCGGATACCTCACTGTCTGGGAGTTGGAACCCTATCACGAGGGACTCCTGCTTCGCGTTCCTGACTGGTACGACCCATTACGACTGGCAGAGAAAGCCCCCATGCCCAAGACGTATGCGATGTTTGCCGAAAAGGTGCGATGGGATGTCATCATGCATCTCTCTAATGCGGGCGATGTGAACAAGGCGGTGCTGAAAGGCTACGCCTCCGAACTCATACAGGTATCAGAAGCCCTGCAAGAGAAGAAAATCGTGCAGATAGCAGAGGAGATAGCACGACGGCTGAGAGAATCGACATTGAAACTTGTCTTAATCACAGGTCCTAGCAGTTCGGGAAAGACGACGTTCTGCAAACGACTCAGCATCCAACTGTTGGCTTGCGGCCTTCGCCCCTACTCTATATCTACTGACGACTATTTCGTGAACCGTGTGGACACGCCCTTGCTGCCAAACGGCGACTATGACTTCGACAACATAGAGACGGTCGAGTATGCCCTGCTACAGGAGCACCTTACACGCTTGATGAACGGCGAGCGGGTGGAGGTGCCAGAATACAACTTCAAAACAGGCAAGCGTGAGTGGAACGGCAAGAAACTAAAGCTCTCCGGCGAGAGCGTGCTCATCATCGAAGGTATACACGCGCTCAACCCCTTGCTGACAAAGCATATCGACGATGCATTGAAATTCAAGATTTACATCTCGGCATTGACAAGTATCTCGCTAGACGACCACAACTGGATTCCGACGCGAGATAACCGCCTGTTGCGACGTATCATCCGCGACTATAACAAGGGTGCCTTTACAGCGAGGGAGACGATAGCACAATGGAAGAACGTGTGCGCAGCCGAAGACCAGTGGATATTCCCTTATCAGGAAACCGCCGACGTGATGTTCAACTCCGCCCTGAACATCGAGTTTGCCGTACTGCGTCCTCATGCTGAGGTCATTCTAGGCAGCGTTCCGAAGAACTGTCCGGAATACACCGATGCCCACCGCCTGATGAAGTTCATCCACTACTTCATCCCCGTGAGCGATAAGGAGATACCTCCAACGAGCATTATGCGCGAATTTGTCGGAGGTAGCAGCTTCAAGTACTAAGGCATATTTTATCGGTTATTGGCTATCTCCGCCTACTACAATGACAATCTCGCCCTTGGGCGGCTTTGCGGTAAAGTGCTCCACAAGTTCTTGAAGGGTCCCGCGTACCGCCTCCTCATGCACTTTTGAAATCTCCCTGCACACACAGGCAGGACGTTCAGGCCCGAAGACTTCAGTAAACTGCTGAAGTGTCTTGACCAGACGGAAGGGTGACTCATAGAACACCATCGTACGCTGCTCATCACGCAAAGCCTCCAATCGTGTCTGTCGCCCCTTCTTCTGCGGCAAAAAGCCCTCAAACACAAAACGGTCGCAGGGAAGGCCGCTGCTCACTAGAGCTGGTACGAAGGCGGTGGCACCCGGAAGCGTCTGTACCTCAATGCCTGCACGAACTGCCTCACGGACGAGGAAGAAGCCAGGGTCGCTGATTCCTGGCGTACCTGCATCGCTGATAAGAGCCACAGTTTGGCCAGCGAGTAACCGTTCAACGATGGCAGCACTGGTTCCGTGCTCGTTGAATTTATGGTGCGACATCAGTCGCGTTTTAATGTCGAAATGCTTCAGCAGGATACCCGACGTGCGTGTGTCCTCAGCTAGAACGAGGTCAGCCTCTCGCAACAGGCGGATGGCCCGCAACGTCATATCCTCAAGGTTTCCCACAGGCGTGGGTATAACATATAATATGCCCATATACATCTCTTCCCTTTCCATGACGGTGCAAAGATAATTATTATTTTTCAATAAAGCGCACATTTAATTGTTTTTTTTTGCGGGAATCATTATCTACAGGCAAAACAGTGAACAGTTTTCCCTAAAAATCATGTTAAAAACCTTTTTATTATCGCCGATAAATCATAAAAATAATGTAACTTTGCGGCCAGATTGTGAACTAAGCGCAACAAAAGACAAACAACAATGAAAAAGATTAGATTCTTAATCATCGTCCTCTTGTGCGCATTTGTGCAGGGGACAGTGCTGACATCGTGCAGCAGTATCAGGTCCGTAGCACCCACGTCGTCGAAAGAGTATTTCCAATCCTGGAACCAGTGCGTGGCGCTGACCACCCTCAAGACATACGTCGAGGACGTCACCAACCCGAAGTCAGCCAACTACATCAGCGCTGAGGATCGCATCGCCACCTTCGACATGGACGGCACGTTCTTAGGCGAACTTTATCCCACCTATTTCGAGTACAACCTGCTGGAGTACCGTGTCCTCGACGATGCCTCCTACCGTGACAAGGCCCCGGCCGATGTGCACGAGACGGCACAAAACATCCGCGACTTCGTGCGTAACGGCACACCCCTGCCTGCCCATTTCGACATGAAGCACGCCTACGCTGCCGCCAAGGCCTACGCCGGCATGACCATCGCCGAGTTCGATGCCTACGTGAAGACCTACGCCGCCAAGCCCGCCAACGGCTTCAAGGGCATGACTTACGCCCAGAGCTTCTACAAGCCCATGCTCGAGGTAATGGACTATCTGAAGGACAACGGCTTCACCTATTACGTCATCTCCGGCTCAGACCGCTTCATCTGCCGCTCCTTGGTAGAGTCACTCGGCATCGAGCCCAACAGGGTCATCGGCATGGACGTGTGCCTCATGGCCAAAAAGCAAGGCGAGGAGCCAGGTGTCGACTACACTATGGGAAAAGATGAGTATCTAGTGCGCACCGACAGCCTCATCATCAAGAACCTGAAGACCAACAAGGTGCTGCAGATCAGCCAGGAGATTGGCAAGGTGCCCGTGCTCTCCTTCGGCAACAGCAGTGGCGACTGCGCCATGCACAACTACTGCCTGAGCAACCAGAAGCACCGCACAGCCACTTTCATGCTCGTCGCCGACGATGATGCCCGCGACCATGCCGACCTCGAAGAGGGGGCAAGGCGTGAGGCGAAATGGCGTGAAGCCGGCTACACCGTCATTTCCATGAAGAACGACTTCCGCACTATCTACGGACCTGGCGTGGAGAAAACAGACTTCACGTTTCAATAGTAGCCCCGCAAGGGCAGAATTCTCAATTAAAACGAAAAGGAGCCTACAATTGCGGGTTCCTTTCCTATCTATAAGGAATAGTCTTACATCTGGAAGGCTTCAGGGATTTGGAACTCCTCAATCAACCCTTTCCCGAACTCTTTGTCATCCAAGACGGCCTTACCGTTGGGGAAGGATTCCATAATGCTTGTCAACTCCTCGAGAATTGGGGTGAGAGCAGCAAACTCCTTCTTACCGTTCTCTATCGCCTCAGCATTTTCAGGATTTTCGATGGAATCAGCTTTCCCTTCCAACACGGCCTTTTCAAATTCGGCAGATTTCAGTATGTGAGGAACCATCAGGGCGAAAGACAGCTTGTAGAGGTCCTTCCATTCATCAACGCTCAAATTGGCACCCTCGCTCTTGGCCTTCTCCAAAAGGCTGGTCATCATCTCTACAGAAGAAGGAGCAGCTTCCACGACCTCCTCCACTGCTGTTTCCACTGCTTCACTCTGGATCTGCTGACCCTGTTGCTTGCACGATGTGACTGACATGCCAAGGGCGGCAGCCACCAGTAATACTAATGTTTTCTTCATAATTAAATAATTAATGGATAAATAATTGGCTTTTCGGCTGCAAAGTTACAAAGAAATATTGTTTTCCTTACGCATGTAAAAGTTAATAAACAAATATTGTGATAATACATGCTATTTTGCTCATTTATTCGTACCTTTGCAGCCAAAATACTGAGCAGAAACTGCAGAAAGAGTACGTACAGACTGTCATCGATGCTGGTAAGGAGGTGAACAAGGCCGTGGCCCAGTGTCAGGCCGCCCGCGAGAAGCACGGCTACTACCAGCGTCAGGTGCAGGTGCTCCACGAGGCTTACACCGCCACCCACTATCTGATGGAAAGCGGCGAGGCAAACTATCTTGAAGTGCTCACCGCCCAGGAGTCCTTCCTCTCCGCCCAGCTCAGCGAGGCCAGTAACCTCTACGACGGTGCCCAGGCCATCATCGCCCTCTACATCGCACTCGGCGGTGGCACGAAGTAAAGATAGAAACAGCTACAAACAACTATTAAAAATAAATCCCAAAGCAAGGTGATTCTGCTTAGGACGGGTGAAGTCTTGGAGGGGGACAAAGCGGAAATTTACTACATTTCTTGTAAATAGGCTCCATATTTTCAAAAAGATGATAAAAAAAGTGGTAGAAGAGGCAAATAAGCATGGAATCTGATGTTTTTTCCGTAACTTTGCCACGTGATTAGACTCAAATAATATGGATAATCAGCAAGAGATATTTCCGATAGTAGACGAAGAAGGAAAAGTAATCGGCTCTGCCACACGGGGTGAGTGTCATTGCGGCTCAAAGCTGCTGCACCCCGTTGTGCATCTGCATGTGTTCAATTCCAAGGGCGAGGTGTATCTTCAACGTCGGCCAGAGTGGAAAGATATACAGCCTGGGAAGTGGGACACAGCTGTTGGGGGACATATCGACTATGGTGAGACTCCGGAAATGGCTTTGCGTAGGGAAGTTCGTGAAGAATTAGGCATCACGGACTTCGTGCCTGAGTTCATCGACAAGTATGTATTTGAAAGCAAGCGGGAGCGTGAGCTGGTGTATGTGCATCGCACTATATACGATGGTGAGATACGACCTTCAGCAGAGGAACTGGACGGTGGCCGCTTTTGGACGATGCAGGAAATTCGCGAAGCAATAGGCAAGGACATACTGACCCCTAACTTCGAGAGTGAGTTTAAGAGATGCTTCCGTAAGGAGTTGGGGATGAAGTACGCTCGAGAGCTGGTACGCACCGCTCTCTTTTTCGACATAGACGGGACATTGGTCAGTTTCAAGACCCATGAAATCCCACCCTCCACCATCTTCGCCCTTACCCAAGCCAAGGCTAACGGCCATAAGGTCTTTATTGCCACTGGCCGTCCGCCGTTGATAATCACCAATCTCGGAGCCATCGAACACTTGATAGACGGCTATGTGACCATCAACGGAGCTTTGTGTTTCGTCGGTGACAAGGAAATCAGATGCAGGAACATACCGAAGGATGATGTGCAGACGGTCGTTCAGGATGCTCAGGAGAAGAGTTACGGACTGATTGTCATTGGCGAGAAAGACGTGGCCGTGCTTGACCCGAAAGGAGAAGTTGACAGCGTCTTCCGCGGTGAGTTGGCTGTGGAGAATCTGAACATGGCCAAGCCGTTGGACTTGGTATTAAGCCAGCGAATACTCCAACTGACGGCATTTTTCTCTGCAGATTATGAAAGCGAGCTGATGAAGCGAATTCCAAGCTGTACCTCTGGCCGTTGGCATCCTGCCTTTACTGACATTACGGCAAAGGGAGCAGACAAGGGAGAGGGTATCAAAGCAATGGCCGAGCATTTGGGCTTGGACACTCAGAACACGATAGCTTTCGGTGACGGCGGCAACGACACCTCCATGATCAAGGCTGCCGGTATCGGTGTGGCTATGGGTAATGCCCTTGAATCACTAAAGGAAGTGGCCGACTATACAACCACTTCCGTTGATGATGACGGCGTCCTGAATGCCTTGCGCCACTTTAACCTGATATAGACAAAGGTACAGCAAAATAGGAATAACCCCGAAGCCTATGTCAAAAGGCTTCAGGGTGTGCTCTGCGTCGGTAATCACCGTACCGGCATTCATCTCCGAACCTGTTCCATAATTATGCTAACGAATTGTTGTAAACGGCTCGTTTAACGTGAAGGTCTTCTCGTAGCCTTTCGTCTTTACCGTGTAGGTATTGCCCGGTCTGAAGGATGGACTGGTGACGAGGCTGGCACTGCGACGCAACGAGAACGGAATGGTGATGGTGTCAATGCACTTGCCGTTGGCATCGCAAATCGTGATGGGCTCATCTTTCGTGATGTTGAGACCGATGAGCAGTACGGTGGGTTGCTTGGCTGTGGCATTGGTGGGCACAGAGGGCATTTCGCCCATACCGCCACCCACAGAGAAGATGGAGCCGCCCTCGATAACGAGGGGGGAGAAGTCGCAGTCGAGCCCTTCTTCTGGCGAGCCCACCTGACTCCAGGCATAGACCGTGCCGCCACGAATCACGATAGCCGTATCAGCCTCCTGGCTGTTGGTATTGTTGTTGCCGCCAAAGGGCGTAAAGAAGCCTGTCTTGGGGTTGGAGTCAACAGCATCGTTGGTGGTGCTGCGAGCCGTGACATGAGCGCCATTGAAGGCGATAGTGGCGTTGGCATTGACGGCATCATCAGTAGCCAGCACATCCACCTGTCCTCCGTTAAACACCACACCTTGCTTACCCTCGATGCCCTCGGCACCAGGTGTGGAGGTACGGACGGTGACCACACCACTATTGATTGTGATCTTGCCTTTCGAAGCGATACCCTTGGTTGAGGCTACATATTTGTGCTTGCCCATGAAGCCGCCCATGCCTTCTTGCATTGTACTGTCGTTACCGAAGGGAGGGAATCCGCCACCAAAATCAGGCATCTGTCCTCCGAAGTCCGGCATCTGTCCGCCGAAGTTGGGCATTTGTCCTCCAAAGTTAGGCATCTGTCCTCCGAAATTCGGCATGGGGAAATTGCCAAGCTTGATGCTGTCGTTGCCAAAGGGAGGCATTGGAAAACCTCCTTGCATCGTGCTGCCATTGCCGAAACCAGGGAAATCGCCGAATCCAAATGGCTTCTCGCCGAGGTTATTGCCCGATGTCGTCACGTTGAGCGTCAGTTCCTCGATGGTGATGTCTTTCTTGCTCTTGATGCCCCTGCAGCCGTCGCCAGTAGCAATCACGTTGAGCGTGCCCTTACCTGAAAGCAGCAACTTATCCTTAGCCCAGATGGTGGCCGCCTTATGATTGGCCGTATCGTTGCAGGCGGTGATGGTCAGCGTGTTCTTCGTGCCTTTCGCAGCCACAACCTCCACCTTTTTCTTGTTCTTTAGCCACAGCGGAGCACCCTCCTGACTGGTCAGCGTCAGGTTGTCGAGCTTCACCTTAGCCTTGCCGGCAGTCTTCAGCACCAGTTGTCCGTCATCGCTCTTACCCGTCAGTAGGAGTGTGAGCCTGTGGCTTTTATACAGACTCTCTATTTCCACGTTAGCACCACTGACCGTTACGTTTACGCTATCTTTCACTTTCTGGTCAACCTTTGCCGTTGTACCTTTATAACGGATGGTGATATCCTCTGCATGACACACGCTACCCATCACCAGAAGTAGCGACATAATTATCAATTTATTCATTTCGTTTAGGTATGTTAAAACTCCTTATTCCGTTACGTCTTCAAGGATGATGTCGGGGCGCTCGTCAGGCTGCATCAATTCGAACTTCACGTTCTGCAGATGCAGGCCATCAACGTGACGGGCGAAGAGACCGTATGCAGGTGTGGGGCCGGCCCATCGTGGCTCGGGGTAGTTCGTGCCCTGCTCGCGATAGGGCGTCGTTACCTTCTTGCCGCCGCCACGATACTGGATGCGGATGTTCGACAGCGAGACGTTGCGGATGGGTTCGCCCTCCATGCCGGTGATGATGATGCCGGCCAAAGAGTCGCAATCATCGGCCACCACATTATTAATATATATGTCACGGGCCGACGACATAAGCGTCACCTCTTTTGGCCCACGGTTGCGACAACCCGTCGTGATGTAGATGGGGTAATGGTGAACGTGGCTCAACGAGATGTTCGAGACTGTGATGTTTTCCATCCGCCCCTGATCCACCTCCTCGAAGGCCAGGCCGCTGCTCCACATACAGGTGCAGTTGGAGATGGTGATGTTGCGATAACCACCGTTAGACTCTGTGCCGAGCTTGATGCGCCCGCACACCCAGTTCACTTCCTCAGGGATATACTCGCCACTCAGGAATGTGCCCAGCTTATAGCCCGTCACGATGCAGTTGGTGATAAGGATATGCTCGCAAAGCACGGGCCGCTTTAGCGCATACGAACTCTTCAACACGATGGCATCGTCGTTGGGCGTGTTCACCTTCGTGTTGCTCACGGTGAAGTACTTGCAGCAGTCGATGTCTATGCCGTCGCGGTTGGTGTCGATGGTCACGTTGTCAATAGTTCCGATGTCACATCCGGTGGCAATGATGGCGAAGTGTCCGCCACGATAGATGGTGATGTCGCGGATGGTGACGTTGCGACAAAGCTTCAGGGCAATGGCCTTGTCGCCCGTGCCGATGCTGCCTCCCTGCACGTTGCCCGCCTTCTCGGTATCGCGCTTTGTCAAACCTTCACCGTCGATCATCCCATGACCTGTGATGCTGATGTTCTGCTGTCCCTCGGCCCAAATCAGACTATTATGAAAATAGGTGTGCCCGCCGTCCTGGTATTCAGGGAAACCACCAAACGACTCGCTCTCGTCGTAAGCCTTCATCGAGGCAGGGGCAGCCAGTATCTTTGCCCCAGCCATCAGATGCAAATCGACATTGCTCTTCAGCCGGATGCTGCCGCAGAGATACGTGCCTGCCGACAGCACCACCTGTCCGCCACCGTCCACCGTTGCAGCCTCTATTGCCTTGTTGATAGCTCCGTGGTCGAGCGTCGTTCCGTCGCCCTTGGCTCCAAAATCGCGCACGTCATACACTCCTGATGCAGCCGTCATCCTGCAGCAGAAAGACAGGGCAAACAATATGTAAAACAAAGTTGTTTTCTTCATACTTAATTGTAGTAGTTTGTTTTGGCCGCAAATATATGAATAATCTAATGTTGCTTCTTCCACTCTGCTGTCAATAGTTGATAGTAAATAATCGATAATTTGGATGCAAATTTACGAAAAATATTGCATACCCACTTTATTTTTCCTCATTTTTTTATTTAAAGTAGTAAAAGATAAGGGTAACATCTGTAGTCCCGCTACAGCTCACCCAGGTACTCAACTGTTGATTTTCATATCGTTGCAGTTTCATAACTATATGGTTTTTGGTTGCTAAGTATCATATTTACGTGTGCTAAGTATCATACTTACCTGTGACAAGTGCCATACTTACGAGGACTAAATACCATACTTTTCTCTTCGTCGGCCATAATTCAAGTTGATTATTTCCTTGGCTTTTGTCAACTTCCGACGAATTATTTCCTTGGATTTTGTCATTATTCGCCAAATTATTTGTTTGGATAATACCTATCGAAGTGAAAGCCGAAAAGCAAGGTGGTATGAAGAGTCTCTGTGTTTTCGTTCCACCCAAAAAGGGAGCAACACCGCGAAGGATGCTGCTCCCAACTGTTTTAGATGTTTCAATCCCTCTTAGACAAAGCCCTGCGAGGCTTATGACTACATCGATACGGTAACCATCACGCCCGACGCAAAGCCCAGTAGCGATTTTTGCAGCCGAGCAGACATTTCGTCCTGCATAAAGAACTTTAAATTACGTAGTGATGACCTTTATGCCTGATTAAACTTCTCCTTCGACTGCTTGCAACGGGGACAACGCCAGTCGTCGGGCAGATCTTCAAAGGCAACGCCGTCGTGCTCTGCGGGGTCATAGACATAGCCGCAAATGGAGCAGACATACTTACCGGAGGCTTGCTGCTTGGAGAAATCGACTTCGGCCAGAACGGTCGGCACAGGATTATCCAGGTTTATCACGCGCTTGGCCTCCAGATTCTCATAGCCCTGCGGTGTATGGGTGCCGCAATAGACGGTGGGGTGGTTGCGGACGAACTCGCGCACTCGGTTGAGGGTATCGCGGGCGGCAGGCAGATCGTCAAAAACAACGGACAGTTTGTCCTCGTAGAGAGCTTCGTCCACATATGTGATGTCGCCGTGAATCATGTAGAACAGACCGTCCATCTCCACTATGATAATGCTGTTGCCCTTGGTATGTCCCTTGGCTTTGATGTAGTAGATGCCGTCGGCTATCTTCTGGCTTTCGGGGAAGTTGTAGTAGGCTCCATCGGTATAGCTGACGGGAACAATATTCGTTAGTCCTTGCAACTCTGCAGCGTCCATCTCTTCCTGGTTCACATAGATCTTCGCATTGGGGAAACTCTTCAGTTCGCCGGTATGGTCAGCATGCTTGTGGGTAACCAGAATTTTCGTCACCTGCTCAGGCTGGTAGCCGAGGGCCTTGAAGGCATCCATATAGCTACTGATGTCCTTGCCGGTGTAGATGAGTGAATCTCCATTGGGAACTTCCTCGGGGAAGCCTGCAGGCAGACCGGTATCTACCAGTATCACCTCGCTGCCCGTATCAATCAGATAGTTCTGAAGAGTGCCACGATAGCGGACGTTTTTGTCAAACTTGTCTGGTCCTTCCTCACCCCCGAACACGAAGGGCTGGGTATAGAATCCGTCTCTGCGGAATTTTACTGCTTTGATTTCCATAGTTCTTGATTTATTCTTCTACTGGTAAGAATTTCTCTTTCTTACGCTTGCAGCGGGGGCAGCGCCATGTGTCGGGCAATTCCTCAAAGGGAGTGCCAGGAGGGATGTTCTGCTTGGGATCGCCCTTTTCGGGGTCGTAGGTGTATTTGCAGGGGCATTTGAACTTAGTCATAATCGTTCTATAGTTTTAGGATTAGAAAGGGGAGAGCCGAGGCCCTCCCCCGTGAAAAAAAGTTTATTTGCGTCGCGGTGTAAATGCACCTGTCGATGCTGTGAGAGAAAATCAAGCGGGCTGCCACTTGCAACGGACGGGCGACACGATGGCTCCCTCCTTCTTCAACTCGGCAAAAGCCTTGTCCACTTCCTTGCGGTCGATGCCTGTGATCTCCGCAATCTTGCCAGCGTTCACGGGAGCTCCGAATTCACGCATGGCCTGTAATACCTTCTCCTTCATAATTCTTATTAGCCCCCTAAATTAGGGGGATGGGGGTCTGAACAAGCGTTCATTGCCCCGATTAAATGTTAATACTATTGTTCATTGATTATTGCTCGTCTGTTCAGACCCCAGCTTGGGGACTCAGGTTCGTCTGTTCAGACCCCCAACCCCCTAACTTAGGGGGCTAAGATTACATCTGCTTTATCAGCCAGTTCTGTGCACCAATCTTCTCAATCATCTCGACTGCGCCCTGACTCCAGAAGAGGTCTTCTTCCTCGTCGGCCAGATAGGCCTTCAGAATGTCGAAAGTGAGATAGTCCTCGCATACCGAACCCATGCACTTGCGCAGCAGTTCCACGCCCGGCTCCTGGATCTTCAGGTCCTCCTTGATGTACTCGATGGGGTCGTAGCACAGTGCGCGAGCCTCGTGCTTCTCCACCTTCACCTCGCCGCCCAGGTCGAGGATGCGGTCGATGAACTTCTCCACCCATTCCATCTCCTCCGTGTAGTGGCCAATGTACTTATCGCCCAGCTTTGTGAAGCCCTGAGCCTTGAAAATCTGACCCTGTACCTTGTGTACGAATGCGCCCTCTGAGAGGCCTGTTACGAAGAACTGCAATGCTTCGATTGATTTCTGCTTGTCCATAATTCTAATTTTCAATTTAACGATTTAACTTCGTTGACTTTTCTCACGACTCGGCCATTCATGCGAGCATGATGGCGCTCGCTGCTCGAAAAGTTTCCAATTTACGATTTATTACTCAATTTGCCAATTTTTGCTATTTACGCTGCAAAGGTACGATGATTTTTTCATACGATTGCAAACCGAAACGAAACAAAAACCGACCGAAACGAACCAAATACAAAAATTATTCGTACCTTTGCAGCGTGTAATTGTAAAATAGTAAATAGTCAAATAGTAAATTACTGAGGTGTATAGCTTAAAGGAATTTTGGAAACTGAGAGACCTGCCCGAGCCCGAAGGGGAATGGGACGGGAATGTTATTTGTTTAGAGACCAACGTGGAGTGGACATTCGGCACGAACGAGACGCACGGCTTCTTGTCTTGCTATATCTATACGATTGTCACGCGAGGCTGGCTTACCATATTATATAATAATAGCGAACTGACGCTGCACAAGGGCGACCTCTATACCTATTCGCCCGGATTCGAGATAACCATCCTCTCGTCCTCCAGCGACTACAGCGGCATCTGCCTGCTGGGCGACGAGCACTTCACGCTCTCGCTGCCCACCGTGCGCGACGCCATCCGCACGGCCTACTTCACGGTGGTGGAACTCACCTCGCCCGTGCTGCCGCTGAAGGCTGATGACTTTCGCCGTCTGCGCGAACTGATGCAGATGATGATTCACTATCAGCAGATGGGACTTCCGCTGGCCAACGACAGCCTGCGCATGCTCTACAACCTCTTCCTCACCGACCTCTCCACCGTCCAGCAGCACAGCATCCGCGAGCACCGCTTCCCCATACGCATCGAAGAAATCTTCCTCGGCTTCCTCGGCCTGCTGCCCCAGCACTTCGCTGAGCACCACGACATCGGTTTCTACGCCGACCGCCTATGCATCACCACCACCTATCTCTCGCGCGTCGTCCGTCAGGTATCAGGAGGCCGCACCGTCGTTGACTACATCAACCAGATGCTGCTGATGGAGGCCACCTTCCTGTTGCGCCAGACCTCGCTAAGCATCACCCAGATCTCCGACCTGCTCCATTTCGCCGAGGCCACCACCTTCACCCGCTTTTTCAACCGGATGAAGGGCATGACCCCCAGGGAGTTTAGGAAGGGGAAGTAAAAAATTACACACGGAAGGCCAGCATGGTGAGGTCGTCGTTCTGCTCGGCACCATCGCGGAACCGGTCGACGTCGGCCTTGAGGGCCTCGACCATGTCGCGCATACTTTGAGCAGGGTGAGAGGTCATCAGCTGGATGATACGTTCCTCGCCATACTGTTCCTGTTGGCGGTTCTCAGCCTCGTTGAGACCGTCGGTGTAGAGCAGCACCATACTGCCACTGGGCAAGTCGAGCTCTTCGCCCACATATTCCAAGTCGGGCCATAGTCCGATGGGGGCATTGGTCTCCTTGACGTCGAGGAAGTTGTATTGTCCTTGGGCATTGCCAATGATGGGCGGATTGTGCCCGGCATTGCAGTATTCTATCCGCCCTTGTTTCAGGTCGTACATGCAGATGAACATGGTGACAAACATGCCCATCTCGTTGTTAATCGATAGTTCGGCATTCATGCGGGTAGCTATCTCGGCGGGCGTTCTACCTGTGGAGGCCAGTGAGAGAAATCCGTGGGTGGCCAAGGTCATGAAGAGGGAGGCGGGCACGCCTTTACCGCTGACGTCGCCAATGCAGAAGTAAAGACGCTGACCATTGAGCAGGAAGTTGTAGAGGTCTCCGCCCACCTCCTTGGCGGGTGTCATCGCTGCGAACATGTCCAAGCCATCAATTTCCGGGAATACGCTGGGCACCATCGACATCTGAATGTCGCGTGCAATGCGCAGCTCGCTCTCCATGCGCTCTTTGGCGGTTGTGGTCTCTTCGAGCTGGTCGTAGGCCCTTTTCAGGTCGTTGTGGGCTTTTGCAAGGCGTGCTCCCATGCGGTGGCGCACGATGATGTAGATGATGAGGAAAGCGATGAGCGACGCCATGGCAATGAGTCGTCCGACGTGGCGCTGGCGATCGTATTGCTCGTTCTCGGCCCTCATCTCCAGCTCTTTCTTGTGCACAGCCGCCTCTTCGCGGGCTTCGGCGCTGCGCGAAAGCGTGATGGCCGAGTCGAGGTGTTCGGTGATGGCCATGCTCACGGCACGGGCGGTGTCTATTCGACCGGCCTTCTTATTGACTTCATACTTCCTAAGGTACATTTTCTGTATCATCTCCAGCGAATAGCTGGTGCGGTACGCCTTCAGCAGTTCGTCCATTCTTCCGAAGTTGTCGGCGGCGTCCTGCCACCGTCCTGCCAGTCGCAGATAGTCGCAGGCCAGTAGCTTGCCCTCTGCCGTCTGGAAGTATTCCGTCTGGCAAAACCTCTTGTAGGCCTCGGCTGCTTCGTCCTTTTGTCCGAGTCCCTCTAAGGCCCTGGCCAGATAGATGTTATAGCGAGCCCACTGCTTGTCGGCATAGTCGGGGCGTGCATCGGCCTGCTTTTCATATCCGTCTATCAGTTGGCTCATGCGCTCAAGCCATAGCCTGGCCTTCTCATAGTCGGCTATCTCTAAATAGTCATAGCAGATGTTGATGACGCCGACGATGGCATCGCGGTAGCTGATGGCATGAGGGTGTCTCCTGATATTGTCGAGGTGGGCGCTATAGGCTTCTTCGAGACTGTTTTTGGTCTTTTCCTCGTTCAATCCGAAACGGCTCTGAGCACAACCGATGTAAATGAGCATGTTGTTGTATTCGCTGGTGGTGTCGCGCCCCAGGCTTTTCAGCCGTTCCGTAGCGGGTATGGCCACCTTCAGGGCGGCCTCATATTCAGTCCATGTGCTCAAAAGACCCGTCAGGCGGTTGGCAATGCCAGCATAGACACGTATGTCCTCGTCGTCGGTAGAGTTTTCCACTGCGGCGATACCCATCTTCCAGTACAGCTCGGCCATGCGCTTATGCATCATCCGGTCGTAGGCGTAGCCCAGCCAATAGCAAGCCTTGCCCTCGGAGAAACTTCCGAGCGGTTTAAAGCTGTCCACAAGTTCTATGATTCGCGGGTAGTCCTTGGCCTGATAGGCCTCGTAGACCATGTGTTCTGCTTCGTTGCGCTGCCTTTCCTGTTCTTCGGAGTCTCCTCCACATCCTGACAGGAAGAAGATGGCGGCAACCCAAAGACAGACTACTTTCCAGCCGCTGAGGCCAAGATGCTTGGCAATGCCGACGCCCATACACAAAGAGTTTCAGAGATTTTGGATAGTACCCCGACCGGGAATCGAACCCGGAACTAAGCTTTAGGAGAGCCTTGTTATATCCATTTAACTATCAGGGCGATGAAAAATCGGGTGCAAAGATAGTAAAAAAAGGCGACCTGAAAGCAATTTTATGGTATTTTAGCATCTTATAGGGGCTTTTTTTCAGATTTTTGTCTACCTTTGCACGCTGAAATGAGAAATCTTGAGCAAATAAGTCTGAGGCTGTACTTTCTGGTGTTCATGTTTATGAACAAAATACTGCTTTGGGCACAGGATGATGACCAGTATTTGGGTTCCGGCTCTCGGTCTAGAGACATGGATGACTTTAGTTCCGAGGGTATGATGGAATATCAGCCCGTCCACTTCCGGATGAGTGATATTATCATGGTGATTCTGTTGCTGATAGCCTGTTATGTCTTCGGCAAGATTTGGAAGGGTTGTTCTTATCTACTCCTTGCCTTTGCAGCGCTGATGTATTATATGCTACGCTTCTAGCAGTCTTTTCGCTATTCTCTTGCTTGCCAGTCCATCGCCGTAAGGATTTACCGCACGGCTCATTTTATTATACGCCTGTTCGTCGTCGAGGAGCAATGATGTGTTCTGCACGATGGCATCATAGTCGGTGCCGACGAGTTTCACAGTTCCGGCGGTGACAGCCTCCGGGCGCTCGGTGGTGTCCCGCATCACGAGCACAGGCTTCCCCAGCGACGGAGCTTCCTCCTGTATGCCACCACTATCGGTGAGGACAATGACCGACTTCTCCATCAAATATACAAACTCCAGATACTCCAACGGTTCAATGAAAAAGAAGTTATGGAATTTACGATTTACTAATTCACGATTTACGATTTGCGGTTCCGGTTCTTCCGGACAAAACACCTCGTGTATGGGCTTTCGCACATTGGGGTTGAGGTGCATGGGATAAACGAAGTCCACATCAGGGTATTTAACGGCAAGGTCTTTCATGGCGGTTACCATGCGTACGAACCCCTCTCCGAAGTTCTCCCGGCGGTGTCCTGTGATGAGCACAAGCCGCCTTGTTATTTGACTATTGGACGATTTACTATTGGACAATTTACTATTTGACGATTGACGATGTACAGTTTCGTTGAGGCGGTTGACGTCGTAGCCGCTCTTCAGTAGTGTGTCGACCACTTGTTGTTGCAGCACATTGTCATCCTTCAACTTTTTCACCACCCAGTGAAGTGCGTCGATGACCGTATTTCCTGTGACGGTGATTTTATCATCGACCACGCTCTCGTCGAGAAGGTTCTGGCGACTCAGGGGTGTTGGGGCAAAGTTATATGTGGCGATGCGCCCCGTCAGTTGACGGTTCATCTCCTCGGGCCAAGGGCTGTAGATATTGCGTGTGCGGAGTCCTGCTTCAACATGTCCCACAGGTATCTGCTGGTAGAAAGCAGCGAGGGCTGCAGCGGTGCTGGTGGTAGTGTCGCCATGTACGAGGACAACATCGGGCTTTACCTCCTGAAGGATGTCGCGCATGCCTATGAGCACCCGAGCGGTGATGTCATAAAGGTCCTGCCCCTGCTTCATGATGTTGAGGTCATATTCGGGCTTAATTCCAAAGATGCGCAACACCTGGTCAAGCATTTCGCGGTGCTGCCCCGTGACACAGACAATGGTGTCAAAATCCTCTTTCCGCTGCTTGAGTTCCATAACGAGCGGCGCCATCTTTATTGCCTCCGGTCGGGTGCCGAAGACCAGCATAACCCTTTTCATTTGACGATTGGACTATTTACTATTGGACTATTTACTATTGGACAATTTATGATTGACTATTTGATGGTTTTCAGGAAGGCGTAGTACTTCTTGATTTGCTCGGAGAAGGAGAACTCTCCCGTGGCGGCCTGTAGGCAATTGATGCGCAACTGCAGGTAGTCCTCGTCGCTCATGTTCCTAAGCAGAGTGATGTTCTCAGTAAGGTTTTGGTAGTCTCCCGGCGACGATACCAGCCCCAGACGATAGTCACGAACGATGTTCTCGCCCTCTCCGCCACCACAGAAGATGACAGGCGTGCCATGTGGCAGGAGGTCGAAAATCTTTGAGGGTACCGCTCCCTTGATGGGAACTACCAGCGGAACGATTGATGCATGATAGGTGCCGAGCACCTGGTTGATTTCCTCTTTCGTCTTGTAGCCATGGCAGGTGATACCGCAGTCATGGCTCTTCACATAATCCTCGATGGCCTCTGCCTGGTTGCCTCCGCCGTAGATGTGGAGTTCGACACCCAAGGCCTTGAAGTCAATGGCCTGAACAAGACCAAGGATGTCCTGTGCCACACCGAGAAGGCCGGCATAGACGAGGCGGAGAGGGGTACGTGGGGGGAATGAAAGGGGAGTGAAAGGGGAGTGAATGGGGAGTGAAGGTGACGTTACATTTGTGGGAGGTGCTGGCTGCAGGTTACGGTAGAGGAAGTGCGGCTTGTGGTAGCCGAAACGCTCTATGTGGTCTATGATTTCCTGACTCTGCCCTTGGTAGGCACTGGCTTTCTTGTAGACGAACTTCTCCATACAGGCCAGCACTTTATGGTTGGTGCTGCCCTCCTTGACGGCACCCAGCTCAATTGCCGATGTGGGCCAGAGGTCGGAGACATTGAGGACGGTGGTCTTGCGATAGAGGCAGCGGAAGAGCAGCATGGCCGAGAAACCGATGGGCAGTGGTGGAGTCTGTACGATGACACGGTCGTAGTGACGTATTCGCCAGAACTTCAGGCCGAAAAGCCATATATCGATGGCAAACACCAGCATGCTCAACAGCCGTGCCACAGGGTTCTTAGACACGGTGGCGTAAGTCCAATATCGGAACACGTTGATGCCGTTAAGGGTCTCCCGCTTTGAGAAACAATGGCGGTAATCGTCGAAAATTCGCCCCTTGGGATAGTTGGGCAGGCAAGTGAGAACGTCCACGTCCGTTCCCTCAGCCAACAGCCCCTCGGCCATGTTACTGATGCGCGAGGGGGCGGCTCCCATCTCAGGGGGGTAGTAAAAGGAAACGACGAGAACTTTCAATTTCTTTGATTTGAGATTTGAGGTTTGAGAGTTGAGATTTGAGGTTTGAGAGTTGAGATTTACGATTTCTTAAATATGCCGCAGAAGTCGAGAATCACCTTCTCGTCGCTCCACTCCAGCTGCTTGAAGGGGTCATGGGAAGTGAGGAACACGACGATGTCGGCCTCCTCGTAGGCCTTCCGGTAGTCGGTGAGCTTGAACACCTTGTGTTCCTTGATGTTGGGCTCCACGACGAGGATGCTGGCGTTGTTGCTGCCCTGCATCACCTTGTTGACGATATACTTTGCAGGACTCTCCCGGAGGTCGTCGATGTTGGGCTTGAAGGCCAGACCCATCATGGCTACGACAGGTTTCCGCCTGTTGTCTATCTCGAAACGCAGCATGGCGTTTTGCACCTTCTCGGCACACCAGTCGGCCTTGTAGTTGTTCACCTCCCGGGCCATAGCAATCATACGAGCCTCATGGGGGAATCTGCTGGAGATGAAATAGGGGTCTACGGCAATGCAGTGGCCTCCCACGCCGCATCCCGGCTGCAGGATGTTCACTCGGGGATGCTTGTTGGCCAGCGAGATAAGCTCCCAGACGTTGATGCCAGCCTTGTCGCAGATGATGCTCAGCTCGTTGGCAAAGGCAATCTGTGAGTCACGGCAAGAGTTCTCCGTCAGCTTGCACATCTCGGCTGTCTTGCAGTTGGTGGCATGAAGCGTACCCTTCACAAACTGGGCATAGAACTCCTGAGCCTTCTTTGTGGAAGCCTCGTCGATACCGCCAATGACACGGTCGTTGTTCACCAACTCATAAATGACGTTACCTGGAAGCACGCGCTCCGGACAGTATGCTATGTGGATTCTCCCTTTCAGCTCTGGTCTTTCGGCAAAAATCAGCTCGGCCATCTTGTCAGTCGTACCCACAGGTGATGTTGACTCTATGACGTAGAGGTCGCCATCCTTCAGGAATGGTAGCACCATGCGTGTAGCCGCCTCCACGTAGGAAATGTCTGGCTCGTGATGACTCATAAACGGTGTGGGAACTACTATGAAGTAGGCATCGCTCACCTCAGGCACAGTACTGGCATGGAGCATACCGCTCGTCACAACTTCCTGAAGCAGTGCCTCCATGCCGGGCTCTATGATGTGCAGATGACCCTGATTGGTCATTTCCACCACATGAGGGTTTATGTCAACTCCAACTATCTCAATGCCATGTTTGGCAGCTATTATTGCCGTGGGCAGACCGATGTAGCCTAAGCCCATGAAACATGCTTTCTTCATCAGCTAATTTCGTCTCTTTTGCAAATTGGTTGCAAAGGTACAGCTTTTTTTGGTGATAAAAGATTTTTTTACCGAAAAAATACTATATGGCATTGTGTTTTCCCTGTTTTTGACGTTTTCCTCTTCTTTAGCTCCAGATTAGAAGCGATTGTAGAGAACTGCCAGCTCCTCTACCACGTCACATTGCTCACATAAACCGTTGTCTCTATCACTAAATGTCCTTGCCTCTTCCAATGCCTTCGATAAGCTATCCTCGTCGCAGTACCTAAAGAGTATTGTTCCTGCTGGCCTATCCACAACATCGGAGCACAGAGCAGGCTTGCCGAGATAGAGGGCTTCTTTCACTGACAAGGCATCACCATCCGTAGAAGTGTTCCTGACGAATATGTCGATGTTTCTCAGCAGCTCGAAATAAGAATGTGGCTGGTCTATAAACACAATATTGTCTGCACAAGGTGACAATTTCTTCTTGTAGCCGCCTTTCGGGTCAGATACTAGCAAAGTGAAGCTCTTATGGGCTGTGAAGTAAGCTGCCAGGAATTCTATTCCATAGATATCGTTTCCGTCTTTGTCAACGGCAGTCTTGCTGGCATTAGTGGAAACGATGGGCATTCCCTTTTGCTTGCAAGACATTATCTGTTTCCTGACATCCTCATGGAGCGGAGGCTCGCTCACAGGAGGAATAAACGCAGGTATGTATTGTGCGTGCTTGTTGATACGTCTATACACATCATAACTCCTTTGGTTGATAAGTACAGGCACATCAGCCATACGTAAGCACATCGAAAGGCAGAGCCTCTTCACTCCAGAGAAACGTCCATGATTGGCGTGTAGGGTAAAGATGCACTTTGACAACGACAATTTACAGCAAACGACGAAAATGAGGAGCAAGATGGGGTTAGTGACATGGATGTGGACACATCCTCTATGTTGCAGGATAAAGAGGCAAGCCTTTAGAACTCCCATCTTCTTGTAGTCGGCGAATTCATAGCTTATCCCTTTTGCGTCAAGGCCTTGCAAGAGCCTCTGGACATGGATTGTCACCCCGCCGACAAAAGAGGATTCAGGCAGTGCACCGATAATGATCAACCGTTTCATAGGGCTGCATGTCTGTCTATGGTCTGCCTGATGGCCTGAATATATCCGTGACCGAATTTTTGGTCAGGCTCCACGTAATTGCCCTCCCCCCACTCGTTCCATGCTTTTAGGAAGAGAATCTGATGCTCAGGCTGTTTCTTCTGAATCAGGCGGAAAGCTTCTTCCACCGTCTTTTGGAATTTCTCTGGAGTACTGTTCACCAGTGGGTCGGTCTTAATGCCGGCCCGTGGAGTGCGATCCCACTGAGGCATTAGAGTAGGATAGACATTCTCCCATGAATCTTCATCCACATAGTAATGACGCATCACCTTCTCATAGTCTGCACGGAACGACATAGGTAGGAAAGTGTGGTTGGCTGCAAAGAAGAGGGCTTTCTTCCATTTGCCATTGACGATGGTCTGGGCTCGTCCCAGTCCAGTTGACATAACCGCATCAAACCCTAGGTCTACGACCTCCTGGTAACGCTCGGCTGCCTGATTGGCATCCCAGAGGCTCACGTGACCGTCTTTTGTGGAGCGCCCCGAGGAGTTTTGAGTGTAGCCCACGAAGTGTATGCCTTTAAGTCCGTTTTCTATGGCAAGTTTCTGCCAAAGGTCTATGAACTGTCGAGTATCGGGAATGGCCCGTGGTTCCCAAACAGCAAAGAGGGGTTTGCCGTCAACGGTGATGTAGCGCGCATCACTGAAGGCTTTCAGCACATAATTGAAATGACGCACATAGTCCTCACGGTCGTAATGCATCTGCATGATCATGGAGTCTTTTCTAAGGCTGTTGCCCTTCTGCCATGTTTTGTTCGTCCAGTCGTGGTTGGCCCAGCAGAGGCAGAAGGGTAAATCAGGCTTGCCTGAAGCCAGAACTTCCTCAAACGGCCGTTGCAGCAGTTGCTTGCCGTTGCCAAACCAATAATGATAATAGCAGAAGCCCTCCAGACCAGCCTCGCGGGCCAGTTCTGCCTGCTGCTCGCGCACCTCAGGCAACCGCAGGTCGTAGAAACCCAGGTCAGCAGGCAGGTGGGGCTGATAGTGCCCGCGGAACAGGGGTCTGGCCTTCACCACATTGTTCCACTCGGTAAAGCCCTTTCCCCACCACTCGTCGTTCTCAGGTATGGGATGGAACTGCGGAAGGTATAGCCCTATGATTCTTGGTTTCATGATTATTTCATCATCATTGCCCATTCCTATTTCGCAAAGGTAATAACAGTATCTAGAAGTCAGAACGGGTTTATTTTTTAATCTGATACGGAATAAAGGTAATTCGTAGCCGTTATCTTTGTCAGAATGATTACGGATAAAGTTAAAATAACGTCGGTATTTGATAAAATCACGTCGGTGTTTGTTAAAATCCCGACGGTATTTGATAAAATCCCGACGGGATTTTCTATTTTTCTATACCTGGTGATTATCTGACTACGAACTTCTTGCCGTTCTTGATGTAGAGTCCCTTCTTCGGGATTGAAGGCTCTTGCTCCGGCAATCGACGTCCTTGCAAGTCGTAGACCTCATTCCCGATATTCACTTTTTCATTTTCGATGTTAGCGATGTCCACGGTGTCATCGATGGTGAAGGGAGCGCCCGAGAAGACGAAATAGTCATTTAAATACATGCTATGGAAGTCATTGGCAATGAGCAGCTGTAGGTAATACTGACCTGGTTCCAGTGCCTCTGGCAGATACAAGAATACGGAATGTGCTGAATTACTGTTTAGCTCAAAGATGGTAGATATGTAGGAACTTCTGGGGAATAAAACCTGCTCGTAAAACTGCTCGTCGTTAAGGCGATAGAGGTAGGCTAGCAACCCACCTTTATAGTCCATCGATGTTCTGTTGTTCAGCTCCAACTCAAAATAGGCCCCATACTCCCACTCCTCATAGGATAAGCCCGTGCAGGTGAAGGCGAGTTCGTCGATGTTGACAGCCTTATGGACTATGTAGCCATTCGTATTCTTGATGTCTGAGAGTTTGCTGCCCGTAAGGTCCCTTGTTTCGCCTTGCTTCGTCAGCAGCACCACGTATTTGCCTGCTTGCGAGAATGACGGCGCGAAATTGACCTCGCAACTGCCCCCACTCTCAATCATGCAACCAGTCATAGAAGAATGTGCGCAATATCTCAGCACGTTGTTATCATCCATATAATACACAGTGCAATCCACCGAACCGACAAAATCCTCACCACTGTTGGTGATGGTGGCAGAGACGTTGTGCCGCACGCCCCACTGTCTCAGACCATCGATGCGGAAATAGCGGGAGGAGGAGGTGAGCTTCGCCATAGGGTGTATCAGCATCTCGGTTGTTTGTCCATCCTCGCCGACATTGACTTCAATATAACTGGAGGGGCCAAACAATGTCTTCCAAGGGGCGTCGGTGCCGCTTTCCTTATTGACAAAAACCAGATTGTGACTGCCTGGCTCCAGTCCTTCGACCGTAATATCCGGCAGGCTAATTGCTTTATATCCCTCCAGCGTGGCGTATGAGAAGCCCTTGAACTCCATCTCCTGCTCGTTGTAGAGACGTTCGTAGTCTATATTGCCGTCGGCATCGCGCTCAGCCAGTGCAATGCTGAAAGTACCAGGTTTGTAAGACGAATTGATGGGAATCATGAGGTTATACTGAAAGTTATCAACGGTGTTCCATCCCAGGTCAGACAGGTAGCGACCATAATTCTCCAGCGGCTTTGTTGCCGGCTGCAGGCCGATAAGTGCCCGTTGTTCAGTGTTGTAGCCGTCACTCGTGGAGCTGGCACCCGTTCCTGAGTCGCTGGGTTGCAGGACGTTGATTCTGAAGTAGCCATTGGCCGTGCCGTCCCATCCCCAGTTCACATGGAAATAGCCTATCCCGTCCTTGGCCTGATAGCCGTCGATGACGAAGGCGTGTCCGCCACCAGTGGAAAAGGCGGTATAGAGCAGCGGACGTCCATCGCGCAGCTCGTTGTAGAGCAGCTCGTCCCATCCACTGGGCGTGTAGCTGTTGGCTCTGGCAAGATATACATCCTGGTCGTAGCCGAACTTCGTGACGAGCATATCCAGGTCATATATCATGCCATTAGAAACCACGGGGGTATAATCCATCTGCACTGTCTGGCCGCAATAGCGCATCAGCGTGGCTACGGCAGTCTGCTGTTCATCGGTGGTCTCTTGGTGGTAGGTGTCCAGCATATTGTCCCAGTCGAAAGTCACGGCTGGCAATTCATCTATGACCCCACCGCTTTTCATCTGGTATGAGGGGAGGGGTTCTGTTAGCGCCTGAGGCCAACGGTAGTAGTACATCACCTGTGCCAGAGCCGTGGCCATGCATCCCGTGACGCACAATAAGCCATCGGTCTCGGGACAGAAGCGGTTATAGGGATTCGTGGAGTCATAATTGTTCTTACCCTGGTCCCACAGTGAGGTCAGCAAGGTGTCTATGTCCTCGTGGATAGCGATTGTCTTTGCCCTTACGTTAAGACGGCTGAGCTCGGCAATCTGCTTGCCCATGTCGTTGAGCCACGACTGCATGTTCATGGGAACATCATCGGCATCGAAACTACCCTGCGAGGCGTAGCCTAGCACGAGGTTGTCACCAACGCAGTCGTCACCGCTTACAATAACAAAGCCCTTTGAGGCCGTGGCGTTGAACACATAGTAGACACTCGCCTCCTCTTCGTCAGGACTTTGGGAAGTGCGGATGTCCTCATCAGTAATGGTAGCAGGCACGATGCCTTGGCCCCGTGCCCGCAGGACTTCGCTCTTCAGTTGGCTGCCGTGAGCCTTCAGGAAACATTGCGCTATCTGGCGGGCAGTAGCGGAAGAAATTGGGTCTGCCGTCGTGGCCAGTGCCACGAGCAGCAGTGTCATCAGTGAAGTAATCTTTTTCATAATTCTATTTGTTAATAATATTATCATCATTCATTATACTATTGCAATGTTCATAATAGTTTGTCACCACTATTTAAAACGCCACCTGGCTGCTTTTATTGCGCTATCGTTGCCAAACAGCCTCTGTATACGCTCCATCTGCCGTCTTTCCATGACGATTACATCTTGGTCTTTTCCCAGGAAGTTCATTTGATAGTCTGGCTTTTCGGTGGTCAGGCGTGAGTAGATGTTCTCAGGTGGCTCTTCCCCTTCCTTGTAGAGCATCACGTTGCCAGAAACGACACAGCCGTTATCAGCCTTGGAACTGCCCTCGAACTTGATGGGGCCGTCCACAATGTTGCCCTCCATGCGGTTGTCTTCATTGGCGCCAGGGAACTTCTTCTCGCAGTTTCGCGAGTCGATGCTATAGCTGTTGGCAATATTGATGACGATGTTGCCGTAAAGTCGGAAATGACTGGCCCCGTCGTCGCAGAAAATTCCTCGATTGAGGAGCATGCCGTCGATGTCGTGGATGTAGTTGTTGCGCACGGTGACGCTATCGTTCTTGGGCCAGAGATAGAGCGCGCCAGTGTCCTGTAGGGTGTATCGCTCTTTGTGGGCAATGTAGTTGGAGTCGCACCACATCTCGTTGTTCTCTATTACGCCTGATGACTCGTATTTCTTCTCATGTCCGAACCAGATACCTACCCCTACGGCAGCATATCCGAAATTACGGAACTTGTTGTGAGCGATGTAGTAGTCCTTACCCTTGCAGTTCACGCAAAACGTCGGCATCATATTGCCTCCACAGTTGCTGAACGTATTGTTGACGACGCGGGTGTTGACACAAGAGTTCGAGGTTTGAAGACCGTTGTAGCAGTTGTCAACGCTGTTATGGCTGAAAGTGATGTTGGGTGTTTGGTGTGCCCAGAGTACATTGCTCTTGATGGCCTCGAACCGGCATTGCCTGATGTTGAAGGAATCGGTCACCAAGCTGTCGAGCTTGATGAAGAAGTTACCGCTACTGTTGCCCAGGAAATGAAGGCCGGAGAGGGTGAAGGACTTGTAGGACGATTTGTTGCAGTTCAAGAAACAACTTACTCTACATTCGTGGACGGAAGATCCATCCCTGAAAGAAAGAGAGTCAGGGGCTACGCCAAGGGGAGGGTTGCAAAGTCTGAAACGGATGTCCTGTCCACCAAAGATGTAGTCATAGTTCACGTTGTAGCCGTTTCTCTCTCCACGCTCGACATACTCCAGATCCGGCACGGTGAAATAGAGATATCCACTCTCCGCTCTTTCCACCTTGTAGGTACCGCTGTAGTACCACTGGGGTATGTTGATGTAGAGGGGGATACCCCACCCCTTTCCCCTCCCCTCGGAAGGGAGGGGAACATGTAGCCTGCAGAGCTTTGCCTCTTCATCGACCACCTCTACCATGCCCTCTGCATAGCGGCAATCATCCCAGAAGTCGAAGGCCGTCAGGCTGTCGGTGTCGACGAAAGCGGCATCTGGGTTGAAGGGCTTTTGATAATGGTCAACATTACGATAATCGTTGCCATCGGCAATAAGCACGGCATCGTGACCCTGTATGGTTACTGACACTTCGGGACAACGGTCACTTCGGCGTAGCAAATGGTTCTCACGGAAATAATACACGCCCTTGGCAATGTCCATCACGATGTTGGTCTCTCCCTCAGCTATGGCCTTGGTCATCACCGTGTTCATTTGGGCAAACTTCTCCTGACTGTCAATGCAGTAGACGAAAGAGTCCGCCTCGGCTGCCAGCGGCATCAGCAAGAGCAACAGTGTAGGGACTTTCATTTTTCAGAACCAGTGCTGCGGGTCTTCTTATACACCCCTCTGAGGTTAGTTATTCGGTAATAGAGGGAAGGAAGGTAGAGCCTTATGGCACGCATCATGCAAGCCATCGGATAGCGTAGGGGCATGTTGCGGCGTACCATCAGCAGATAATCCCGGTCATTGTGGACAGGCGAGTTGATGTATTCCTCTCTTTCGGCAAACGAAAGTTGCATAAGCTGCTGCGCTTCTTCTTTCTCGGAGGAATGGTCGCGCTCGCACTCGCCACAGACAATGGACGTAGAATAAACGGGAAAACCGTGGCGAGCAGCCATCATTCCGTAGTCCTGATCGGCTCCACTATGGAGGAATCCCTTGTGGAAGATGCCCACCTTTTCGACAACAGAGCGGTGTACTAGCAGGATGTTGGCGTGTGTCAAGTCGATGTGCTGCGGCTTTCCGGTGGGTTTCACCAACTCCTGACGTCCCTTGGTTTTGTTCACGAAGTTTAGTCCTCCGTAGGTTATCTCCTGGGGATGACCCGGCTGGCAGGTAATGCCTGAGGCCATGCCGTAGCGCCCCGTCAGACGGTAACCGTGGTCGATAGCCTCGAAGAGCTGGGGGAACACATTATTATATATATAGGTGTCGTCGTTGATGAGCAGGTAGTAATCCCAGGGAGTTCCGCTGTCGATGGCCGCCTGCCATGCCTTTCTCATTCCTCCAGCCCAGAAAAGGTTGCCATCGCCCTGGATGATATGAACAATTAGGTTTGAGCTTTGAGGGAATTCTTGTCTGACAGCCTCTGCCGTACCGTCGGTACAACCGTCATCGGTGAGGAACACTGTGAGACTGACAGTCTCTTTTGCTGCTTCAGCAGCGGCGAAAAGATGCTTAAGGCAACTGACGGTCTTCTCCCGGCGATTAAAGACGGTGAGTATGACTGCTATTGAAGATCTCATATCCACGTAATTTCATCTCCCATGCGTAGTTCTGCTTCACCATTTCCCGTCCCTGACGCCCCATCTCCATTCGCTTTTGGTTGTCGTTCATCAACATCACGCAGCGGCTGGCAAATTCGTCAGTATCCTTGCTGATAAAGCAGTTCTGCCCATCCTTAAGTTCTGGTATCGGGGCAGCAATAAGTGGTGTGAGAACAACAGGCACAGCATTTGACATGGATACGAGCACCTTGTTCTGGATGCCTGCAGCTATTCGCACAGGAGCAACTGCTACGCAAGCATCGGAAATGAAGGCATTGACATCTTTCACATAGCCGGTAACAAAAATGTTTTTCCCATTACCAAGCTTGATGATTTTCTTCGGCGGTTTATTACCAACAATATAGAACTTGGCATTGGGCTTTTCCTTCAGTATCTTTGGGAAAATCTCCTTGGCGAAATAGATGGCGGCATCCTGATTTTGCAAAGAAACCATGTTGCCCAGGAAGCATACTTTGTCGGGGTTGTAGCTTTCGCTGAAGGTTTCAGGCAGTGTTACTCCATTGGTATGAAGGGCTAGCGAGGCACACTCTCCCTTCAGGTCTTTCTTCAGGAAGTCGATGTCTGTCTGTGATACCAGCACCACTTTTGGATATTGCTTGGCGACGCGCAGCTCGTAACGACCAATGACATGTTTCTCTATACTGTACATGACCCGCTTCAGTAAGCTGCCTTTGGCTCCTGATACGAGGTAATAAGCCTTGGTCAGCGCATCGGTCATCTCGACGATGGTTTGCTGTGTTACCCTCTCTTTCTCTACAAAGGCCAGCATCCTTACCAGATGTGACACGTAGAGGTCGGGCTTTTCAGCCTCCACCACGCTGTGGAATAGCCGACGGTATCTGCGTGAATAGTAATAGCCACACTGTATGGGTTTCCCCCTCAGCAGGAACAGGGAAGAGTAAAGAAGCGAGTCCCATTTGCTCCTCCTGATGGTGTATATTTTGTCAAAAATCTCCTTTGCCATCTCCAGTTCTGGTTCCTTTTCAGTATAAGAAACCAAGACCAGTTCATGGCCTTGCGACTTGAGGTATCTGGAAACATTGCAGATACGTAACAAATCGCCGCCATTTTCCGGTAGCGGAAATCTGGGAGTGAGAATGCATATTTTCATTAATATAATAACGCATTATATACCCATTTATTGCAAAGAGATGTTCAGTAAGGCAAAAAACCGTTTACATCGGCCTTACTTCTACTTCATAATTCTTTTGCAAAAGCTTGCGCAGGGTGGCGACCAAACGGGACAAGAAGAAGGGGAAACTGTATTTGCCGGGCTCGCTAGAATAAATCTTAACGTATTTCATGAAAACTCTCATAGCGATTCTGCAGCGTTGCCAATAGCTTCGGTGTTTGTGCGAAGCCGAATCGGTACGATATCTCACATGGTAGACGGTGTCTTCCGATGCCAGCCCGAACCCAGTGATGCGCCATGAAATGTCAAACATGAACAGGGCGTCTTGTCCCAGCACATAATTGCTGGGAAAACGGTCGTCGCCGATGACCTTCCGCGGGATGAGTTTTCCCCATACGGCCGACAAGTAGCTCCGTGCCTCAAAGATGCTTGGTGCTGGCTTGTCTTTAAGTCGCTGGTATACCTTTGTCGTGTAATAGACCAGCTGCTGTCCGGTAGTGTCGTCTATCAGCTTCACATTCGCCAGTACCAAGCTGTTCCCGTCTTTATGGGAAAGCAGACCCTCCAGATAGTTCGTACTAACCCAGTCATCATCATCAATGAATACCAGGTAATGACCTTTTGACTCGTCGATGCCTGTGCTCCTGGCATCTGAAACGCCTTTCTTCTCTGAATATATCAGGCGCACATTCATGTCCTTACACTGACTGACGTAGGCATCTATCTGCGAATAGAAGGGTTCCCTGGGCCCGTTGAGCACTATGATGACCTCGAACATCGCGTGGTCGAGCGTCTGCGACCTGAGCTTATCGAGATTCTCAAAGATGTAGCTGCCTGGTTTGTAGGTGGGTATGATGACGGAAATTATTTTCTCCATAGATTGACAATTTTATAAACTGACGAAGCTAACTTGAAATACAGGAAGCCGGACAATGAGGTGCATTTGTGCAGGTAGACGATTGGCTTATACGTGTCGTCGGGATGATTGGGCACGCGATAGGCGTAATGAGGATTATAGAAAGACCTGGGATTCAGTCCCCGTTGCGAGATGTCCCTATGCGCTTTGATGCCCTTTTTCTTGCACAGCAGGCTCAGCACCGACTGGTCTTCACGGTGCGAAACGAAGCTGTCGCCATATTGTTTCTCCACCTTGTCATACTTTCCAAGACCCTCGGGTATGAGCATGTCGGTGTTGCTGCATAAATCGAGATACTCTTTAAAGAAAGCCCTGGTAAAGGCATTTACCTTGAATAAGATAAAAGTGGCCTGAATCTGATTGGTGGGTCTAAACTCATGTGCGTCCATTATGTCGAAACAGGAGGGCTTCGTCCAGCACGACTCAATCAGCGGGATGTCTGTAACAAAAATAGGATTGTCGTCAGTGACATACTCATATAGTGGTGCAGGGTCACGCATGAAGAACGCACCAGAGTCCACATAGAATATGTAGTCACCGTCGTTACATTCGGAGATAACCTTGTTGATGATATACGGTTTCCAGAGCCAAAGCCCATTGCCGCGCTCGTAGGCAAAGATCTCTGCATGAGCACGCCGGAAGTCCTCATCGACATCTTCTGGACGGAATTCGCAGACCTTGTCAAAATGTGCGATGTGTCGGCCCGTCCAGGAACTCAGCCTTCTTGCCTTCTCAAACCTTGGGTTTGCATAGTTTATGAGTATCTTCATTTCTCTCAACTCTCAATAAAACGCCGTTCCCAGTTCACCCCTGTTTTGATCTCTCGGGCAGGTGTTCCCACGTTCAAGCTGTTCGGCGATATGTTCTTGGTAACCATCGCATTCATCCCTACTATGGCATTGTCGCCTATTGTAACACCTTTCAGCACTTTCACATTCTTTCCCAGCCACACATGCTCACCAATTCGTATGGAGGCCGATGGGTTGATGAGATTGCACTCAGAATCGAAAATGGGGTGGGTGTCAGAGTTCCAGATGTCAATATTGTCGGCCATCATCGTGTTTGCGCCAATGGTGATGGAAGTGGCTTCACCCATGCACACGATAGTGCCGCTGCCCAACGAGGAACCTTCTCCGAACTCTACAACGCAGTTGTTTCCACGTACCACAATTTCACCGTCGAAGAGTTTGGCATGACATAGGTCCAGCCGATTGTTGTTTCCTACAATCTTGATTTTACATCTGCGCAATTCCGAAGAAGTCACAACCTCATTATTAAGCCCTTCCACTGTCAACGTCGTATATTCTATTGGCCCTCCCTCTAACATTACATGGTTCGTCTGCGGAACTTTCATGCGTAGGAGGAAACAACAGGCATGCTTCATGGAGACACCAGGAGTAAGCCAGGTACACAGTTTGTACCAGACGGTATATATGGCGACGAGAATCTTTTTCATATATCAGATTTCATTTCACAAGTCTCTTTTTCACCTTCACTAAGGCTCTCACTATTTTCCGTCGTAGGATATTAGGAATATCCAAATACGTGGAATAAAGGTAGAAACTGGCGTTCATGTCATTATCCCGATAATGAGGCTTCTTTGCGCTCATCGTCGTGTCATACAGGAATATTTCATGACCGTCAAAGTCATGAAGCACATTCAGTTCCCATGGTTTGAACTCAAGAGCGTATGAACGAACCACCTTGAAAGGCTGCTGCTCTCTTGTCAACCAGTACCGCCGCCCCATCCTGTTACCTTTTGTCCCGAACAGATCAATGCATAAGTCCTCCTCAGTCATGCCAAGGTGCTTGTACAACGATTCTGCCTCAAAAAAGCCGTCATAGCAGACGGTAGGATTCAGGTTGAACTGCTTCTTTTCACCCTGCAGCATGACGGTTTGCGTGTGTGTCTGCTTTTTGGCTGCATGTGTTCCCAGGTCGCAGAAGCAGGTGGAAAGCGAAGTATAGGGATAAACGAAACTCTTGTTCTCCTCAATGCAATATCTGATGTGGTATTTCAGCCAAGAGGACTTTGGCCATGTGCATACGTTTGTAGGCAAGTTTGGCAGTTCGCCAAACTCATCAGCATGTGACTCGTACCAAGACTTGAAGCTAAACCACTGTTCGCGCATCCACACCTGCCCCCAGGAAACGGCAGACTTCAGCAGGAACACGTCGCTGTCAGTACGCAAAGGCATGAACGGCAGCTTACAATTATAGTCCAAAGGGAAATTATACAGGCTGATGCCCGCGATGTCCATATCGTCACACCATTTCTCCACACACTCCTGTACATAGTAATAAAAGCTGGGTGCAACAAAGATATCGTCCTCCAGCACTACAACGGCATCGAACTCCTCCAGATAGTCGCCTATGCTCAGTATGTGCTTCCGCAGACCCAGGTTCTCCTCGTGCTTCACGACCCGCTTCTCGCCGTGCCGCCAGGTAAAACCATCGGCATACTCCTCAACAGCCGTTGTGTTGCTCTTGTCAATGCTGATAATCAGTGTCACGGGCACAGGGTAATATGCCTTATCAAGAGAGGACAGCAACCTCGCCAACGAGTCCTTCCGGTTATAGCAGACAGCACAGACAGCAATAATTTTTTCCATCGTAGTTTCTTAATAGCGTGCAAAGGTAAACATTTTTTCAGACCCAGACAAATGTCCCTGCTATTTTATTACATTCAGTTGTTTTTTGTTGGTCATAATTTGTTAGTCATGAAGCCACTAGACTTTTTCTTAATAATCCCCAGTCTGGTATTTATCGTTTGAAGGATAAATTGGTATTCTTTATTTTTGGAAATGGAAGAAAGCGTGATATAGACCGTCAGACCAATAGCGATTTGAGTAATAAGCAAAAGTAAATCATTGCTGATAAACACTCTGACGGAGAGCATGGCGAGAACCATGACGGCTACCATGAGCAGGGGGCTGGCGACATCAATAAGCTGCTCACGGAAAGAATAGTCTATAAGCTTCTTGTTGGGCCAGGCATTGACGTAGGTAAAGAGCGTTGCCAGGACGGCCATGTTGATGACGATGGCCTCCACGCTGATCCACATCACGGCGAGGAACGACAGTAGCTCTATTGTCTTCTTCAGAACCTCCAGCTTCAGGAAGATGTCGCTACGGCCTATAGCCTTGATGACCTGTATGTTAGCTGTATGAATGGGGTGGAACAGGTATACAATGCAAAACCACTGGAGCAGTGTGACGCAGGGAAGCCATTTGTCGGTGAGCAGCAAACGAACGAGTGGCTCGGCAACAGTTGCAAGACCAAGCATAACGGGGAATACGACGTAGGCGCTGAACCTGATGGAGAGGCGCGCCGTAGCCTTGACTTTTTCCAGGTCGTTCTGGTCCATGGAAATCTTTGGGAAAAGCACAGCACCTATTGATGAGTTGATGTTTGTAATGACAAGGCTAGGGTAGGTGCGCCCCTTGGTGTAGAACCCTAAATCCCTAGCAGTATACATTTTTCCGATGACGAGTGCCCACATCTCAGTGTATACACTGATTAGGAAGTAGCTGGCAAAAATGTTTATCCCATAGCGCAGCAATCCCTTCAGCCGCTCAAAGGAAAAGGCTAGTAGTGGTCTTTTTCGGGTCATCATGTAAAGGACTACAAGCTCGATGAACGCCGCTATAATGCCTTGCCAAACCAATGCCCATACGCCATAGCCACTGTAGGCCATGTACAATCCTACGGCTCCTGAAATGACAGTCGCCCAGGTCGTGGCAAAGAAAAACTTCTTGAACATCATCCGCTTTGCCACGTATGCTTGCTGCACAGAGTTCATGCTGTATATGACGACCTGCAGCCCAAGAACGCGCAAAATGGATGTCAGTTCTTCATACCCTTCACCATAGAACGCTGCAATATATGGGGCACAGAAAAAGAGCAGGGCATAAATGACCAGGGAAAAAGTAACACTGAAATACAGAACCGTACTGAAATCAAGTGCATCGGCATTCTTCTTCTGGATGAGGGCATTGTTGAATCCCCCATCTATGATGACGTAGGACAAGGCAATGAATACCATCACCATACCCACAAGCCCATAATCACTGGGGTCAAGGATACGAGCTAGGATGATGGAGATGACCAGTTTTATGAGTTGTGAAAGAGTCCTTTCAGAAAACTTCCAGACAAGGTTGTTTAACAAACTACGGCTGTTGCTCATCACGTATTTCTTCTATTACTTGTTTCCAAGCCTTTGCCCATCTCTCGTGCGAGAAACACCGTCGCACCGTCTCGTAGCCTGTTGTGGCCATTCGCTGACGCTCCTCTGGGTTTTCTATGAGATAGTTGATGGCGGCATACAACTCATCTGCATCGCCGGCAGAAGTCATCATGCCGTTATATTTGTTCAAGACAATGTTTGTCATCCCTCCGACATCGGTGCATACAACGGCACAACCCGAAGCCATGGCCTCCAGCAGAGACAGCGAGGTGCCTTCAGAGGCAAGGGTGGGCACCACGGCAATATGCTTGTCGGCGTGAATCCTGAGGCTGTCTTCACTGTCGTAGCTTATGAACTCCACATGGTCATATTTGTCCAGCATACCGTGCATGTATCCAGCTTCCGGCCCTGTGCCAGCTATCGTGATGTGTATGTCAGGATGATTTAGTAGCAGTCGCTCGGCCACATCGGCAAAGACCTTAGGGCCACGGACGGGAGCCATGCGCCGTGCAAAGATGATGTTAACCATGGTCTCGTCCTTCTTCAGCATCTGGGGTGGAACGACGGAGAAGTTGGGGATGACAGTATGCTGGATAAGGGTATACGTGGCTGTGGCCCTGTGCCAGTTGACGAAGTTGTAGTCAACACAGACCAGCCGCCCCACCTTGCTTACCCGTTGAATGGTCTTCCAGGCCAGGTAGCACTTGCCGAGGTAATGCCTGAAATACCTTAGGCGACCACACTTCTCGAATGGCTCATCCCACGATATGCCGTGCTGTATGGCCACACTACGACAGGGGTACTGCTGCGTGATGAACGACTCACAGCCATAGACCAACAGGTCGCAGACCATATCAATCTGCTGAAGCATTTTCGCCTGAAGGGCCCGAGAGATGACAAGACGCTTGCAGGATGATGACACTGCTATCCCATAGACATCAAACTGGTTCATGTCTTTATGGAAGTCCTTATCCGACCGCTGATAGATAGTAACTGCATAACCAGCATCCCTCAGTAGTGGGATGAGATTCGTGATGTAGGTCTGGATGCCGCCTATTGACATTCTTTCACCGTCAGGGGTGAGGTAATTGTTATATATAATATGTGCGCGCATAATCTTTCAAATTTTCACCTCCTCAATCTGCATAGTTTCCTTTACTTCCTTAATACACACGCCAATGAGCATGAAGAAGAATGTATCCATGACAAAGGTGCTGCTCAGCATAAGCTTTATGATGCTGAGGGAGAAAAGCAGCAGGATAAATGTCCTGACGGTTGTTCCCCTGGCTATGTAGAACGCAAATGCCACTAATGACGTGAGAGCAAAGAGCAACAGCGACCCCACGGAATAGCCGAAGGTACAGAAGAAGTCGAGCGGAAGGAAATGAGGGTAGACAATGCCGTAGTTGCCGCTTCCAAACAGGCCGAGGCCGAAGAAGTGCTCGCCCCGCTCAAGCACCCCGTATAGTATTTCACGCAGGTCGCCACGGTAGGTGTCGTTGCCCAGGTCGCCAAAGACTATTTTCTCCATGATGCGCGTGCTCAGGTTCAGGCCCAGGAAGGTCTGCGCCAGGAAGAGGGCTATCTCACGGAGAAAAACAAGGGTTAGCACGCCTAGAGCTACGATGGCTCCCTTCACGTAGAGGGCACCTCGGAAATTCATGAAGAAGAGGAAATAGACAAAGCCGAAGAAACCTAGACACACTAATGGGCCGCGTGAGCCGCAGGAGAGGAGAAAGAGCACGCCCCAAAAAAACATCACGGCCTTCCATATCCTGAACTGACGCAGTGTCGCCCATAGCAACATTGTCACATGAGGCAAAGACTGGTAGGCACGGTACATGTTGTCGGAGCCAGCCACCTCGGCCATGTCCTTATTCGCAGGGGCATATACTAGGAAATAGAACAAATCCATGAGGATGCAGGCTGCGGACAATAGCACAAAGACGTTGAAAAAACTGTCAATGTCTATCAGCCGGCCTATAAAGTAGAAAGGGAACACGCAGCAAAGGCACTGGAACACATGTTCGTTGAGGAAGGGCGTATTCTCGGGGTAGCCCACGTAGCACCACCCATAGTAGAACGCGCAGACGAAGTAGAACAGATAGTCGGCCAGGCAGAACTTCTTAACCAGGGCAGGGAGAGCCATCAGCAGGGGTACGATATAGATGGCTCCCATCGTCAGCTCAGCATAGTCGCCCAGCAGCGGCATCCGATTGATGATGCCCTTCGAGTAGCCTACAAGAGCAGATGCCCACACGATGCAAATCAACACCGTGACCATCGTCTCACTACCCAGTGAGAGACTTATTCTTCGTTGGCCTAGGACTATATCCATTCAGAAACCAGGTTGGTTAGGTTTACAAACTCTGCAATCGTCAGCTGTTCCGGCCGTCGGGTCATCATGTCCAGCTGGAAGAAGTCGTCAGGAGGCATACACTCCCCTCCCCTCATAGGGGAGGGGAAGGGGTGGGGTAAAAGCTGGCGCAACGACACCCTCAGCATCTTGCGCCGCTGTCCGAAGGTGGCCTTCACCACTCGACGGAAGAGCTGTTCGTCGCAGCCAAGGTCAGTGACGTTATTGCGTGTAAGCCGTATGACGGCACTCTGCACCTTTGGCGGAGGGTTGAACACCGAAGGCTCCACGGTGAAGAGATACTCCACGTCGTACCACGCCTGCATCAGTACCGACAGTATGCCATATTGCTTGTTGCCCGGCTTGGCGGCCATGCGTAGGGCCACCTCATGCTGTATCATGCCTGTGCAGCAGGGAATGAGGTCGCGGTTGTCGAGCATCTTGAAGAATATCTGCGAAGAGATGTCGTAAGGGTAGTTACCGGTAAGCACGAACTGTCTGCCTCCAAACACCTCGTTAAGGTTCATGCGCAGGAAGTCGCCCTCGATGATTCTTAACTCCCCTCCCCTCGAGAGGGGCAGGGGGTGGGTCTTCAGGTACTCCACCGACTCCTTGTCTATCTCCACGGCGGCCAGTTCCCTTGGCTTCTTTGCCAGGAACTGCGTGAGCACGCCCATGCCCGGTCCCACCTCCAGTACGGGGATGTCTGCACAGGCATCCACCGTGTCGGCGATGCGCCGTGCTATGCCCAGGTCGGTGAGGAAGTGCTGACCCAGGTTCTTCTTCGGTCTTACCTGCTGTCTCACGACTTGTCTCCTTTCTTGTTTCTTCCGTGGCGGCCATGTCTGCCCCCACTATGTCTGCTCCCGCCGTGCCTTCTCCCTTCCCTTCGGGAGGTGCCATCGCGTCGGCCACTGGCCTTGTACTCCGGGGCTTCGCCCATACCTTCGGGCAGGGGCAGCTTCTCCACCTCCTTCTTCAGGAACTGCTCTATCTGCTTGAACTTCCTGATGTCCTGGTCGCCGCTGACAAAGGTGATGGCCTCGCCGTCACGCTCGGCACGGGCGGTGCGGCCGATGCGGTGCACATAGTCCTCGGCATCGTGGGGCACGTCATAGTTGATGACGATGGCGATGTCGTCGATGTCGATACCACGCGACACGATGTCCGTAGCCACAAGCACATCCACCTGTCCGGCCTTGAAGCGATACATCACGTCGTCCCGTTCTGCCTGGGTGAGGTCAGAGTGCATGGGCGCACAGTTGATTTTCAGCCGTTGCAGGGAGCGGTTGATGTCCTTCACACGTTCTTTCTTCCCGCAGAAGATGATGACGCGCTTGAGGTCGCCGTTCTGGAAGAGGTGGTCAATGATTTTCAGCTTCTGCGGCTCGTAGCAGACGTAGGCCATCTGATGTATCTTGTCGGCCGGACGGCTCACCTTCAGCTTCACCTCCACAGGGTCGTGCAGCAGGCTTACGGCCAGCTCGCGTACCTTCGACGGCATGGTGGCCGAGAACATCACCTTTTGACAGCTCGGAGGCAACAGCTTCGTAATCTGAAGGATGTCATCAATAAAGCCCATGTCGAGCATGCGGTCGGCCTCGTCAAGCACGAAGAAGCTTGTCCTGGAGAGGTCAAGATTGCCCACCTTCAGGTGGCTCAGCAGTCGCCCCGGCGTAGCGATGACTACAGGGGCACCGCCGCGTAAGCTCTTCAGTTCCTGATCGAAGCGCGAACCGTCGTTGCCGCCATAGACAGCTATCGATGACACACCGTCGAGGTAATAGGAAAAGCCCTCCATGGCTTGGTCAATCTGCTGTGCCAGCTCGCGCGTCGGAGCCATCACCACACAGTTGATGGCATCATCAGGGAATCTGGGAGCGCGGCCGTCCTCGTCCGCCCTGGAAGCACGGTCATCATCGAGCATCGACAAGATGGGCAGCAGGTAGGCCGCAGTCTTGCCGGTGCCCGTCTGCGCCACGCCCAGCACGTCGCGGCCGTCGAGTATTTCGGGTATGCACTTCTCCTGAATGGGAGTCATCTCCTCGAAGTGCATGTCGTAGAGCGCATCGAGGATGTTGTCGTTGAGATATGTTTCTTCAAAGGTCATTGCGCAGTCATATCGTAAATTGTAAATTGTCAAATCGTAACTTAATTCGGGGCTTGCCTATAGCAAAAGAAGGCGATGACGGCGTAGATGGCATTAGGAATCCAGGCGGCCAGGATGGCGGGCATACCGGCATTGGTGGAGAAGGTGGCGGTGACCGTCTGCAGGAGGATGTAGGAGAAGGAAAGCGCCAGGCCTATGCCAAGGTACATGCCCATGCCTCCCTTGCGCTTACGCGAGGAGAGCGAGACGCCGATGACGGTGAGGATGAACGAGGCAAAGGAGTTGGAGATGCGCTTGTGGTACTCCACCTCATATTGTATGACGTTGGTAGAACCACGCTCCTGCTGCTTAGAGATGTAGCGCAGCAGTTCGGGCGAGGTGAACGTCTCCTGTTGACCCTTGGAAAAGACGAGATCCATTGGTTCCATCATAATCATGGTGTCGAGCTCTGCACCCGTCTCTATCTGCTCGCGCAATCCCTTGAGCGTACGGATTTTGTAGTTGAGCGCCTTCCAGTGGTTGCGTGAATCGCTAATGGTGTCGTACTGGATGACGTTGGCCGTCATGTGGCTAATCAACTTCTTGTCCTCAAACTGGTCGAGCGAAAAACCGTAACCGCGCTTCGAGATGTCGTCGTACTGCTGTATGTAGGCGATGATGCCTGGCCCCACCTGCAACTGCACGTTCTGCGCCGAGGTGTTCTTCTTGTTGTTCTTGTATTTCACCTCGAAGGCCTGTCGGGTGACGTTGCCGTGGGGAATGACGTAGGCGCCGAGGTAGTAGTTCACGGCAGCAATGAGCGCCGCCGAAATCATATAGGGCCGCATGAGGCGGTTGAAGCTGGTGCCGCTGGCGAGCATGGCGATGATCTCGCTGTTCGAGGCCAGTTTCGACGTGAAGAAGATGACGGCGATGAAAACGAAGAGCGGCGAGAAGAGGTTGGAGAAATAGGGCACGAAGTTCACGTAGTAGTCGAAGACGATGGCACGCCAGGGAGCGTGGGTGGCGGCAAACTTCGACATGTGCTCGTTGAAGTCGAACACAATGCTAATCGAGATAATCAGCACGATGCTGTAGATGTACGTGCCGATGAACTTCTTGATGATATACCAGTCTAATCGCTTCATTTCGGGGTGCAAAGGTACGAAGAAATCCCCATACCGCCAAATGGTACGGGGATTTTTTGTGGGAATCCTTAGGCACTTGCTGCCATAGGCAGGGCAAGCATCAAACTGAAGGATAGTTTTTTCATTACGGTTATTGTTTCACGGTTATTGTTTATTGGTTATTGTTTCACGGTTATTGTCCCTGATGCCCACCACTTCTGAAGAAAACACGAACAGGGCATTTTGCACGTTCTCCTCCTGCGAGCCGTCTTTGTAGTTGACAGTCACCTGTTCCTGGTCGAAGGCAATGTGGCGTACTGCCTTGCCATTCTCTACATCCAGCATTTACTGCTGTGCGTGGATGCCACTTGTACCGCCGACAATCATGGCGGCGAGCACACAAACAATTTTTGTTTTCATTTCCATTCTTCTTTAATGATTAGTTAAATATGTATTTTTATGTCGGTATTTTTGTTTTAAAATGTAAAGGTAACAACATTTTCCGAGAATACAAAATTTTGCGGCGAATAATTTGCAAATAGCTAGGCGCTAAGTGAGATTTGAAGGGAGATTTGAAGTGAAATACCGGCCTTCTCACCCCCAAGATGCGCCTTTCTCTCAAACTCTCACCAAGTATCCCCAAAGTAAAACAACTTGTTTTGGTACAGAAAAAGCCGTTTTTTCTGAGGGTTTGGACGGACTTCTCTTAACCAAAACAACTTGTTTTACTTTTCCACATTCTATTCTGTCCATCAGTCATCTCGCCACTTTTGCCGTTCAAGAACGGCTTTTACATCATGAAGTCCCTTTTTGGTATTTGGCGATGTGAATATTAGCATTTTTCCCATTACCACCAAATTTTCCTCCACTTTTCTTTGCCGATTCACAAACTTTTCGTAATTTTGCACCGTCACTTGTAGGGGCAGGTTCCGTGCCAGCCCGCAGGACTGCGAAGAGCCGCAGACCGTGGACGGGTGACCATATATATGAGAAAGACGTTTTCTTTAAAGAAACAGGCACCTACGCCTTTTTTGTATCTATGCACTAAGTAACCTAAAAACTATTCTGAAACTTGCCGCGTCCTGGGGTGTGGGCAGGCGCAAAAACATTTCAAGACTATGAAGAAACTGTTTTTACTGTTTGTGGTCTCCATGCTCGCCATGACGGGAGCCAAGGCCGAAGAACCCTCAACACTTGTTGCTACGCTCAACCATGAGGGAAAGATGTGGGCATTTTATGGGAAAAAGGCACTTATAGATGCCTATAATTTTGCCCGCGAAGGTGATGTCATTACCCTGTCGGCAGGAACATTCACAGCGGTCAATATGACCAAGAATCTTACCATCCGAGGCGTGGGTATGTTTTCCGACATTCCCACCAGCAATTCTTATACGGCATTGGAAGGCTACCCCACCATCACCATTCAGAATAACGACAGCCCAATATCTTTTGAAGGATTGTGTTTCCTTGGAGGAGTTACCGTTGAAAACAACTCATCTGCCAAAAGGATTACTTTTACGAAAGTAAGGTTTGAAGGTAACGCCTCATACTCCAAGACGAGCGTTGTAGTGAATCCAGCAAATGTTTATGCCGTTTTTAATGATTGCATTATCTATCGCGCTCTACAAGTCAAAGGTGGACTGCTACAAAATTGCTTGGTGGAATGGTTACGTAATGACAAAGGCAATGACCCGCTTAGTGTTAATAATTGTGTTATTTATGATTTTAAAAAATATTATAACCGAAATGGTTATTATTATGGATCTTATATAAACGATGCCAACCTCACCAACACCCTTTTGATTGGCGACGGCACCTTAGTACCCGACTGGTCAACCTACGATGCTTACAACTGTGTAGGTTTCTCCACGGCAGCAGACAACGGCACTTTCTTTGCAGGTGCCAACGAGTCTAACCGGATGGTGGAAGACCGCGAACATTTCTTCAAAGACAGTAGTGCTCTGACGAAGAACACCGACCAGTACGGTGATTTGACAGGCTACACCCTTGCTTGGTTAGGGTGGTACGACCTGAATGCTAACGGCCATGGTCTCTACGAACTCTCCGACGAGGCTGCCAAGATTTACAAGGGTAACGACGGCACGGTGGTCGGCGTTTGGGGTGGAGCCTATCCGTTCAACATCACACCGAGCAATCCGCGCTTGAAGAAGTGCGAGATAGTGCCGAAGGTGGGCACCGACGGCAAGCTGAAAGTCACCATTGAGGTTGCACAATAAATAATGAGACAGCTATGAAACATAGATATATATTCATCATCGTGCTGTTGGCCGGCCTGTGCAGTATAGCGCGTGGTCAGACCAGCCTCTACTGGTTCGACAACAACCATGAAGGGGCCGCTGCATCAAATGTGAAGAACGGCACCATCAATGTGGATGCCGACACACTCTCGCCAGGTATGCACACCCTGCACTACCTCTACCAGACGGCACAGGGTGTGCAGTCGAGCACCTACTCACAGACGTTCTTCGTCAACAAGCAGGCAAAGGGCGTGAAGGCCGAATACTGGTTTGACCATTATTTCGACAGTCGCAAGCAAACGACCACAGTCAACGGCCTTATCACCCTCGATGCCGACACACTATCGCCAGGCTTCCACACTTTGCAGTACCAACAGCTTGACGCCGACGGTCTGCCTTCATCGGCCTATTGCCATGCCTTCTATGTGCCAGGACGTACGGTGGCCACAAAGGGCGAGTACTGGTTCGACACTGACTTTGACAACCGCAAGCAGTTAGCTCTCTCGACGAGTGCCGTGAGCATCGACCTGACTGGCCTTGATGCCGGACTGCACGCTGTACACTATCATGCCCTTTCAACCGGCGGCGTAGCCTCTGCAACCTACACGAAGCTGTTCTGGATTATGGACGAGTCAACCTCCCTCTTCGCTTACCATTACTGGGTGAACGACATCACGGACAGCATCAAGAACGTGCGCCTCGACGCTACCGCCTCGCTACATACCCTCTCCCTCGATGTGCCCGAACTGCCCCTGCGCACCACGTGTTTCCACTTCGAGCTTACCAACGGCACGCCTATGGCCTACGCGAAGAACACGCTCAACCTCGTGCTGGAGGCCACTGACGGCAGCTGCCCTCGTATAGTGCGCGACTATGTGGATTACCGTGTCTCGGAGTCCGTCGATGCCACGCTGCTGCTTCCCGAAGAGCCGCAGACCTTCGCCAAGCCCGAGAGGCTGAAGTGGTTCAAGGTGGAGGCTGGCAAGGGCGACAGCCTCGCCTTCAAGGCCAGCGCAGCTTGCACCATGCAGCTGTTCTCGCATACAGGTGGCGAACTGTGGGCTACGAGCGGTAACGATGCCAAGAAGATGAGCGGTACGAAGACCGACGATGGCGGATCCTTCTACCTCGCCGTACACGACGTGACCGATGCATCGGCCACCGAAGTGACTATCAGCTACCTGTGGGAGGAAGCCCCCATCCCGCCTGGCGACGTGAACGGCGACTACTCCGTCGATGTGGCCGACATTGCCACCATCATCAGCGTGATGTCCGGGAGCGCGGACGTCTCGTCCGCAGCTGCTGACGTGAACGGCGACGGCGCGGTAGATGTGGCCGACATCGCCACAGTCATCAGCATCATGGCCGCCAACGCAAGGATGCAACAGGTGGTGGAAGAGTAAGACTGACGACTAACTGTTGGACTTCACGGCTGAGACCGTCGGAATCTCGGAAACAAAGTGAGACTCCGACGGTCATTGATTGTCAGTAGAGGAAGCCGAAAGCCCAGAGCGGGATTTTATGCACTACAGCCGATTCTATCCCGTTGGCGGCCACGAATCCGTTGTCCCTTGTTGTAAAAAGCAACTTTTTCCTGCATCCGCTTTGTTGTTTCGGGAAAAAGTCGTAACTTTGCCCCTGCAAACCGTAAATAGCAAAATCGCAAATCGTAAATTCGTAAATCGTAAATACATACGATGGGCATATACATTAACAAGGGGAACGAGGGATTCCGCCAGATTCGCAACAGCGAGTACATTGACAAGTCGGGGCTGATAGCCGTGGTAAACAAGACGCTGTTCACGGAACAGAAAATGAGTTGCGTGACGCGCTGCCGCCGCTTCGGCAAGTCGATGGCGGCAAAGATGCTGGCCGCCTACTACGACCACTCATGTGACTCACGCAGCCTCTTCACCGACTTGGAGATAGCCGGCGCCCCCACATTCGAGCAGCATCTGAACAAGTACCCGGTCATATTCGTTGATATGACCACCTTTACATCCAACTGTAAGGACGAGGGTATAGTGGCTAACTTCCAGGAAGAAATCATCAAGGATGTCAGGGCGGCATATCCACAGGTGGAATACCAGGAAGGCGACCACCTGATGAAATACCTGCAACAGATTGTCGCCGCCACGGACGATAGGTTCATCATGATCATCGACGAGTGGGATGCTGTCTGCCGCGTCTTCGAGGACAAGCCGGAGGCGATGGACAAGTATCTCGACCTGCTGCGCCGCATGTTCAAGGACATTTCTGCCGTTGATGTCTTCGCAGGGGTGTATTTGACGGGCATACTGCCCATCAAGAAGTATAACACCCAGTCGGCCATGAACAACTTTCAGGAATATTCGATGGTAACAGCCGGGGCACTGGCTCCCTTCTTTGGCTTCACGAAGGATGAGGTTCGCCAGTTGGCCGAGAAGCACGGCATGGACTTCGACGAAATGGTGAAATGGTATGACGGCTACCAGATAGGGGCGCAATCCTCGATGTTCAACCCCAATTCGGTGATGATGGCCCTCAGAGAGCAATGGTGCGAAAGCTACTGGGGCAAGACAGGAGCCACCAACTCCATTTCCACTTATATACAGATGAACTATGACGGTCTGAAGGATGACATCCTCCGTATGATTGCCGGTGAGCGTTGCGACGTTGACCCCAAGGGCTTCAAGAACGACCTGACACAGATAAACACACGCGACGACGTGCTGACGGTGCTCATACACTTGGGCTATCTGAGTTACGACCGCCGCACGAAGGAGTGCTACATTCCCAACATGGAGGTGCTGGGAGAGATGGAGAACGCCATCCGCGGCAGCAAGTGGAAAGAGGTGGCCCGTGCCCTCGAGAACTCGAAGCGGCTGGTGGATGCCACCTTGCGCGGCGACCAGCAGACCGTGGCACGCATGGTGGGTGAGGCACACACAGCAAACACCAGCCTGATAACATACAGCAACGAGAACAGCATGGCCTGCGTGCTCGCTATTGCCTACTACTACGCCCATGCCGACTACATCTTCCACCGCGAATATCAGTCTGGGCTGGGTTTCGCCGACCTCGTGCTCATGCCGCGAAAGAATGTCAGCAAGCCCGCCATCATCGTAGAACTGAAATACGGACACTCCACTGAAGAAGCTATAAACCAGATAAAAGGCCGCCATTACACCGACAAGGTGGCCGAGTACACGGGCGACATACTTCTCGTGGGCATCAACTACGACCGTGACACAAAGGAGCACGCTTGCCAAATAGAGTGGTGGCAAAAGGAGTGAGTTACTGCAACAGGTGGTGGAAGAGCAAGACTGACGACTAACTGTTGGCCTTCACGGATGAGGCCGTCAGAATCTCAAGAACAAAGTGGGATTCCGACGGTCGTTGATTGTTAGTAGAGGAAGCCGAAAGCCCAGTTCTTCTTGTTTGTGTTAATCACGGTAAACAATTTTTACAGCCTTTGCCCAAGGTCGTCGATAACCGAACGTTTCCATCGTGTGAAAGATGAGACAGAGTCGGGCAAACGGTGAGTCACGGCCGTGGGAACTCGGAGCCATTATTTGGTTAAAAACTCTTTAATTCTTTTGCGGTATAACTTTTTTTCCTAACTTTGTGCCATTCTAACAACTATTAATAATATAACCGTATATAGATATGAAAAAGTTATTCTCCCTTCTCGCCCTTCTCCTCGTGGGAGGACTGACTGCCAATGAGGCGTGGGCCGAGGACTATAGCCTGAGAGTTGCCGGTGTGAAAGTGACATCAAGCAACGCCTCGAAAATTACCGGCACGGGCATTTCAGGCACTGTGAGCTACGACAACGACACGAAGACGCTCACGCTGAAAAGTGCGACCATCACATGCGAAACCAGTGGCGGTATTGTGAATACGGGCATCGACGGGCTGACCATCCTCGTTAATGGTAACAGCGAAGTCAGCTCAGACTATAACGCCGTTTACAGCACCAAAAGTACCACTATCAGGAGCGACAATTTCTCCTCCCTGACCATCACAGCCAATAACCCGGAATTTTGCGGCATTTGGATGAAAGACGACAGCGCCCTGACTATAGAGGATATATGGATGAGAGTCACCGCCGCATTTCCCTTGCTTGGCGACGGAAAGGGATCTCTGCAGCTCAACAGGTGTAATGTTGTAGCAAACGGCACCACCGACGGTTTTCCCTGTGTCAAGGGCTTCACAACAATCGGCACCCAGGGCGTGATCTACAGCTACAACGGCTACACCTACGACGAAACCGACATGCGCATGGAGGACAGCTCCGGCAAGATAGCGAAGTCTCACACCTTCAGGCCGCGCATCGCCGTGGCACAGTACATCTGGAACGTGCGCGACGATCAAGTGATTAGCAGCACCAGCCCCCGCGCCGGTGTCTCCTCAGGCACCATCACCTACAAGAGCAGCACCCATACGCTGACCTTGGACAACGTCACCATGTCCTCGGGCAGCTACGCCGGCATCAGGTACTACGGCCCATTCTACGCCGACGACCTTAACATCGAAGTCAAGGGCACCAACACCATCAACGTCGCCAACGGCAGCGGCTCGCCGGGAATTTTCGCCAACGGCAACGGTGTACACATCTACGGCAGCGGGACGCAAGACCCAGTGCTCACCATCAACAACACGCGAGGGGATGGAATCGGCCTGGAAGAAGCCAATGGAAAGACCCTGTCGATAAACAGCATGACCCTCAACGTCACATCGAAAGAACACCGCAGCATCAACGGCGGTGGAACGGCCAAGCTCAGCATCTATAACAGCTCGGTCTATGCCGCCTTAGGCATAACAGGCTTCACCGACTGCACCCTGAATGCCAGTTACGTCAGAACGGGCGGAGAGTTCTCACCGTCGCTGAAGGGCTTCACCGACGACGACAAAAACATATACGACGGAGAGGTGCAGATCTATCCGGGCTACGACCTGGTCGTCTGTGGCGAAAGAGTAACACTCTCCAACAAAGGCAACATCCTCGGCGACGGACAGTTCAGCTACGACTCGGGAAGCAATACGCTCACACTGAAGAACGCCGTCGCCAGCACCAACGGCAACTGTATCTCCAACAGAATCAAGGGGCTGGCCATAAAGGTGGAGGGCTCTGCAAGCCTCACCAGCACGGGGTCGCATGCCATTTATTCCACAAAGAGCTGCTCCCTCACGAGCGACACATTTGCCGATGTGACCATCAAGTCAACCTCTTCCGATTCATTCGCCGCACTTTGGATGGACGGCGAAGCCCAAATGACCATCAAGAAAGTATGGCTCGAAGCCACTGGCACATACCCCATCTACGGCAGCAGCAACTCCAAGCTCGCCCTCGTGCTCTGCAACGTCTATGCGAAGTCAACAGGAAACAGGCCCTGCGTCTCGGGATTCAGCGAACTTGTCACCTCGGGCGTCATCTACGACTACGATGGTGTCAGTTATGAAACCAACAACAAACGCATGGTCAACAGCGACGGTCAGCAGCTGACAGAACACACCATGAAGCCCCGCCTGGCCGTGAGAAAGTACATCTGGGACCCCCGCAACGATGCTGCTATCGACAACAGCACACCAGGCGCAGGACTCGACTACGGCACTATCTCCTACAGCAAGGACGGTACCCTCACCCTCAACAACGTCAGTATTGATGCCGGCAAATACAACGGCATATCCTACTACGGCCCTGTTGACGGAAAAGACCTCATCATCAAGCTCAAGGGCGATAACGTCATCAGCAACAGCGCCACCGGAAAACCCATCTTCTGCTACGGCAACAACCTCACCATCTGCCCCGTTTCGCAAAGTCCCAACTCGCCGACTCCGGAACTCACCCTCAACCCCAGGAACGCAACAGGCATCGCAATCAAAGGCGAAAACACTCTCGCCATAAGAGACATCGCGCTCAACGTCACGGCGAAAGCTAACTATTATAGCCTCTACGGCAACGGCAACGCTAACCTTGAAATCCATAACAGCGAGGTCGTCCTCGACAAGAGCCTAAGCAACTTCACCTCGCTCTACATGGCAGGATGCGACATCGCAGAACCCGAAGGTGCCTGGTTCTTAAACACACTGAAGGCCATCACACTCAACGGTTCAGACATCTACAGTGACAAGGTCGTCATAAACGATGTGGACTACGGCATGTACATCGGTGAGACAAAGGTTATGGCCTCCAACGCCTACGACATCCTCGGCGACGGGCACTTCAGATACATTCCCGGTGCCAGGTTGCTCAATGTCACCGACGCCGACCTGGAGAATATGACCGGCCCCCAAGGCGGAGGCATCGACAACCGTAACATCAACGGACTCGTCATCAACCTCGAAGGCGACAACCATATCACAGCCCGCAACAGCGCCATCTATTCCGCAAAGCCCTTCTCCATAACTGGATCGGGAACACTCACTGCCAGCGCAAACGACTTTGCCCTCTTCTTCGGAGGCCAGTGTACCGAGTGTACCATCTACGGTCCCACCCTGCTGCTCAACAGCAGAACGCCCATCTGTGACTATCACTCACAGACCACCCTCGAACTCCTTGACAAGAAAACCTACGTCGAACTACAGCCCGAAGAGGGCTACCCCGCCATCAGCAAACTGAAAGACCTCCAGATGAACGGATCCGTGAAAATCGTCAAGCCCAAAGGCGCCTGGTTCGATCCGTCGCTCCACGGCATCACAGTCGACGGTAACATTCTCTATGCCGGCAATGTCGTCTTCTACGGCGGTAACATCGCCGACGTCAACCGCGACGGCAGCGTAGACGTGGCCGACATCGGATGCATCATCGACGCCATGACCGGGAGCGCAAGCGGCTCGCTTGCAGACAATGCTGACGTGAACAATGATGGCACGGTCGACGTGGCCGACATCGGAGCTGTCATCGATGCCATGGCCGCCAGTGCCAGACTACAATCTTCGTCCCAAGTCGTCGATGGCTGAACGCTTCCATTGTGTGAAGTCACCCTCGATGATGTGCTGGCGGGCATCGGTGACGAGGCGAAGATAGAAGGCGAGGTTGTGGATGCTGGCTATCTGCAGGGCGAGCAGCTCCTGAGCTTTGAAGAGGTGGTGCAGGTAGGCCTTGGTGTGCAGACGGTCGATGTAGCAGCCGTCGGGGTCGATAGGAGTAAAATCGTACTCCCATTTCTTGTTGCGCAGGTTCATCGTGCCGTTATAGGTGAAGAGCATGGCGTTGCGTCCGTTGCGAGTCGGCATGACGCAGTCGAACATGTCCACGCCGCGCTCGATGGCCTCCAGGATGTTCTGCGGCGTGCCAACACCCATGAGGTAGCGGGGGCGGTCCTTGGGCAGGATGCTGTTCACCACTTCAATCATCTCGTACATCACCTCCGTAGGTTCGCCCACGGCTAGGCCGCCGATACTGGCGCCGCCGCCGTCGTTCAGCTTCGTCAGCTGTTCGCAAACGTGGAGGGCGGCCTCGCGGCGCAAGTCAGCATACTTACAGCCCTGCACGATGGGGAAGAGTGTCTGACGATGACCATAGAGCGGCTCCGTCTCGTTGAAGCGCTTGATGCAACGCTCTAACCAGCGTTGCGTCAAGCCAAGGCTCTTCTTGGCATAGCTGTATTCGCTCTCGCCTGGCGGGCACTCGTCAAGAGCCATCATAATGTCGGCACCAATGATGCGCTGGGTGTCCATCACGTTCTCAGGAGTAAAAATATGCTTCGAGCCGTCAATGTGGCTACGGAACTCGCAGCCTTCCTCCTTCAGCTTGCGGATGCTGGTGAGGGAAAAGACCTGGAAACCACCTGAGTCGGTGAGTATCGGCCTGTCCCAGGTATTGAACTTATGCAACCCGCCAGCCTTTCTGAGAATCTCCAGCCCTGGCCGCAAGTACAGGTGATAGGTGTTGCCCAGGATTATCTGCGCCTTCACTTCGTCGCGCAGTTCCTGGAAGTGTACGCCCTTCACCGTGCCGCAAGTGCCTACGGGCATGAAAATAGGTGTCTGTATCTCTCCGTGGTCGGTGATGATAAGGCCGGCACGTGCGTCACTCGATGGGTCTGTATGCTGTAATTGGAAAGTCATCTCTTTTTTGATAATCGGGTGCAAAGGTACGAATTATTCTTGAAACAACAAAAACGACGTAGAAAATAATCTACGTCGTTGATTTAACTTTTTTTGATTCACTGATGCTCTATCCGATTTCAATCTGACGGCTAACCTTCACTTTCTGCTCTTCGTGCTTGGGAAGTTCGACGGTAAGCACGCCGTGCTCCACACGAGCCTTAATCTGGTCTTTCTCAACATCGTCGGGCAGGATGAGCGTCTGCTCGAACTTCGAGTAAGAGAACTCACGGCGCAGGTAGCGGGCGTTCTTATCCTCATCCTTCTTCTCCTCCTTCTGCTCCATCTTGATGATGAGGTTGCCCTCGTCGTTGATGTGCACATTGAAGTCCTCCTTCTTCATTCCCGGAGCAGCAAGCTCCACGATGTAGGCCTTATCGGTCTCCTTAACGTTGATTGCCGGGGCGGTCTGATTGGCCTTGGGCATAAATTCTGTGTCGAACAAGTCGTTGAATACGCTGGGCAGCCAAGCTGCGTTCCTTCTCATCATAGGTGTCATCATAGTTTTGTCCTCCTAATTGTTTGTTTTATTTGTTGTTGTTAATGTTTATTCTCTGAGCTTCTTGCGTCGCTCACTTGTATTATTGCAACAACAATGCCAACCCTGCCTTTCCGACAGAATGACAGACTAGGCAGACAAAATGACACAAGAATTTACATCCTTACGTCCATATTTCGAAAAAAGTTCTTATGTCAGATTCCGAAGGGGTTAATGGGCGAGTAGGCACGCTTCATCATCTTCTCTACACCCTCAGCTTGGTACTCTCCGGTGGCACCGTCGAGCTCGCCAGGGTTCAGTTCGAGAAGATGGCGCATGTCCTCCTCAGCACCTTTCTTGTCACCCATGTCCATTTTCAGTCGTCCACGCTCACGAAGGGCATCAAGTTGGAAGGGATTCAACTCCGACACCTTATTATATATAAAGAGGGCTTCCTCCTGTTTCCCCTCAGCGACCGACAGCCTTGCGGCCATCATGAGTACGTCCTCATGGTCGACCGTATGGTTGAGCAACCAGTCGATGTCCTCGCGTGCGCCCTTCAGGTCACCCATGCGGAGAAGTGTCTGGGCACGGAGCAGGCGGGCTTCGCCGCGTTGCTCGTTGAGGGCTATCGACTGTGTCAGCTGGGCAATGGCCGTGACATCATCTCCTAGTCCAAGTTTAGCCTGTGCCAGCTGATAGTGGGCTAGGGCATTATTGGACTCGGCAGCAATGGCTTGTTCGCAGAAGTCGGCCATCTGGGCGTAGTCCTCCATCATGAAAGCCACATGGGCTGCCTGCACCATTACTGCAACGTTGCCGGGCTGGAGTGCGAGCATGGCCTGAAGCTCGACAAGAGCCTCCGGCAGCTGGCCGCTGGCCAAGAGTGCCCGCTGCAGATAGTCGTGGGTTTCGGGGTCTTCATGAATCTTCAGGGCCTCGCGGAAGCAGCGGATGGCATAGTCCGTCTGGTGGATACGCAGGGCTTTCACACCGTCGTATTTCAACAGGTCGAAGTTCTTGGCTTCGGCATTCTTCTTCTCTTCTTCGGGAGAGTCAGGCTCTCCGCCAAAAAATGTTTTCCAGAATCCCATGGGTCGTTAATTTTGTTTTTTAGTGTGAGGTTTCATCATCTATTTGTGTTAGTGGCCAGTTGACCAGGAAGAGTCGGTCGGTGGCGCGGGTGAAGGCGGTGTAGAGCCAGTGGAAGTAATCGGAGGTCAGCATATCGTCGGTCATATAGCCTTGGTCAACATACACATGCTGCCATTGGCCGCCTTGAGTCTTATGGCAGGTGGCCGCGTATGCGAACTTTATCTGGAGGGCATTGTAATATTTGTCCTCCTTTAGTTTCTTCAACCGGTCAGCTTTCAGCGGTATGTCCTGATAGTCGGCCATCACCTGCTCATACAGTTGCTCCTGCTGTTCACGGGTAAGGGCAGGAGCCTCAGAGGTGAGCGTATCGAGCAGCACGGTGGCCGTCAGTTCGTAGTCATCGTAATCGGGGAAAGTCATAGTGACCTCAGCAAAGCGGAAGCCATAAAGCGAGTGGATGTTCCTCACACGCTGCACCACGGCGAGGTCGCCGTTGGCAATAAAAGAGGGAGCCTCACCCTTAGCTCCCTTTTCCTTGGGAGATGGGCTGGGGGTGAGGCTATAGTTGTTCTTCACAATCATGATGCGGTCGCCGCGACACAGTTCGTCTTCGCGGTCGAGCACGGTGTTACGGATGCCCTGGTTATAGATGTTCGCACGTTTGTTGCTGCGGGTAATCACCATCGTCTCGTCCATACCCACGCGACTGTAACTGCTGTTCAGCGACTCGATAAGTTCGTCGCCAGGCACGCGGCAGATGTCTGAGAAGCCCTTGAAACGAATCAGAGGCAGGACCATGCTGACATTCTCTAGGGTCGGTCTCTCGCCCCTTATCCTCGTAGCGTTCCACAAGATGCCTGACTCCTGACTTTGGCGAAGCACCTCAATGAGGTCTGTCTCACAGGTTTTCAGCCCATAACCTTGAAACACGTCAGCCGTTAATGCTGGACTCTCCGTCTCACCCACGGGTGGCAACTGCGCCTTATCGCCTATGAGCAACAGCCTGCAGTTACGCCCACTGTAGACAAACTGTATCAGGTCATCGAGGAGGGAGCCAGAGCCGAAAGTTTCGTTGCCTTGGCTACTGATCATCGAGGCCTCGTCGACGATGAAGAGGGTGTCGGTGTGGAGGTTGTCGTTGAGGTTGAAGGAGGAGAGGTCGCCGGCGTTGCGCTGGCGGTAGATGCGACGGTGGATGGTATATGCAGGATAATCGGCATAATTGGAAAACACCTTGGCGGCACGACCCGTGGGTGCCATGAGCACCAGCTTCTGTTTCAAGGCGAGCAGACCTCTGACGATGGCCGCCGCGAGCGTTGTCTTTCCTGTGCCTGCCGATCCCCGCAGGATCATCACGGCATGGTCGTCGCAGTCGATCATAAAGCTGGCAAACAGTCGCAGTGCCTGCCGCTGTTCATCGGTAGGCACGTGTCCGAAGCACTTCTCTATCTGAAAGACCAACCCGTCGGTTATCATGTCTATAGTCTGAAGTCTAAAGTCTGAAGTCTGAAGTCTAAAGTCTGTCGTCTCAAAGTCTTTTCGTCTTGAGATAATTGGCGAAAATACGGGCTGCGCTCTCCACCTTTGCAGCACAGGGCCGGGTCTTGTAATACTCAGCGGTGCGGGCGGAGGCGACATAGCTTGATGCTGCTTTCTCGTATCCCTTAATCCCGAGGATTTCGGCACAGATAAGGCTTCCGTTCTCTTCCTTCGACTTGGCCAGCAAATCCTGGACCACCTTATAGCAGGCCGACTTCCCCTCGCGGTCGCTGCCTTCAATCTGTCCGCAGTCAAGGCCAACGAGCATCACGATGCCAGTAACAGCTCCGCACATCATGCGCAAACGGCCTACACCACCACCAAAACCAGCGGCAATGCGCTTGGCCATCGTCTCGTCTAGGCCGTAAAGGTCGGAAAAGGCTGCCACCACACTTTGGCAGCAGCCATATCCGGCCATGAAATTATCAACCGCACGGTTGACTCTCTCGTCCAATTTTTCGTCTGTCATTATGCTTCGTCATTATTTGCCTTGAAGCTTTCGAGGTCCTCGGCCTTGAAATTCTTGATATAAGCGGCCTTGCCCAGGATGTCCTCCTCGGCCATGCGGACGTAGACGTTGGCACTCTTCTCGAAGAGTTCGGGAGCCTCTGCGGCGTCGCGGATGATGAGCAGGCTCATCACCAGCTCGCAGGTTATGTCGTAGAGACGGCGGGCCAGGAAGTCGAAAGCATCCTGGTTATCCAGGGCCTTGGCGTTGGCGATGGCCTCCTCGTAGACGGGGATGAGAGCCTCGACGCGGGCTTTTAGGCTTGCGAGGACGGAACCCTCGCCTACACTCAACGCTGTGGCCATGTCCTTGATGTTCTGAAGCATGGTGCCGTTGCCGATGTAGCGGATGGCGGCGACCACCTGCAGCTGGGTGGTTCCCTCGTAGATGGAGAAGATACGGGCGTCGCGGTAGAGGCGCTGGCACTTGTACTCCATGATGAAGCCGCTACCGCCGTGGATGCTGATGGCATCGTAGGCGTTCTGATTGGCGTACTCCGAGTTCATGCCCTTGGCCAGCGGCGTGAAGGCGTCGGCCAGGCGCTGGTATTTCTTGCACTCTTGCTTCTCCTCGGGGGTGAGTTTGCGGTCACGCTCGATGTCCTCTAAGCACTTATAGATGTCAACGTAGCAGGCTGTCTGGTAGAGCAGCGAGCGGCCAGCATCGAGTTTGGCCTTCATGCGGCTGAGCATATCATAGACGGCGGGGAAGTTGATGATCTTCTCGCCAAACTGCTGACGCTCCTTGGCGTAGGCCAGGGCCTCGTTATATGCCTCCTGACTGAGGCCCACGCTCTGGGCAGCAATACCAAGACGGGCACCATTCATCAGGGCCATCACATACTTGATGAGGCCAAGGCGGGTGCTGCCACACAGTTCTGCCTTCGCGTTCTTATAAGTCAGCTCACAGGTGGGCGAGCCGTGTATACCGAGCTTGTGCTCGATGTGGCGCACGTCGACGCCGCCGTTGCGCTTGTCGTAGATGAACATCGACAGACCGCGACCGTCCTTCGTGCCCTCCTCAGAACGAGCCAGCACGAGGTGGATGTCAGAGTCGCCGTTGGTGATGAAACGCTTCACGCCGTTCAGACGCCAGCAGTTCTCCTTCTCGTCGAAGGTGGCCTTCAGCATCACGCGCTGAAGGTCTGAGCCAGCATCAGGCTCGGTGAGGTCCATCGACATGCCCTCTCCAGCGCAAATGCGGGGGATGTACTTCTGACGCTGCTCCTCAGAGCCGAACTCATAGAGCGTGTCGATACAGCTCTGCAACGACCAGATGTTCTGAAAACCGGCATCGGCGGCACTTACAATCTCGCTCAGCATCGAGAACACGGCGTTGGGCAGGTTCAGACCGCCATAGCGGCGAGGCATGGAGACACCCCAGAGGCCGGCCTTTCGTGTGGCGTCGAGGTTCTCGAAGGTCTTGCTGGCGTAGATCATGCGGCCGTTCTCGAGGTGCGGGCCTTCGAGGTCGACAGCCTCAGAGTTCGGGGCTATGATGTTGGCAGCCACGTCGCCCGTGATGTCGAGAATCTGCTTGTAGTTCTCGATGGCATCGCCCAGGTCAACGGGGGCGTAGTCGTATTCTTTCGCGTCGGCGAAACCCTTTTCTTTCAGCTCGACGATGCGAGCCATAAGGGGATGGTTCAAGTAGAACCCTATCTCAGGATGATCGATATAATAGTTTGCCATAATTCTAGAAAATTAACAAGGATGCATCAACATTTTTTCTCTCATAACCTGATTCTATTATAATACCATTATATGTTCCATCAGGATTTTGAGAAGTAATTTTGAAATCAGTAACACCACCGAAATTTCTGAATTTCACGATTTTTACGTCTTTCTCAGATTCTTCTGTTTTTTCTTCTTTGATGGGTATATTAGAAACTAATGAGTTTGATTTAGACTGATGAAGAATTTGCACAATCTCCTTCACATCATTTGTCATGCCCCATATTTTGAAGAACAATATGATATTCAAAATGCCCCATACGAGCATTATGATATAAATAATCACAATAAAACCTTCCATAATTACTTACTATTTTGTTTATAATACTTAATTAATTTGGGAACGACTTCCTCTACGGTGCCGTTGATGACGTAGTCGGCGATGCGGTTGATGGGGGCGTCGGGGTCGCTGTTGATGCTGATGATGATACCCGAGTCCTGCATACCGGCGATGTGCTGAATCTGTCCGGAGATACCGCAAGCAATGTAGACCTTCGGATGGACGGTGACACCCGTCTGACCAATCTGGCGGTCGTGGTCGAGCCAACCGGCATCGACGGCGGCGCGGCTGCCACCCACCTCACCGTGGAGCACCTTGGCCAACTGGAACAGCATGTCGAAGTTTTCCTTGCAGCCCATGCCGTAGCCACCGGCGACGACGATGGGAGCACCCTTCAGGTTGTGCTTGGCAGCCTCCACGTGGTGGTCGAGCACCTTCACGACGAAAGCCTCAGGAGAGACATACTTGCTGACTTCGGGATAGACAGTGATCCCACGCTGGGAAGCGTGGGCTACTACTGCCTTCTGCATCACGCCGCTACGCACGGTTGCCATCTGAGGACGGTGGTCGGGGTTGACGATGGTGGCCACGATGTTACCACCAAAGGCGGGACGAATCTGATAGAGCAGGTTGTCATAGTGCTTGCCGCTCTTCGCATCGTCATACGGGCCAATCTCCAGCTCGGTGCAGTCGGCAGTAAGGCCGCTGGTGAGCGATGATGACACACGGGGGCCGAGGTCACGACCAATAACGGTGGCGCCCATCAGACAGATTTGCGGCTGTTCCTCCTTGAAGAGGTTCACAAGGATATCGGTATGGGGAGCCGAGGTGTAAGGAAACAGTCCCTCGCCATCAAAGACGAAGAGCTTGTCAACGCCATAAGGCAGAATCTGATCCTCCACCTTTCCCTTGATGTCTGTACCAGCCACCACAGCGTGGAGCTCCACACCTAATGTATTGGCGAGCTTGCGACCCTTGGTCAGGAGTTCCTGGGAAACCTCCTGCACCACGGTTCCTTCTATTTCGATATAAACAAAAACGTTATTCATAATCTTCTTTATTTATTGAAACGAACTGGAACAATTGATGATATTGTTTTTTCCTGTTTTTCTTGTTTTTCTCTGTATTTATAAAAACTCTGTTTGTCTTTATGTTTTTAGGAAAACAGGTAAAAACAAGAAAAACAGATAAAAACATTATTCAATTCGTTTTCATATTATTTATCCAATAATCTTTTCGTCCAACAATTCTTTAATCATTCCCTCGATATCAGCATCTGAAGCCGTCAAAGTCTTCGACTCCTTAGCCTGGAACACGATGTTCTTGATGGCCTTCACTTTCGTGGGCGAACCGGCAAGACCGCATTGCTGCGGGTCGCCATCGACATCGGCCACACTCCACTGGTTCAGCGTCAGGTAGGGTCTTTCCTCGTAAAGGTAGGAGTAATCCGACTCCCCTCCTTCGGAGGGGTTGGGGGAGGTTCTCTCCATCGGACAGGTGGCGCGCTTGTACTTCATCACCAGCTTTGCATTCTGGGGACGGCAGGGAGCAGCGCTTCCGTTCACTGTGATTACCACAGGCAGGGGAGCCTCTACGGTCTCCACGCCACCGTCGATGACGCGCTTGATGGTAGCCTTGCCGTCTTTCACGCTGAGAACCTCCTCGGCGTAAGTAACCTGGTTGAGGCCCAGCTTCTGTGCCACCTGCGGACCTACCTGTGCAGTATCGCCGTCGATGGCCTGACGACCACCGATGACGATGTCCACATCACCAATCTTCTTGATGGCGGTGGCGAGGGCGTAAGAAGTAGCGAGGGTATCGGCACCGGCAAACAGACGGTCAGTCAAGAGCCAACCCGTGTCGGCACCACGATAAAGTCCCTGACGGATGATTTCACCTGCACGTGGAGGACCCATCGTGAGGATTCCTACTGTAGAACCTGGATTCTGTTCTTTCAGGCGAAGTGCCTGCTCCAGGGCATTAAGGTCTTCGGGATTGAAGATTGCGGGCAGGGCGGCGCGATTTACAGTACCTTCAGCGGTCATGGCATCCTTACCCACATTTCTTGTGTCGGGTACTTGCTTGGCAAGTACTACAATTTTTAAAGCCATATAAATATAATAATGTGTAAAACCTTTTTTCGTTTTGCGGGTGCAAAGGTACTGCTTTTCTTCCGATTACAAAGTGCATTTTAACTTTATTTATCTGACTAATACCCATTTCCGTGACCAAAATGTTAGGCCATGACGAAAAAAAGCACTAACTTTGCAGCGGACATCCAAAAAATGTAAATATGATGAGAAAAACAGTTATCACAGGGCTCCTGCTTTTATTGGTGCAGGGGCTTCAGGCCGCCCAGAAGGAGGACACGTTTGAGACTCCTGGCGGAAAGAAAGTAGTGATTCACCACATTAAGCATGCCAGCGTGTACATCGAGTACGACGGGAAGCACATCTACATCGACCCAGTGGGCGACCTTGAGCCGAAGACAGACTTCTCGCTCTACCCCAAGGCCACCATCCTCATGGTGACCCATGAGCATTTCGACCATTACGACGACATTGCCTTGAACAAACTGATGGGTGCACGTACCGCTATGTATGCCAACAAGGTGGTGCGTGGCAAGTATACCCGTGGCATCGCTATGGTGAACGGTGACAGCATCGTGTTCTCCCAAGACATAAAGCTCTGGGCCGTACCGGCATACAACATCTCCGAGGGGCGGGAACAGTTCCACCCCAAGGGCCGTGACAACGGCTACATTCTGGAGCTTGACGGACTCCGTATCTACCTTGCCGGCGACACCGAGGACATCCCTGAGATGGCCGACGTGAAGAACATCGACATCGCCTTCCTGCCTTGTAACCAGCCCTACACCATGACCGTCGACCAGCTGGTAAATGCTGCCAAGATTATCAAGCCACGTGTTCTTTTCCCTTACCACTTTAGTACTACGCCCATCAGGCAGACCATCATGAAGCTCAAGGACACAGGCATCGACGTGAGAATAAGAGACTACAAATAGAATAATACTATGAAACGGGAACTACTGCTCGGCCTGCTGCTCGCACCACTATGTGCCAGCGCGGCCACCGTGACTTCGCCTAACGGCAATGTTGAACTGAAATTCTATCTCGCCGATGGCGGACGGCCCACCTACGAGATGAGCTATAAGGGCCGTCCCGTCGTCTTGCCCTCGCACCTCGGCTTAGAGCTGGCCAAGGACAAGCACGCCTCCATGGGGCTGAACGAGCGTGACCTCATGGACGGCTTCACACTGAAGGACGAGAAACAGGCCTCCTTCGACGAGACTTGGACGCCCGTCTGGGGTGAGACCTCCACCATCCGTAACCACTACTCAGAGTATGTTGCGACTCTGTCGCAACAATGGAAGTCACCCCGCGTCACCGCCCGGGAAGGTGAACGCGGCATGATTGAGGAACAGCACGAGCGCACCATCCTCATCCGCTTTCGCGTCTACGATGACGGCATCGGCTTCCGCTATGAGTTCCCTCAGCAGAAAGACCTGAACTACTTCCTCATCAAGGACGAGCGTTCGGAGTTTGCCATGACCGGCGACCACACCGCTTGGTGGTTGCCCGGCGACTATGACACCCAGGAGCAGATGACGCAGGAGACGAAGCTCTCGGAGATTCGCGGACGTTTCCGCGAGGCCGTGAACTGGGGCAACTCGTCCGTTGCCGTATTCTCGCCCACAGGTGTACAGACCTCCTTGCAGATGAAGAGCCAGGACGGCTTATACATTAATATACATGAGGCAGCCTGCGCCGACTATGCCACCATGCACCTGGAGCTGGTAGATGCCCAGACGAAGGCCCTGACTACCAAGCTTGAAGGCAACAGCAACACCTACACGCCTCATCCTCAGCCATCGGCCTATCCTCTGCCGAAACCTTTCACCTTCGTCAGCCACCTCACCCCCGATGCCACCGGCCTGAAAGGAGCCATGCAGACTCCCTGTGATACGCCTTGGCGCACGGTGATGGTAAGCGATGATGCCCGCGACATGCTCTCCTCGAACCTCATCCTCAACCTCAACGAGCCATGTAAGATTGAGGACACCTCATGGATTCACCCCACAAAGTACTGTGGTGTGTGGTGGGAGATGATTGTGGGCCGCGGTTCATGGCACTATACGAATGACTACCCCAGCATCAAGCTCGACCAGATAGACTGGACGAAGGTGAAGCCTAACGGTTACCACAAGGCCAACAACGAGAACGTGAAGCGCTACATCGACTTCGCCGCCAAGAACGGCCTCGACGAGGTGCTCGTAGAAGGCTGGAACGTAGGCTGGGAGGACTGGGCCAATATGTGGAAGCGCGATGTCTTCGACTTCGTCACCCCCTACCCCGACTTCGACATCAAGATGCTCAATGACTATGCCCACTCCAAGGGCGTGAAGTTGCTCATGCACCACGAGACTTCCTCTTCGACCCAGAACTACGAGCGTCATCTTGAGGATGCTCTCACGCTTATGAACAAGTATGGCTACGACGCTGTGAAGACGGGTTACGTGGGTGACATCATCCCCCGTGGCGACCATCACTACTCACAGTCGATGAACAACCACTACCTCTACGTCGTTAAGGAAGCCGCCAAGCATCACGTTATGGTGAACGCCCACGAGGCGACTCGTCCCACGGGCCTCTGCCGCACATGGCCAAACCTGGTAGGCAACGAGAGTGCACGCGGCACAGAGTATGAGGCTTTCGGCGGCTCGAATCCCGACCATACCTGCATCCTGCCCTTTACCCGTCTGCAGGGCGGCCCAATGGACTACACGCCGGGCATCTTTGTCACGAAGCTCTCGGAGTGGAGCAACAACCCTTCGTGGGCACGCATCACCATTGCCGGCTCGCTGGCCCTCTACCTCACGATGTACTCTCCGCTACAGATGGCTGCCGACCTGCCCGAGAACTACGAGAAGTTCGACGATGCCTTCCAGTTCATCCGCGACGTACCTTGCGACTGGGACGAGAGCATCTACCTCGAGGCCGAGCCCGCTGACTACATCACCGTAGCCCGCAAGGGTAAGGGTACGCCGAACTGGTTTATCGGAGGTAAGTGCGACGAGAACGGTCACGAGGCTGTCATCAAGCTCGACTTCCTAGAAAAAGACCGCAAGTACGACTGCACCATCTACGCCGACGCGAAGGATGCCCATTACGACACCAACCCACAGGCATACGTCATTACCAAGAAGACGGTGAAGGCCGGGCAGACGCTGAAAATAAAAGAAGCCCCCGGAGGAGGCTTCGCCGTGTCGCTCTTCGCGCAGTAGGTTTGCCTAAATCTCACTTTTCCGTCCGCAGCTTGTAGAATTTCTGGCTTCTGCTGCCGGTATAGGTGATACCCGACGTGGGGTCGTCGGCTATGCGGCGCAGCTCTATCGATGCTGATGTGCGTGCGAGTCCCGTTAGCCACGCATAGTCGTCCACGCGCATCAGCGTGTGCTTCCGCAGATACTGTCGCGCCTTCTCCGTGCGCTCCTCTATGGTGGTCTTGGGCTTTCGCAGACGGCTCACCCCGGCGCTCTCCAACTGGCACTTGTCACGACAGTTCTCCACCAGCTCGTTGTCGGCCCTGTATGCCACCCCCTTCACCTCGATGGCCGCAGCGTTGTGCCGCCGCTCGCCCAGTTCGAAGGCGTCGGGCAGCTTGTCGCCGCGCATGCCCAGTTTGGCCGCAAACGTGCCTATTCCGTCAATCTTCACCGTCCGGCCCTCAGCCATGCACAGGGCCAGCTTCTCCGACACGAGTGTCAGCACACCCTTGATGGCATCGCGGGGCATCGCTCCCTCATGGCAGCACAGCTCCACGAACTCCTCAAAGTCCATCGGCGTGGTCTTCATCTTGTAGTAGGCCTGCGTGTGGCCGGTGCCGTTAAGGTCGGCAATCTCCTGCTTGATATACTTTGCAATCATCGTAACTCGTTGTTTTTAAAAAGTTTTCATATATGTTGAGACAGCGAGCCATTGCTGTCAGGGTGCAAAGATACTGATTTTATTCCAAAAAGCCAAATCGCCGACGGTGAATTAACGTTCATCGTCGGCGATTTAACGTTCACCGTCGGCGAATTAACGTTCATCGGCGGCGAATTAACTCTTGCTCCGGGCAAGAACGAAGGAAGGTTACGGCAAAGTATAAGAAAGGTTACGGCAAAGTATAAGAAAGATTACGGCAAAGTATAAGAAAGGTGCGCTCGGTTCTTCCGCTTGCTACCCGCTCAACCTCTGGTCGCTTGCGGGTCAAGGGCAAGCGTTACATCAAGATATAAGAAACGAGCAAAATGACTTCTATTTCTCGTAAAACAAACGTTTTAGTGGAATAATTAGTATTAAATAAATTCAATTTGCAACGTTAACATTGAAATATTATCAATTATATTTGGTAATTAAACACAAATGACCCAACTTTGCACACGAAACAACAAAAAAACAACTCGTGGCAACCAAAGAGCAAGTAGAAGAATTCCTAAAACGGCTTAGAGAAAAGATAAAAGTATTCGGTATAATCTTCCGTGATGACCGGGGCAAAAATCTTCAAACTTTAGCCGAATTAGAAATTACAACCGTTTAACGCAGACAGGTTATTCTGAACATAGAACCCGAAGACTATTCAGAAGGCCCGATTGTGGACACTCTCAATAAAGTGGGCGAGATGTGGGTGTTTGGCAAAGATGTGAAAGGTCGCGAGGTGTATATAAAAATCACACTTGGAATCCCGAATAACAGCACAATTTGTATATCGTTCCACCTATCAGAACATCCAATGATATATCCATTTAAAGGCTGAACCTATGATTAAGCAGTTTATTGTAAGTCCATTCACTGGTAGAGGAGCCTCGTTGATGCACGAGCCAGCAACACTGGTTTTCCGTAAGGAGACATTTCCATACATTCATCAGTACTACGAATGTGACGTGACTCATGAACGGTTCACCACAGAGGAGATTGACGAGGCAAATCTTGCTCAAGTTTACAACCAGTATCGTGCTAAGTACGGCATACCTTTTCCAGAGGAAATCAAGCGCATACGCCAGCATTATGGCCTTTCAGCCACAAAGATGTCGGAGATTCTCGGCTTTGGTGAAAACCAATATCGTCTATACGAGAATGGTGACATGCCCAGTGAGGCTAATGGCAAGGTACTCATGTCGATAATGAATCCAGAAATCTTTCGTGTTTTTGTGGTGAATGCCAGAGGGCAGTTTTCGGAAGAAGAGTTCCAAAAAATCATGAGTAAGGTTTCCGTGCGAGTCCATAGCGACTTTGATATATTTGCCACACATTATCTTTTCAGCACCACACGCCGTAGTATCAGTAATGGCTATGCCAACCAGAGCATCAGCAAGCTGAAGAACGTCCTTCTTTACTTCATAGAAAAGTCACATGGGATTTTCTTTACAAAAATGAACAAACTATTGTTCTATACAGATTTCTTGACTTACAAAACTTTAGGGCGTGGAATGACTGGACTGTGCTATCGTGCAATTGATTTTGGTCCCGTACCAGAACATTGGGATCGCATTTATAGTTTCTTCGATGAAATACAGCAGGAAATCGTACATTTCTCCAGTGGTAAAGAGGGCACACGGCTCACCTCTACATTGTCACCAGACATGTCGGAGTTCTCCGAACAGGAACGGAATTTGCTTGATACAGTTTATCATCATTTCCGTGCAATGAGTTCCACACAAATATCAGAAACAAGCCACAAGGAAGAAGCATGGAAAAAGAATGTCGGCACCGCTGGTTTGATTGACTATCATTTGGCATTCGGACTCAAAGCAATATGAAGGCTGCACCGTTATTGTCAGCACAGCCTTCATATTATGAAATGAAAACAATGTTCCACTATGATTGCTCATTCTCATACACTATAGACATCTGTCTTGCATACCCCAAGTCCTGAGATTTTTTGTATATGTCCATTACGCTCGGAGCAAATAGTTAAATCTGCGACGCAGATTTAACTTGGATTATTCATACCGCTTTGCGGTCTCCAGCAAAACAAAAGAAAACAAAAAAAACAAGAAAAAACAATTTAATATAGGTTTTATTTGGTTTTGTTTGGTTTTATGGGGTTTTGCGTAACACCGCGAAGCGGTACCATGAATAATTCAGGTTAACTATTTCGGATATGATTATCCACCATCTGTCGTATTCTGTTGGTGTAGGGGGACACCGTTGGGTACATGCGGATAATCATTTTTTCTGATAATCGTCAGGCCGTCGCGTAGCGGAAGGATAACCTTCTCTATGCGACGGTCTTCTTTTATGAGGTCGTTGAAGCGACGGATGCCTTGTGTCTGGTGGTCTCGGTCGTAGGCTGGGTCGGTGACGTGACCGTCCCAGAGTGTGTTGTCGGCTAGGATATAGCCGCCGGGACACAAAAGGCCGAGTACCGTCTCGTAAGTCTCGCAATAGGTGCGCTTGTCGCCGTCGATGAAGGCCATGTCGAAGGTGATGCCCAGACGTGGCGCTTCAATGTTGGCATCGCCGATGATGAAGTGAATACGGTCTGCCACGTCAGAACCCTCTATCCACGGACGGGTGAAGTCCTCCAGCTCATCGTCAATCTCAAAAGTATAGAGTTGCCCGTCGCCCTCCAGCCCCTCAGCCATGCTGATAGCGCTATAGCCGCTAAAGGTTCCCACCTCTAAAACATAATGAGGTCGAATCATCTGCACCAGCATCTTCAGCAGCCGCCCTTGCAGATGTCCGCTGGCCATACGCCCGTTGAGCAGCTGCAGGTTCGTGGCTCGCCAGAGGCGGTGCAGGTACTCCGGCTCTGGGTCGATGTGTTGGAGAATGTATTTTTCCATATTCCTAGGGGAGTGAAGGGGAAGTGAAAGGGGAGTGAAGGGGAAGTGAAAGGGACAATACTTTTGGTGGCAGGAAAGGTAACGTCCCTTTCACTCCCCCTTCACTTCTCTTTCACTCCCCTTTCACTCCTTAAAAGCTTCCACCGCCAGCCTATAGCTGTCCAGTCCGAAGCCGCAGATGACACCCTTACAGGCTGACGAGATATAGCTGTGATGGCGGAACTCCTCGCGCTGGTGCACGTTGGAGATATGCACCTCGATGACAGGACTCTTCAGCGAGCGGATACAGTCATGCAGGGCGATGCTCGTATGGGTATAGGCCCCGGCGTTGAGCACGATGCCGTCCACAGGCTCCTTGCTCAGGAATCCAGCTTCCTGCATCTTGTCGATGAGGCAGCCCTCGATGTTGCTCTGATAATAGTCTATCTCGACATCGGGATAACGATGACGCAGCTCTTCCAGATAGTTTTCGAACGACTCGCTGCCATAGATGCCCGGCTCCCTTTGCCCCAACAGGTTCAGGTTCGGGCCATTGATAATCAGAATCTTCATCTTGTCTTGGTCTTTACAAATAAATTATCCGTTGTGACATTTTGCTGCCAGCAGCGTGTTCTTCATCAGCGAGCAGATGGTCATAGGGCCGACGCCGCCGGGAACGGGGGTGATGAAAGAGCAGAGGGGAGCCACCTCATCGAACTTCACGTCGCCTGTGAGACGATAACCGCTCTTACGTGAGGGGTCGGGTACGCGGGTGGTGCCCACGTCAATAACTACTGCACCGGGCTTCACCATATCGGCTGTGACAAACTCCGGCTGGCCGATGGCGGCTATGATGATGTCGGCCTGGCGGCACTCTTCCTTCAATGTTGCCGAACGCGAGTGGCAGACGGTAACGGTGGCGTCGCCATGCTGCTTCTGCATCATCAGCTGTGCCATAGGCTTGCCGACGATGTTCGAGCGACCTAGGATGACGCACTTCTTCCCACTGGTCTTGATGTTGTAGCGCTGTAGCAGGGTGAGGATGCCCAACGGTGTGGCTGAGATAAAGCAGGGCAGTCCGATAGCCATGCGACCGACGTTCTGCGGATGGAAGCCGTCCACGTCCTTGCGGGGGTCAATGGCCTCGATGATTTTCTGTTCGTCGATATGCTTAGGCAAAGGCAGCTGCACGATGAAGCCGTCCACGTCGCCATTACGGTTCAGGCGGTCAACGCATTCCAGCAGCTCCTCCTCGGTGATGTCGTCCTCGTAGCGCAACAGCGTGCTCTTGAATCCGCAGGCCTCGCAGGCCAGCACCTTGTTCTTAACGTAAGTCTCCGAGCCGCCGTCATGGCCCACAAGTACTGCGGCCAGGTGGGGCTGCTTGCCGCCACGGGCCACTATCTGTTTCACTTCCTCGGCAATCTCAGCCTTGATAGCTGCTGCCGTAGCTTTTCCGTCGATAATCTGTGACATGCTATTTGGTTATTTGGTTGTTGGCTGCAAAGGTATGGAAAAACAGGCATATAGCCAAATAATCCGCTCACTTTTTTACGTTTTGCGGGATTAAGGGAAACAGAAGGCACTTATCTGTACTACATGACTATACGAGGTAGAAGTCCTTGGTCAGTTCGTTGTAGGCATCCGAGCCGATGACCAATTCCTCCGTCTGAAGTGGCTTGGGGTGTTTCTGGAAGGCCAGTAGGAAGCGACGTGGCGGTTTTGTGGGAGTGGTGCGCACGGCACAGGTGCGTGTCAGGTGGAAGCCCGTGAGAATGGCCTCTGCCTCTAAGCGTGACTTGCAGTCGAAGGGGATAACCACAGACAGTTCGCCACTTTCACTCAACAGCCGCCAGGCGCAGGTCATCAGCTCGCGGTAGGAGAGTGATGAGGTGTGTCGGGCAAGCGTACGCTGTGCGTTGGGGCTTTCCAGCGAGGCATCGAAATAGGGCGGGTTGCAGACGATGGCTTCGAAGGGAGGGAGTGAAAGCCGCCCGATGTCTCCTTCGATGATGGTTATCCTGTCGGCGAAGGGCGAGGCGGCCACGTTTTCCCGTGCTTGCCGGACGGCTTGCGGGTCGATGTCGATGGCGGTCACCTGGGCCTGGGGATAGCGCTGGGCCATCATCAGGGCGATGAGGCCGGTGCCGGTGCCGATGTCGAGGATGCTGTAGTAGGGCACGCTTCCCAGCGTGCCAGTATCCTCAGAACCGTCGGCACGCTGGGAAGCGTGCCCTACTACGTTAGCCCAGGCACCCAGGAGCGTGCCGTCGGTGCCCACCTTCATGGCGCAAAGACCCTGATGCACGGTGAACTGTTTGAACTGGAAATAGTCGTTTGGCATAATTTGCTGCAAATGTACTTACTTTTTGTCGCATGACCAAAAGAAAAGAGAGGAGATTTTTAAATAATGATAAAAAAGTTTGCCAGTTCAGATAATTGTAGTAATTTTGCAACGTAATGTGAAAATACGTGAACTACCCAAATACTAATAACTAACCACTAACAATTCATCATGAAAAGATTTTACCTACTGACAGCCCTTTTGTCATTTTTCTCTTGTCTGGCCTTTGCCCAGCGACCCACTGACCGCCTGGACCGCGGCCTCGTAGCCATACCCACAGGAAGCGGCAACTTCATCAGCTGGCGCATCTTCGGCGAGGAGTACTACGACACGGAGTACAACCTCTATTGCAACGGCACAAAGCTGAACAGCACGCCGCTGAAAGTCTCTAACTACACACATTCGGCTGGCAACTCCTCGTCGAAATATCAGGTGGCGGCCGTGGTGCGCGGCGTAGAGCAGGAGAAGAGTGCCGAGGTGACACGCTGGAGCAATCAGTATAAGCAGTTTGCCGTGGGCAAGCTCTACTCCCGCCGTGGAACAGACATCACCAGCAGCTACGACATCAACGACATCGCCTTGGCCGACCTCGACGGCGACGGCGTTTCGGAGTTCATCCTGAAACGCAACTATACGCCCGACAAACAGTCGGTGAACAATGACTCGGCCTACAACGTGCTCGACTGCTACAACCTGAAGGGTGAGCGGCTATGGTACATCGACCTCGGACCGAACATGGTCAGCGGACCCGACGAGCAGTACGATGCCGTGGGCTACGACTGGGACGGAGACGGCAAAGCCGAGGTGCTCATGCGTGGTGCCGACAACATGATTATACACCACCCCGACGGTACTACCACCGAGATTGGCAACATGAAGACCAACACGCGCAATACTGTGAACCAGACCGATGCCAATGCCGCCTATACTAACTACGGCAACGAGTATCTGCTCTATATGGAGGGAGCCACGGCAAAGCCCTACCCCATCGGCACCAACGGCGCGTTGTGGATGACCTACCCCCTGCCTCGCGGTAACGCCAGCGACTGGGGCGACGGCTACGGCCACCGCTCGACGAAGCACTACTTCGGCGCTCCTTTCCTCGACGGACGTAACCCCTACATTTTCCTGGGTCGCGGATGCTACACCAAACATCACATGAAGGCTTTCTCCGTAAACCCGCAGACCCACCAGCTGACACTCTACTGGGAGTGGAGCAATAACGACGGATGGAGCAGCCCCTGGTATGGCAACGGGTATCATAACTTTGGCATCGCCGATGTAGACTGGGACGGACGCGATGAGATATGCTTCGGTTCGATGGTCATCGACGACAATGGCAAGGGTCTCTCCACTACCGGTCTGGGACACGGCGACGCCCAACATTGCTCAGACTTCGACCCCTACCGTCACGGACAGGAAATCTTTGCCTGCAACGAGGACGAGCCAGCCATGAACTACCGCGACGCCACCACGTCGAAAATCTATTACCGTCTGCAGTCGACGAGTGATGACGGCCGCGCCCTTTGCGGTAACTTCTCCAATGCCTATCCCGGAGCCATTGGCCACAGCAGCCAGTCGGGCACCATCTCGTGCGTAGCCGACAAGGTCATCACTGGCGGTCCTACCGGCTTCACCAACAACTGGCGCATCTACTGGGACGGCGACCTGCTGGAGGAAGGTCTCGACGGAGCCAGCTCGCGTGAGGGAGCCGCCCGTGTGTTCAAGGCAGACGGCTCGGCCATCTTTACCGCCGACGGCACCGCCAACTGCAACTGGACGAAGAACACCCCCTCGGCCGTGGGCGACATCATCGGCGACTGGCGCGAGGAAATCATCGTGCGCACTACAGATAATAAATATGTACGCGTGTACACTACTAATTTGAAGACAAACTACCGCAACTACACCCTCTGGCACGACCACCAGTACCGTCAGGGCATGGTGTGGGAGTCGATGGGCTACAACCAGCCGCCCCATTGCAGCTACTTCCTCGGAGAGCTGGAGGGCATCACCGTCGCCCCGCCACCATTCACCAACACCGGGCGCGAAATCATTGCCAACGGGGGAACCATTGGCAGCGGCCATAACGGGAAGCACGTGCTCGTCTGTGACTATGCTGACACGCAGGTCAGCATCGAAGAGGGCGCCCAGCCTTGGGTCGTGACGTTCAATGTTCCCTCATGGGTTCAGGGAACCAACAGCACCGTGACCAACGGCAATGCCAAAATCAACTACACTTACTACACCTGCGACGTAATGGGTAGCGGTCTCAGCGGAGCGACACGCCTAGTGAAGCAGGGCGACGGTAGGCTGAACCTGCCGAACGCTGACTTCACCCACACAGGAGCCACCGACATCTGGGCCGGCACCATTAGCTTCAACGGCAAGATGCTCCAGTCGCCACTATGGCTTAACCGTTTCGCCACGCTGGAGAGCGATGGCGGACAGTTCCGCAGCATCAAGATGGACTACGACGCACGCCTGAATATAGGAGGCAAGGAGCAGAGCAAGCCTTGTACCGTCACTACCGACACCCTCGAGCTGGGATTCGGTTCCCGCGTGGTGTTCGACTTGATGCAAAACGCGTCCGATCAACTCATTGTCAACAAGCTGATGACCATAGAGACTAAGTCTTGGGAGTATGGGCCACAGTATCTAATGCCCATATTCGAGTTCGTCATCCACACCACCAATGGTGAGCCAGAGCCAGGTCGTTACCTTCTGGGACAGGTGGCCAGCGTAAGCGGAGACCTTAGCAAGATACGCATCGAGGGACTGGGCACGAAGATGAAGAGCGTGCTCGACATCGAGGACGGACAACTTGTCCTCACTATTGAGGAGATGCGCGAGTCTACGAGCATCGTCTGGAATGGTGTCAATGGAAGCACCTGGGACTTGGGCAATACTGAGAACTTCACGGAGGGTGACGGTCAGGCTGCAGCCTTCGTCACAGGTGACAATGCCATATTCAACGACGAGGCCACGACATTCACGGTGAACCTCGCCAGCGAGATAGAAGCCGATAGCGTCATCGTCGATAACACAAAGGCTTACACCTTCCAAGGCTCCGGTGCACTCGTGGGCAATACCACACTGGTGAAGCGCGGCACTGGTACGCTGACCATCAACACCGACAATTCCTACACCGGCGGTAACCGCATCAGCGGAGGCACCGTCAAGGTCTCATCGCTAGCCAACTCTACTCAGCCCAAAGGAAACCTGGGCGGAGTAACCACATCAGCCGCGAAGTTCGTCATCGAAAACGGAGGTGTGCTGCAGACCACCGCCGCCGTCACCAACGGTTCATTGATTCGCTTCGAAAGCGAAGAGGGTGGTGTCATCAACAACTCTGGCGACTTCATCGTAGACCGCGCCATGAGCGGCACCGTGATGAACAAGAAGGGAGCAGGATGGATGAAACTCAACGTAAACAACGCCTCGCTTACGAAGATGATTATCACAGCCGGCACCGTGCAATGCATCAACGCCGCCACGCCCGCCAAGACCGTGGAGTTCCAAGGTGGCACGCTGCGCGAGAACACCTCGACGAGCTATCCTATCGTTGTGCCAAAGGGGAAGACGGGCTCATGGTACATGGCCAACCGCTCTACCTATACCAACAAAGTGACTGGAGAGGGTACACTAACTGCCTACTGCGTCACGGAGAAAGGCACCAACTACTATGCTACGCGCACTCCCGTGAAATGTAACTTCAGCGAGTTTGAGGGCACGTTAAAGCCCACATCGAGCCTGGATGACGCTAACTGTCTGCGCTTCACCCTCGACACCTCGACCGGTATGCCTAAAGGCACGATGAATCTGGACAGCAAGGTGGAAGTGCAGAACAGTGGAAAGACCTACCGCATAGGAAAGGTGACGGGTACCGGAGCCCTGGGTGGCAGCTGCACCTTCAGCAATGGAGCAAGCGTGGGAGCCAACACCTGGCAGGTGGGCAATGATGACAACTGGACAACAACGATAAGGATTACATCGAATGCCAACTTCGTAAAGCTGGGACAGGGAAAGATTACCTGGAATGGCAAGAGCACCAACACTGGCACCAACACTATCAGTGAGGGCGAAATAAGCTTGGGCACCTCGTCAGGACTGGGAACAGGAAAGCTCACCGTCGCTGCCGATGCCACCCTTTCGGGTAACAACTCCAAGAGTCCGCTCAGCAACTCAAGCACTACAGTCAGCGGCATCCTACGGCCAGGCATCATCGCTACCTTGAGCACAGGAACATTGACATTCGGCTCTAAGCCTGTCACCATCGACGAACAAGGTGTATTGCAGATTACCGCCGGACGATGTGCCACGGCAACGGTCAATGGATGTACCTCCATCGAGGACATCAGCAAACTGACGATTAACGGTACTATACGCATCATTCTCAATCCATCCAACACGCTGCAGGAGGGAGACAGTATACGTATCTTCCGCGCCAACAGCTTAGAAGGCACGCCGAAGTTCGACTTCCAGGATGGTGCAGTCTGGGACACCAGCCGTATCGCCGAAGGTCTGCTCTTCCTTATTTCCATAGGAGTGCCGGGTGATGTGAACAGTGACGGTACCGTCGATGTAGCCGACATCGCCGCTATCATTGATGTCATGGCTGGTAACTCAGAAACATTCTCCGCCTCCGCTGACGTAAACGGTGATGGCACCGTCGATGTGGCCGACATCTCGACCGTTATCTCCATCATGGCAGAGAATAGTAGGAGACTGGGAATAAACAATTGACAGATACGCTTATCGCTCTCGACATAGAAGAATAAACAAACAATTTATAACTTACCCTATTTTATTAACCAAAAACAAACAGTATGAAAAAAAGATTCTTTTTCCAGACACTGCTCTTGCTTTGCGCACTGATAGCAGGGAGCGGTGGAGTTTGGGCAGAAGAGAAGACCAGTACGCTCACTTTCACTGCTAAGTGCGGAGGCACGGGAACGGCTGATGACGGAGTTGTCTGGACTGTCACTTCTGACGGCGCCGAGTCAACATACGGCGAGAAATCCGGTATCCACTACGGAACGGACAATGCTGAGGTGCAGTATGTCGAACTGTCCACCAGCGGTATCAGTGGCACCATTTCTAAGGTGGTGGTCGCTGCCAGTGGTGCCAAAGACGTTGTTGCAACGCTTTCTGTCACAGTAGGAGGTGAAGCATTTGGCGGTTCTTTCACAATCACCAATTCATCTACTCCTTACACATTCACTGGCTCTGCCAGTGGCGACATCGTGGTGCGTCTTGAAAAGCCCGTAAAAGCTAAAAAGGCACTCTATGTCAAAAGTGTAGCCGTTACCTATGATGATGGCTCAGCCCCAGACACCCGCGAGGCTACGACCGTCACGCTGGGTGAGTACCAGACGACCGGTGAGGTGGGTGGCTCTATGAACCTGCCTTCGGCAACGGTAACAACTGCCTCTGGCACACCGCTTGATGTAGTACCGACGTGGGAAAGCAGCAATACTGAAGTGGCTTCCATCGGTAATGGAGTCATCAACTTCCTTGCTGCCGGCACGACGACTATCAAGGCCAGCTATGACGGTGACAACAACACCAAGCCCAGCTCAGCCAGCTTCGAGCTGACCGTCACGGCCGCTCCTATCACCGGGGCAATTACGTCGCTGAAAGCCCTGCAGGAAGCAGTAACATCTACTAGCACGCCTGTCACCATTCAGTTCAACGACGTGTTTGTCACAGCTGTAAAGGGCAACAACGCCTATCTGGCTGATGCCCAGGGCTACGGTGTTCTGGTCTATCAGAAAAACCACGGTCTGGAAGCCGGCCAGGTGCTCAACGGCACCATCGAGGCCAATCTGGTGCTCTACAATGGCCAAACAGAAATCACTGGTTTCTCTAAGGACGGTCTCACCATCACAACCACTGAGCTAACCCCTGAGGAGAAAACTATCAGTGCCATCACCGCTGCCAACCAAAGCACGTTAGTGACACTGAAGGGCGTAACCTTCAGCAACGGAAAACTATCGGACGGCACCAACGAAATCACCTATTACGACAATTTCAGTGCCGGCTCGCTTGAAGAAGGCGCAACCTACGACCTGACAGGTATCGTCATCATCTATAAAACTACCCTGGAGATTGCTCCCCGCACCGCCGATGACATTGTTAAGACATCGTCGGGCGAAGAGCCAGTTGACCAGCGTCAGGAACTCACCCTCTCGTTCCCCGAAGCGAGCTACGAGGCTACCATGGGCGAGGATTTCATTGAGCCTGTTCTGTCGGGCGTGCCTGAAGATTTCGACGGTACGATGGTCTATAGCAGCTCCAATGGCGAGGTGGCCACTGTGGGGATGGAAGGAGAAATCACTTTGAAAGGCCCCGGCACCACAGTCATCACTGCCGAAGCCACGTTCTCAAATCTCTACAAAGGCTCTGCCAGCTACACCTTGACGGTTAAGGAAGCTTCCGTAGAGCTGGAGGAACTGGCCAATCCTTACACTTATACTTTTGAACAGAAGGTCTTCGATGCCAAGTCGCAGACCAAGACGCTGAAGGCTGCCACCTGGGAACTGAACGTCACTTGTGATGACGTGGACGGCTATTTCGGCTCCGATAAAACCAAAGGCCAGCAGTTTGGCAGCGGCAACAAACCTGCTACAGCCATCACCCTTTCCACAGCTGACATTCCCGGAACCATCACCAAGATTGTGGTAAACACCAGTGGTGCAAACAGCATTGATGCTACAGTTAGTGTCAAGGTCGGCGACACAGCCTTCACCTTTGGTGAGGAGGCTGCAGAGAATGTCACACTGACCAATACTGCTACCGACTATGAGTTTACCGGCTCTGCCTCTGGTACCATCACGCTCAGTTGGGCAAATAACTCTGCCAAGGCAATCTACGTGAAGTCCATCTATGTGGAGTACTCCAACGAGGAGCCTCAGCCTGTCTGGGCCTGGGCCGACATCTTTGCCGACTTCACCGACCAGAGCTTCTTTACTGAGGCTGATGCCAACGGCGCTACCGCAGGTCTGAAGATGAACGCCAACGGAGGTTTCACCCGCGTGGCTGCCGACGACATGACGGCCAATGCTGTCATCAGCGGCAAGTGGCACAGCAACGATCACGGCATCAGCAATTTCTCAGCTACCGTGAAGGTCGAAGGATCCGTGAAAATATCCCTCGGTACCTGCGCATGGGGCGGCAACGTCACCGTGAAGGACGAGACTGGTGCAGAGGTCGTTCCCACGTTCACGACCAACACCGGTGCCTGCTACCATCAGGACAAGCAAAACAATATCGTCGTGGCATACTATGCTGGCGAAGCTGCTACACTCACCATCGCCGGAGGCTCATACGTACCGTACTTCGCCGTGGAGAGCATCAGCGCAGAGGAGATACCTCACACCGCTAACGTCACCTTCGACGTGGCTAACGCTGGTGCCGAGGGTGTGGCTCCTGCAGCCATCGAGGCTGAGATTGGTTCAAAGATTACCATCCCCGCCAACCGCACACTCTACAAGGAAGGCTTCACGCTGACAGCCTGGACAGATGGTGCTGGTGCACAGTATAAGCCCGGCGACGAGGTGACTGTCAGTGGCGACCTCACACTCCTCCCGGTGTTCACCGAGAACGAGAATGTCACCATCACCGAACCTGTCACCGCCATCTGGGACTTCCAGCAGAAGAACGGTGCTCCCGTGCTGAACTATCAGAACCAGACAGGCATCTACGTGGCACAGGCCGAGATTGGCGGTAAGGACTTCGACGTGAAGATGTCCTTCGACACCAGCAACGGCGGTAAGATTGCCAACGGCAACTGGAGCGACTGGTGCCAGATGAACACCGGCACAAAGCTCACCATACCCGCCGTGAAGGGCATGACCGTCTCGCTTGAGAGCTACACCGCAACAACGACCACCACCATCGCCGGCTCGACCGACTACACCACCGAGGGCAACGTCGTGACCTATACCTACGAGGGCAGCGGCGAGACCATCGACATCGTCATTGGCGACGGCAGCTACTTCCGCTATGTGAAGGTTGTATGCCCTGTGCCCACAGAGGAAGCTGGCTTCGCTGACATCAAGGCCGACTTCACCGACCAGAGCTTCTTCACCGAGGCTGACGCCAACGGTGCTACCGCTGGCCTGAAGATGAACGCCGACGGTACGTTCACCCGCGTGGCTGCCGACGACGTGACGGCTAACGCTATTATCAGCGGTAAGTGGCACAGCAATGATCATGGCATCAGCAACTTCTCGGCTACCGTAGCCGTGGAGGGTACCGTGAAAATTAGCTTCGGCACCTGTGCATGGGGCGGCGACGTGACCGTGAAGAACGCCGAGGGCGAGACCGTGGCCACGATGAACACCAACACCGGTGCCTGCTACCACCAGGATAAGGAGAACAACATCGTCTCTTGCTACTACAAGCAAGATGTAGCCACCACGCTGACCATCAGCGGTGGTTCATACGTTCCCTACTTCGCCGTGGAGAAGGTTGACCCGAAGGATGTGCCAAGCGACGTGAAGCTCATCTTCGACGTGGCAAACAGCGGCGCAGAGGGTGTCGGACCGGCTGACGAGATTGTCGGCATCGGCAAGCAGTACACCCTGCCGAAGAACTTCACCCTCTACAAGGAGGGCTATACCCTGACGGGCTGGGCTGCCGAGGGTGCTGTCTACGCTCCCGGTGAGACCATCACCGCTCCCGATGCAGAGAGCCTGACCTTCACGCCAGTATTCTCCGAGAACGAGGTGAGCCTCGCCGACCGCGATGAGGCCGTCACCGTGAAGTGGAACTTCCGCCGCGACGCCGGTGCTCCCACTGTAGGCTGGGAGAATCAGGACGGCCTCGTATGGGTGGCTCAGGCTACCGTAGCTGGCAAGACCATCGACGTGGCACTGCCCTTCTCCACCGCTCCTGGCAAGTTTGCCAACGGCAACTGGACCGACTGGGCACAGGTGAACAACGGTACAACCTTCCACGTGCCTTCGTGCAAGGGTGCCACCATCTCCATGGAGGCCTACGGCGACATCACCACCACCACCATCGACGGACAGAGTGACTACACGCAGGGCAAGACCATCAGCTACACCGTAGCAGGTGCTGCTGAGAGCGTTGACGTGGTCATCGGCGACGGCAGCTACTACCGCTACATCCAAGTAGTGCTGCCGAAGGCTGAGCAGCAGCAGGGTGGCGGCGAGAGCTTCGACCACGTGGCCGGAACCATCAACTGGCCCATCGGTGACGAGCTGCAGCCCGTCATCAGCGAGGATATTGCAGGTGCCATCAGCAGCGCTTCTGTCAGCGTAGGCAACGAGCTGACCATCAATACAGCCAAGTACTTCGACACCGAGATGATGCACTACACGCCAGTCAACAGCAATGCCGGCAACGTCGAGGGCGTAATGATTGAATATCGCGTGAAGCCCACCGCTGGTGTGACCTTCCAGCCCACACAGATTGACTATGCTGCCGTGAAGGTGGGCACCGACAATGCCACCTACTCATGGAGCTACACCGTCGACGGCGAGGAGAGCACCATCACTCAGATTGACCCGAAGCCCGACCTGCTGCGCAACAACGGCGCGAACAGCGTTGAGAACGGCGGCACAGCCAAGCTGATGCACACCGAGACCTTCGAGGGCGTGGGCGAGTGCAACGAGTTCACTTTCCGCTTCTACATCTCGGCTTGCGCCAACAACAAGAACATCTGTATCGGTAATGTCACCATCAGCGGTATTGTCAATGGCGAGGCCGTCAGCGTCAATATGTACGACCTGACAGCTGTTGCTTCTCCCGAGGAGGGCGGTAGCATCAACATCTACCCCGTCAGCGAACAGTATGAGGAGGGCAGCGAGGTAACGCTCACCGCCACCGAGAACTTCGGCTACGACTTCGTGAACTGGACCAACGCCGCCGGCGATGAGGTATCGACCGAGGCTAAGTTCAAGTACACCGTGAACAGCAACGAGACGCTCACCGCCAACTTCGTGGCCGTGAACACCTACGAACTGGCTCTGACCATCGATGGAACAAATGACTACATGGTTACCATCAACCCTGCCCCGACCATGGTCGATGGCAAGATGATGTACGAAGAAGGCCAGGCCGTGCAGCTCACCGCCAACCAGTATGAGGGTCTCGTGACCTTCACCAACTGGAGCGACGGCGATACTGGCTCGTCGAAGCTTGTCAGCATGACCGCCGATGTTGAGCTCACCGCCATGTATGCCCAGGCCGACATCATTGCCGGCTGGGACTTCTACAAGCGTGGCAACGATGGTCGCAAGGCAGACTTCGCCGCCCAGGACAACGACGGCGACGCCCTGACGCTGGTGGAGACCGCTACGGGCAATACCTCCGGCTGGCTCGACAAGAGCCATGAGGCCGACGGAGGCTATGAGGGACTCATGGGAGCTGCCGTGAACTGGAAGCAAGGCACAACGGAAGGCGATGTGGGCAATTGGCACTGGCAGACCAAGGTCAACGCCGAGGCATTCACCGACATCAACGTGCAGTTCCAGATGGTGTTCAACTACAATGCCTATCCCACCTACAACGTGGAATACTCGCTTGATGGAGAGCAGTGGACCAATGCAGGAAGCATCACCATGGCACGCCGTGAGATTGCACAGTTCAAGGGTCAGCTGCCCGCAGAGGCCAACAACCAGACTGAGCTTTACATCCGCATGATTGCCGACAAGACCTCTGAGCTGAACACCGACGTTCCCTCGAAGAACGACGGTAACTCGCTCGGCATGTTCTTCATCACCGGCACACCGAAGCTCGTCGACGACGGCGTGGCTCCCGTGCTCGTATCGACCGTTCCCGCCGACGGCGCAACTGGTGCTTCGGCAACAGGCAAGATCGTGCTCACCTTCGACGAGCGCGTGAAGCTGGCCGACGATGCAGTGGCTTACATCAACAACACCGCCATCAACAGCGAGATGCAGAACCCGACAAGTGGCATAGTGAACGGAAAGACCATCACCTTCGCCTATAAGGGTCTGGAGTACAGCACCGAGTATTCGTTCATCCTGCCCGCCAATTCCGTGGCCGACTTGACCGACAACTTCATCACCGAGCCTATCCGCCTGACGTTCACCATCATGACACGTCCGAGCATCGACAAGAAGCTCTACGACTATGTTGTCGAGAATGTCGATGATCTCATGGCCGCCATCAGTGCCGCCGAGGCCCGCGCCGACAAGAATGTGCGCTACCGCATCTTCATCAAGGACGGTGAGTACACCATCCCCGTGAAGGAGAACAGCTTAGTGGCCAAGGCCGAGGGTTACGAGGTGCCCGAGTGCATCACGTTCATCCGCAGCGGCAACATCTCACTCATCGGTGAGAGCCGCGACGGTGTCATCATCACCAACGGCATCGACAAGACCGACCTCTTCAACGGCACCTACGGCAAGACCAGCAAGTATGACGGCATTGGCAACAGCGACGTGTTCCAGATCAGCGGCAGCGACTACTACTTCCAGGATCTCACCATCGAGAGTGGTATGGACGATGCCACGGGCCGCGACCTCGCCGTGCAGGACAAGGCTACGCGCACCATCTACAAGAACACCGGTCTGCGTGGCTTCCAGGATACCTGGACCTCGAACAACGACAACGGTCTCTACTACTTCGAGGGTGGTTACGTCCGCGGACGCACCGACTACATGTGCGGTAAGGGTGACGCCTTCTTCAATGGTGTCGAGCTTCGCCAAGTTGCAGGCGGCTATGCTGCCGTGCCCTCGAAGAGCATCAAGTACGGTTTTGTCTATAAGGACTGCACCATCAACGGTGAACCCGCCACGGTGAACTACGCCACTGGCGAGACCCGTACAGCCGCACAGGCCGACGGCAACTACACCCTCGGTCGTCCGTGGGGCAGTGGCACGCCTATCGCCCTCTACATCGACACGAAGATGAACGTCGTTCCCTCAGCTATCGGATGGAACGAGATGAGCGGCGGATGGCCAAAGCGTTTCGCCGAGTACAACTCGATGACCTCGACAGGTTCGCAGATTGACCTCAGCGGACGTAAGAAGACCTTCGGCGATGGCCATGAGAACAATCCTATCCTCACTGCCGAGGAAGCCCTTGAGGCTGGCGACCTGCACAACATGTTCGGCGAATGGGATCCCACGCTCGCCACCGAGCAGGCTCCCATACCTACCAATGTGAAGGTCAATAAGGACACCAAGGTGCTCTCATGGGACAACAGCAACTACGCTCTGCTCTTCGCCATCGTGAAAGACGGCAAGGTCATTGACTTCACCATTGAGAACTCCTACACCGTTGACGACGCCACCGCTTCCTACTCCGTGCGTGCCGCCAACGAGATGGGCGGTCTGAGCGAGGCCAGCGCAACTGCTGCCATCACTACCGCCATCAGCGAGGTGACCAACGGCGAGCAGGCTGTGCCCAAAACTGTCTACAACATCAATGGTATCCGTGTGCAGAAGGCTCAGAAGGGTCTCTACATCATCAACGGCAAGAAAGTTGTGGTTAAGTAAGTATAGGACACCCCTATACAAAGTGGACAGGTTGCCCGAAAAAGGCATCCTGTCCACTTTCTTTTGAACCAAAAGCTATGGGTTTGTTCAGCAAAAGCTATGGTTTTGCTGAGCAAACCAGCCGAGGAGGTTCAGCAAACCAGCTGACGAGGTTGAGCCAACCAGCTGGCCAGTGCTGAGCTAACCTGCTGACGAGGCTGAGCTAACCTGCGAACTTAGAACATCTAACTTGCGAACTTACTATATCTAACCCACGCACTTACCACAGCTAGCCCACGCACTTACCTCAGTTAGCCCACGCATTTACTTCAGCAAAAGAATATGGGTATGTTCAACAAGAGCTATGGGTTTGTTCATCAAATTATTTTATAATTCGTGCAAAAATCCTTTGCGGTTTTGTTTTTTGTTCGTAACTTTGCGCCCATGGACAAGCCGATGGAACGTCTGTGGAATAGTAACTACTGCAAGGTGATGACAGCGAACTTCGCGCTGTTCTTTGCTTTCTATGTGCTCACGCCGTTGCTGCCGCTCTACCTGAACGAGCACTTCGGCGCGACGAAGGATGTCATCGGCCTAGTGCTCTCGGGCTATACGATTACGGCGCTGCTCTTCCGCCCGTTCAGTGGATATTTCGTCGACACCTTTCCGCGTAAGACGGTGCTCATGGTAAGCTTCACGGCTTTTGCCATCTTCTTCGCTGGTTACCTGGCGGCATCTACCCTGCTCATGTTCACCATCGTTCGCACGCTCCACGGCGGACCCTTTGGCGCACTCACCGTGGCCAACTCCACAATGGCCATCGACGTACTGCCCTCCTCACGACGTACAGAGGGCATCGGCTTTTACGGCCTGAGCAACAACCTGGCAATGGCCATCGCACCTACCATAGGCATCTACATCTACCAACTCTCCGGCAGCTTCGAGCTACTCTTCTGGATAGCCCTTGCCATAGCCTTCGCAGGGCTGGCAGTGGACGCGACGGTAAAGCAGACCCTCCCCCGGCCCCTTCCTGCTGGAAGGGTCATACGTCTCGACCGTTTCTTCCTTCTCCGTGGCTGGCTGCTGGGAGTGAACATGGTGGCTTTCGGCTTCTGCTTCGGCGTGCTGAGCAACTACCTGGCCATCTACAGCAAGGAGCGGATGGGCATCACCAGCGGCACGGGCACCTACTTCATGCTGCTGGCAGTAGGACTGATGGTGTCAAGACTACTGGGCAGCAAGGCGCTGCGACGCGGACGGCTCACCCATAACGCCGGCGAGGGGATGTGCATCTCGCTCGTGGGCTACACATTATTTATATTATTACCTACGCTAGCCCAATTCTCAATTCTCAACTCCCAATTCTTAATTCATGTCGCTTACTACGGTTCGGCCCTGCTCATCGGCCTTGGCAACGGTCACATGTGGCCCGCCTTCCAGAACATGACCATCTGTGTGGCCCACAACAACCAACGGGGAACGGCAAATAGTACGATCCTTATCTCCTGGGACGCAGGAATGGGACTGGGCATACTAGCCGGAGGCATCATCGCCGAGCTGCTAGGCTACTCCGCTGCCTTCTGGGCCGTGGTGCTAGTGAACGTCCTGGGTGTAGCCACCTATTTCCTCCGTACCCGCGACTTCTTCCTCCGCCGCAACCTCAACAACACCGTATACTAAAAAAGGAGTTAAAGGGAGTTAAAGGCTACGTGGGTTTAATATATTAATTGTAACTTTGCGGCGAATTTGCACGAATACTAAACCTTAAAGTCAAGAAAAATATGAAGAAACTTTTTATTTTTGCTATTTGCGTCCTCACACTCACGGCGTGTGGAGACGGTGTCGACAAACGTAAGCTGGCCGAACTGAACCAGCGCATAGACTCGCTGACAGTTGCCAATGTGCAGAAGGACAATGAGATAAACGACCTGATGGACACCTACAACCTGATAGAGGAAGGCTTCCAGGCCATCAACGAGGCGCAGGAGCGCGTCACCGTGGAGCGCAGCGGCGAGGGCAGCAACTCAACTGCCCGCATCAAGGAGAACATGTCGTTCATCCAGGAGACCCTCAGCCAGAACAAGGAACTCATCAACAACCTGCAGAAGAAGGTGCGCGACGGTAGCATCACCAACGAAAGGCTGAAGAAGTCTATAGAGGCGATGACCGAGCAGCTGACCAAGAAGGAGCAGGAAATAAGGGCACTGATAGAAGAACTTGACCAGAAGGACATCCACATCGCAGAACTGGACGAGCAGGTGGCCAACCTCAATGAGGACGTGACGCAGCTCACCAACGACAACGCCCAGAAGGACGCTACCATCAGCCAGCAGACGCAGGACTTGAACACCGCCTGGTATGTCTTCGGAACGAAGAAGGAACTGAAAGACCAGGGAATCCTGCAGAGCGGAGAGGTGCTGAAAGGCAACTTCAACAAGGAGTACTTCACGAAGATTGACATCCGCGTGGACAAGGAAATCAAGCTCATGTCGCGCGATGCCCGTCTGCTGACGAACCATCCCGAAGGGTCGTACACGCTGCTGCGCGATGCCAACAAGCTCTACGTGCTGCGCATCACGAACCCCGAGCAGTTCTGGGGTGCCAGCAAGTATCTGGTCATTCAGGTGAAGTAGAGGAGTTGAGGAGTTGGGGAGGTAAAGTAGGTTTGACTCAAGAACTATTCTACTTTACCTCCTCAACTTCTCAACTCCCTAACAATCTCGTCCAGGCTGCACGCCACGTCGATGTAGTCGTGCCAAGAGCCACGCATGAGGCCCTGCGACTGTAGCGCGTCGAGCAGCTGCACGAGAGAATCCCAGAAGCGGGTCATGCTGTAGAGTATGACCCGTTTGTTGTGGTAGCCAATGGTTGCCGAGGCCACTACGGTGAAAATCTCGTCGAGCGTGCCAATACCGCCAGGCAGGGCAATGAACACGTCACTCTGGTCCATCATCATCTGCTTGCGGTCGCTGAGGTTATCGCAGGGAATGTCCACGTCGACATAGTCCGACAAGCGCCCATTCTTCTCAATAATCTGAGGCACAATGCCGATGGTGAGCCCACCAGCCTCATGGGTAGCACGGGCCACACACTCCATAAGGCCCTGATTGACTCCACCGAAGACGATGGTATGACCCTCACGACCAGCCCATTGACCCAGCTCGCGCGTCAGCTCGAAATACTCGGCAGGAAGATTGTCATTGGCCGAGCAGAATATGCAAATCTTCATAACAATAATTAAACGGGGGCTGCCGTCACTTTATTGTTTCAATTATTTCAACAGTACAAGAAATAAAAATAGCAAATACCGACGGGATTTTAACAAATACCGACGGGATTTTAATGAATACCGACGGGATTTTATCAAATACCGACGGGATTTTAACTTTAGCCCTATCCTTTCACACCTATAAACCTACCCTTTGTAACCTTTAAAACGTACTTTAGAACATAATAGAGCCGATGTGTTTGCGTCGGTTGCTGCCTTTTACGTTGTGAAAGACAAGCCAAACAGACGGGCACAATACGTGGAGAGTTGAAAAGATGTTAAAGTATTTTGGCGGGTTGGGAAAATATAGTAATTTTGCACCCGCTATGAAGAACGGGCGTCCTGACAGCCTAACAGCGGACGGGACGCACGTGTTCATATTTTCAATTACTCACATCAAAAAAAACAAACAACAAGACCATCATGAACGAGAACGAACAGAAACAGGGACTGCAGATAGAACTAACGCCCGAGAAAGCTCAGGGCGAGTATGCCAACTTTGCCATCATCACCCACTCCTCATCGGAGTTTATCGTGGATTTCGCCCGCATGTTGCCCGGCCTGCAGAAGGCCCAGGTACGCAGCCGCGTCATCCTGGCTCCCGAGCACGCCAAGCGCCTCCTCGGAGCACTCCAGGAGAACATCATGCGCTATGAGCATAACTTCGGACAGATTAAGCTGCCCGAGAGCAAGCAGCAGAGCCCACGTACTATCGCTCCCTTCGGAAAAGGAGAAGCATGACTTCTTCAAGGGGAGTGAAGGAGGAGTGAAAGGGAAGTGAAAGAGAAGTGAAAGGGACGTTACCTCCTTCATTTCCCACTGACAGAAAAAGTATCGTCCCCTTCACCTCTCTCTGCCACAAAAGGTATCGTCCCTTTCACTCCCCCTTCACTCCCCTTTTACTCCCCTTTCACTCCATAAATAATATACACATAAACTGACTGACAAATGGAAAATCAACACAGCGTAATCGGAGCAAAAATCAAGAGCATGCGCGAGACAAAAGGCCTCTCCCTGGAGGAGATAGCCGAGCGCAGTGGTCTCTCAGTAGAGCAAATCCAGTCGATTGAGACTGACCAGAACCTCCCGTCGCTGGGTCCGCTAATCAAGGTGGCCCGTGCACTGGGTGTGCGTCTGGGTACGTTCCTTGATGACAGCGACGCCCTCGGCCCTGTGGTCTGCCGCGCTGCCGACCGCGAGAAGCAGAGCACCATCAGCTTCTCGAACGGTGCCGCCGACGCTCGCCGCCACATGGAGTACCATCCGCTGGCACAGCAAAAGGCCGGACGCCACATGGAGCCGTTCATCATCGACATCAACCCCAGCGAGGAGCATAACTTCCAGCTCTCGGCTCACGAGGGCGAGGAGTTCATCTACGTCATGCAGGGCGTGGTGGAAATCGTCTACGGCAAGGACACTTTCACCCTCAACGAGGGCGACAGCATCTTCTATGACAGCATCGTCAAGCACCACGTGCACGGCGTACCTGGTAAGTCGGCAAAAATCCTCGCAGTGGTTTATATTCCATTCTAATGGTCGTTATGACGTAATCACGTTATAACGTTATAACGAAAAACGAAGAAAAATGGAAGCAAAGAACGTTAAACTTGACATGGCAGGACGTCCTCTGCCTGACAGGACTTATCCTGCTGAGACGGGAAGTGTAGGCTACAAGCTCCATGAGCGTACCCTCGGCCAGTGGCTCGAACACTGGGCTGAGACGACACCCGATAAGGAATATATTGTATATAGCGACCGTGACCTGCGCTTCACCTGGAGCCAGTTCAATGAGCGTGTCGACAATCTGGCAAAGGGTCTGCTCGCCATCGGCGTGACCAGAGGCTCGAACGTAGGCATCTGGGCCACCAACGTGCCCGACTGGCTGACGTTCCTCTACGCCACGGCAAAGATTGGCGCCGTGCTCGTCACGGTAAACACCAACTACAAGCAGGCCGAGCTGGAGTACCTCTGCAAGGACTCCGACATGCACACGCTCTGCATCACCGACGGCACATGGGACTGTAACTATGTCGATATGACCTACACCATGCTGCCCGAGCTGAAGACCTGCGAGCGAGGCCACCTGAACAGCGAGCGGTTCCCCTACCTGAAGAACGTGGTGTTCATCGGCATGGAGAAATACCGAGGCATGTACAACACCGCAGAGCTGCTGCTCCTGGGACAGAACATCGAGGACGAGACGCTCAACGAAATGAAGAGCAAGGTGACGTGCTACGATGTCTGCAACATGCAGTATACGAGCGGTACGACCGGCTTCCCCAAGGGCGTGATGCTGACTCACTTCGGCATTGCCAACGACGGCTACTTCACCGGCGAGAACATGGGCTTTACGCAGGACGACAAGCTCTGCGTCTGTGTGCCGCTGTTCCACTGCTTTGGTGTGGTGCTTGCCACGATGAACTGCCTCACGCACGGCTGCACCGAAGTGATGGTCGAGAAGTTTGACCCGCTCGTCGTGCTCGCCTCCATCCATAAAGAAAGATGTACGGCGGTCTATGGCGTGCCCACGATGTTCATTGCCGAGCTGAACCACCCGATGTTCTCCATGTTCGACCTCACCTGTCTGCGCACGGGCATCATGGCCGGAAGCCTTTGCCCAGTGGAGCTGATGAAGCAGGTCTCAGAGAAGATGTACATGACCATCACCTCAGTCTACGGACTGACGGAGTCGTCGCCCGGCATGACACAGACCTGCCTCAACGACACCTTCGAGCAGCGCTGCACCACTGTGGGGCGCGACTTCCCCTTCGTAGAAGTAAAGGTGCTCAACCCCGAGACCGGCGAGGAGTGTCCTGTCGGCGTGCAGGGCGAGATGTGCTGCCGCGGCTTCAACGTGATGAAGGGCTACTACAAGAACCCTACGGCCACCGAAGAGGTCATCGACAAGAACGGTTTCCTACACTCTGGCGACCTCGGTGTGAAGGACGAGCAGGGCTTCTACAAGATAACAGGCCGCATCAAGGACATGATTATCCGTGGCGGCGAGAACATCTACCCGCGCGAGATTGAGGAGTTCCTTTATCACATGCCTGGCATCCGCGACGTGCAGGTGGCTGCTGTGCCGTCGAAGAAATACGGCGAGGAGGTCGGTGCTTTCATCATCCTTGAGGAGGGTGCCAAGATGACGCCCGAGGACGTGCAACTCTTCTGCCGAGGCAAGATAGCCCGCTACAAGATTCCCAAGTACGTGTTCTTCATCGACCAGTTCCCCCTGACTGGCTCAGGAAAAATCCAGAAGTTCAAGCTGAAGGAAATGAGCCTCAAGCTCTGCGAAGAATTGGGCATCGAGGTTATCTAAGCCTGAACAGACACAGTATTATCAATTTCAATTGTCAATTATCAATTATCAATTAATTATAGCGACTATGGCCTTGGAGGGGATTTTCAGTCCCCTCCCTGCCTTTTCACAGGATGACAAGGGCATTGGCGACCCGACGTTTGTTCCTACCGTTAAGATAGGCAAGGCACTCGTAGACGGCGACTCCATACAGTACATGGAGCTGTCGCAGGTCTACGTCTACCCCGAGCCTACGTTCAAGAGCAAGCGTCAGCAGCAGGCTTATATGCGCCTGGTACGCAACGTGAAGAAGGTGCTGCCCATTGCCAAGCAGGTGCGCCAGATTATCATTGAGACGGCAGAGTTCACCGAGACGTTGCCACCTTCGGAGCGTAAGGAGCACCTCAAGCGCGTGGAGGCCTCCATTGTGAAGGAATACAAGCCACAAATGAAGAAGCTCACCTTCTCACAGGGCAAGCTTCTCATCAAACTCATAGACCGCGAGTGCAACAGTACTGCCTACGAAGCCATGCAAGCCTTCATAGGCCCCGTCCGTTCCGGCATGTGGCAAGCCTTTGCCTGGATGTTCGGTGCCTCCCTGAAAAAAGGCTACGACCCCGACGGCGTAGACCGCCTCACCGAGCGTGTCGTCCTCATGGTAGAGGCCGGGCAGATATAGCACAAATCATTCTTGACGTTCTATTCCTTCTGCGCATACTCCGAGGGAGCCACTCCGAAATGCTTGCGGAAGATGGTGGAGAAGTGTGCGAGGTTTGAGAATCCTACGGTGTAGGCCACCTGTGTGACGTTGATTTTCTTCTCCTTCAGCAGTCGTGCAGCCTGTTCGAGTCGGATGTTGCGTATGAACTCACTGGTGGAGAGTCCCGTCAGCTCCTTCATCTTCCGGTGGAGCTGTGCACGGCTGATGCCCACCTCCTGACAGAGTGTCTCCACGTTGAAGTCGCTATCATCAAGGTTTTTGTTCACTGCCTTCATGACGCGTTCCATGAGCATCTCGTCGTTGCCTTTCACCTCTGGCTGCTCCAGCTTGTCAGTTTGCTGCTGCGCCCCGCTGAACTTTCCTTTCAGGTGCCGGCGACCCTTGATGAGATTCTCGATGGTGAGGTGTAGCTCGTCCATGTCGAAAGGCTTGGCAAGGAAGGCATCGGCTCCATGCTCCAAGCCCTCCAGTCGGTTGGCGACATCGGACTTCGAGGTGAGCATGATGACGGGCAGGTGCGAGAGGTTGAGATTCGACTTAATCATGCGGAGCATGGTGAAACCGTCCATCTCGGGCATCATCACGTCGGAGACCACTATGTCGTAGGTGTTTGTGAGCAATTCCTTCAGGCCGTCCTTACCGTTATGGCAGACACCGAATTTATAGAAGCGGTCGAGTTCCTGCTTGATATAGTCTCCTATCTCCTCGTCATCGTCTACCAGCAGCACACGCTTGCGGGTGGGCGAAGAAGTGCTAACTGGGGGTTGAGGGTTGGGAGCTGAGGGTTGAGGGTTAGGAGCTGAGGGTTGGGGGGTGAGAGTTGAAGGGTGAGGGTTGGGAGTTGAGGATTGAGAGTTGCCGTCAACCTCTTCTGGGCGGGCTGGCACGGGGCCTGCCCCTACGGTGGCAGCGGAGAATTGGTCGAGGAACTGTTCGTCCTCTGCTTTCTCTATCTCCTCGGGGGCCAGGTGGGCAAAGCCCATCGGTAGGGTGACGGTGAAGACAGAACCCTGCTTGCTGTCGGTGCGGTTGGAGGCGGTGATGGTGCCGTGGTGCATGTCGACAATCATCTTGCAAAGGTTAAGGCCGATGCCCGTTCCCTCCACCTTCATGCGGCGCGAGTTGCTGCCTTGGTAGAAGCGGTCAAAGACATGACGCAATGTATCGGAGTCGAGGCCTACGCCCGTGTCGAGGACTTTGAGGAAGAGAGACCCTTCCCCAGCCTCTCCCTGTTTGGTAAGGGAGGCCTTGCTGCCTAAGACAATGGTAATTTCACCACCATCCTGGGTGTACTTGAAGGCGTTTGAGAGTAGGTTGGTAATGACCTTGTCGAATTGTGAGCGGTCTACCCATGCTGGCAGACGGTCGATGCCTTCGTGCTGGAAGGCGAGGGTGATGCCTCGCTCACGGGCATTGAAGTCAAACATCTTGGTGATGCCGGCCACGAACTGCACCATGTCGGTCTCACGGCAATGGAGGTGCATCTGCTGCTTGTCAATCTTACGCACGTCGAGAATCTGGTTCACCAGGCTGAGTATTCGCTGCGAATTTCGCTCGATGGTGTCCACAGCCTCTCCTGTCAAGGAATGACCCGCAGGAGTCTTCAGCTTCTTCAGCGCGCTGAGTATGATGGTGAGCGGCGAGCGTATGTCGTGGGTGGCGTTGATAAGGAACTTCATCTTCTCCTCGTCGAGCTGTCGGTTAGCCTGTCGGCGCAGCAGCACTCCTATGAGCCCCAGGAGCAAAACTGCGAGCAGGAAATAGATGATATAGGCCGTCGTGGAGCGATACCACGGAGAACGCACGGTGATGACGACCATCCTTGAGGGTGAGCAGTCGCCTCCCTGACAGGCACGGACTTCCATGCGATAGGTGCCTGGCTGGAGGTGGGCGAGGGTGATTTCGTTCTTTCCCTCCTGCTGGCGTACCCACTCATCGTTGTTCAGCCGATACTCCAGGCTCACATTCATGGCCGTCTCGAAGTTGAACTGGGAGAAGGCCAAGGTGACGGTGTGGTCTAAGTAACTCAAGGTGAAATTGATGCAGTTGCTCAGGGGCTTGCCGTCGGTGACGCGGATGTCGTTGAGCACGGAAGACACGGTCACATACTGGTCGCCCACACGGAAGGCCGTCAGGCGTAGCGTGTCGGAAAGCGGCTGGTGGGTGATTTTCAGCTCCCTGGGAGAGAAGACGGTGAGTCCGTCGTTATGGCCGAAGAACACGCGGTCATCGTCTGTATGAAGGCCTACGTTCATGATGTATTCCTTCTTGACGAGGCCGTTGCCAGCCACATGACCTATGAACTCATGGTTGAGCGTGTCGTACTGCCAAACGCCCATCGACGTGGAGCACCAGATGTCACCGTCGTTGGTCTCTACCACGTAGTCCACAATCTTATCCTTCAGGGCATCGTTCACACCAGCTTCCTGTTCGGCTTCATCAATGAAGGGCACGGCCTCATCGTGTCCCGGCGTATACATGTATAGTCCCCTGTCGGTACCGATAAGAATGTCTCCGCGCGATGTTTCGCAGAGCGAGTAGCATATCATGCCCGAAAGCAGCTGCATCCAACCATAGGAACGGAAGGTATCACCCTTCGGGTCGTAGCAGGCTACGCCACTGGCAGTAGCCATCCATAGATGACCCTTTCGGTCGGGCTGCATGGCGAGTATCCAGTTGTTACACAGACGACCGCGGATGGAGTCCTCAGGGTCGTCCATGGAGAAATTGCGGAAGAATCCCGTCTGAGGGTTGTATATACAAAAACCTCGGGAGAAGGTGCTGATGTAGATGTTTCCCTCGTCGTCGCTGGTCATGTCGTTGAAGCGGTCGCAATCGAAGGTGACGCGCTGTGAATAGCGTCCGCTGAGGGGGTCGTAGTCATAGAGACCGTTGTCAGTACCCACCCAGTAGTGACGCTGCTTATCTCTGAAAATAAACTCCACGGCATCGGGGCTGGAGGGTCGGGAAACCACGCGCCCCTTGTCGTTGAAGCCATAGATGCCCACACCCTGCACGGTAGCCCAGGTCATACCGCCATCGCCCTCACAGACAGAGGAGATGGTGCTACCCAGGCGTATGCCCTGACCCTCAAAGCTCCAGTTCTTAAACTGTTCAGGCCGCTGGGGCAGCATGACAAGTCCCTTACGGTGACAAGCCAGCCAAAGGTTGCCGCTACGGTCAGACATCATGGCAGAGACCTTGGCCGTCTGCATGTCGATACCGTGGGTGCTGATATCTACATCCTCCATACGGGGATTCTGGCCAGGGGCGATGCTGTAGAGACCGTGTCCTCGCGTACCTATATATATAGTACCCGCCTGACCCACCGAAGCCTTCCAGAGGAGGACGTCCTGGCTACCAGCCTTGCCCATGTCTACATAGTCAGAAAGCATCTGTCCGTTATGGTATACGAGTATGCCTCGCAGACAGACAATGAACACGTCGCCATCGCGCTCCAAAATAGCCTGTGGATTTCCATATTCTGAGCGGAAATTGGTGGTCTTGCCCTGATAGTTGAAGGCTATCATCTCGTCGAAGCTGCAATGCCACAACCGTCCTTGGCTGTCCTCGAAAATGCGACTGTAGAAACCATGCGGACCTTCATCGCCAAAAGGCTGCAACTTGCCATCATCACCTAGGAGGTAAGCCCCGTAGCCCGCCGTACCTACCAGCAATCGACCGTCGCGCAAGTGCAACAGAACGGACACGTGGGGAGTCAGCCCGTCGGGAAAAGGATAGTGGATGAACGTCTCAGAGGCGGCATCGAAGCGGTCGAGGCCTATTCGCGTACCTACCCACAGGTACCCTTGGCGGTCGGCCATCAGACAGACAACCATATTGTCCGTCAGCGAGGTGCTGTCGGAGGGTTGGTGAATAAAAGTCTGGAAGTTATAACCATCGAAGCGGTTGAGACCATAGTCCGTAGCCACCCAGAGAGAACCCTCCCTATCCTGACAGAGGTCGTTGATGAGACTGCTGGAGAAACGGTCGGCCGAAATAAACTGTCCCGTCTGGGACAAAGCTTTGAGGCATGACAATAGACATGCAACAAATAGAAAAGTGTATCGTTTCAAGGTCAGTTCTTAGTAGTGTAGTTAGTAATTCGTTGCAAAAGTACACACTTTTTTTGAAACGTGCAAATTTTTTACTTTTTTTCAAAACAAAAAGGAAATTTCAGATTGACAAAACTATTGTTGGTTAGCAAAGGTGCAGCCTTTTCTCAAAGTTTCAACAAGTATCACCAAAGTAAAACAAGTTGTTTTACCTGAGAAAAAGCCGTTTTTTCTCAGGGTTTGGACGGACTTCTCCAAGGTAAAACAACTTGTTTTACTTTTCCAGATACTATTCTGCCTGACAGTCAGCTTGCCATTTGTGCCGTTCATAAACGGCTTTTACATCATGAAGCCTTTAGGAACAATTCAAAACATATAATACTGAGACGGTGGTGATTTTATTACAACTTAGCAAAAAGATGAAGTAAAGTTTGGCCATATCAGGAAAAACGCCTATCTTTGCAACATCTTTTTTAAATAATACATGCTTATGAAACGAACATTACTCATTTTCTCCCTCTGCCAGCTGCTCACGACAGGAGCCTGGTCACAGGGATGGCCGTCGCAATATGGCGGCGTGATGCTCCAGGCTTTCTACTGGGACAGCTTCAACGACACACAGTGGTCGCTCCTCGAGAGCCAGGCCGACGAGCTGGCCGGGACATTCGACCTCGTATGGCTGCCGCAGAGCGGCAACTGCGGAGGACAGTCGATGGGCTACGACGACCTCTACTGGTTCAACAACTACAACAGCTCCTTCGGCAACGAGCAGCAGCTGCGCTCGCTCATCAAGACTTATCAGGCGAAGGGTATCAAGACCATCGCTGACGTGGTCATCAACCACCGCCGTAACGTGTCGAACTGGGTGGACTTCCCCAAGGAGACGTATAAGGGCGTGACCTATGAGATGACCTCTACCGACATTGTCAAGAACGATGATGACGGTGCCACACTGAAATGGGCCACTGCCAACGGCTACCAGCTCTCGGCAAACATCGACACCGGCGAGGGGTGGGCCGGCATGCGCGACCTCGACCACAAGAGCGAGAACGTGCAGAAATGCGTAAAGGCCTACCTCGGTTTCCTGAAAGACGACCTGGGTTATGCCGGTTTCCGCTACGACATGGTGAAGGGTTACTCGGCTTCATTCACCGGACAGTATAATGCTTCGTCGCAGCCGGAGTTCAGCGTCGGCGAATGTTGGGATGGCTCGAACACCATCAGGAACTGGATTAACGGCACGAAGGTGGACGGCGTGATACAAAGTGCCGCCTTCGACTTCCAGTTCAAGTACGTGGTGCGCAACGCTGTCGACAACCGTGCCTGGAGCCGCCTGTCGACACAGAACGATGGCAACTGGCCACTCATCAGCAGCAACTTCGACCAGGGACAATATCGCCGCTATGCCGTGACCTTCGTGGAGAATCATGATACTGAGGTTCGCCCCGATGGTAGTTCCAATGGACCGCTGGTGCGCGATACCCTCGCCGCCAACGCCTACATGCTCGCCATGCCAGGCACACCATGCGTATTCATGAAGCATTGGCAGAAATACCCCACCGACATCAAGGCTATGGTGGCCGCACGAAAGGCCGCTGGAGTGAACAATGAGAGCACCTACCTGCCCTTCCGCAGCCAGGTGGCCTACTACGCCACGGTGACGAAGACCAACAATGAGAACCGTCTGCTCTCCGTGGTGGGCAACGTGGCCGCCAACGAGACGAACGTTGACCCAGAGGTGTGGACAAAGGTACTCGAGGGCTACCACTACGCCTACTACTTCCCAACCTCAATGAACACGGCCTACGCCGACCTGGCCTCTGGCATCTACAGCGGTGAGCAGAAGGTACGTCTTGCCGCCGTGACCGCCAGCGCGGGTGCTCAGCTCGTCTATACCACCGACGGCACAAACCCCACGGCAAGCAGTACGAAGGTGGCCAACGGTACTACAGTTACCATCCCCGTGGGCACCACGACGCTGAAGGTCGCCCTGCTCATTGGTTCAGCCGTCAGTGGCATGGTGACGCGCACCTACGATGTGAAGGAAGCACCCACGGACAAGGTCGTCATACCCGACTTCTGCAAGGTCAACGACGGCGAGATTTGTGCCTTCTTCGAGGCTCCGAGGACATGGACACAGACCATCATGTGCTGGGCATGGGACGAAAACAACTACACAGGTGGTCAGTGGCCGGGAGTTGCCTGCACAAGGATGGGACAGGCACCTGACGGCAACACCGTTTGGAAGTGGACCTTCGCCGAGAAAGACTTCTATGGAACCGGCAATGCCAAGATGCCAACCAACATCATCTTCAGTAACAACGGCGCACCACAGACCAATGATCTGATATTCCATAATGGTGGCTACTACACCGAGGAGGGATACTTCGGAACGGTGGAGTCGAGCATCGACGGCATCCTGGCCGACAAGCCCGCCGACACAGCCATCTATACCCTCGACGGTCGCCGCGTGCAAACCGTAACACGACCGGGCATCTACATCCAGAACAAGAAGAAAATCGTCATCCGATAACACAACAATCCTATATAAATTTGGGTCGCGCTCTTTTTAATGGAGCGCGACCCAAATTTTATTGATATAATGACCAGACTTACTGGGCGACAAACATCATTGAACCGGTAATGTCATTAAGGTAGACGGCGTATGTGCCAGCAGGAACGAAGATATTACCTGCTCCGTTGGAACCAATCTTGTTGAAAGCGTCAGTCACGTTCCAGTCCATGTCGTTGCCAAAGCCCCAGTTGGTGCTCCAGTCGTGGTTGGCGCGGAACTTCAGCTGTCCGTCAGCTGCCTGAGTGTAGATAGCATACCAGTTGTGCGGCGTCACTTGCTCCAGTTCGAAGTCACCACCCCAACCGTTGAACTCACCAATAAGCGAGATGTTAGTGTACTCGGTGGGAGACTGGTTAGCGAGCTTCGTCCATGTGTAGGTCATGGTGTTCAAGTCGATGGTGAAGGTGTAGAACTCTGCCGAGGGAGCCGAGATGGCCTGTGCGCCGCTGTTAATCAGGTTGCCGCTAGGCGAGTTGTCACCGTCGACGGCACAACCCCATGCAGCATCCCAATTGCCGAAGCTGTTGGCATCCCAGATTTTCAGGTCATACTCACCCTTCCACTTCGTGGTGTAGGAGAGAATATTGTTCTCGCCAGGGGTGAAGAGACAGGTCTTCTTGCTATCGCTCCAACCCTGAACGTCACCGACGACATAGTACTGTGCGGCGATAACCACGGGCGTGATTTCGTAGGAGTACTCCTCCATGTTGATAGTGATCTTGAAGAACGAAGCTCCCAGTGAGCCAGGCATGCAGATGCTACCTTCGTTGCCAAGCTCGCTGCGTGGAGCTAGCGTACCAGTAAGGCTGGTGTCGCCGTTTCCTGCGGTGGTGCCGAGCAGCTTGCTCCAGTCTCCGTTGTTGGTGATAGCGTCGAGGGCCTCATCATCGCCGATAGCAAACCATGTGTCGCCCGACGAAGCGGGGATGGTAATGGTGAAGACGGGGTCATCATAGACGCTCTTGTCGCTGTGGCTGAACTTCTGCTCCTTGCTTGCTGCTGATGCTGCCCAGTCGAGGGTTCCGCCGACAACGTAGTATGCGGGAGCGATGTAGGAAGCCTCCAGCTTGGCTTTCAGCGTGAAGGGTGTAGCCGTTTTCCTTGCCTTTACATCGCCGTCGGCTGTGCTGATGGTGACGTCGGTGGCAACGGCCACATTGAAGGTGCGCTCCTCAGGAGCATTGCCATAGATGCTCTTCACCACGCCGATGAGGTCGGCAGCGGTGACCTTGCCATCGGGAGTGGCATTGATGGTGGCACTCTTTTCGGTGTCATTGGCTGTAAATTCCAAAGCGTAACCCTCAACCTTATCCCCTGCGTTGGTGGTGAAAAGCTGAATGGTCTGTGCTTTCTCCGTAGCGAAATCAATGGCTTGGACCGTGGGCTGGATGGCCAGCGCAAATTTCTGCACGGGGTCGTTGGAGTCGTTTTTCTGTGGTGACTCCCAGTCGGTGTAGTCCTCGGTGCAGGACCAGAGTCCTGCTGCCAAGGCCAATCCCATGAATATTTTCTTTGTCATAATGTTTATTTATTTTAGTAGTTGTGGAGTTATTCTGTCACGGCTCACAGCCGTGGCAATGAACGAAAAAGTTGTGGAGTTGTGGAGGTATTTCATTACGGTTTTGGAATGATGCTGAACTCGCCGGTGATGTCGTTGAACATGATAATCCATGTTCCCTCTGCCACGCCGATGTTCTTTCCTCCAGCAGTAGCCTTACCGCAGGTGTTCACCTCACCATCGGCAGCTCCGTAGCCCCAGTTGGTGTCCCACGAGCCGGCAATCTTGAACTTGACCTGCTCCACCTTTTCTGGCTCTACAGTCATAGTGTAGCACCAAACGTGGTTCTCTCCGCTCTTGTTCACGGGAAGCATATTGGTGTCGCCCCACTCGTTAAAGCTTCCAGCCATGCAAATCTGGTCGTACTTCGTTGGAGTGATGTCCTGGGGAGTGATGGTACACTCCAGCGTACCGGTGTTCACGGTGACGAGATAGTAACCCTCGGGTTCGCACCAGATGTTACCGTTGTCGCCGCCGCCATTACGATAGATGGCCAGATTGGCGCCATTGCCCATGAAACCGTAGTCCCAGTTGAAGTCAGCGGGCTGAATCTTCCAACCATCGGTGTTGAAGTAGTTCAGGTAGGTAATCTCACCTGCTCCAGTCTTCTTGTCGTAGGTGTAACCGCTCTGCACGAACATCGGGAAGCTGCTCTCGCCGGGTTTGTTGCTCCAGGCGCCGTCGCCGAAGTTGTTACCCACGAGGAACCACATGATAGGTGCGGCATCCTTCAGCTCGATGTAGTAGGGATTGACGCTCACCTCGATGACATTCGAAATCACGGGGTTCAGCTTCGTCTGTCCCTCAAGGAAATAGGCCATCACACGGATGTATGCCGTATGGGTTTCCGGGAGTGTGCTCTCGGTCCACTTGGCCACCTGCATGAGAGCCTTGTCGAGATCCTCGGATGTGAGGTCATAGCGGCAGAGCTGAGTGGTGCGGTCGATGACGGCATAGTCTGCAATCGTTGTTCCCTCCTCATCGGCATCGGCCTCGGCGAGCGACACGTTGAACTGTCCCGTCGGCGAAACCTGAATCTCGTAGGTGGCGTTGATAGGCGCATTGTCGGCGGTGAACTTCGGCTGCGACCAAGAGATAGTAAGCGCATTGGTATTCAAGAGGTCAACGGTCTCGCTGACGTATGCCGGAGTGTTCAGCGTGAATACCGTTGGCTGTATCAGCGTGGGATTCGAGTCGTTGTCATCCGAGCAAGCTGTGAATAAGCTGGCGGCGCCCAAAAGCATGGCGCCAAGCAATAGTCTGTTGTTCATATTGCGTTCTTATTAAGATTCTGTAAATAAATAAAATGTATTACTCGGCTTCGTTATAGCCGTCAATCTGAGTGAGGTTCTTGTTAGCCAGCACTTCCGATGAAGGCAGCGGGAACACATTGCGAGTCTTGTCGAAGGTGCCGCCGTTGGGGAATCCGCCCTTATAGTCCCATATGTATGACGTCGGGCCTCCAAACTGGTTGAAGCGGATAAGGTCTACACGGCGCTGACCCTCGAAGTAGAACTCGCGGGCACGCTCGTCGAGCACATCCTGCAGGGTGTAGCTGGTTTTGGTGACAGCATGTGCGCGGTTGCGCAGCTTGTCGATACATTCCTTGGCTACGCTGGCGTTACCCAGGTGGAGTGCGGCCTCAGCGGCATTGAGGTATGCTTCTGCGGCACGGAAGAGGAAGAAGTCGATGTCCACGTCGTAGGTGTCGTGGGGCGTACCGCCGTTAGAGTAATTGTTGTTCCACTTTGTAGTGACGATACCCTGGAAGAAGTTGGAGTTGTCGCCAAGCTCAAGCGTGCGCTTGTCGTTGCCTGAGCCCAGTCCCCAGAAGAGTGCGCGGTCGTCGATGCCCATGGCACGGATGTCAGCCGTAGTCTTTCCTACGAACGAAGCGGGGTTGTTGGTGAACTTCTCGATGAGCTGCGGGCGGCAGCGCATACCGCTCCAGTTGTTACCCGTAGTGCCGGCGTCAAGTCCTACAACAGTGGACATGCTGCTGTTCCACATGGCGGCTACGAAGAAGAGCGAGCCTCCCCATCCCTTTGTCTTCTTACCGTCCTGCAGCAGCGGCAGGATGGCCTCGCACGAAGCACCGTTAGAGCCGTTATCGCCCATGAAGAGGAGGTCGTAGGGCTGGTAGCCGTTGGCCTTTGCTTCAGAGGACATCTTCGAGTAATCAAAGAGTGAGTAGCCAGAGCTAATCACCCTCTGGGCGTACTCCAACACCTGAGCCCAATAAGGATTGTTCTGTCCGTCGTTGTTCAGGTATGTTCCGGCATTGAGGTAGAGCCTGCCAAGCAGCGTCCATACGGCAGCCTTGTCAGCGCGTCCGTAGTCGGGATCGGTGTCGGTCTTGGCCTTCGGTTCGAGCATGTTAGGCTCGATGGCTTCCAGCTCGCTCTTAATCCAGTTGAAGAGGAACTCACGGCCCATGGCAAGCAGCTCGGAACGGGAGTATTCCTGACCTTCCACGAACTTCTCATTGTAGGTGTGAGCCTGACGCGGAGTCTCAGCGGAGATGGCCGTGGTGAAAGGGGGATCACCGAAGAAGTCGAGCATCTGGTAGTAGTTGAAAGCACGGAGGAAGCGAACCTCAGCCAGCCGTGTCTGGTCTTCCTGTGCCTGGCTCAGTTCGAGGTAGTGGTTGCAGAACGAGATGTTCGACACCAGCCGGTAGTAGAGGAATCGCAGCGAAGCAGTTCCTGGCATGCACTGGTTGAAGCCTATATCGACAATACCGCCGTCGCTCCACCAGCAGATAGCCTCGTCGGTGGGCAGCTCGTTGAAGTTGAAGATGTTTCGCAGCAGGGTCGATTTACCGGCATCGTCGATGGTGAAGTCGGCACCACCGTCGTTACCCTCCATGATGAGTCCGGCATAGCACTTGCTGTACAGGGCGGTCATATCAGGCTCGGCCTGCACATGCGGGTCAATGTTGCCTTTGTCGAGGTCCTTCATGCAGCTCGTGAGGGCTACGCTCGTTGCGCAGCATACGAGACCGAAGGTGATGAATTTTGATATCTTGGTAGCCATATTTATTTACGATTTACGAATTTTCTATTTACAATTTGTTACTCAGAAGTTCAGGTTAAGTCCCATGAGGAAGGTGCGGCAGCGGGGGTAGATGCTACCCTCACGACCGGAGGTCTGCTCGGGGTCGATTCCCTTGTACTTGGTGATGGTGAAGACGTTGGTGCACGAAGCGTAGATACGTCCCGACACTCCATCATAGCTGCCTCCCTTGAAGAGATTCTCAAAGTTGTAGCCCAGCGTGATGTTGTCGCACTTGAGGAACGAGGCGTTCTGCACGAAGTAGTCGGTGAGCGGATAGTTGTAGGAGTTCCACTTCAGTGCCACATAGTCCTTGGTGCTGTTCTCGTAGTATCCCTTCGAGTTGTAGAGCACCGCCGAGTTGGCCCTTCCCTGCTCTATGTCGTTGTAGACGTAGTTTCCGAAGCTGCCACGGAAGTTGGTGCCGAGGTCCCACTGCTTGTAGGCCACCTTGAAGCTGAATCCGCCCGTCCAGGGAGCCGTGATGTTCTTGTAGAAGTAGCGGTCGTTCTCATCGATGACACCGTCGGCATTACGGTCTACGTAAGCACCCATGATGGGACGTCCGCCCTGGTCATAGACCTGCTGGTAAACCCAGAAGGAGTTTGCTGCCAAGCCCACCTTATTATATGTGATAGCCTGGTTCTGGCCCACCTGCATACCGGCCTCCACCATGTCGCGTCCACCGTAGAGTTCGCTGATCTTGTTCTTGTTATAGGCGAAGTTCACACCAAGCTCCACAAACCAGTCCTTGGTCTGCACGGGCTTGCCCGTGATGGCCACCTCTATACCGGTGTTCTTCAGCGAGCCAGAGTTCAGCATCATGGCGTTGTCGAAGTTCATGCCGCCGGGGATGGTCGGTGTGCAGAGCAGGTCGGTGGTCTTGCGCTTATAGGCATCGACGGTGAGGGTAAGTCGCTGGTTGAACATTCCGAAGTCCAGACCCAGGTTCCACGTCGTAGTGGTCTCCCACGTCAGGTCGTTGTTGTAAACCAGCGGCTGGTTGAGCACACCTTCGTTGTTGGGGCCTACGGGGTAGTAGTAGTAAGGATTGTTGCTCCTGCGATAGATAGGTGTATAGTACTCACGGCCAGTGTCCTGCTGTCCTGTCTTACCCCAACCGAGACGAATCTTCAGGTCGCTGATGGCATCGACATTCTTCAGGAAGGCCTCGTCCTTCACTCTCCAGGCCAGGGCTGCTGAGGGGAAGAAGCCCCAGCGGTGTCCGTCGGCAAAGCGGCTGGAACCGTCGTAACGGGCGGTGAAAGTGAGGAGGTAGCGGTCCATGAGCGTGTAGTTGGCACGTCCGTACCACGAGACGATGAAGGTCTGGCCCTTCCAGCTGTCGTTGGACTCGCTGTTCACGGCACCTGCCTTGGATGTGCCGTCATCGAATGTGCCCTGATAGGTGCTGGGATAGTAGTCCTTGTACCACAGGTCTCCCCAGTACTTCATGTGGCTGTACTCATAACCGCCCATGATGTCGAAGTGGTGGTTCTTGTTGAAGTCCTTGTAGTACTGTGCGTAAGCCGTTGCAATGAGGTTGTACTTCTTCTCCTTGTTGTCGCCTGATCCACCATAATAATAACCGTAGGTGGAATAGCGGTTATTGCTGGTGTACTCACCACCAGTGGCATACTCTCCTGCGAGGTTGAAGTGCAGACGCACATCCTCCAGGCCATGAATCTTATAGTCGGCCTCGAAGTTACCCAGCAGCACGTTGGAGCTCTTGTTGAAGGTGTAGTGGTCCACCTTCTCCATCGGGTTCTCCGGTGCGTCGCTGTTGCGCTGGTAGGGGAATGTCGGGTCGAAGGCGTCGGTGGGAGTCACCCACTGCCAGTAGCCGCCCCAGTTCTTGAACTGCTCGTCGCTGCTCTTGATGGGCCTTGTGGGGTCCATGATGAATGCAGCACCGATGGCACCCTGTCCGCCGGGGTTAGTCTTCGAGTAGGAGTACTTACCGTTGATGTTCAGGTTCAGGTGGTCGTCGAGCAGCGAGGGGTTCAGCGTGAATCCTGCCGTGAAGCGGCTGTAGTCCGAACCCTTGAGGATACCCTGCTGGTTGGTGTAGCCTGCGCTGACGCGGTAGGGCATAGCCCACTTGTCGTTGCCCAGACCGCCGGTGAGGCTCACGTTGTGGTCGTGGCTGACGGCGCCACGGAAGATTTCGTCCTGCCATTTGGTCTCGTAGGTGCCGGCGGCGAAGTTAGGCGTGCCGTCGTCGTTGAACTGCTTCCATCCCAGTCCGAGATAGGCGGGAGAGTCCTCGCCATACTGGTTCTTGATCTGCTCCACATACTCACTGGCGTTCATCACGTCGAGCTTCTTGGCGATGGTGCTCACGGAGAGTGTTCCGTTGTAGCTCACCTTGGGCGACTGGTTCCTGCGTCCTTTCTTCGTGGTGATGATGATGACACCGTTAGAGCCTCGGCTACCGTAGATGGCCGTTGCCGATGCGTCCTTCAGGACGGTGAATGACTCGATGTCGTTAGGGTTGACCAGCGACAGCGGGTTGTTCATACCCTTCGTGGCGTTGGGGTCCATCGGCATACCGTCGATGACAATCAGCGGGTCGTTGTTGGCATTGAGCGACGCACCGCCGCGGATGCGTATCATGGCTCCCTCGCCCGGTGCGCCGCTGCCCGTGCTCACGTTCACACCGGCAATCTTACCCTGGATCATGTCCTGTGCGGTGGTGATGATACCGTGGTTCTTCTCGTCGGGCTTCAGTGCCGTCACCGAACCAGTGAGATCATTTTTCTTGGCCACACCGTAACCGATGACAACCACATCATTAAGTAACTGGGAGTCATCTTGCAACGTCACCTCCAACGTTGGTGCAGCGGCCACAGTGGCCGGCTGGTAGCCCATGTAGGTGACGGTAATCTGTGCTCCCTTGGCTGCCTGGATGGTGAAATTACCGTCGAAGTCGGTCACTGTGCCGCCTTGGGCTCCCGCTACACGAACGGTTGCACCAATGACGTCTTCACCAGTGGCATCTTTCACATGGCCTTTCACAGTAATCTGCTGTGCAAAGGCTCCTACCGTGAGGAAGAGACCCAAAAGGAGGGTCAACAGCCTACGCGGTACTTGAATGTTTACCTGCTTCATCATTTCATTTAGTGTTAGTTTTGTTAGTATTAATATTGATAATTTTAACTCATTGTACAGGGGCAGATGCTTTAGGAGGTTTGCAATCCCCCGCTTGTCTGCCCGTGTATTCTCGGCAAAGATAGGACATATTTAAATGTCGAAACACTTTTTTTCGTTTAAATTCGTTATTGGGTTAATGCAAACGTTTGCATCCCATTCTCTGCAACGAAATGTTAAGGCTTTGGTTTCGCGCGCGAAACTTATGTTAAATTTGCGCCGAAAGATTATCGCAAATAAATCGTAAATCAGTTAATCGCAAATTACAAAGGTGGTACTGACAATGAAAGACATCGCCCGCGAGCTGGGCGTTTCCGTGGCCACGGTGTCGCGTGCACTGAAGGACTCGCCACGCATATCCGTGGAGCAGCGGCAGAAGATTCAGCAATATGCCCGCGAGCACAATTTCATCCCCAACATGCTGGCCGAGAACCTGCGCCACAGCCGCGTGCAGCCAGTGAAGATTATCGGAGTAATCATTCCTGAGCTGGTGCACTACTACTTCGCCACTATTCTGAAGGGTATAGAGGAGGAGGCGGGTGCCCACGGCTACCACATCATGGTGGCACAGAGCGGCGAGCAATACGAACGTGAAGTGCAGCTGTGCCGCTCGTTCTACGAGAACAAGGTGTGCGGCATCATTGTCTCGCAGGCGAAGAACACGCAGCAGTATGACCACTTTCTCCGGCTGCAGGAGGCTGGCGTGCCCCTGGTGTTTTTCGACCGCATCTGCACAGGCGTGAACGCCAGCCGCGTTGTGGTCGATGACTACATGGGAGCGTTCAACGCTACGACGCACCTCATTGAGACAGGCTGCCGCCGCATAGCCTATTTCGGTTCGCAGCCGAACCTAGAGATAGCAAAGAACCGCTTCAACGGTTACAAAGACGCGCTGCTGAAGCATGGGCTGCCTTTCCAACAGGAGATGACGCGCATCTGCGACAATCGCCACGACGCGGAGATGATTACCCCACAAATGTTCGACGGCGATATCTACCCCGACGCTTTCTTCGCCATCAACGACGAGACGGCCATAGGCATTCTCTACACCGTGAAACACATGGGACTGCGCGTGCCAGAGGACGTGAGCATCTGCGGCTTCACTAACGACGACCGCGCTACCTCCTCCGACCCCATGCTGACCACCGTAGAACAGCGGGGTATTCAGGTGGGCGAGGAGGCGGCCGACATACTCATAGGACACGTCGAGGGCACCATCCCCCTGAACCATGCCGAACGACGCATCGTCCGCACAAGGCTTATCCTCCGCGGCACCACAAGGTGAAATAATTCGATTATCTTAAAATTATAAATATGAAACAGAAACCTAATCTATCGTTCTGGAAGCTCTGGAACCTGAGCTTCGGATTCTTCGGAGTGCAGATTGCGTATGCACTCCAGAGTGCTAACATCTCGCGCATCTTCCGCACGCTGGGTGCCGACCCACACGACCTCAGCTTTTTCTGGATTCTACCCCCGCTGATGGGCATACTGGTGCAGCCTATCGTGGGCACGCTGAGCGACAAAACATGGACACGCTTTGGCCGTCGCATCCCCTACCTCTTCATCGGTGCTGCCACAGCCGTTCTCGTCATGTGTCTGCTGCCCAATGCTGGCAGCCTTGGTCTGGCTACCGTGGGAGCTGTGCTGACGTTTGGCGTGATTGCTCTAATGCTGCTCGACACATCTATTAATATGGCTATGCAGCCGTTCAAGATGATGGTGGGCGACATGGTGAACGAGGAGCAGAAAGGCAAGGCCTACAGTATCCAGTCACTGTTGTGCAACGCCGGCTCGGTCATGGGCTACGTATTCCCCTTCATCTTTGCAGCCATCGGCCTGAGCAACGTCGCACCTGAGGGCATCGTTCCTGACACGGTCATCTGGTCGTTCTACGTTGGTGCCGCCATTCTCATCCTCTGTGTCATATACACCACGATGAAGGTAAAGGAGTGGCCGCCAAAGGAGTATGCCGAGTATAACCCTTCCTCAGAAAACGCCGAGGAGAAGGCCAATTGGATTACGCTGCTGAAGAACGCCCCGTCGACTTTCTGGCGTGTCGGTCTGGTGCAGTTCTTCTGCTGGGCCGCTTTCCTCTATATGTGGACCTACGTCGTCGATGCCGTATCGCTGACCGTATGGGACACCGCTGACCCTGTGAGTGAGGAATACCAGGTGGCCGGCAACTGGACGGGCGTGCTCTATGCCATCCAGGCCATCGGCTCCGTCTGCTGGGCTATGGTGCTACCGCGCTTCCCGAATATGAAGATGGCCTACACCGCCAGCCTCATCCTCGGTGGACTGGGCTTCGCCCTCATCCCATTCTGCCCCAACCAGTACATGCAGATCGTGCCCTTCCTGCTCATTGGCTGCGCCTGGGCTGCCATGCTTGCCTGCCCGTTCACGCTGGTCACCAACGCCCTCCAGGGCTACGGCCACATGGGTGCCTACCTGGGTCTTTTCAATGGAACGATCTGTCTGCCACAGATTGTGGCAGCACTCTGTGGTGGTGTCATCCTGCACTTGGTGGGCAGCTATCAGGCCAATATGATGTTCGTCTCCGCCCTACTGCTCGTCATCGGATCCGTCTGCGTGTTAGGCATCAAAACCAAGAAATAAACAAGCATCTTCTAAAAAGCAGCAAATCCCGTCGTGGTTTCATCAAATCGCGTCGGGATTTTTGTGTCACATAGTGAAAACAGTGGCTGAAATCAGTTTTTCGGCAAAATCTTTGGTGGTTTGAAGAAATAACCGTATCTTTGCAGCCACAACTTCAAAAGAAGGCACTCCTCCGACTCCTCCCAAGGGGGGTGAGAAAGATAATGAAAATACACAATAATATATTATATATGGACTACAATTTTAGAGAGATTGAGAAGAAATGGCAACAGCGATGGGTGGAGAATGGCACCTACCGCGTGGTTGAGGATGAAAAGAAAAAGAAGTTCTACGTGCTGAACATGTTCCCCTACCCCAGCGGTGCGGGTCTTCACGTGGGGCATCCGCTGGGCTATATCGCCAGCGACATTTATGCCCGCTACAAGCGTCTCCGTGGGTATAACGTGTTGAACCCCATGGGCTACGATGCCTACGGACTGCCCGCAGAGCAGTATGCCATACAGACGGGGCAGCACCCCGCCATCACCACCGAGCAGAACATCAACCGCTACCGCGAGCAGCTGGACAAGATAGGCTTCTCGTTCGACTGGAGCCGCGAGGTGCGTACCTGCGACCCTGGCTACTACAAGTGGACACAGTGGGCTTTCCAAAGAATGTTCCGCAGCTACTTCAGCACGTCGTCGAACAAGGCGCAGCCCACCATCAAGCTCATTGAGCATTTCGAACTGATGGGTACGGAGAACTGCCATGCTCTGGGCACGGAGGAGCTGCACTTCACCGCCTCCGAGTGGGCCGCTTTCTCGGAGAAGAAGAAGCAGGAGGTGCTGATGAACTACCGCATCGCCTACCTGGCCGAGACGATGGTGAACTGGTGCCCGGCACTGGGCACGGTGCTGGCCAACGACGAGGTGGTAAACGGTGTCTCGGAGCGCGGCGGCTTCCCTGTGGAGCAGAAGAAGATGCGCCAGTGGTGTCTACGCACATCAGCATACGCCCAGCGCCTGCTTGACGGTTTGGAGGAGATAGACTGGACCGACAGCCTCAAGGAGGCCCAACGCAACTGGATAGGCCGCTCGGAAGGTGCCGAGATGGAGTTTAGTGTAAGCAGCGACTGTGTCGCTGCCCCCAAAAGCTTCACCATCTTCACTACTCGTGCCGACACCATATTCGGCGTTACATTTATGGTGCTCGCCCCTGAGAGCGAGCTGGTAGCCCAGTTGACCACGCCGGAGCAGAAGGCCGCCGTCGATGAATACCTCGCTTACGTAAAGAAGCGCACGGAGCGTGAGCGTCAGATGGATCACTCGGTGACGGGTGTATTCTCAGGCTCCTACGCCATCAACCCCTTCACGGGCGAGAAGATTCCCATCTGGATTGCCGAGTACGTGCTCGCCGGCTATGGCACCGGCGCCATCATGGCCGTACCAGCCCACGACAGCCGCGACTATGCCTTTGCCAAGCATTTCGGCCTGCCCATCGTGCCGCTCATTGAGGGTGCCGATGTCTCAGAAGAGAGCTTCGACGCAAAGGAAGGTATCGTCATGAACTCGCCCGCTGCCGGCAAGACCGCCCTCGACGGTTTCTCACTCAACGGCCTAACCGTAAAGGAGGCCATCGCCGCCACGAAGAAATTCGTCGAGGAAAAGGGACTGGGCCGCGTGAAGGTGAACTACCGTCTGCGCGATGCCATCTTCAGTCGCCAGCGCTACTGGGGCGAGCCGTTCCCCATATATTATAAAGATGATATGCCCTACATCGTGCCGAAGGACTGTCTGCCCCTGGAGCTGCCCGAAATCGACGAGTACAAGCCCACAGAGACGGGCGAGCCGCCACTGGGTCGAGCCAAGATGTGGGCATGGGACACGAAGTTCGACAAGGTGGTGAGTGTCGATGAGATAGACAACAAGACCGTGTTCCCCCTCGAGCTGAACACCATGCCGGGCTTTGCTGGATCGTCGGCCTACTATCTGCGCTACATGGACCCGAAGAACGATAAAGCCCTCGTGGGCCGCGATGCCGACGAATACTGGCGCAACGTGGACCTCTACGTCGGAGGCTCGGAGCACGCCACCGGCCACCTCATTTACAGCCGCTTCTGGAACAAGTTCCTCTATGACTGCGGCTACAGCTGCGAGGACGAGCCGTTCAAGAAGCTCATCAACCAGGGAATGATTCAGGGATGGTCGAGCTTTGTGTTCCGCCTCAAGGGTACTAACAAGTATGTCAGCTTCGACCTGTTGGAGACAAAATACGACAACGATGCCAAGAAGAACCGTTACTTCTACAATGGCGAAGAGGCCGACCCAATCTACACCGACATCAGCACCGTGAACGGCAAGGAGCTTGACATAGAGAAGATTCGCCAGTGGCGGCCTGAGTTCGCCGAAGCCGAGTTTATCCTGAACGACGGTGGCAAGTACATCGTCAACCAGGCAATAGAAAAGATGTCTAAGTCGAAGTACAACGTGGTGAACCCTGATGACATTTGCAATAACTATGGTGCCGACACGCTACGCCTCTATGAGATGTTTCTCGGTCCCATCGAGCAATCCAAGCCTTGGGACGTAGCCGGTATCGACGGCTGCCACCGCTTCCTCCGCAAGTTCTGGAACCTCTGTCAGGTAGGCTGCGCAAATAGCGCAGCAAATGGAACTGCCACCCCCGAGGAGCTGAAGGCTCTGCACAAGCTCATCAAGAAGGTGACGCAGGACATCGAGGCCTTCTCGTACAATACTGCCATCTCGGCCTTTATGATTGCCACCAACGAGCTAAGCACTCTGAAGTGCAAGGACCCAGAGGTGATGAAGGCCCTCGTAGTGCTCATAGCACCTTTCGCCCCGCACATCGCTGAGGAGCTTTGGGAACAGCTGGGAGGTCAGGGAAGCGTCTGCGACGCCGAGTGGCCTAAGTGGGACGAGCAGTACCTCGTCGAAAACCAGATAAAGATGGGCGTACAGTTCAACGGCAAGGTGCGCTTTGACATGCAGTTCCCCGCCGATGCTGACAACGCCACCATCGAAACCGCCGTTCGCGCCGACGAGCGCACGGCCAAGTACACCGACGGAAAGCAGATAGTGAAGATTATCATCGTGCCAAAGCGGATGATAAACATTGTATGCAAGTAAACCACAAGCTCATACTCAACGAGGTCGAGGATTATGTATTCATAACCCTCGGCCTCGTATTGTATGCCTTCGGTTTCACCTTCTTTCTAATGCCCTACGAGATAGTGACTGGAGGTGTAGCGGGAATTGGAGCCATCGTGGAGTATGCCACCAGCTTTCCCAACCAATACACTTACCTGCTCGTCAACATCGCGCTACTGGTCATTGCGCTAAAAATCCTAGGACTCAAGTTCCTGTTAAAGACCATCTATGCCATTGGCATGCTCACCTTCCTCTTGTGGCTAATGAAGCAATTGGTGCCACGTGACCAAGCCGGGGAGATGGTGAAAATTCTGGGTGAGGGTCAGGACTTCATGTCGCTTATCATAGGCTGCACCATGACAGGCTCAGCTTTGGGCATCGTGTTCCTGAACAACGGCTCTACGGGAGGTAGCGACATCATCGCCGCCTCGGTGAACAAGTACTACAACATGTCGCTGGGCACAGTACTACTCTTCATTGACATTATCGTCGTCGGGTCTTGTATGTTCATTCCCCAGTTCGGCACTCCTCTTCAACGTGCCTACATGGTAGTTTTCGGACTGTGCACGATGGTAATTGAGAACTTTGTTCTCGACTACATCTACAACCGGCAGCGTTCCAGCGTGCAGTTCCTTATTTTCACGGAGAAATGGCAAGAGATAGCCAACGCCATAGGCACTCAACTGAACCACGGCGTGACTGTCCTCGATGGGCACGGCTGGTATACAGGTCAAGAGCGCAAGGTGCTTTGCATACTGGCTAAGAAAAACGAGAGCCTCACCATCTTCCGACTCATCAAAATGATTGACCCCCGAGCCTTTGTCTCACAAAGTGCTGTCATCGGCGTCTTTGGCGAGGGTTTCGATGAAATGAAAGTAAAAGTCAAGAGCTAAAAATGAAAATAGTCTTTGCCACCAACAACCAGCACAAGCTGGAGGAAGTTCGCCAGATACTTGGCGACAGTTATGAAGTGCTCTCGCTGGCCGACATCGGTTGTCATGAGGATATTCCCGAAACTGGTGCCACGCTGGAAGAAAACGCCTTCATGAAGGCAAGATACGTGGCCACGAAATATGAGATAGACTGCTTTGCCGACGATACCGGACTTGAAGTGGAAGCCCTAGACGGCGAGCCGGGAGTCTATAGTGCCCGCTATGCTGCAATGGACACCCAACAACCTTCTCACGACAGCGAGGCAAATATGGCCAAACTGTTGCAGAAATTAGGAGAAAATAACAATCGAAAGGCAAGATTTCGCACTATTATCGCGTTAGTAAGATTAATGGGAGGCAGCTACGCATACCGCATCAACTTCTTCCAAGGCATTGTCAATGGGGAAATCACCCATGAGCGCAGTGGCTGTGAAGGTTTCGGCTATGACCCCATCTTCCGCCCAGACGGCTACGACAAAACCTTTGCCGAGCTGGGGGCAGAAGTGAAAAACCAGATAAGCCACCGTGCCAGGGCCACGCAGAAGCTGGCTGAGTATCTGTCAGAGCATAATTCATAGTCCATAGTTCATCGTCTGAAACAAATATTCAAAAATATGAGAAAAGCATCACTCTTTGCAGCACTGTTTGTCGCTGCCTTATGTCAGGCCCAGGTAGGCACGTGGAAAGCCTTCATGGCATATTACGAACCACAGCAGATAGTGAAGGCCGGCGACAGCCACCTTTTCGTGCGCGCATCGAACAGCCTTTATCAGTACAACCTCAACGACAAGTCGATAACGACCTACGATTGTTCCAGGCAGCTTAACGACACGCGCATAGCGAAAATAGATTGGAACAACCAGGCAAAGAGACTGCTAGTGGCATACGAGAACGCAAACATTGACATCGTCGACATCAATGGCAACGTGAATAACATCAGTAGCATCTACACGAAACCACTGACAATGAGTAAATCTTTCCACAGCATCTATATGTACCAGCAGTATGCCTTCGTGGGATTTGGCTTCGGACTGGTGAAGATAGACATGCAGAAATATGAAATCGTAGAGACTTATATTATGGGCAAGCCGGTCTTACACATTTGTGTAGAAGACGGAATACTCTACGTACAATCCACGGGAGGAACCTATTACTCGTGCGACCTGAGCAAGAACATCATTGACAGCCATAACTGGAAAAGCGCTTCAACACACCCTGCCTCAATCGCCACATCCGATACCAGAGCATGGGACGAATACATCGACTTGGTGAAAACGCTTAAGCCCGTTGGTCCGAAGCACAACTACTTTGGTTTCCTGAAAATCATTGATGGCAAGCTTTACACCTCTAGTGGCTCAGGTGGGGGCTCTGTCACCAGAAACGGTGCGGTTCAGGTCTACGATGGCACCGACTGGACTATCTTCCAAGATGACATGACAGGTGTGGAAGGCACTGACGGGGACAGGTGGGTATACGTAGACACCTACTCCGTTGACGTAGACCCCCGCGACAGCAAGCACGTCATGACAGGTGCCAGACCAGGAATGTTCGAGTTCTACGACGGTAAGCTGGTGAAATACTACAACAAGGACAACAGCATACTCCAAGGTGCAACGTCAACCAACAAATATGTGCTTGTTTCCAGCGTCCTTTACGACAAAGCCGCAAATCTCTGGATGCTACAGCAACAAGTGTCAGAAAACTCCATCATGGAGATAACGGCTGACGGGGAGTGGCTCTCGCACAAACAGGAACTGCTCATGTACGATGGGAAGAGCCTCACAGGAACGAAAGGGCTCATGCAGGACAGCAGGGGGTTGATGTGGTTTGTCAACGACCATTATAACGTTCCTTCATTCTATTGTTTCAACCCCGATACCAAGAAAATCATTGGCTACATGACCACATTTGTAAATCAAGACGGCACAATCTATGAGAGCATCCATCCATCATGTATTGCTGAGGACATTGACGGCAATATATGGATAGGAACAAATAACGGACTCTTCGAAGTGGAAGCCACCGAAATAGGAGGACAGTGGAGCCATGTAACACAGGTAAAGGTACCCCGTAACGACGGCACGGGCTATGCCGACTACCTCATGGATGGGGTCAACATAACATGCATCGCCGTAGACCAAGCTAACCGCAAATGGATTGGCACAAATGGCGCTGGGCTTTACCTTATCAGTGCAGACAACATGGAACAATTGGCAAACTTCACCTCTGCCAACGCCCCACTCATTTCCGACAATGTAGAATCACTCGCCATCGACCATGCTACAGGAGAGGTGTTCATCGGAACTGACCAGGGACTCTGCTCCTACATGAGCGATGCCACCAGTGTATCGATAGAGATGACAAAAGACGATGTCTACGCCTATCCTAATCCTGTAGTCAGCGGCTACGATGGACTCATCACCATCGTGGGACTCACTCGTGATGCCGATGTGAAGATTCTCACCGTCAATGGACAACTCGTTGCCCAGGGACGCAGCAACGGAGGTTCCTTCACCTGGAATGGACGTGACAACGGCGGGAAACGAGTAGCCAGTGGAGTCTATATGGTGGCCACGGCAAAGAGCGACGGTTCGAAAGGCACCGTCTGCAAGATTGCAGTCATCAGGTAGTAAGTCACGTTTCCTAGCGTGACGGTAATTGAGGGTTGAGATTTGAGAGTTGAGATTTATGAGAAGTGTAGTCGTTGCGGCTTTTATGCTGTCATGCTTAGTCACTAAGGCGCAGATGGTGATTGGCGGGCGGGCTTTGTGCTTGGACACAGTGACCAACACCTTGTTCGCCACTGTTCCAGAGAACATGTTCGGCCATGATGCCATGCTGCAAGTTGTGAAGGATCAGGGATGGCAACAGGTGGACATCGACGGAACAGACATCATCAACGGGACCTTCTTATTCTCAGGAATATCTGCTGAGCGGAAATGGGCGGTGACGGCAACAAAGGCCGACAGCACACAGCTAAATGCCACGCTACAGTTCACTTTCCTGCCTATCGTACAGTTACTCCCCGCCGAAGGGGATTCTCAATTCTCAAACGAATACCAACGCGGCATGGTGCTCTTCTCGCACCCTGACTCCGCCACTACCGACACACTCACCGCACGCATCAAATGGCGCGGAGGAACCACAAATGCCACCAATAAGCACAAACGCAACTACAAGTTGAACTTCGATGAAGATCACCGTTTCTTCGGATTGCGCAACGATGATAAATGGATGCTCGATGCTGGACAACCCGACGTATTCCGACTCCGCAACCGCATCGCCATGGACCTCTGGAACAAGATGGCTCGCAAGCCCTATTACGCCGACCAAGAGCCAAAGACACTCAACGGGGTCAGGGGCGATATAGTAGAATTGTTCTTGGGCAACGAGTGGAGGGGCATCTACAATCTTTCCGAATTCATAGACCGCAAACAACTCAAGTTAAAGAAAATCGACGACAAGACTGGCATCATTCGAGGATGTCTCTATAAAGGTGTCAGCTGGAACAAAACCAAAATGTTTGACATCTTCGACAGCTACGACAACAGCAAGGACACATTCTATGGCTATGAGTTTAAATACCCCGAGCTGGGTGATGACAGCGATACCATAGACTGGGCTCCCCTCATCGCAGCAAACAACTTTGTAAGAGAAAGCGATGATGATGAATTCGAGCAACATGTAAGCGAGTATTTCGATATGCCAGTACTTATGGACTATAATATATTTTATAATGTGGTCAATGCCGTAGACAATGCTGGGAAGAACATGTACTGGGCCATCTACGACAAGACATCCACAAAACAGCTCACCCCCACGCCCTGGGACCTTGATGCCACCTTCGGACAACGGTGGGGCGGGCGGCTTGTCTACGAGATAGACGAAGGATTCTACAACTCACCCGAATTCAGGCTCGACTTCGAGCTAATGTTAACTTACAGGCTGTTTCGCGACAATTTCAACGACTACGTGGGGCAGCTCAACGAGCGCTACCGACAGCTCCGCCTACCTGGACAGCCGCTCCACACCGACAGCATTATCTCCATCGTCACCCGCTACTACCAAGCGGTGAAAAACAGTGGTGCAGCAAAGCGAGAGGAGGAAAAATGGAGCCAAGACACCGACGTCTGGGGCGACATCATAGACTTCGACACAGAGTATATCTACATCTGCGACTGGATACGTAGACGCATGGAGTTCATAGACGTGACAGAATTGCCTCTCTTTTACAAGAAGTCGTATTTCGACGAGTTAGGTGTCAGAATGCCCACTTCCCACTTCCAATCTCCTACCTCTCAAATATACAACTTAAAAGGCCAGCGCATGGAAGACAGTATACAACTGAAGCCGGGCATATATATTAAGTGCGGGAAGAAATTCATAAAATGACGCATTACCATTCACAAAACAGCTAACTGTATCTGAAGCCAGTAAGGATTTTCCAAACTGGCCTGATTCTACTCAGCATGACACAGAAGAGAAAAACTAAAGAGAAAGCAAGAATAAAAGCTGAAAATTGAATTAGCAAAAAGTGAAGAAAAGCGAAATAATGCAATATGAACTGCATGGATAGATTGACAAAGACGACATGTAGACAATAAATGGGAAAGGTATAGGGATGCACCATCTTTACAAACGATTGCGGCAACAAGTTATCACAGATGGCATATATGCAAATAGCGAAATAGGGCGCAGACATGCGAAAAATATAATAGACAAGGGAAGAAAAGACATCCTCATCTTTCAAGATATAAGTAAACAAGAATAAATAACAAAGGAAAAAAAAGACAAGCCATCTATACCCACTAAGCTTCCTGACAAAGGCTATCACGTCTCCTTCATAAACAGCAATAAAACATCCTAAAAGAAGGCACGGAAGCCAGTAAAACACAGAAGTGTTAGGGAATAAAAAAGAAAGCGGCAGGACGGCTACCAAAAGTAAAGGGAAAGACCATTTTGCACGCTTAACAAACCACCCCATTAGTGGTGCAAAGAAAGCAAAGACAAAAACAGCCCAGACATACCAGAGAACTGGATTAGGAAAGTTTGGATAGCCAAAAAGCCCACTTGTTACCATGTCGATGGACCCGACAATTAACTCACGTGTGTCAGTAGCATGAAAGACAGTTACTTTTAGCCATATATAAGGTACATAGAGTAGATTGTAGACTATGAAAGGTACATATAATGACCAAAACCTTGACTTCAGCTTCTTTTTGTAGCAACTCAAAGTAAAGCTCCATTTCTGGAAATACAGATAGGATGATATAACAAAGAAAACAGGAACAGCCATATTTACTAACGGGCGCAAAGGCCACATTCGCTCGTCCCAAGCAAATGTGTGCAAAGCAATGATGAACAGCGTCATCAACACATTGGCACTTCGTATTTTCTGTGATATGGCTGTGGTCATCAAAAATCCTATTTATACAGTTCTCTAATGAGCTTATTGCTTTTCCCCTTTGTCAAGTAAGTAGACAGCGAACGCTGGTAGAATTCCCAATCTGAAATGGTGAATACTGCAACATAATTGCCTTCGAGGATTCTGTTGCTCCCAATCCTTTGTGTATGTTCATCAAACTTTCGTATAGACACTGAGCCATCGGTACTTCTCCGCACATCATCCAGAAAGGCCATGTAGGTCTCAATATAAGATTTGCGAGCTTGCAATACCGGATAGTAAGAAAGCATGGCAACAAGAATCAACAACATAGAAGCATACTTCATACTAGGAATTTTGTCAACCCTGTACTTTATCCACAGCCTAGAAAGCAGTAGCAACGACAAGACGTTTAGGGCTGTAAGCTGATGTCTGCCATTATAAGCTACGACTATAGCAAACACCAAATTCAGAACGATTGCTGATACTAATAGGAGATTTGACTTGCAAACCGACAGAAGAAATCTTTTATAATACAACACTAAGCCTGTTATAACAAGCAAGACAAATGGAGGTGAAGATAACAAGCCAAAAACAACACGATGGTTAAAACCTATTCCTCCATTATTATCGACTCTAATAAAGTTTGCTGGCGACAACAGGCATAACAATGTTCCCAGTATATAGGCTATTGAGATTGCTATTACTCCTTTATTCAAAGTTGTGCGACGGAAGCGTATATTCAAAACTAGTGCACCGGCTATGCAGACAGAGAAACTTTCCTGCAGGGAGCCAACCAAGAAAGAAAACAAAGCAGCCAAGCAGATAATCACTAGGCTATGCCTACGCCGTGACAAGTATTCCAACAAAAAGAGAAACGTCAGAGTGGCAGCACTTGTCCAAAGATAATTAACACTCAGTGATATGTTTCCCATAAAGGTAATTCCCTTATGGGGCATCAGTATCCAGATAGAGGCAAGAATGGTAAGCAAATTAACGATTCCGTGCCGCCACCCTGCCAATTTGATAAAAAGAACAGTAAACAAGGCAAAAACAAATGAATTGAGTACTGCAAATCTCTGCATGGTCATAGTACCACAAAAATACTGAACTAAAGAGTGAAGCACGAAGCGCCCGTTTGTCTTAAAATAGTCATGACTCTGCGAAACCAGAGCATCCTGAAACGACTGGATTGGTTGTCTAACGACATCGTCATCAGCCACAGACATATAGTTCTCTGCATCTTCATTGACCATGAAAGCATACACCCAATCATCATAATACATGATTGCATGGCTATCCTGTAAATAAAATAGCATGAAGAATAAGAACAATACGCAACAATATATGAAATATTTCATACTCCCTTCCTTGTACCAATTGATATTGCAAATTACGCATATTTTATTAATCCCGCAAAGTTCTGCCCACATATTTTATTTTTATTTAACTAACATTATTCATCCTAGTGAGTTATATTTCCTACCTTTGCAAACCAATGAAGAAACACTTTTCATTACTTGTCATTAGCCTTCTCCTCCCCTTAGTACTATGGGCAGTATGCGGCATACTCCCCACCTTCGACGACTACACATCGTTACAGTCACCTTGGTGGGTGCAGATAGCTGACCCGGGCTATTTCTTCCCAGATAGTGTGCGACGGCCTTTCGATGCCTTACTAGGCGGTATTGTGGGGTGGCAGCCAGCACTCTTCCCTACACTCAACCACGTGCTCATCATCCTTGGCCATACGACAGCGACCTGTCTTGTCTACGCCCTTTGCCAGAAGCTGCGAATGGGAACGATAGCGACCAACGTGGCTACGTTCTTCTTTTTCTTCTCACCCGCTACACTTGGAGCAACATTGGCATGCGACGGCTTTAACCAGACTTTCGCCCAGCTGTGGGGATTATTGGCACTATGGTCGTATCTTTCATCATCCAGTTCAAACAAGTGGTTGCTCTGCGTGTTGTTGGCAGTCCTGTCAAAAGAGAATGGGCTGGCGTGGGCTGTAGTGCCACCATTGGTGGCATACGCTTTCCATTTATCAGACCGCAGACAGACCATTCGTGATGTCTGCAAAGGACTGCTGGTGGCAATAGCCTATATGGCTATTTATGCCTCTCTGGCGTTTACTGGCATGTTAGAATATGCAGACGAGTACTCTGAAACCTCGATGCTATCCCATTTAAAGGACTTCGTCCAGCTGATGGCCTATACGTGGGTGCCACTCGACTACATGAGTGCAGTCTATCCGCCGACACGCAACTGGTTCATAGTGGGCGTCACACTCCTCCTCTCGTTGCCGTTCCTCGCTATGCTGGCCAGCAAATGGCAACTATTGAAGAACAGAACGCTACCCTTACTCATCGTCTGTTTCTTCATTTTAGTATTTCCCCACCTTCTCACATTAGTCAGCATCATGCACAACTATGCAGCCTTGTCAATGGCTGCGCTGATTATTGCCTTCGTCGTCAGTCACATTGCCAACAGCAGGATGCTCATTGTCACCTTTGTCTTGTTTATGGCTGTTGCACTCTTCACGGTTGTTCGTCATTACGTTGCTGCCAGAGAGTCCGGTCTTCTGGGCAAGCATCTTGCACAACAGGCCATCAGTCAGACCATAGGGGCAAACTCCCGTACCAGTCAGCCTCCATCCCGTGTCCTTTGCATCAACATAGACAACCCAGAAGAACCACGTTACTCTTCGTTCTGTGTTCGCCCTATAGATGCCTTCGCCTGGGGCCTCTCTGTGCGCTACTATAGCCATTACGAATGGAAGACCCACATCGATGTAGAAACATTGTCAGAGTACGACCCCCAGAAAGTGGAGGCCATTGCCGACAGCGCCTTCCATGCTGGCAACGAGGCAGTATGGATAGTAGGTCGAGACAAAGAAAACCTAATTATCTTACAAGATTGAACCTACTGATGCTGGGTCACGAAGCGACGTTGGTCGTGGTACTGGCGGTAAGGCAGGTTGTAATCTAAGAAGAAGAAGTTGTGTTGCCGCTGGCGGTCGTGGGGCGGGACGGTCATGTAGTCATCGCCGTACTTCTGGCGAAGATAGACGTCAGCATGCTCCACGCCCATCACCTTGTGACCATCGAAGTCGTAAGGCTGTGGCTCGCCGAGTACTTCCTTCCGCATGATTCCACGCACGCCATCGTCGTAGTCAAGGACACGGTCGGCACGCTCATAGTCGTAGGCATGATAGGCGGCGAGGAGCTGTCGGCGGGCCCATTCGTGGGTGAAAAGACGCTGGATGAGTAGCACAGGCCAGGAACTGGGGCCATGCCCGTGCTTGTAGGGGTCGCGGTGGAGGAAATAGAGCAACTTGTCACACGCCTTGTAGCGGGCTACGGCCATACGGCTCATGAGCGGGTTGGCCGAGATGCCGTCGATGGGGAACACATCTATATATATACCCCCAACGTAGTCCGAGTGCTCCCGCTCGATGAGCGTAGTGCTGGCATCGACTATCTTGCCGAAACCACCAGGGAACGTAGGACTCGTCTCGATGGCAAGCACCTCCAGCGGTTCGGGCAGCCACTCACGGGCATGAGCCATGAAGCGGTCGTAGTCAGGGCGCGGCATGCAGATGTCCATGTCGTCGTCCCAAGGAATAAAGCCCTTGTGACGCACAGCACCTAGCATAGTGCCCGCCCAGCAGTAGTAGCGCAGCCCGTGCTCGCGACAGACTTCGTCGACGCGCAGCAGAATCTGCAGGATGTGCTCATGTAACGTTTCAATATCGTAATTGGCCATACTGTTGTCAACTCTCAACTCGTTGGAGAATGGTGCAAAGGTAGCATAAAAGGGGGAAATGACAAAATAATCGGGAAGAAATTTGTTCATTCCGCAATATTTTGCTACTTTTGCACGGAAATGCAAAATATCATCCACATTGTATCTAATAAGGAGTGGGGTGGCGGCGAGCAGTACGTCCTCGACCTCGCCAGCCGTCAGAAGGCCGAAGGAATCAGCATCACCGTAGTATGCAAGCCCGTGGAAGCCATCCGCCGGAAGTACGAGGAAGCGGGTCTTCGAGTGCTCGCTTTGCCTTTGGGCGGAGCCCTCGATGTGCGCAGCGCCCTTGCCCTCGCCCGTGAACTCTCTCAACTCTCAACTCTCAACTCCATCCACGCCCATAACTTCAAGGATGCCTTCACCGCCTGCTACGCCCGCCGCCTGTCGGGATGCAAGGATGTACGTGTGGTGATGTGCCGTCACCTCACACGCAAGGGAAAGAACACCCTACTCTACCGTTGGCTCTACCGCCAGCTGGACTGCCTGTGTTTCGACTCCGAGCTGTCGCGGTCGGAGTTCCTCAGCACCCAGCCTACCATCGACGAGCGGAAGCTACGCATCGTTCACACCAGCGTCGTCGTGCCAGAGCACATAGAGGCCGTCGACGTGAGGGGCAAGTATGCCATCCCTGCCAATGCCGTTATCGCCATGTTCCACGGTCGTCTGGACCCAGAGAAGGGTCTCGACACCCTGTTGGAGGCCATGTCACTCCTTAACTCTCCGCTCGGCCCAACGGGACGCTTGCGTAGCCCGTCGGAGCAAGAATTCTCAATTCTCAATTCTCAATTCTCAATTATCCTCGTCCTTCTGGGTCGTGGCAGCGACGAATACACCGCCCATCTGAAGCAGAAAGCCTCGGAGCTGGGCATCGCCAGTCAGGTCATTTTCGCTGGTTTCCAGCACTCCGTACTCCCCTGGGTGGCCGCTGCCGACGTGGGCATACTGGCCTCGACGGTCAGCGAGGGTTGCCCCCTGTCGCCACAGGAATACATGTCTCAGGGGCATCCCGTCATAGTGACCGACAACGGTGGACAGCGTGAGTATGTCATCGACGGCCAAAACGGCCTCCTCGTGCCTCCCGGCGACGCACAGGCACTAGCCTCGGCTCTCAATCGTCTTACCACAGATGCCGCCCTGCGCCAGCGTCTGGGACAGCAGGCAAGGGAAGACTTCTACGACCATCTGAGCTACGAACATTTCTACCAACAGATAAAAGGCATATATCTATGAACCCAAGACATTTCATCACCGCCGTCGCCCTGCTCCTCGCCACGACTGCCAGCGCAGGCGACAACAGGCACGCCGACGACTACGAATACGGCTCGTTCCAGCATCTAGGGGCCGAGCTGGGCATCGGCACTCAGGGCTTCACCCTCGGTCTGGCCACAGCCATCACCCCGTTTTTCGAGCTGGGCGCAAACGTGAACTATATGCCAGCGATATTGATAAGCGGCAACATGTACTTCAAAAACAGCATCATCACCATTCCGTCACCCGACGGCTATGGAATGAACGTCTACCACCTGAACAAAATAAAGGTGGAGGGCAATTTCCACCGCCTTACCTTCGACGCCAAGCTCTACCTCTATCCTTTCGGCCCCGGCTCCACCTTCTTCGTGGCCGGCGGTGTGTCGGTAGGTGGCGAACGACTGGCCAAGCTCAAGGGCCATAGCGACGAGGTGAAGCAAATCTACGACGACTACTCCGGCCACATAGAGCAATACGAGGATGAGATAAAGGCCATCGTAGGAAAGACCGCCCTGAACATGGCGTCCAACGGCGACGTGGAAGCCGAGGTACGCCTGAAAAACGTGCGGCCATACGTAGGCCTGGGCTTCGGCCGTGTCGTCACCAGAAACTACACAGGTGTCCGCCTAGAGGCCGGCATTCAGTTCTGCGGGAAGCTAAAGGTCTATCAGGATGGCAACGAGGTGCCCTATCAGGACTATCTGGAGCGCGCCGACAACGGACTGGCAAAGCTCATAGACCGCATGAACTTCTACCCCGTACTGAAACTCACCATCGCCTGCCGCCTGTTCTGAACGAATTGACACAAATTAAACACTAATTATCAATAATGACTATGAAGGAAGTACTTACGTCCGAAAGAAGATAATATGAAATAATCCCGCGATTCTTTTGTGAGTTGTGGGATTTTTCGTAATTTTGCCACCAAACGCGAATTGACTCAAATATAAACTAATTATCAATAATGACTATGAAAAAAGTACTATCCTTTTTCATTCTGATGCTTCTGCCGATGGTGGCGGGGCCTATGATGCCAAGATTAAAGGCATCTATTACAATTTTAACTTGACCGCGAAGACTGCGACAGTGACCTATTGTTCCTCTGGAAATAATTACGAAGAAAACCGATACGCTTATTCCGACACCGTCAACATCCCTGCTACGGTGAATTACAACGGGGAACAATACAGTGTGACGAGTATAGGATCTAGTGCTTTCTCTGGTTGCAGCGGCCTGACCTCCGTCACGATTCCCAACAGCGTGACGAGCATAGGAGACGGTGCTTTCGCTGCTTGCGGCGGCCTGACATCTATTACGATTCCCAACAGCGTGACGATTATTGGAAACCAGGCTTTCTATGGTTGCAGCGGCCTAAACTCCGTCACGATTGGCAATAACGTGACGAGCATAGGAAACTGGGCCTTCCAAGGCTGCAGCAGCCTGACCTCCATCACTATTCCCAACAGCGTGAAGGGCATAGGACAGGAGGCTTTCCGTGGTTGCAGCGGCTTAAACTCCATCACGATTGGAAGTGGAGTGAAGAATATTGACAGTCAGGCTTTTGCTTATTGTAATGAACTGACTGATGTATATTGTCTGGCAGAGAATGTGCCAAGCACGAGTACTGATGCATTTATGGAGTCCTTAATCGAATACGCCACGCTGCATGTTCTTACTGCTTCTTTCAACGCTTACAGTGAGAAGGAACCTTGGAAGAGCTTTGGGAGCATTGTGGGACTGGACGGCACAATCGTAGAGACTCCGAAATGCGCCACTCCTACCATCGCCCTTGATGACGGTAAACTGAAGTTCAGTTGTGAGACGGAGGACGTGGAGTTTGTCTATGACATCAAGAGCACGTATAGCGTGCATGGGGTAGGCAGCGAGGTGCTCCCCGTCTGCCAGTGTACCGTCACGGTCTATGCCACCAGACAAGACTATGATAATAGCGACGTGGCCACCTTGGAGTTCACTCTTGGCGCTGACGGCGATGTCTGCGACACGAACAAGGACGGGGTTGTAGATGTTGCCGACATCGCTACTATCATCGACAAGATGGCTGGGAAATAAAAAGCATTACATAGGTACAAATTTGAATGAAAGCAGGAAAAAATAAAGCGAATTATTTGGAAGTTTCAGAAAAAGTGCTTACCTTTGCAGCGTCAGAACTTAAGTGATGACTAATCCGGTAATTTCCGAGTGGGAGTAAGCCCGTATCGACCCTGCTCCATTTAAAAAAAGCTGCCTTCGGGCAGCTTTTACTTTTCGTATTTGTCTCTGAACAACCAAATATAAGAACTGTTTAACCCAACTTTGCCCCTACCTCTCAGTTCTTCTTGCTTTCACCGTCGCTTCGGCTGACCTGTTTCCCTCATTGGGTACTACAAACTTTTACTTTTCTCCAGAAGGGCATCTTCTTATATCCAAGCATCTCGTAGATT
>JAFVFY010000065.1 GCA_017475265.1 Prevotella sp. | reverse complement strand
GAAATCTACGAGATGCTTGGATATAAGAAGATGCCCTTCTGGAGAAAAGTAAAAGTTTGTAGTACCCAATGAGGGAAACAGGTCAGCCGAAGCGACGGTGAAAGCAAGAAGAACTGAGAGGTAGGGGCAAAGTTGGGTTAGGAGAATCTGTTGTATATTTTAATGTGATATTCATCCGATTATCTAAGCTAAGTTTCACCTCATCATTTACGTCATCACGATATTTGTAGTCCTCATGAAATCGATTCAAATACGGATTACCATCACAAAGGAGTTCCCTTAATGTTACATGATTAGTTATGTCTTTTGTTCTTGGCAAACACTTGACAATTTCAGAGTGTATAGAATTTGGTAATTCATTTATTGTCAATCTTCCTTCACCGTTTACGACTTCTCCTTCATTATGTAGACTCATCAAAGTTTTAGCCATGCTTGGGGGGCCGACCAACATGAAGTAGCAATCAATTTTCTCATTATTTGCTGATTTGGATAATGATGCCAGTCTAAAGAAATCAAAGATATAACGTTCTCTTTCGTCTGGTGGCAGAGGAATATTTTTTATGTATTTAAACTCGAAATAAACATCAATCTTATCATCACCTTCGCATACTTCAAAATTCAAGTCAACACTTCGATTCTTAAATAATTTATGGATCTTTTCAAATTTTACATCTTTAATCTCAGGCTGCCCTGTGACAATTGTCCTACTTTTTCCTTTATAAAAATTCTCAGTAGATACAAGATATTCGGAAATTCCATATTTAATAGAACCTTCATTTAAGATTTCTCCTCGTTTTACATCAAATATGTAATTTGACCAATGTTTCATGGAGTCGCCAATACCATCAATTATAGTTCTATTCATAGAACAACTATGTCAGATTAATATTATTAAAATCAAAAATAATAATACGAACCCAAGGATTATCTAGATAATTTTCAATGAATTCATTATGCAATTCGTGATCTACCAACACCGATACTGCGTTATCCATATAATCCGAAGGGTCATCCTGCATTAGACCTCCTCGCATAATACATACGAATGATCCATTGTCTAATTCTTGATATCTAAATACGACATCAGGAAATTGTTCTTTTACATTTGCAATTCTTCTATTAATTTCTTCTTGTGTCATTATTATGACTATTTATAATCCGTAGAATTTTAATTATCTATTTTGCAAAGATACAAAACTTTCTTCAATTTGATTCGGAAGGAACGCCAAATTTATGTCTTTTTTACAATTTCGGATAATTCGTGGTTTATTTCTGCCGCTCATTCTTGCGTCTCTTTGTATCAAGCGAACTTCGGCCGTGCGAATTCTTGACTTCCTCCTGTAACAATTTCACTTCCTACCTACTTATAAAATAGGAAAGAAATAAATATCTTTGTGTTTCTCGATGATTATTTGTACCTTTGCAGCCGGAAGTAACAATCACTGACAAATGGAACAGAAATTCGGGATAAACAGCATTGACATCAAGGCGCTGCGCGAGTTTTGCGAGCGCGAGGGCAAGATGGTTTGCCATCAAATTGAAAGTAACAATTGAAACAGGAAGATGAAAACAATGAAACTCTGGAGAATCGCCTTCATGATGCTTGCTGCTTTCTCCCTCGCCTCTTGCAGCAGCAATGATAGTGAACAGGACAAACCCTTTACTGTTTGTCCAGAGGAGCGAGTCAAGTTCTTCGTCTGCGAAGCGAGTGGCGAGACAAGGGGCGCGACTGCCACCATCGACACCCTCTTCACCGAAGACGATATCGAGTGGTTCAACGTCAACACCCGCGAGATCCGCTTCAAGAAGCAGGATGAGCAACTTTTCAATAAGCTGATGAAGAACTATCATAAAGAGGGACTGGAGTTCCGCCTTGGTGGGAACTTCTTGTTTGAGGTCAGCCGTTTCGTGTCCGATTTCGACAGCCGCATTTTCTACGACCTTGTTCTGCACTTTTCTACGATTGGCGAGGACGAGGGCAATCCACGCTATTACCTGCACGACTGCTACCCAGCACAGTTCATTAACGACGAGCGTACGCAGGCCAACATCAAGAAGAATGCCATGCAGTGGGAGACCTTCACGATGTACCTTGAGAGCAAAGGCAAACTGAAGAAGTAAATGAACATGAAAAACCGAACCGTCATATCACTTTTGATTGCCTCCCTGGCATTCGCCTCTTGCGGAAGCGACGAACCAAAATATGCCGACCCGGAGGCACACGAAAAGACCGTGAAGCTGAATGAGCAGTACGGGCCGCTCATGGTCGGCACATGGCACTACGAGAACATCAGCGACACGCAGCGCTATTTCGAGCGCCTCACGTTCCAAGCCGATGGCACGCTGACAGGAATGCGCAAATGGCAAACCCGCAAGCTCGTCACCATCGACGGGGAGCAACGCTACACCGATTGGGAGAATGTGGAGCCTTTGGAAGGAACTTTCTCAGGTACATGGAAACTGAGTTACTACAGCCCGGAAGGGGAAAATGGCGAGAAGCGCAACTGCCTGTTGCTGAATGCGCACTATGAGGGTGCAAATAGTGGACACATGGCCTATTCCAATATCGCCACCTTCGACTACGCCGATGAAACGACGCTTCGATTCGAAGGATTTTACTTCAAAGACAAGGATGGATGGATAACCTTCCTTCGTGGCGAGGCAGAACCGGGGTTTTGAAAGAAACAACTAAGAGCGATCAAGGTTTTCTGACACAGGAACAAAAACAATTTCATAATTTAACTTAACTTTTCACGTTGACATTCGCTTATATAGCAGATGACGCAAGAAGAGTTTGAACATATTGCCCCTGCGCTCCGTGAGTTGATGCTCTCGGTTGGACGCAGTTTCTTCGGTAATGACGATGATGCCGAGGATGTTGCACAGGAGGGGTTGGTGGCTCTTCTTAGGTTCATTGACAGGATGGAGTCTGGCGTCCGTCATGATGCTCTTGCCATTAGGGTGGCTAAGCATTGTTGCATGGACATGGTGAGGAAGCGAAAGTCCAGCCCCATTCTTGCCTTGCAAGCGTCCAAAGGTCGGGCGGTCTCAGGCAAGATGCATGGGGATGTTGCTCCGCCAGGCTGTGATACAGGCGCTTCGCCCCACGAGCATCTGGAGGCCAAGGAACTTTATGAGGCCGTCAATGAGGCCGTGAAGCATCTGAAGCCGAGTGAGCGACGCCTGTTTGAAATGAGGCAGATAGAAGGTCTTGAACTTGATGACATTGTGAAGCAGACCAATATAGCGAAGCCTTCGATAAAGAGCATCGTTTCTGCCGCGAGAAAGAAAGTATTTGCAGAGATTAAGGAAAGGTTAAGGACATGACGTATAACGAAACGGAAATATTGATTAAGAAGTATCTCAACGGTGAGACGACTGCCGAGGAGGAGAAACTGCTTGCCCGTGAGGTTGCCCGTGAGGATGTTCCTGATGACTGGAAAGTTATTGCCGGGATGCTTGGCGAGTTGACCGTTGACGAGGCACTTTTCGACCAGATGATGGCAGAGCGCAAAACCAAACCACGTATTGTGAGGCTTTGGCCTTGGGTGGCTGCAGCCTGTGTTGCAGCTTTGCTAATCGTCTTCCTCGGACCACCGAGGGAAGAAACCGTCAGCCAACCTCAAATTGCGAAGGTTGAATGCGAGTCAAATTCCGACATCCAAGTGGAAGAAACTGAGATAAAGGCTGTGGAGGTTAAAGCAACTGAGCCAAAGGAGGAGGACACAGCCCAATCCGCTGTTAATCCGCAGCAGACCCGTAAGAAAAAGCATAAAGCGAGTGTTTCAAGGAGAATCGCAAAAGAAGATCAAGAGGCTCCAGCACTTCGACCTGTCGAAGAAAGTGATGTGATTCCTTACGAGGATCCGCAAATACAATTTGCAGAACAGGCAAGAACCTTGCGTGAAAGAGGCAATCGCGTCATTCAGCGAGTTTCAATGAACGGATAACTATCAAATAATTATCAATTAAACGAATTACAAATCATGAAGAGAATAGGAACAATAATATTATCAGTCAGTCTGTCAGTATCTATTTCTGCACAGGACAGGACACCCATGGACAACATCTGGGAAGACATCGAAAAGATCATATCAAACCGCCAAGATAGTAAAATGAAGATAAATCACGGCGACGGCCAACTGTTATACGTCCACAATGGCATAGTCGGAAAGGAATTCCTTTGTTCAACCGACTGCGAAGGCGTTACAACTTCTTTTAATAATTTCACACCAGAAGAGATAGAAGCAGTCAACGAAAGAAACCGCAAAGAGGTCTTTGATAAAATATTTGGCTCCATCCGGAACAACCTCGACTCATTAATGGCAATCTCGGAAGAGAGTTATCACTTTGAGTCTCATAGTCATGGTACAGATACCATCACCTATTCGCTTTGCCTGAGGAACGGAGAATATTCTGTTGCGAGAATCAAGGCAAACGACGGCACCGTGTTTTATCCCGAAGCACTCGAAACCGTGTTTTTCAACTATACGGCAAGTCCAAAACCATGCGGTAAGCACATCAGAGGCTTTGGAACGTTAGGATACAACAAGAGACTCCCCTTGCCTGGCGGAAAGAGTTATTATTTTGACAAGCAGCCATATCTGGACAGAATCACACCTGTTCTCAAACGAAAGGACATCAAAGCGTGGAGTTTCAAGTGGGCGCAAAGCGATGACTATGACATAGATGCCCATCACGACAAGGAATTTGTTTCTGCTGAGAGACCCCGTCAGCCTAAAAATGCCGGACAAGCCATAGGAACGATGTATTTTATTCCACGGGAAAAAACAGAACTGGCAGAAGAAATATTCACTGCCATCGACAGCATCACGCTCAACTATACCGAGGTTCACCCAGAGCAGATGTTCAGGTATTCTTATAATGTTAAAGAAGAGGTGATGCAATATACTAACAATATTATTGGACTTTTCGAAGGACATACCGGCAAAGGCCATGTTTCAACGCGCGTTCTTTTTGGCATCACGCCCAAGGGCTATTACGTGGCCATAGCCGATGCCGAGAACAATTTCTGTATTCCCAAGGAATGGCCATTGCTCAAAAGCTTCGTTGATGGCCACAAGAAATACATAAAATTCAAATGACAGATACCATCAGAAGTGATTAGACTGTCCATTTCCGGACACCATGAGTGTCCAGAAATGGACACTTTATTTTATGCCATTGCTGATTATCAATGAGTTACGGGTTTGGCACGGATGTTGTATTGTATATTGACAGATAATTATCGTAAATGATATGAGATATTTCAAACAAGCCCTCGCCATGATGCGCGAGGAACGACTTTTCTCCGGCATCTACATCGTGGGTACGGCGCTGGCCATTGCCTTTACGATGGTGATGGCCGTGGTCTATTACATCAAGTTGGCTCCCATCTATCCAGAGCCGAACCGCGCAAGGACGGTCTATTTCGAGGGAATGCGCATCGAAGCCGAGAGTGGTGGCGTAGGACAGACGGGCTTTAGCGCCAAAGCCTTTGAGGACTGGTTTCAGAAGAGTCCGAACATCGAGTACTGCTCGCCTACGTTGTTGGCGGCGGGAACGGGAAAAGCGGAAGGGCGCTGCCGTACTTTCGTAGTGCGCGGGAAGGACGACTACGTGGATGTGATACGGAATGAAGCCAGTGCTGACTTCTTCAAGATATACGCCTACGACTTCGTGAGTGGTCGACCTTTCACCCAAAAAGAGGTGGAGGGGAAAGAAGCAGTCTGCGTCATCAGCGACGCACTTGCCGAGCGGCTCTATGGTAAGGGTGTGGATGCTTTGGGGAAGACGGTCGCGATAGAGGGAAGTTACGATCTACGAGTTGTGGGCGTATTGCGTGGCTGCAGCCAACTGACGCCAGACAGTTATGTCGACATCATCGCTCCCTATACGCTATTTGGCGTACATTTCGGCACCCCTTACAGGGGACTCTATTCCCTCGTATGTACGGTGAAGGACAACTATCATCTACAGGCCTTGAAGCAGGAACTCGACGACATAGCGGCACGCATGCAGCAGGCGCACCCCGAAGTGCTGGACGAGTTTAACTTCGGCGAGGGCGTGAAGAAGAAATTGGTGCTGACCAAGGGGGTGGAGACACATCCCATGCACGTGCTGCGCACCGAGAACCGCGACCACACGTTCGACACGGTGACGGTCTGGGAACTCGTCAAGCACTACGCCAGCATTCTGTTCGTACTGCTCTTCGTGCCTGCGCTCAACCTCTGCGCCATCGTTGCAGGGCGCATGGAGCGGCGCAGCGCAGAGATGGCTGTGCGCAAGACCTTCGGCGCACGACGTACAACACTGCTGAACCAGGTAATCTGCGAGAACCTTGTGCTGACCACTATCGGCGGCATTATCGGCCTCGTGCTCTCATGGCTTTCCATCTACGGCCTGCGCAGGGAAATCCTCGGCATGTTCTTCGACAACAGCACACTTGCCACGGCTCCCGTCGTAGAGGGCGAGATGCTCTTTGCGCCCACGCTCTTCATCGGTGCCTTCGCCGCCATTATGTTGCTCAATCTAATAGCCGCCGTGGTGCCCGCATGGTGGAGTCTGAGAAAACCTATTGTGGAATCAATGATGGAAAAACGATGAAACAGATACTGAACAATATCCTGAACGCGAATACATGGCTGTTCCTCGAACTGGTCATCATCACCGTCGTGGCATGGGCGGTGTTCGAGCCAGCCATTGTGAATCTTTACTACCGCAATCTGCCGTTAGGCTATGACAGCGACCAACTGCTCTACGCCGTGACAGCGGTGAACGGTGAACCAACCGTCGATGAGGACGGGACCTTACATGATGCCTTCGAAATGACCGAAGAGCGCCGCGACCAGATGTTGCGCCAACTGATGGCCGTGGAGGGTGTGGAGTCGGCTTGTCTCTATGACCAGCCTTACGGTTCCATGGGCTACAGCCATGCGGCTTTCAATGAGTGTTGTGCCGGTGGTGACACCCTTCTTCTGGCCAATGTCACGCTAACCACAGATGCCTACTTCTTCGAGACCTACGGCCTGAAGCCCCTGCCAGGGAGTCCGTCGGATGAAGAACTCTCTCATATTAAAACCGTGGATAGGCAAGTGGTGCTGACGCGCTCGGGAGCCATCGCCCTCTTCGGCACGGAAGATGCGGTTGGCCGTCATTTCACCATCTGCTACGACCCTGCTTACGAGGTGACAGTAGCTGGCGTGGTGGAGGACTTCCGCATGTCGGTGCCCACAACGATACGTTCCATGATTATCACTACCAAAGAGTTACAGACCACCAGTTGCCAATACGTCATCCGCCTGAAAAAGGGCGTGAATGCAAGTCGTTTTGTCGAGGAGCACGGCCAAGACCTCATACGCAGCGGGCGGACGGGCTTCAACCGTATTAGCAACCTCATGACTTTCGACGAGTACCTGCAGCAGTTGGAACTCGACGACGGACGCACGCAGGAGGTGAACCGCAGCCTCGCGCTGGCCCTATTCTTCCTCATCAACCTGATGCTGGCCGTCATTGGCACCGTATGGCTCCATGCCAAGCGTCGCACAGAGGAATGCGGTGTGCGTCGTGCATTCGGAGCCACCCGGTGGCGCGTATTCTTTGATTTCCTGTGGCGTAACGCTCTGTTGGCCACTGCCGCCGTCATCATCGGCTGTATCATCTACCTGAACTATGCTCACAGCGGAATCCAGGAATATGATGGTGGAGAATATTACGAAACGCTCTACACGATACAGGGTGCTATGTTATCTACCGATAAGATATGGGTCGATTACTTCTGGCCCCACTTCCTCGTGGTATCCTCCGTCGTGTACATTATTATATTATGTACTGTTCTCATCGGTACCGCCATCCCCGCAGTGAAGATTATCGGGTCTAAGATTACCAATGCACTAAGAGATGAATGATATGAGATATTTCAGACAGGCCCTCGCCCTGATACGCGAGGAGAAACTCTATTCAGCAATGTATATCGCAGGAACGGCATTAGCCGTGGCCTTCGTGATGCTCATAGCCGAAGTGTATTACGTGAAGGTTGCCGACATTGCGCCGGAGGTGCGACGCAGCACGACGTACTATCTGTATGGATACGGTATGAAGAACGAACCTTCACGTTTAGGGAACATCGTACACGATGACTTCCGCGACCTTTTCCAGAAGATGAAGATGCCAGAGTGCGTAACAGCCGTCACAAATTTCTGGGACTATGAGTCGTTCTCCATGAAACTCGCCGACGGTCTGCACGACCGTAACGTAAAGGTGAAGATGACCGAGCCGGAATTCTTCCACTTCTATCAGTTCCGCTTCATCGAGGGAGCGCCTTTCACGCAGGATGACTTCGACAACGGGCGGCAGCAGGTGGTCGTGACTGAGGAGATTGCGAAACTGGTAGCCAAAGGCAATGCTGTCGGCTCTACCATCAGCATCAATAATTCCGACTTCCGCATCTGCGGCGTGGTCGAGACGCCAAGCGAGCTGACGGAACGTTGCGTGGCCGACGTGTGGTGGCCGTACACCGCCAAGGGATGGTTAGACACCCAGCCCGAAAACCTCCACGATGTACCAGTAATGGTCTATTTCAGCGTGCCTGCCGACCGCTGCGATGCCTTCAAGCAAGAGCTGAAGGAGGTGGAGGCGCGCTATAACTCCCTGCATAAAGACAATCCTGTTGACATGTTCGGACGGCTCTACACGCACTATGCCTGGATAGGCAGGGAACTCAACGACCTGTTCAATGGCTGGGACAGCAACCCACTTTGGTACATCGTGCCCTCCGTCCTGTTTCTGCTGTTTGTGCCTGCAGTAAACCTGAGCGGCATGGTTGCCAGCCGCATGGAGCGCCGTCTGCCCGAAATGGCTGTGCGCAAGGCGTTTGGTGCCAAGCGGCGCACATTGCTGTGGCAAGTCGTCGTGGAGAACCTTGTGCTGACCATCATCGGTGGCATCGCGGGGCTGTGCATTGCATGGATGGCACTTTATGGCTGGCGTGATTGGGTGTTCGTCATCTTCGCTTACGGAGCCACGACTTATAACGCTGTGCCTATCCTTAAAGGCGAAATGTTCTTTGGCCCCGCCATCTTCGCCATCGCCCTGCTCGTCTGCTGCGTGCTCAACGTCTTGGCGGCAACGCTTCCCGCCTGGCTCAGCCTTAGGAAACCAATCGTTGAATCAATGATGATTAAGAAATGAAACAGCTGAAAGAAATATTCGGACGCAAGACGTCCATCTGGCTCGCCCTCGAACTCGTGCTCGTCACCTTCGCCTGCTGGTGGGCGTTCGATCCTGTCATCGTCGCAACCTACGTCGCCGGGATGCCGATGGGCTACGATGCCGACCGCATCGTGAAGTTCGAGGTGGCCAGTTCCAGTAATCTTAAAGAACAGAAATGGGAAGAGATTGTCGACGAGGAGAGTGTCTTGCTTCAGAAGGTGCAGCAGATAGACGGTGTGGAGATGGCCTACGCGGCGAGTTCAACGCCCATAGGATTCGGCACTGTGTCGATGCCCAAATACTTCTACCATGACGGCGACTCCGTTCAATGCTTTTGTTTTGGCTTTAACAAGGACTCGCGAATGTTCGAGGTCTATGGTATTCAGTCGCTGACGCCCGATGTGCCGACAAGTGAACTGTCGCACGACTGCGAAGAGGACAATACCATCATCCTGACGCGCTCTGTGGCGATGAAGCTCTTCGGCACCATCGATGTGGCCGGACGGAAGTTGCTTGCAAGTGAACTGAACTTTGACGGCGACGAGCCGGAATGGGTAAAAGACAAATACTACTCCATCCGCGCCGTTGTGGAGGATGTGCGCTTTTTCGGGTATGACCGCGAATGTACTAATCCTTTTATCTGTAAAAACAGCCTTCCCGTCGCCGTACCCATCATTGCGCGGCTCCGTGAGGGTGTCAATGCGTCGCAGTTCGTGCAGGCCCACGAACAGGAGGTGCAGCGCGACTTGGTGACGGAGCATTGTTACGTCCGTCAGATGGAGGCACTCAGCAAGGTTCAGGACAAACTGGTGAAGGATGGTCACTTAGGCCGTCAAACGCGCCGCAACCTGCTTGTTGCAGCCTTTTTCGCCATCAACCTAACCTTCGGTGTCTTCGGTACTTTGCTCATGTACACACGCCAGCGGCGCGAGGAGGCCGGCGTTCGCCGCGCTTTCGGTGCCACGCGCTGGAGTATCTTCTGGGGCTTCATCCGCGAGGCGTGGCTGCTCACCACCGTCAGCGTCCTGCTGGGCTGCATCATCTACTTCCAGTTTGCCGTCAGCCGAGGACTATATGACAACTTTGCAAGCCCCGACTCCGCCATACACCTCTGGTTCGACGACTTCGGCACCCACTTCCTCGTGGTCTCCGTCATCGTCTACCTTATCATATTGTGCGCCGTACTCATCGCCACCGCCATCCCCGCGTTGCGCATCTGCCGGAGCGAAATAACCGAAGCATTAAAAGATGAATAAACAAATAACAATAAAAACAAAAGAACAATGGAAACAGTAATCAAACTGAATGGGATCAACAAGATCTATCGTACCGACGAAGTGGAGACACAGGCGTTGGAGAATGTGAACCTCGAAGTCCGCAAGGGCGAGTTCCTCAGCATCATGGGACCGTCGGGCTGCGGCAAGTCGACGCTGCTCAACATCATGGGACTGCTCGACGAGCCGACGAGCGGCGAGATTGAGCTGTGCGGCACGCGCATCGACCCGAAGCTTTCGGACAATCGCCTCGCCGAACTGCGCAACAAGACGCTGGGCTTCGTCTTCCAGTCGTTCCACCTCATCCCGACGCTCAACGTCCTCGACAACGTGCAGCTGCCGCTCATCTACCGCGGCGTGCGCAGCGGCGAGCGCATCCGGCTGGCCAAGGAGGTCATCGAGCGCGTCGGCCTCTCCCACCGCATGAAGCACCGCCCCACACAGCTCTCCGGCGGACAGTGCCAGCGCGTGGCCATTGCCCGAGCCATCATCGGCAACCCCGAAATCCTGCTGGCCGACGAGCCCACCGGTAACCTCGACTCGAAGATGGGTGCGGAGATCATGGAACTGCTCCACCGCCTGAACCGCGAGGACGGCCGCACCATCGTCATGGTGACCCACAACGAGCAGCAGGCCGCCCAGACCGACCGCATCATCAAGTTCCTCGACGGACGGCAGATTATGTGAAACAACGAATTACGCGAATTTCACGATATTATGTTGACCACAGATTAAACGGATTACATGGATGATTAAGATCATACGACATGCCTTTGCGCTCATCCGCGAGGACAAACTCTTCTCTGCCATCTACGTCGCGGGCACGGCGGTGGCCATCGCCTCGGCCATGGTCATTGCCATCGTGTTCAATATCCTGCTGGGGGATATTCCGCCAGAGTCGAATCGCTCGCGCACGCTCTACATTACCAACTGCTTCGTCACCGAGTCGGCGGAGAAAAACAATTCCGGTTTCCCTGCAGCCGTATCCACGGAGTGCATCGACTCCGTGTTCCGGCAGATGAAGAGCGTAGAACTGGCTACGGGACTCGCCTATCGCAACTCCCTCGGCATTGCCGACGAAAGTCTGGAGCACCTACAGGCCATCTCAGCCATACCCTGTGACCCTGACTTCTTTCGCCTCTACGACCTCGACTTCATCAGCGGACGGTCTTTCTCTGAAAAGGAGTTCCGCGACGGCGAGCGTGTCTGCGTCGTCTCCGAGCGGCTGGCGAAGAAGTTGGACGGTTCCGACCACTTCGTCATCTACGACCGCGAAGACCATCCGTCATTGCGCATCGTCGGCGTGGTGAAGACGGTGAGTCCGCTGATGATGAATTCCACAGCCGACATCTACCTGCCCTACAAGGCTGATTACAGGGCTGCCCCTGTTGATGAACTGAACCTCGACCAGCTGGCTTACTGCGGATTTCTCGAGGTGCGTGTCCTGCTGCGCGACGGCTACAGCCGCGAGGAGTTCCTCGAAGAACTGGAACCTCTCCGCCAGCACTACAATGCTGTGGCTACCCAGCAGATGGGCGAACCCACACGATGGGTGGTCGGCGCCGAAAAGCACTTCTTCAAGAACATACACTTCTTTCACAAAATGAACGACCAAGGTCTCACCGACCAGGCCAAGGAACTCCTGCCGCCCGCTATCCTGATGCTGTTGTTCCTCTTCCTGCCTGCCATCAACCTAAGCGGACTGATGAGCAATCGTATGGAGGCTCGCCGCGCCGAGATGGGCATCCGCAAGGCATTCGGAGCCAAGCGGCGCACACTGCTCAACGAGGTCATTTCCGAGAACCTCGTCTTGACGCTTCTCGGCGGCATCGTTGGCTGGGGGCTTTCGTGGCTTTTTGTCAGCACCGTGTGCGACAGTGCCATCTTCAAGGATATTTTCCAGACCAATACTCTGCCAAGCCCCGAGATAAGCCTCACTATCTGGATGTTCTTCACACCCACGCTTTTTCTCATCGCTTTCCTGTGCTGCGCCGTGCTCAATTTGATGGCCGCGCTATTGCCTGCATGGGCGTCACTCCGTAAACCGATTGTCGAATCCCTAAACCAGAAGAGATGAACCAAACAATAAAGAACTTTTGGGCGCACCGGCGCCAGAACGCGTGGATAATAATTGAGATAGCCCTTGTGGCAGTGCTCAGCTTCCACTTCCTCGACGGATTCGTCGTCACTGCCTATGACACCTACCTATGCCGCCCCGCTGGCGACTTCGAGCGCGACCATCTGCTGGTAGGGGTAGTGGGATTCTACAACCATGCCAAGCCCATTGAACATCCGGTAGTTCTTCCTAATGGCTTCACCGAAACCGACACCACCCGCCTCTCCCCCGAAGAGCGCTTTGCTCTTCAGGCCATTGCCAATCTCTACACCATACGCGACCGTGTCCGCGCTCTACCAGAGGTGCAGTACGCCGGACTGATGGACGGCTATGCGGGCGTCGGTCACTACCGCCACTGCAACTATTGCGCCGAGACCGACACTACCCGCCAATGCGGAGCCTACGAAGAGACCTTCCTACTGCATGAGCAGTTCTTCGAAACCCTCGGCATCACACCCGTTGAGGGCAGTCCTGCCGCCGATGTCCTCAGTAACGACTGTCCCACCGACGGTGCCGTCATCACCCGCTCGATGGCTCTTGCCCTCTTCGGCACCGACCAGGCCGTAGGCCGCCGCCTCGTGGAGTATGACTACAGCGACCCTGCCTTGGCCCAAGGTCGGAAAGTAGCTGCCCGCTACACTGTAGCCGCCGTTGTCGAAGATTACCGCTTCCGTCCCAACGAACGCTACAGCTACATCATCCTCGTCCCTCGCACTACTTTGGCCAGCACCAACGCGAAGATGTTCATCCGCCTGCACCCCGAAGCCGATGCCGCCGCCTTCGTCACAAAGATACAGACGAAAGAAACACAACAGGAAATGCAGGTCGGCAACTACGGTCTCGCCCTCGCTATGCCCTACGCCGACTACTTCAACAACAATAGCAGGAGCGACGTCGGCACGGAACTTTCCGTCATGGGCACTTTCATCGCCCTGCTCCTGCTCAACGTCATACTCGGCACACTCGGCACCTTCTGGCTGCAAATCCGCAAACGCACCGAGGACATCGGCATTATGCGTAGCTTCGGAGCCAAGCGCCGCAACATCTTCTGGATGCTCTGGCGCGAAGCCGCCCTGTTGACGTTTATCGCCGCCGTCATCGGACAAATCATCTGGTTACAATTCGCCATGAACGTTGGCCTCGCTCACGGCTTCACTATGAGCGGCACTGGTCAGGAAACGGACTGGGTAAATACTTTTTGGCTGCACTTCCTCATCGTCTGCGCCATCCAGTACCTCCTGCTCCTCGCCATCGTCACCCTCGGCATGGTCGTGCCCACGTTCCGCGCCATGTACAAACGTCCCGTCGAAGCCTTACATCATGAATAGACTGTTCACGTTCTTCCTCGCTTGGTTGCCCCTCGCCGTCTTGGCACAGACGGACACCCTCCGCCTCTCCCTCGACGACTGCATCATGATGGCGCGCCGCCAGAGCATCGATGCAGCGGTAGCCTTAGGCGAACTGCGCTCAGCCTATTGGCAGTGGCGCAGTTACCGGGCAGATCTGCTGCCGGAAGTGTCGCTGTCGGGCACGGCACCGTCGTGGAACAAGCGCTACAGTTCGTACCAGCAGGCCGACGGCTCGCTGTCGTTCGTGCGCAACGACTACCTCGGACTGGACGGCGCGGTGAACATCACGCAGAAACTGTGGCCCACGGGCGGCACACTCAGCGTGGAGTCGTCGCTCGACTATCTGCACCAGTCGGGCAGCGGCGGGTCGGGCAATCAGTTTATGTCGCTGCCCGTGGCCGTCACCCTCTCGCAGCCGCTCTTCAGCGTGAACCACCTGAAGTGGAACCGCCGCATAGAGCCGCTGCGCTACCGCGAGGCGCAGGCGCGCTTCCTCACAGAGACGGAGCAGGTGGCTATGCAGGCAATCAACCTCTATTTCGGTCTGCTGCTGGCAGGTGAACAGGTGAACATCGCCCGCCAGAACCTGCAGACCGCCGAGAAACTCTACGAGGTGGCGCAGGCCAAGCGCCGCATGGGCACCATCAGCGAGAACGACGTGCTGCAACTGCGCCTCGACGTGCTCACTGCCCGCAGTGCCCTGACCAACAGCGAGAGCACCCGGCAGGCCCGCCAGTTCGCCCTCCGATCGTTCCTCGACGTGGAAGCCCCCATCGCCGCAACCGTTCCCGAAGCGTCGGCCTTGGGTCTCCATCTCGACTACGAGGACGTCCTTGCCCACGCTCTCCAGAACAACGCCCTCGCCACCACCATGCGCCGCCGCCAGATGGAGGCCGACTACGCCGTGGCCTCGGCTCGCGCCAACCGCCAGAGCATCAACCTCTACGCCCAACTGGGCTACACCGGCACGGGCGATAACATGAACAGCGCCTACCGCAACCTGCTGAGCAACGAGGTGGTCTCAGTGGGCATCACCGTGCCGCTGCTCGACTGGGGCAAGCGCAAGGGGCAGCGTCGCCTCGCCGAGAGCAACCGCGACATCATCCAGGGCCAGTTGCGCCAGCAGTCGCAGGACTTCCGCCAGGACATCTTTATCCTGACCGAGCAGTTCAACAACCAAGCCGAGCAACTGCGCATCGCCTGCGAGGCCGACACCATCGCCCGCCGCCGCTACCACACTAACGTCGAGACGTTCAAGATAGGCAGCATCTCGACCCTCGAACTCTCCAGCGCCCAGACTGCCAAGGACCAGGCCCGCCAGAACCGCATCCAGCAACTCTTCAACTACTGGTACTATTACTATCAGCTCCGCAGCATCGCCCTCTGGGACTTCGAGCGTGGCTGCGAACTCACGGCAGACGTAGAACGTCTCATTGAACATTGATCATTGAACATTAGATATATGAAGAACGACAATCAGACGATGGACAGGGCGATTCCTGTCAGTGAACAACGCCGGCGCAAACTCCGTCGCATCGCCGTGGCCGTTGCCATCGCGGTAGCAGTGCTCGGCGCAGGTGCCTGGCTCGGCACGCAGATGATTCCGACCCTTGACCGCAAGGCACTCATTATCTCCGAGGTGGACCGCGGCACCATCGACGTCAGCGTCTCGGCCACGGGGCGCATCGTGCCTGCCTTCGAGGAAATCATCGTGTCGCCCATCAGCTCGAAGATTCTTGAGGTCTATGCCCACAGCGGCGACAGCGTGGATGTCGGCACGCCCCTGCTGCGCCTCGACTTGCAGTCCGCTGAGACCGACTACTCCAAGGCCCTTGACGAGCGCGAGATACGCCGTCAGCAGACCGCCCAACTGAAGGCCAACGTAGAGACGCAACTCTCCGACCGCCGGATGCAGATTGAGGTGAAGGAAATGGAACTCTCGCAACTCGAAGCCCAGCTGCGCAACGAACTCTACCTCGACAGCCTTGGCAGCGGCACCCGCGACCGTGTACGTCAGGCCGAGACGACCTTAAAAACCGCCCAGATGCAACTCTCGCAACTGCGTCAGCAGTACCAGAACGAGCAGCGCGTGCGGCAGGCCGACCTCCGTATGCAGCAACTCCAGAACGGCATCTTCGAGAAGGGACTCGACGAGAAGCGCCGCACGCTCGACGATGCCAAGATCCGCTCGCCGCGCCGTGCCACACTCACCTACATCAACAGCGAGGTCGGCAGCACCATCGGCGCAGGTCAGAAGATTGCCGTGGTCAGCGACCTCACGCACTTCAAGGCTGAGTGCGAAATCTCCGACAGCCACAGCGAGCGCGTCCGCGTCGGCGGTCAGGTCATACTGCGCATCGGCAAGGAACGCCTGACGGGTATCATCAACACCGTTACGCCCCTGAGCCAGAGCGGTGCCATCACCTTCACCGTCGTGCCCGACAACATGTCGCACCCGCGCCTCCGCTCCGGTCTCCGCACCGAAGTCTTCGTCATCACCAGCATCAAGGACGACGTGCTCCGCATCCGCAACGGTTCCTTCTACAGCGGCCCCGGTGACTACACCCTCTTTGTTCTCGACGGCAACATGCTCCATCCCCGCCAAGTCCGCCTCGGCGAGTGCAACTACGACTACATTGAGGTCATCAGCGGCCTGGAATCTGGCGAACAAGTCATCGTCAGCGACATGACGAAGTACAAAGGAAAGGAGAAACTGAAGGTGGAATAGGATGACATATATGCAAGGATTAGAGAAACGCGAGCCAATTATGTGCCCCAAAACACATGAAATTCTTAAAATAGTTTTAGACTTTCATTCTTGGCGCACAGTTTATGGTTTTTCCGTGGAGTAACCTGCATATTATTTCATAACTTTGCAAACAATTAAACGAAAACGAATATGAACAAGAAAAACATTATCACAATCCTCCTTGCCCTCGTAGCAGTGGCAGGGCAGGCAAAGACATTCAAGACCATCAAGAACCCCGTGGCAATGGCCTGCGTAAATGTGTCGAGCGGCGAACTGAAAGCCCGTGAGGTTATATTCAGGGATACGGCGACAACCGTACATTTCACAATGGAGTACTCCAAGGGACAAAGTTTCCAATTTGTCTCATCATCCTATCTCATGGACGAGGACGGCAACCGCTACTCGTTGCGCTCTGCCGAGGGACTGAAACTCAACACATGGGTGCAGTCACCAGAGAGTGGAATCACCGAGTTTACCATGCATTTCGCGCCATTACCGAAGAAGATACAGATATTCGACTTCATCGAGGGCGACGGAACCAGAGCATTCAAACTGTTGGGCATCCACGATAAGAAAATAAAACTGAAAGTACCTACGGTGCAGGAATTCGCCGATGCTAATCCGTGGACAGTGCCCGATGACTGGTTCAAGACCGACACCATCACGGTGAAAGGCCGCATTGAAGGCTACAATGCCGAGCAATTCGGATTCACGTCGATGGAATGTTACTTCGAGGATGTTTTCGAGAAGGACGATGCGACGCTGGTGCTCGACATCGCTGACGACGGTACGTTCTGCAAGAAGTTCCAGGCCAGCTACCCCGTTTGCCAAACGTTCTATACGATGGAGTCGAAGGTTGGTTTCAGTGAAATGCCATTTTATGCACGTCCCGGCGAGACCATCGACATCACCGTGCGCAAGGATGATAATGGCAGGTACGTCTGTGTCTATAACAACGGTAGCAGTCGCGACGTTGAAAGGTGGCTCCGCACCAGCGGTTCGATTACCGATGTCCTTATCCCCTTGAGCCGTTGCAAAGGCAAGTTCGACGAGGCAAACACTCTGGCTGACAAGGTTTGGCAGAACGCGATGTACTGTCTGCAAACCGTGAGCCGACGTGAACACTACACACCGATGGAAATGCATTTGGCTTTGGCCGACATGCAGACGAGTTTTGCAGAGAGCTACATGTCCTACGCTATGAACCGCGAGTTTGCCCTGATGAAACAGGAGGTGCGCGATGGCGCGTACCATACTGAAATTCTCGACAGCGTGGAGTGGCAGAAGCTTTTCGACTATAAGAACTACTACCAGCTGCGGCGCATCGACTTTGACAATCCCCTGCTCTTTGTCAGCAGCGACTATTCCCATCTGCTCAACCGCATGCAGTTCGCACAGCCCGTTCGCATCGGCAAATACAAAGACATTGAGGACGAAAATGGCGGTGTTGTGGCTAATGTCGAAAACGAGAAGAAAGAGCTTGCTGGAGGTTACACTGCATTGAAAGAACTCATGGGTAGCGAACACGACAATCTGATGGCACAACTTTGCGCATACAAAGATATGCTAAGCGGTTTCAATTACTGGCGCAACAACGAGGATGTCATTCCCCGCATCCTCGCCGACACGACAAAAACGGTTGCAGAACGAGAGGAAAGCGTAGCCAGCATGAGGACACCCAGCAATATGATGCCTCTCTATCTTTCCACATTTGCCCACCCCTACGTCCACCAGAAGGCTGAGCAGTTCTATGCCCACAAGATGGCGCAGACCGAGCTCTCATCGCCTCTGCCCGATGGCCTGATGGCCGACCTTATCCGACATCTCTGCGAAAAGTATCCCGGCAAGTATCTCCTTATCGACTTTTGGGGGATGGGCTGCGGTCCTTGCCGTTCGGCCATACAGAGCAGCAAGGACAAGCGGGCTGAGATTGCCAAGCGCGATGATGTAAAGCTCATCTTCATTGCCGAGGAGCGCACCGCCGAGGGTAGCGAAGCTTACCACAAATATATCGATGAGTGGCTGGCCGACGAGGTGAACATCTGCCTCACCTACGACGGCTTTGCCCGTATGCAGGAACTTTTCCACTTCAACGGCATCCCCCACTACGAAACCATCACCCCCGACTGCCGCCGTGTCCGCGACGATCTGCAATTGCAAGGCTTCTACAACTTCGACTACGAATTAACAAGACTGAAGGAAAGGCTGAAATAAAACCAAAATGAATATGAAGCAGACCATCATCACCATCCTGCTCGCCCTCGTCGCAGTGGCGGGGCAGGCGCAAGTGAAATCGAGTCTCGACCTCTGTCTGAGGGACGAGGTGACGGGCGAATGGCTCATCGGGCTGTTCGACGACTACGCCATATACGACTGCGAATATTGGAACTACGCAGAAGTGGACAAAGACCATGTAGTGCTGACGAAGGACAGACAGCGAAAGGAAGTGCGATTGAAGAAGAATGCCGCTATTATCGACGGGAGTAAACACAAGACATCTGTGCTGACCACACAGTTCCTGCCCGACTATCCGTCGAAGGATGAGACATCGTGGCCGAGTGGCATTAATGCCGAAGAGGGCAACTTCACCCTTCGTG
>JAFVFY010000132.1 GCA_017475265.1 Prevotella sp. | reverse complement strand
CTCGCAGGAGGCCTCGTCGGGGAAACGCTGGGTAAATTCAAATAGCTTCATCTTGCAGTGGAATTTCAAACTTGGTGCAAAGGTAAGCATTTCTAAGGATTCAGCCAAATTTTTGGTCGGCTAATTGCGGATAACCATAAAAAGAAAAGATAATGAATAATTTAGGTTAAACTACATCGACTTGGTGGGCTTGTTCTACAAAAGCTATGGTTTTGTTCAACAAAAAATCCTTGAATCATTTTGTGGTTCTAGGATTTTTGTTTATCTTTGCCGAAAATTTCTAAAGTTGTAGCGTAAACATCGAGAGAATAAATAAATAGTGATATGAATAACTGGTTTGATAACATCCGAATCTATCATCTGCTGATTGACAGGTTCAACGGAGGGTGGCAGGTGCCGCCAAAGAGTGAGAACGTCTTTTGCGGGGGAAACCTGCAGGGAGTGATTGAAAAGCTTGACTACATCAAGGGGCTCGGCTTCAATGCCGTCATGCTGTCGCCCATCTTCAAGTCGGCAAACTACCACGGCTACCACACGCTGAACTTCGACGAGGTGGACCCGCACATCGGCACGTGGGAGGACTACCAGCAGCTGCTTGACATGGCCCACGGGAAGGGGATGAAGATCATCTGTGACTTTGTGCCCAACCACTGCTGGTACGAGGCACCGATGTTCCAGGAGTCGCTGCTGAAGAACGGCGGTAAGCACCGCGATTGGTTTTTCTATCCCAAGGAGGATAGCGACGAGTTCGTCTCGTTCCTAGGCTTCGGCGACCTGCCGAAGTTCAACCTGACGAACCCCGAGGTGGTCAGTTTCATGATTGACAAGGCCGAGCGGCTCGCCCGCATGGGGGTGGATGCTTTCCGTATCGACCATGCTTTGGGACAGCCGCATAGTTTCCTGAAGAGCTTGCGCGAGCAGTTACAGGCTATTTGTAGCGACATCGTCGTGTTCGGCGAAGTGTGGGCGTTCGGTATTGGCCCGCAGTTGGCTGGCCAGTTGTATTTCAAGACAACAGACAGGCTGAACGAGTTCCTGGCACAGGACACCAAACCGTTTAGCCAGGACGACCTGCAGGCCGACTACGTGGGTACGCTGGATGGTGTGCTGGACTTTGCCTATCGCGACATCCTGCTCGAAGAACTCCGTGCCGGCCGGGGCATCAAGGGGAATCAGACCTTGCGCAGCAAGATTGCCGACCATTTCGCCAAGTATCCTGACGGCTTCAAGCTGGTGCTGTTCCTCGATAACCACGACACCGACAGGTTCCTGTTTGACTGTCATGACGATGTGAACCTTCTGCAGGAAGCCATTGACTTGACGATGGAGCTTCCCCGTCCGTTCTCCTTCCTCTACGGCACGGAGCAACTGATGACCATCACGAAAACCATCTTCAATGCTGAGCCATACGCTGACCTCCGTGTGCGCAACTGCATGGACTGGGCGAAGGCTCCCATAAAGTTTAACCAACATTATTAAAATATGGTAAAACAACGGATTAAAACCGATTTCACGGATTTTCACGGATTATTTATTATCTCCCTATCGAATCTGGAAGAAATCTGTGAAATCCCTTATAATCTGTATAATCCGTGTAATCCGTAAAATCCGTTGTTGAAAAAAGAGTATGAATAATCCAAGTTAAAGAACTACGCTAAGAGTATGAATATAGAAAGTTATAAATTGGGTAAAGAGCTGGACTCTTTTAACTACCAGCAAGTACAGAACGAGATTCTGGCCATTCTGGAGAAAGGCTGTAGTGCCGTGATTGATATGACTGCCTGTACGTACATTTCCAGTACGGGCTTACGTGTATTGCTCTATTCCAAGAAGGTGGCAGCCACGAAAGGACTGAAACTCTATCTGGTGGGAATCGGCGATGAGGTCAATGACATCATGAATGTCACGGGCTTCAATAGCTTCTTCGATATTTTCAGCACGATGGAGGAATTCAGGGACAGAGTTGGGAGTTGAACCTACATTGTTCATGGCAATATGGTAAAACAACGGATTAAAACTGATTTCACGGATTTTCACGGATTATTTATTATCTCCCCATCGAATCTGGAAGAAATCTGTGAAATCTATTATAATCTGTTTAATCCGTGTAATCCGTAAAATCCGTTGTTGAAAAAAGTATGAATAATCCAAGTTAGAGTTTAGAGAGATGCACAGAGTCGATTTGTTTCCTACACATGAGTACCAGGGACTGAAGCTGAGGCCGGGCAGACCATATCCGTTTGGTGCAACAGTCGTTGGCGATATGGTTAACTTCTCGGTCTATTCCCGCTATGCCACCGACTGCACGCTGGTGCTTTTCCACAACCGTGAAGAAAAGCCGTTTGTCGAAATTCCATTCTTCAAGGAGTTCCGGCTGGGCAATGTGTTTTCGATGATTATCTTCGACTTGGATTATGAGAACATAGAATACGGTTTCCGCATGGATGGGCCTTTCCAACCGGAAGAAGGCCATCGCTTCGACAAGTCGAAGATACTGCTCGACCCTTACGCAAAGCTGATTGTCGGGCGTGACGTGTGGGGACAGCAGCCCAACTGGGACAGCCTCTACCAGTATCGTGCCCGTGTGGTGCTGGATGACTTCGACTGGGAAGACGACCTGCCGATGGAAACGCCCGTCAATGACCTCATCGTTTATGAGATGCACGTGCGCAACTTCACGTGTGGCGCAGCTTCTGGCGTGAAGCACCGGGGTACGTTTGCCGGCATCATCGAGAAGATTCCCTATCTGAAGGAGCTGGGCGTGAACTGTGTGGAGCTGATGCCCATCCATGAGTTCGACGAGTTTGAAAACCATCGTGTCTCGCCGGTTGACGGGCGTGAGCTCTTCAATCTCTGGGGCTACAGCAACGTGGGATTCTTCGCCCCCAAGGCCGCCTACGCCTCGTCGGGCAGGTTCGCCATGCAGGTGGATGAACTGAAGAACATGGTGAAGCAGCTGCACAGGAACGGCATTGAGGTGATGCTCGACGTGGTGTTCAACCACACCGCCGAAGGCAACGAGCAGGGACCCTACATATCCTATCGCGGCATCGACAACAAGACCTATTACATGCTGACTCCCGAAGGTTATTACTATAACTTCAGCGGCTGCGGCAACACCCTGAACTGCAACAATCCTAATGTGCGCGACATGATTGTCGAGAGCCTGCGCTACTGGGTCACCAACTACCACATCGACGGTTTCCGCTTCGACCTGGCTGCCATCCTCGGACGCGACCAGAACGGCAATCCCATGTCGAATCCGCCACTACTCGAATCGCTGGCCCACGACCCTGTTCTCGGCAAGACAAAGCTTATCGCCGAGGCCTGGGATGCTGGTGGACTCTATCAGGTGGGCTCGTTCCCGTCATGGGGACGCTGGGCCGAATGGAACGGAAAGTTCCGCGACAGCATGCGCCGCTTCCTGAAGAGTGATACCGACGTGCTGGCCGACGTGAAGGAGCGCATCATCGGCTCCCCCGACCTCTATGCCTCACAGGGACGGGGCATCAAGGCCAGCGTGAACTTCATCACGGCGCACGACGGATTCACGATGATGGACCTCGTGTCGTATAACGTCAAGCACAACGAAGCCAACGGCGAGGACAACCGTGACGGCGAGAACCACAACAACAGCTGGAACTGCGGCTGCGAAGGGGAGAGCGATGACCCCGACATCAACCGTCTGCGCCACCGGCAGGTGAAGAACGCCATCACGATGCTCATGGTGAGCCAGGGCATCCCCATGGTGCTGTCGGGCGACGAGATGGGCAATTCACAGCAGGGCAATAACAACGCCTACTGTCAGGACAACGAGATAGCCTGGCTCGACTGGAACAACTTAGAGAAGAACGCCGACATCTTCCGCTACTTCAAGCAGATCATCAAGTTCCGCCGTCTGCACAAAGTGCTTCGCTACGACGAGCACTTGCGTCTTAGCGACTATTCAGGTCTCGGCTGCCCCGACTTCTCGTGGCATGGTGTGAAGGCCTGGCAACCCGAAAGCGGGCACAACAATCTCACGGTAGCGTTCATGCTGAACGGACAATATGCCGCAACCGACGGTGTACCCGACGACATCATCTATGTGGCCATGAACATGCACTGGGAGATGCACGGCTTTGAACTTCCTCAGCTTCCCGAAGGCATGGCTTGGCACATATTTGCCAATACCGGCATGCCTTCGCCCGAAGACATCTTCGAGCCAGGCAAGGAACCCTTCATAGACAACCAGCATGAGGTACTCCTTGGCCCGCGTTCCATTATCATCTTAGTGGGGCGTTGAGAGTTGAGAGTTTAGAGTTTAGATTTGAGAGTATGAGCACATTCCATTTCCAACCCATCAAAGGACAGGCGCGGCAGATACTCAGGGTTCTCCTGAAGTCTCCAGAGCTCTCTTCCTGTGGCCCGAAAGAGGCCCTGATGCTGCGGTTGGCTTGCGAAGAAATTGTCATGAATGTGACATCCTACGCCTATCCCCCCGACTCCGATGGCTTTTTGGATGTAGACATCCAAAAAACCGACCGCATCACCATCCGTTTTGAGGATGGCGGTACGCCCTTCAATCCCATGGAGTTGGAAACGCCCGACACCAGTCTGTCTTGGGAAGAACGCAACATCGGCGGGCTTGGCATCTTTCTCCTCCGACGTAAGATGGATGATGTTCGCTATGCCTACGAGAATCATAGAAATATATTGACCATCGAAAAAGTGATATGAAAAAGGGCAAACTGTCGCGCCGCATCACTTGGCGTGTCATCGGAATTATGTCGTTCTTCAATGTGCTGATCATTGGAGCCATACTCGCGCTGATCTATGAAGTCTCGCTCGGGACCAGCAGCACGCGTGGGGACTACGTGACCGACGGGATTGTCGGCAATCTTGAGACCATGTTACATGTGGCAAAGAGTATTACATTTAACAACCGTGCCGAGGTGGAGGCTAGTTTGGACAGTCCTGATCATGTGTTCGACGCGTTGGAGAACATTCTGCAGGTCAACAAGCAGCTTATAGGATGTTTTGTTGCTTTCGAGCCAGACTACTTCAAAGATTATAAAGGTCAAAACTCAATGGTCAACGGTCAACGGTCAATGGTCAATGGTCAACGGTCAATGGTCAATGGTCAACGGTCAATGGACAATGGTCAATGGTCAATGTCCGATGGCCCTTGGTTCGAAGCATACGCCTATTACGCTGACAGCACGCACATTGAGCGTCGGCAGATAGGCTCTGCGCAGCACGACTATTTCAATGGAGCATGGTATCAGCAAGCAATATCCTTAGACAGAAACGATGGCGGTTACCTGTCAGACTTGTACTACGATGACTCCGTCAACAGTGGTATATACTGCAGTTACGCCGTGCCCGTCTTCAACAGCCAGGGGAGCAAAGTCGGCGTGTATGGCGTTGACCTGAGTCTGAAAGGGCTTGGCGTTGCCATCGAGGAGACGATGAGAAGTGTCAAGAAGGAATTCCTAAGCGACTCTAGAGAAAACAATGAGGCTGATGGCAAGATTTATTTCTCCATTCAGATTCTCGACAGCAAAGGCAACAGGATTACTGGTACTGATTCCCTTGACGTCAATATTCTTAAAGGGGAACAAAAGGTGTTGAATGACGAGCTTGAGATGAAAGATTTGAAGGGTACACCTTATTATATTCATTCCAAGCAGTTAGGCAAGACGGGCTGGACATTGGTTGTGCTCCAGCATCGCGAATTGGTGTTCTGGTGGGGGTTGTTGTTTGCGGCCGTCATCGTGTTCTTCATGTGTATCGGCTGTCTGGCCATCTTCTTCTTCACGACCAGGAGCATCCGCCGCGCCACTAAGCCATTGGGATTCCTCACCGAGTCGGCTCAGGAGGTGGCAAAAGGCAACTTCAACGCCCCGTTGCCCACGTTCCAGCACGACGACGAAGTAGCCCGACTGCGCGACTCCTTCGGCACCATGCAACAGTCGCTGAAGCAGTATATGGAGGAACTGAAAGCGTCGACCGCAGCCAAGGCATCCATAGAGAGTGAGCTGAACGTGGCTCACAGCATCCAGATGTCCATGATACCCAAGACGTTCCCCGCTTTCCCCAATCGCAAAGACATTGAGCTCTATGCCTCGCTGACACCAGCCAAAGCTGTTGGCGGTGACCTCTATGACTTTTTCATCCTTCCCCAATCATCCTCCTCCCCCGAAGGGGAGAAGCAGGAGGGGGGAAAACTCTTCTTCTGTATCGGCGACGTGTCAGGTAAGGGCGTGCCCGCTTCGCTCGTTATGGCTGTCAGCCGGACACTCTTCCGCAATATCTCGGCTCATACCGATAAGCCGAGTCATATCGTGGAGACGATGAACGCGAACATCTGCGAGGGGAACGACGAGTGTATGTTTGTCACGCTGTTCGTTGGTGTGCTCGACTTACAGACGGGCCATCTGCGTTATTGTAACGCCGGCCACGATGCACCATATTTCCAAACCGAACTGCTTCCATGTGCTTCCAATATCCCCATTGGCCTCAGTCCAGACTTAAAATACTCGGAGCAAGAAATTGTCATGGCTCCCGGAACGACTCTTTTCCTATATACCGACGGTCTGACAGAGGCCATGAACGCCAGGCGTGAGCAGTTTGGAAAGCAACGTATCAACGATGTAATCGCTTCTTTTTCTGGTTCCCCTCAGCAACTTATCGAGACGATGATTGACGCCGTCCACCAGTTCGTTGGTGATACCGTGCAGAGTGACGACCTCACTATGCTTGCCTTTAAATATCTGTCTTAAACTTCTTTATTTGTAGCTGATTTCTTCCTTTTTTACGTCGTTTTTGGTAATAGGACATATTTGATAACATATAAAACAGCGAAAATAGAATATTTTTGCCGAATTTTGCACCCCAAAAGAGACACAATCAGAACAGTATGGAGATTGGGATAGCATGGATTTACAAGAAATAAAGCCTCGAGAGGGGAGCGGCACCTATCGTATAGACGACTGCGACGATCTTGTGGTGATGGAAAACATCGACTGGGGATGCATACCCAGCGGCAGGTTCTATACAGATAATCACGGAATCGTTTTGGTATGTACGGGTGGCCGGGCGCAGTTTGAATACGACGATGTCAAGTATACCTTGGCGAAGAACGATCTGTTTCTTTATATGCGCCGTAATATCATCAGCAACTTCATGGCTTCGTCTGATTTCAATTGCCGTCAGATATGGTTCACACGCAGTGAAATATGGAACCTCAATATCTACAGCGACACAAATCTGATGGACATGGTGTATCTCAGGCAACACCCGAAAGTGCATCTCACGGATGATGACATGAGCCTGATTGAAAGCTACTTCCAGTTGTTGTTCCACCGCATGAAGGATCGTTCAGCCATTCTCTACCCCGACATAGTAAGGTCGCTCGTCGGCACCGTGATGCTGGAAATGCTGTCCATGATGCGTCGTGACGAGGAGAAGAGTCTGATGGTGTGTACCAATCGGCCAGAGCAGGATTCTCAAGAGGGTGCTTCTTCCGGCGTCCACCGCAGACGGCTGGCCGACAAGTTCATGCGCATGGCAGAACAGAGCGATGGGCGTGTCCGCAAGGTGGATGAATTTGCCAGCCAGCTCAACATCACGCCCAAATATCTCTCGGCCATTCTGAAGGAAACGATGAACTGCAGGCCGAGCACTGTCATACAGCTTTTCACGATGAAAGCCATTGAGCGCCGGCTGCGCTTCACCGACATGACGATACAGGAGATTTCCAATGACCTGAATTTCCCCAATCCTTCGTTCTTCGGCAAATATTTCAAGGAACATGCTGGCATGACACCGTTAGGATATCGCAATAAATATCATAAAAGAAATAACCAACAATCATCGAACGATTAAAAAATGAAAACCATTCGGACAATTTTGACTACGATGGTGCTTGTGGCACTATGTAGTTGTAGTGAGAAAGAACAGACCGCTCAAGAGCAGACGGTCAGAGTGAAGGTTCAGGAGATTCAGGCGGAAGCTGTTAATGGCGAGCAGGGTTTCTCCGGCACTATCGAAGAGTCGAGCGGCACCTCGTTGTCGTTTGCCGTGGCGGGTACTATCAAAAAAATCTACGTCAGTGATGGGCAGACAGTCGGTGCGGGACAGCTGATAGCAGAGCTGGACCCCATCACTATGCAGAATGCCTACAACATCGCCAAGACCGGTCTGGAGCAGGCCCAAGACACTTACAACCGTATGAAGGAGCTGCACGACGCCGGGTCGCTGCCCGAGATGCAGTGGATTGCCATTGACAACCAACTGAAGACAGCTATCTCCCAGGAGGCTTTGGCGAAGAAGTCGCTGACTGACACAAAGCTCTACGCCCCCTTCAGCGGCTATATTGCCAGTAAGAACGCCGAAGTGGGACAGAACGCGGTTCCGGGCCTGTCCATCGTGAAGCTGGTGAACATCTCCAGCGTGAAGGTGAAGATTGCCGTGCCGGAGAACGACGTGCAGAAGATAAAGAAGGGGTCGTCGATGAAAATCATCGTCCCCGCACTCGGAGGCCGCCATTTTGAGGGCCGCGTCACCGAGAAGGGCATCACCGCAGACCCACGCTCACGCACCTACGAGGTGAAGGCCACCATCGCCAACGGCGACCGCCAGCTCCTGCCCGGCATGATTTGCCAGGCATTCACCAACTACATGCAGGATGTCACCGGCGTGTTCATCCCCGCCAACCTCGTACAGTTAGACATCGACAATAAGACCTTCGTGTGGGTTGTCAATGGCGGAAAGGCCACCAAGCGCGAGATATTCATCAGCGGAGAGTCGGCTCAGGGAGCACAGGTCAGCGGAGGACTCGTCGCAGGAGACCAGCTCATCGTTGCCGGACAGCAGAAGGTGAGTAACGGAATGAAAGTGGAAATAGTTCATTAGCCCCCTAAGTTAGGGGGTTGGGGGTCTGAACAAGGCTCCTTCTTAGCCCCTTAGCCCCCTAAGTTAGGGGGTTGGGGGTCTGAACAGACTCCTTTGCCGCCTAACTCAACAGAATAATAACACATTAACTATAGAATAATATTATGGAACAGAAACAATATACAAACGCTGGTTCAGACCCCCAACCCCCTAACTTAGGGGGCAATAAAAACGCTGGT
>JAFVFY010000064.1 GCA_017475265.1 Prevotella sp. | reverse complement strand
CAGTTTTTTGCGCTAGATGCTCATATTTTAGGAACACTTTTTTCTGCACTTTTTCTTTACATTTCGGCAATGCAACCACCTAACCTGAATTATTCATGGTACCGCTTCGCGGTGTTACGCAAAACCCCATAAAACCAAATAGAACCAAACTTATAATTGTTTTTTCTTGTTTTCTTTTGTTTTCTTTTGTTTTGCTGTAGACCGCAAAGCGGTATGAATAATCCAAGTTAAATGAATAATGTTGAAAGTTTCACTTTTTAGGGGGTAAAAAGTACCTTCATGATGTAAAAGCCGTTCATCAACAGCACAAATGCCGGGCTGACTGACAGACAGAATAGAACCTTTAAAAGTAAAACAAGTTGTTTTGGTACAGAGAAGTCCGTCCAAACCCACAGAAAAAACGGCTTTTTCTATACCAAAACAACTTGTTTTACTTTGGTGATACTTGTTGAAACTTTGAGAAAAGACTACACCTTTGTTAACCAACAATAGTTCAGACGGTTACGAATCAAAGTGTTGCTTTGTTGAAAAAATCTGAAAAAATTCTGGAGAAATATTTGGTGGTATGTGGAAAAAAAACTACTTTTGCGCATTGTAAAGTATTTAATATGGTCCATTACTTACTCACACCACCCTCTCTTTTGCGTGCTACGGTGACGCTACCCGCTTCGAAGAGCATTTCCAACCGTGCACTTGTCATTCATGCTCTTTCGGTTCAAGGAAAAATGCAATCTGCTCAAGGTAAATCACAATCTACTCAAGGGGATATGCAATCTGCTCAAGGGGATATGCAATCCCCGCTTCCTCGTAATCTTAGCGATTGTGACGACACAGAGGTCATTATCCGTGCCCTAGAGACCATGCCTGAGGTCATCGACATCAAGGCTGCCGGTACAGCCATGCGCTTTATGACGGCATTCCTGGCGGTGACGGCCTCTCCCACGGCAGAGAATGTCTCCCCTACGGGGGAAGGTTGGAGGGGGCTCCTGACAGGCACAGAGCGCATGAAACACCGCCCCATCAAGGTGCTCGTCGATGCCCTTCGCCATCTGGGAGCCGATATCAGCTATGCTGGCGAAGAGGGTTTCCCTCCGTTGCGCATCAGCGGACGACAGCTGGAGGGCGGGCTGCTTGAAGTAGCAGGAAACATCTCCTCACAGTTTATCTCTGCCCTTCTGCTCATCGGCCCTGTGCTGAAGCATGGCCTGACGCTCAGGCTCATGGGCGAAATTATCTCGCGCCCCTACATAGACCTCACACTATGGACGATGCGCGAGTTCGGAGCCGATGCCGAATGGACAGCTGTGGATACCATCGAGGTAAAGCCGAAGCCATACGAGCCACGCCCCTACCTGATAGAGAATGACTGGAGTGCCGCCAGCTACTGGTACGAAATGGTTGCTCTCTCTCGTGACCCTAATGCCGAGATACAGCTTACAGGACTGATGGACGGCTCGAAGCAGGGAGACTCCAGCGTGCGCTATATCTTCAGTCTACTCGGTGTTAGGACCACTTTCCAGGATGCCACACCCGGCGTGCCTACAACGGTTACGCTTCGGAAGAGTGGTCAGAGGGTGAGCCGTCTGGATTACGACTTCACCAACGCCCCCGACCTGGCACAGACCATCGTCTGCACCTGTTGCGCCCTGGGCGTACCCTTCCATTTCACAGGCCTCCAGACCCTGAAAATCAAGGAGACTGACCGCATCGAGGCCCTCAAGACCGAACTGCGTAAGCTGGGCTTCATTCTCCACGATAAAAACGGACGCGAACTGTCGTGGGACGGGACAATTGACGATTATAGATTGAAGGCTGCTTCTATTGATACCTACGACGACCATCGCATGGCCCTTGCCTTCGCCCCCATGTCGCTCCTCATGTCCATTAGCATCAACAACCCCCAGGTAGTTTCCAAGTCGTACCCACACTTCTGGCAAGACCTGACGCAGGCAGGATTCCATATCGCCGAGAGTTAATTTCCTTTTAACGGATAGCCTAGTTTTTTGACAAATGACACTTGCTTTTTGATAAATATTACTTGCTTTTTGACAATTTCCTTTAGCTTTTTGCCTTTCGTTATGTTTCTATTTGTTGCAAACCATTTTCTATTTGTTTCATTTCGTTTTTTTCCTACGTATACAAAAACCGATTGCAACAATTATTATAGGTAGTATTAGAGAAAAATTTTTAAATTTGCAAGCAAAATAAGTTAAACCTAAGCGAGAAAGTCTAAACCGACAGATACGATTTCCGTGCTACAGTCAAGAAAAATATATGAATAAACTCAATGAATATGAATCAAAATCAGTCAAGATGAAACAACAGTTGACAAACTTTGTGAAAGAGACTGTTCTTCGTCCGGCGCCATTCACTTTACATGGTGTTTTAGTGATGATGGCGTTGATGTTTTGTACCACAGTGTTGGGACAGGACATCCCAGTCAAGGGAACGGTCGTCGATTCCAACGGCGAGGGGCTCATTGGCGCCTCGGTCGTAGTGAAGGGAAACACGTCGAAGGGTGCTGTTACCGACTTCGACGGTAACTTCCGGCTGGATGTACCTTCGGAACAGACAGTGTTGGTAATCTCATACGTCGGTATGATTACCAAGGAAATCAAGGTTGGCAAGCAGCGCAGCTTCAAGGTTACGCTTGCTGAGAACACTAAGCTTGATGAAGTCGTCGTCGTGGGTTACGGCCAGCAGAAAAAAGCATCTGTGGTGGGTGCCATTACGCAGACCACAGGTGAAGTTCTTGAACGTTCAGCGGGTATCGGTAGTGTGAGTGCGGCCCTTACGGGTAACCTCCCGGGTATCGCCACCATTGCCTCTTCAGGTCAGCCTGGTGAGGAAGACCCGCGAATCTACATTCGTGGTGCCGCTGCCTGGAACCAGGATGCCCAGCCGCTTATCCTCGTCGATGGTGTGAAGCGTGAGATTAAGTCCGTTGACATCACCTCTGTGGCTACGGTCTCTGTGCTGAAGGATGCCTCGGCAACAGCCGTTTACGGTGTGGAAGGTGCTAATGGTGTTATCCTTATTACCACGAAGCGTGGTGTGGAGGGCAAGGCTAGAATCGACGTCGGTTTCAACGCTACGCTGAAGGCAGTATCGAAGCTCCCGCGCAAGTACGATTCTTACGATGGATATATGTTCCGCAACCAGGCCATCGAGCATGAGCTTGCTCTGGGTGGTGATGCCTCGTGGGCATATTATCGTCCGCAGACATTCATCAACCTCTTCCGCAATCAGGACCATACCGTGAAGCCAAACTATGATGCCGATGGTAACTATCTTGGCGACTACAGTCAGGCAGAGCGTTATCCGAATGTTGACTGGCAGGATGAAATGTTCAGGAATACCGCCATGTCGTATAATGCGAACCTCAATTTCTCCGGCGGTACGTCCTTCGTGAAATATTTCGTTGCCTTCGACTATCAGAACGAGGGTGATATGACCAGGATTTGGGACAACAATCAGGGTTACGAGGGTGGTTATGCCTACAACCGTCTGAATGTTCGTTCAAACCTCGACTTCCAGATTACGAAGACTACCCAGTTCAGGGTCAACTTGGCAGGTTCCAATGCCCAGCAGAAGACTCCACGTTATTATTATGGTAATAGCGGCGAGTGGTTCCAGCAGCAGAACTGGGCAGGTGCTTACCGTATGCCACCCAACGTTTACCCCGTTAAGTTCTCTAATGGCGCATGGGGATGGTCTCGATTGGCAGCTTCCAACATGGCAAACTCGGCCATGAACGTGGCAACGGCTGGTTATGAGCTGAAAACAATTACCCGCGTATTCACTGACTTCTCTCTCGAGCAGAATCTCGACTTCATCACTAAGGGACTTATTGCCCGTGGAACCATCTCCTGGGACAACCAGTTCGATGAGGCTGAGCGTGGTATCAATGCCGCCGGTGGTGGCCATGTCAACAATACTGCCTACATTCTTCCCGAGGATGGACAGCTGCTGTATGAGAATGACATCTTTGCCAAGACAGGCTTCGACTTCTACGAAAAGCGCGACTGGTCCACCCAGGCCGGTAGCGTGAAAAATACGAGCCGTGCTACGGAAATGTCGCTCCAGCTCTTCTGGGCCCGTCAGTTTGGCATACATAACGTTTCGGTGATGGGTAACTGGAAGCGTCGTATCAATGCCGGTAACGCCGACTTGGAGAATCGCCGTGAGGACTGGGTGTTCCGTACAACCTACGACCTGATGGGCAAGTATTTCGCAGAGTTCAACGGTGCTTACAACGGTTCACAGCGATTCTCTCCCGACTACCGCTTTGCTTTCTTCTGCTCAGGAGCCGCAGGCTGGATGATTTCAGAAGAGAAATTCATGAAGCCGCTTAGGGAGAAGGGCATCATTGACATGCTGAAGATCCGTGGTTCTATTGGTGAGATAGGTGATGACAGCTCGGGCTATCGCTTTGCCTACCTGACAGGCTGGGAGGTCATTGGTCCTTACGAGGTGAATATTGGTAATACAGGTAGTCGTGGCAACAGTCCGTTCACCGGCTATAAGGAAGCTACTATTGCTAACCCCGACCTTCGCTGGGCTACCGTGAAGAAGATGAACCTCGGTTTCGACTATGCTTTTGGAAATGGTATGTTTGCTGGTAGCTTCGACTGGTTCCGCGATGACCGTTACGACATCTTCATTTCCGGAGCCGACCGCTCGGTGCCCTCATACTATGGTGCTGCCATGACCCCCGACATCAACAAGGGTAAGATCAAGAACTCTGGTTTCGAGGTGGAGCTGCGCTTCAACAAGGTGTTGAACAATGGTATGCGCTTCTGGGCAAACACCAACTATACCTACGCACACAATAAGATATTGTTGAAGGATGACCCCGAACTCATTCCGAGCTACCGCAAGGCACAGGGCTATTCTCAAGGACAATACCATTCATTCATCGACAATGGCTTTATCAATACCTACGATGAACTTTACAGCGCACCTCCGCGTCAGACAAGCGACGAGACCGTGCTCATCGGCGACCACTACATCGTGGACTTCAATGGCGACGGTGTCGTGGACGAGACAAACGACCAGGCTCCTTACGGATACACTGGAAACCCGGAGCACACTTACAACGCCACCATCGGATGGGAGTGGAAAGGCTTCTCCTGCTTCGCACAGCTTTATGGCGTAACGGGTGTAACACGTGACGTAGGACTGCCCTCATTCGGAGACCAGCTGCTCACCGTATACGACAATGGCTCGTGGTGGAATCCTGCAGCCGGAACTGGTGAGGTTGTCGTGCCGCGCTTCAACACACAAGTCGCCTATAACGACGGTACCCAGTATCTCTTTGATGGTTCCTATTTCCGTCTGAAGAATGTGGAAGTCGCCTACACCTGGACGAAGGGCTGGATTAAGAACATTGGTTTCTCAAGCCTGAAGATTTACCTCAATGGTAACAACCTCTTCCTCATTACAAAGATGCCTGACGACCGTGAGAGTAACTACGGTTGGAGTGGTGGAGGCGGTGCCTATCCCACAGTCAGACGTTTCAACTTCGGATTTAAACTTTACCTCTAAGAGTTAGGAGTTGAAAGTTAGGAGTTAAGAATTTGCAACCATAGTGGTAACAAATCGTAAATCGAAAATTCGTAAATCGTAAATATAAATATGAAATACAATAATAATATAAAGTCCCTCTTGTGTGGTTCGCTCATCCTGCTGGCAACCGGCACTTCTCTCACTTCCTGCAAGGACTGGCTCGAGAAAGACCCGGAGTCTATTGTGGCAGAGGATGAGGCTTTCAAGAACTACCGCAACTTCCAGGGATATATTGAGGAAATCTATAATCTGATTCCTGACAAGGAGAAGGTCAACTATTGCACTGCTTGGAACTTTGGCGATGATGCCGTCCACAACCCTGAAGGTTATGCACACATGGATCATCAGGTAGACCTTGGCAACTATCGTAACTGGTACACCAACAGCCAGTGCTGGCTGAATGGAGACAGACAATCACTCTGGAGAAGCGCATGGTACTGCATCCGTAAGTGTAACATGGGTATTGCAAACATCAAGGCGCTCGTAGGAACTGACGAGGAGCGCGACCTGCTGCTCGGACAGATGTATTTCTTCCGCGCATGGTGGCATTTCGAGCTGATGTGCTACTTTGGTGGTCTGCCCTACATTGATGAGGCTTTTGAGGCTACAAGCATCCCCGAGCTTCCACGTCTTTCCTTCCAGGAATGTGCCGACCGCTGTGCAGAGGACTTTGAAAGAGCTGCCGACCTCCTGCCTTTAGACCCGCAGGGATGGGACGAGACCTTGGCTGGTATGCAGACGTCAGTTGTGAACTATCTGCGTGTCAACAAATTCATGGCACTCTGTTACCTCGGAAAGTGCTATCTCTGGGCTGGCTCACCACTCATGAAGGAGTTTGAGAAGTACAACAGGGGAGAAACTTACAAACTGCTGGATGCAAGTTCTACTGGCAAGACCTATGATTATGATGTCGAATACTGCAAGAAGGCTGCTGAGACATTCGGCAGGGTACTTGAAATGGTAAACAGAAAGCAGGTTACCTATAAGCTCGCAGATTTTAGGTATTCCAACATCTACGACCATGTTAAAGACGAGAATTTTGAGACCAGCTACTCTGACATATTCTATACCGTCAAGCAAGGTTGGAACGTGCCTGGTTCTACAGAGGCCATCTTCCGTGGCGTTTGCTCTGGCTTGAACACTGCTAACTGGAACTGTGCAAAGATCTTCGGCCCGAAGGTCGCTGGTCTCGTGGCTCACGACAAGATTATACACCATCCAACGGCTAACGTCATCGACCAGTACGGTATGGCTAACGGACAGCCCATCTATCTTGTACGCAATGGCCAGTATGTGCTGAACCCAGAGTCTGGGTGGGATCCGGAACATCCTTACAAGAACCGCGACCCGCGTTTCTACCATGACATTATCTTCGACGGTTTCCACTATGTCCTCAGCACAGATGCCTTGAACTCCGACCAGAAGAAGCTGGAGTATTGCGATCTTTATACCGGCGGAGCCATGCGCTCAGTGGCCGATGCCAGCAGCACGGGATATTTCATACAGAAGTTGGTGCCTCACCAGTGCAATGAAGGTGACAAATGGTATGACTGGGACTACAACTTCGAGTGCTATCTTCCCTATATGCGCCTTGCTGATATTTATCTGATGTATGCAGAGGCACAGGCAGTTGTTTCAAATAGTGCAAAAGAGCTGAAGGATAGACCCACCTATTGTTCGCTGTCGGCTGTCGACGCCATCAACGTGCTTCGCGACCGTGTGAACTCCGACGATTATCCTATGGAGCATGTACAGGCCAACCTTATGGACACCAAGGAGCACTTCATCGATGAGGTGCGTCGTGAGCGCGCAGTCGAGCTTTCCTTCGAAGGGTTCCGTTGGTGCGACCTTCAGCGCTGGCTCCTCTTGACTGAACCTCCCTACACAGTGAAATACTCTCACGAGTTCGAGCGACTGGAGGATGCCGAATGGTTTAAGAGTCATGACCCGAAGGATGCAAAGGTCGGTAACTTCCACAAGGAGGAACTCATTACCCGGCGCTTTGAGTCAAAGCACTACTGGTTCCCACTTCCTGACAAGGATATTTATCTTTATGAAGGATTCCCACAGAATCCAGGATGGTAAAGTGAGTTAAGTGAATAGTGAAAAGTAAATAATTTGCTACCGCTATAATTAATAATGATTATGAAAAAGATAACAACAAACATATTTCTATTTGCCATGTTGGCAGCTTCGCCATTGACGGTTATTGCCCAGACCGCTGACGACGCTGACTCAATCGTGGCCAAAAAGAAAGTCCATGTTGCTTTCCGCGACATTGACGCTGACCATCTCCTCGGAGGCGTTTCATACGTTGACATGGAAGAGCTGTCGAAAAAGGATTACACCATGAGTAGCCTTGAAGACATGTATGCCCTTGTCGGCGGGTGGAATGGAAACAACCTTTGGGGTATGGACAACGAACGTCTTGACAATAACGACAATAGCAACCTTCCAGTGGTTATTATCGACGGAGTGAAGCGTCCGTCAAACAATGTGCTTCCTTCAGAGGTTGAGCAGGTGACTTTCCTCAAGGGGGCACAGGCCGTGGCACTCTATGGTGCCAAGGGGGCCAAGGGAGTCATCCTGATTACCACCAAGCGTGGCAAGGTGGACGGCCTGCAGGTAAAAGCTAATGCAAACACTGGCTTCCACTTCGCAAAGGAATTCCCAGAGTATCTGGGGTCGGCAGAGTATATGACGCTCTACAACGAAGCTGTTGGTGACGCTTACTACAGCCAGATGGATATCTACAATCATGCCTCTGGGGTGAATCCTTACCGTTATCCCAACGTGAACTACTATTCCGACGAGTATGTGCGCAAGTCATATAACCGTTCGGAAGGTACGGTTGAAATTCAGGGTGGTGGTACACGTGCTCACTTCTACACCAACATCAACTACTATAGAGCTGGTGACCTCCTCGACTTTGGTGATGCGAAGGATAACTATACCGACCGTTTCAGCGTGCGCGGTAATGTGGACTTGGTCATTAACAAAGTCATCAAGGGTGTTGCCAATGCAAGTGCTACCTTCTACAATGAACATAAGAACAAGGGAAACTTCTGGGCAGAGGCAGGAGGATTTGATAATAACGGTCAACAGAAAGGCCTTGGACGTCCGAACTTCCCTCAGAACGCAGCACCCCTGATTGATATCGATATGGTTGACCCCAATGCCAGCAAGGCACTGGCCATCCTGGGAAAGTCGCTCAACCTCCTCGATGGAAAGTATTTCCCCGGTGGCACCAAGACCACACAGACTAATGCCATCGCCGACTGCTACTTCGGCGGTAAGACACAGGCTGTCAGTCGTCAGTTCCAGTTCGATGCCGGTATCATCTACGACATGAGCAAGTTCTTAAAGGGTCTGTCATTCAAGACATTGTTCGCCATCGACTATGCTGCTAACTACAGCCTCTCGTATGACAACAAGTACGCTGTGTTCATTCCCACATGGAGTAACTACAACTCAGAGGATGCCATCGTTGCTCTTACTCAGCAAAACGACGAAATCGTGACGGGCCACATGGCCATGTCCGACACAAAGTATCGTCAGACCATAAGCTGGAATGGCCATTTCGATTACGACAACACCTTCGGAGGCATACATCATGTCACGGGTATGCTCCTCGGAAATATGTACACTACCACACGTAGTGGCGAATACCATCGCTATGCTAATGCCAACCTCGGCCTTCTCGGTGGTTACGACTACATGGGTCGTTACTTTGCAGAATTTTCGTTGGCTGCCGTACATTCAGCCCGTCTGGCTGAAGGTCATCGTGGAGCATTCTCACCTTCATTCACCCTCGGTTGGAATTTGGCCAAGGAGAACTTTCTGAAGAATGTGAACTGGGTTGACGATTTGTTGCTTAGTGCATCCTACAGCAATCTTAAAGAGGATATAGATGTCTACAAGGATAATGATTACTACTATCTGTACGATGCTGTCTGGGACACAACGGGTAGCGGCTTCTCATGGAATGAAGGGGTAAGTACCAACCATACTTATTCCAGATCGGGATCAAATCCTTCCCTCGACTTTATCAAGAGAAAGGAGTTTTCTATAAGCCTCCGGGGCTCGTTCCTCAATAAGCTCTTATCTGCCGAGCTGACCTTCTTCAACACGAATATGGATGGCTTTATCGTCAAGAACCTCACCACATTCCCCTCTCATTTGCAGGGTGGTCTCTCCGGAAGCACATTCATGCCAGTGGTCAACAACAATGTTCAAAACCGCAAGGGGCTTGACTTCAGCATCAAAGGACGCAAGCAGTTTGGTAAGGTTTACGCAGAATTAGGATTGGTAGGCACCTATCTCAAGACAAAGTGGAAGACGTATGATGAAAACTTAGATCCTGCCGCACCTAACAAGTACACCACTGGCCAACCCATTGATGCACTCTGGGGATACAACTGTCTGGGATTCTATACTATGGCTGATTTTGACGAGAATCCTGAAAATGGAAAGCTCACCCTGAAGAAAAGCCTCCCTGAGTCAAAGTTGGGTGGAACAATACAGCCTGGCGACTTGAAGTATGAGGATGTTAACGGTGATGGTCTTATCAATAACCAAGACATGGTTGTCCTTGGCAAGTCAGGCAATGTCGTTGGCTTGGACGAAAAAGGTAATCCTGATGGCTCTGGATATGGCAACATCGGAACACCGTGGAACATTGGTGTGAATCTCACCCTCAAGTATAAGAATTTCACACTCTTCATGCTTTGCAATGGCCAGTTTGGGGCTTACGCCATGAAGAACAACAGTTACTATTATATGCAGGGAGACGGCAAGTACTCTGTCTATGCTCGTGGCCGCTGGACACCGGAGACGGCTGAGACTGCTACGCATCCGCGTCTGACCGCACAGAATCACAATAGCAACGCCGCTGCATCTTCATTCTGGCTCTACAGCACCGACCGCTTCAACATCCGCAAGGTGCAGCTCACTTACGACTTCCCCAAAAGCATGATGGGTAAGGTCGTAAAGGAACTCTCGGTTTATATCAACGGTAATGACCTCCTCACTATCTCAAAGAATCGCAAGATTATGGAGACCAACGTTGGCTATGCTCCACAGACGCGCTTCTATAACCTTGGTGTCAAGGTTACCATGTAAGCGGCTTATGGCCTAAATTTAAACAACTAATAAATAAGAATACTTATGATGACGAAGATAAATCAAAGGAAAAAGAGCAAGAAGGGTTTGTTCGCTGTTCTTTATTCTTTACTATTTGGCGTAGCACTCACCTCATGCGACGACATGTTCGAGCCGGCAGATGAAAACACCCGGCAGGAGGATGCTATGTATGAGGAGGCTGACTATGCTCATGGTCTGCTGATTTACGGCTACGACCGCCTACCTTATATGACAACCACGCAGACCGATGTTGCCACAGACGATGCTGTCACCAATCAGAAGAACAGCCAATATATGAACATGGCAACAGGTACATGGGCTTCTGATAACGACCCGATGTCTCAATGGAACACTTGTAAGGATGGCATACAGTATATCAACCTCTTCCTTGCAAACGTGGAGAAGGTAAAGTGGTCACCTTCGGCTGCTTCAAAGCAGCAGATGTTCATTGACCGTCTGAAAGGTGAGGCCTTCGGACTGCGTGCCTTGCTTTACTACTATCTGCTACAGGCGCATGGAGGCTATGCAGACGACGGACAGCTCTACGGCGTGCCCTTGCTGACTAAAGCTGAGGACGGTAGCTCAGACTACAACCAGCCACGGGCCTCTTTCGCTGACTGCGTCAAACAGTGTTATGCCGACTGCGATAGTGCCATGTCACTTCTACCCATTGATTATGCAGACATAGACAATAATGACGCCATACCTGAAAAGTACAAGGCTCTTGGTGCAAACTATTCCAACTACAACCTCGTATTTGGCATTAAGGCGTCAAACCTTATGTCTGCGAAGATTGCTGAGGCCATTAAGGCTCAGGTTGCCCTGCTCGCAGCAAGTCCGGCCTTCCGCGAGCAGAGTGGCGTGACGTCGGCAGAGGCCGCAGCGCTTTGTGCCAATGTGCTCAAGCGCATCGGTGGATTGGATGGATTCGACCCCACGGGCAACATCTGGTACAAGAACAAGACGAAGCTGGACCCCGGTGCTTCTGAAATGCCGGAAATACTGTGGCGTGCTGACCGAGCAAAGAACTCAAGTCAGGAAGCAGAAAACTTCCCACCGACGCTTTTTGGCAGCGGACGTGTCAATCCCTCACAGAACCTTGTCGACGCTTACCCGATGCGTAATGGACTTCCCATCACTGACCCCAATTCTGGCTATGACGCAAAGAACCCATACGCTAATCGCGACCCGCGCTTGGATAACGACATACTCTACAACGGAACGACGTACAGAAGGGCTGTTATCATAACAGGTACATATTCAAAAGACATCAACGAGATGTTGGATAACCTTAACAACAATAGCTCTTCAACACGAACAGGCTATTACCTGAAGAAGCTCCTCCGTGATGACGTGAGCCCGCTTTCAAGTTCACAAATTGAACAATATCACGTCTTTCCGCGTATACGCTACACTGAAATCTTCCTTGCATACGCAGAGGCTGCCAACGACGCATGGGGACCCAAGAGCGACCCAACAGGCGTAGGGTACACCGCCTACGATGTCATCAATGCCATCCGACAGCGGGCAGGACTCGCCACCAACGAAATCGGAATGCCACTTCCTGAGGGAGATGTCTATCTGGAGCAGTGTGCTGAAGACCAGGCTAAGATGGCAAGTCTCATACGTAACGAGCGGCGTTTAGAGCTTTGTTTTGAGAATAAGCGATTCTGGGATTTGCGCAGATGGATGTTGCCGCTCAATGAGAGTGTAAAGGGAATGCAGATTGACCTTAACGACGAAACCAAAGAACTCTCCTATCGTGTCATTGAGGTGGAGGAGCGTAAATTCGACAATTCCTATCAGCTCTACGGACCCATTCCTAAAGCAGAAGTACTCAAGTGGACTGCCCTCAAGCAGAACAAGGGATGGGAGTAAGAATGTTCGTAACTAATATATCGTAAATCGTAAATTCGTAAATCGTTAATTATCATGATGGAACTGAAGAAATATATTTACGGAGTAGCTTTGGGGGCACTTTCCCTCACGTATGCCTCTTGCTATAATGCAGACCATGAGTTCCCTGACTTTGAAAATGGCACAACTGCCTACTTCGCTTATCAGAACCCCGTGCGTACACTCGTGCTTGGTAACGACATCTACGACAATACGCTCGACAACGCTCACAAGTGCCGTATATGGTCAACCATGGGCGGTGCTTACGGCGGACGTAACGCAACGGTGGACATAGTTGTGGAGGAGACGCTTTGTGACAACCTCTATTTTACCGATGAAGGAGGAAACCCGGCTGAGCCTGTGCGCCCTATGCCATCATCGTATTATAAGCTGTCATCCAACGTCATTCCCTACAATGGCGACCAGCGAGGATATGTAGAGGTGGAGTTCACCGATGCGTTCTTCAATGATGAGAAAGCCGTTGACAATACATACGTCATTCCTCTTGTGATGACTAATGCGAATGGCTTCGACCATATCCTCACGGGTAAGCCGCGTGAGGGACTCAATCCCTCTCGAACCAACACCGAGGACTGGGATATCCTTGCAAAGGACTACGTGCTTTACTTGGTGAAGTACATGAATCCCTGGCAGGGAAAGTATATCCGCCGAGGCGTTGACAATGTGACAGAGAATGAAGTCACTAATATTGTTGTCCGTAAGGACTTCAAGTTGGTGAACACGGATGTTGAGCGTTATAAGGAGAACCCTGTGAACCAGAATGACGAAGTGTGTGCTATCAACACCAAGAACATGAAGCAGGCTATCTTCCCAGTCTATATTAATATAGGTAAAGACTCATCGGGAGACACCAGACCTTCGCAGCTTTGCAATCTTATCCTCACATTCGATGGTGATAAGTGCGTCATTACAAGCGATGACGAAGAGGTGCCGTCATCAGGCTCGGGTGAATTCATCGTTAAAGGAACCGAGAGGCCTGAATACAAGGACTACCAATGGGGCAACTTGAATGGTGAGCCTGTACAGCGCGACATACTCCGACTGGCATACAATGTGACCTTCAAGAAAGGTAGGCTTATCGGAACAAAGTTGGACAAGTCGGGAAAGGAAGTTCCCTGGATTCTTGAGAACGATGTGCAGGTAGCTACCAACGATACGCTGGTTGTGCAGACCCGTGAGTCGAACAAGAAGGAATTCTTCAATATGAAGTATGTGAAGAATTGAACATTGACCTTTGAACATTATTGAAGATTGAAAATTATAGGAGACTAAGAATATGAATACATTTTTTAGAAACTCTCTCATGCCTTTGGCAGTAGGTGTACTTGTCGTTTCCTGTGCCGACTATAACGTGACGGACGATTTCAGGGCAGCGCCTGACCCCTCTTTCGTTGAGCCATACAAGGACTATAATCCTGTCAAGTCATACATAGACAGGGAAAAGTATCCTAACATGTCGCTCGGCGCAACGCTCAAGGTGGCTGATTTCAACAAGCAGGAACTGGCTCATGCCGCAGCAGTCACCAATTTCGACAATGTCGCTTTTGGGAATACCCTCATGTCGGGAACCATCGTCAATGCAAAAGGTGTGATGAACTTTCTCGATATGAGCGACCTCCTCACCCACGTTGAAGAAATAGGTTATGAAGTATATGGCAGTCCTATCGTGGCCAATGCTAATCAGGCCGACGACTGGCTGAAGTTGCTAACGGCTCCTGTTGAGATCCCGGTTGACTATGTAGAAGGAAAGGCCATAGATTTCAACACGATGAGTGCGGGTGCCTACGACAAGGATAAAATAGAAAAGGGTAAGGCTTCTATCGTCAAGTTTGAGGATCAGAACGTACTTCAGATAGGTACAGCATCTGATGTCCGCATCGTTGACGGTTTTGAAGTTGACCCGAAGGCTAAATTTACCACGACATTCTGGGCAAGGGCACAGGCGAATAAGGAATCTGTATCCTTTACCATCACCTTCTCTGGCAATCCAGTTCCAGGAACCGCAACTGCAGACGGAAAGTGGAGAGTAAAATCAGACAAATGGTACAAGATTGTCGTGGAGGCTCAGAGTGCCGAAGACGTGACAGAAGGCTACTTGAGGATTGAGAACGGTAAGAATGGTACCATTAATATCCAGAAGGTACAGGTAGGCTATTTCCCTGACAACCACCGCGACCAGACAGATAAGGAGCTGACAGACACCATCAACTATGCACTCAATACTTGGTGCGACGGACTGATGAAGATTAATGCGGGCCGTATCAACTTGTTCGACCTCATTGACGAACCCATTGATCCTAAGGCAGAGTTGGAAAACGGTATGTACGACCTCAAGCACTCTACCGACCAGATATTCTGGCAAGACATTCTTGGCAGCGAGAACTATGCTCCGGTAGTGTCGAAGGTAGCAGGCGCAGCTTTCGAGAAGTATGGTGGGAACCCGGCCGAGTTGAAGTTCTTCATCAGCGAGTCAGGGCTTGATGAGGTCAAGAAGATGGAAAGCCTTAAATACTGGATTGGTATCTGGGATGCCAAGGGTGCAAAGATTGACGGTATCAATGCCAAGCTCAATCTCGTTTATAGTGAGGATAAGGCAAAGCAAGCTGAAAACGTGGCAACCCTGAACACCCTTCTTGAAAACCTTGCTTCCACTGGCAAGCTCATCCGTATCTCCAACTTCGACATCAAGTATCAGAATGCTGACGGTGCCAACGTACCGGCAGATGAGAAGTTTAAGGACGAGCAGCGTGAGCAGCTGGCCGAATACTATGCATACGTCATCAAGAGCTACATGACCAAGATTCCGCACGACAAGCAGGCAGGCATTTGCAAAGGCAACATGGTTGACACTAGCGATCCTGTAGGTCTCTGGGCGAAAAAGACAGGTAGCAGTGATTGGGTGCGCACCGCCACTTACAAGGCTTTCTGCGAGGCACTTGGCGGAGAGTAATGTTCAGAACAAATATAATTTGTTATATTCTTTATTTATTCTTTTTTATTTATCAATTTTTTTATTAATCTAAAATTATTTATTATGAAAAAAATTCTAACACTAGTTGCTCTCCTGACATGCTTCATGGGGGCAAAGGCAGCGAACTGGGTAGAAGTCTACAAGATTGACTACTCCCAGAACACTGGTTTCCCATTCTACGTGATGGGTTACGTACCTGAGTGGTTTGACGGTGTGATGACCGACTTCGGTGCTGGCTACAAGTACGTCCAGGTGACTGACGATGCTGAAGAGACAAGCGACGAAATCGTGACGACTCAGGGTGGCGTTCAGTACTACAAGATTGCAGTAGAGGGTGGTGCATGGCACCAGTATTTCATCTGCGATGGTATTCCCACACAGATTGACGGCCATTACAAAGCCGTAGCTATGGTAAAGGCTTCAGAACCTGTCACCATCAACGTCAACATGGGTTGGGGTTGGGGAGACGGCCAGCAAGTCAGTAACGACCAAGTTTCCATCGGCACAGATTGGGCCGAGGTAGAATGGGAGTACAGTGGTATTGGTGGCTCTTCTTGTAACCTCGTTGCACAGCCTGGTGGCGCAACTGCAACGATTGAATGGAAGTCTGTTACCGTCTATGAAGACCAGGCAAACCAGAGGCCCGTTCAGTGGCAGGAGTGGCTTACCAGCGATGGTCAGCCAGTCGTGGTTGAAACCACACCTGCAGCTATTCCTACTTGGATGGGTAATGCTGAGACACCTTGGGCTGATCCTAATGTGAGATTCGACGACAAGGAGAATAACTACCTCATTTGCGCATGGGGTAAGGAAAGAGAAGTCAACATGAATAATGATGGTGGTTGGGATCCCTTCCCCGCTACAATCGAAGCTGAAGGTGATAACCACTATTTCATCGTTCATGGTAATGCTGCTACTACTGAGGGTGATGCTTCATCATGGGACAACCAGTTCTGGGTTGAGTCTCCGAAGGCTTGGAAAGCCGGTGAACAGGTTAAGATCAGTTTCCGTTACAAGGCTTCAAAGAATGTTACGACAGGTACTCAGATTCACCATCAGAACCCGTCAGACTACATGACCTGGCAAGGTGTAGGTGATGTAAGTTTCACAACTGAGTGGCAGACTTTTGAAAAAGTCTACTCTTGGCCAAGTGATGGCTCTCGCGACGATGATACTGGTTGGTCACTTTGTTTCAACCTGAACTCAACCGATAAGGAGGCTATTGACTTCTATTTCGATGACCTCTCATGGCAGAGCATGGTGCTCGACGAGGGTTACTTCGTTGCTGGCTGCAACACCAAAACAGGTCTTGAGTATGACCTCAGCAATGCTATCGAGTTCACTGAGGACGAGGACGCTGGTTGCCTCTCAGCCATTGTTGGCGAACAGGGCGCATACGTCAATCAGATCATGATTTCTACCGTCCGCGGTAACGACGCTGCCTTCAAGAGCAACACGCTGAAGCCTTCTGGCGCTATCGTGAACGATCCTGACGAGTGGCTCGACTACCAGCCGGCTAGCCTTGCTAAGCTGACCCTCCCGGGTAATGGTATCTGGAAGGTTTACCTTGACACCGACTACAAATCAATGGCCTTTGAGATGATCGAGGGTGAAGAGATTGTTGTTGTGCCTGTCAAGCCCAACCCAACAGAGCTCGTTATTGAAACTGTTGAGAGAGAACCGACAGCTGGTGAGCAGCCTGCCGACCCAGATGCTGGTATAGCTGAAGGTACTGGTCAGCCTTGGGACAACCAGTTCTGGATTGTTGCTAACCGCACGCTGAGCACTGGCGAAGTAACTTACATCTCGTTCGAGTATAAAGCTAAAACTCCTGCTAAGGCTTCTACACAGTGTCACGCTGATCCAGGTGCCTACAAGCACTGGGGAGCTATCGGTGATGTGAACTTCACTGAAGATTGGCAGACCTTCGAGGCTGATTTCACTATTCCTGCCGATGCTCAAAACGAAATGAAGTCTATCGCTTTCAACCTTTCTGAAATCAAGGAGGCTAACACATACGAGATTAAGAACGTTATCTGGAAGATTAACGACGGTACTGAGGAGTCGCTTATCAATGAGACAGGTACTGAGAACTTCTATGTTAAGATTAAGGGAGTTAACAACAATGGCCCTTACCAGTACGGTACAGATCCTGGTACTCCCGCAATTCCTGGTGACGTGAACGGCGATGGTTCAGTTGACGTTGCTGATATCTCGGCAATCATTAGTATCATGGCAGGTGAAAAGACCGTGGAGGATTATCCAAATGCTTATGTAAACGATGATGATGCTGTTGACGTTGCTGACATCTCAGCAGTCATCACCATCATGGCTGAGCAGGCAAGAAAGCTGCGCGCCATTGAGGAGTAATCTTCAAATCTTGAATCTTGATTAAACGCCCAATGGGGAGGGGAAGCAGAAATGTCTGCCCCTCCCCATTATCGTCACGGGGAAATTTGCTCTTTTCCTTTAAAAATTTTGTTGTTTCGGTATTTTTGTGTAATTTTGCACGCGAATTACTAAATACCTATTTAATATGAAAAGAATTTTTACTTGTATGATGGCGCTTGCAGCCTTCACTAGTATGCAAGCCGCCAAGCCCCGTTACGTCTTAACGGTGAACAATGAACCCATGCAGAAGATTACTGGCTTCGGCGGTGCCTGCTGCGACGGTGCCATGAAACCTTTCGGCACCGACAACGCTCCTGTGAGCAAGCTTTACGGCTATAGGTCAAAAATAGGATTGAACATCTTGCGCATGGAAATCTCGCCGAACCTCGAAGACAAGGCCGACCAGTGGGGCGACTACGACTGGAATGGCTCTCTTCCCTCGGCCAAGATTGTGAAGAATCGCGGTGGCATTGTCTTTGGTACTCCTTGGTCGCCTCCCGGCGTATACAAGACCAATGGCACGGCTCAGGGTGGCAATGCTGAAGACCAGGGCTACCAGCGCGGCAAGCTGCGTGAGGATTGCTACGAGAAGTTCTTCCCTTGGCTGAACTCCTTCCTGAAGTGGATGAAGGCCCACGATGTTGAAATCGATGCCGTGTCTATCCAGAACGAACCCGACTGGTGGGTGAGCTATTCCGGTTGCCTCTATGACCCTCAGGATTTGGTAAAGCTTGTCAAGAACTATGGCTGGATGCTCGACCGTGAGACCTATCCCGGCGTAAGGCTTATCAGCGGCGAGCCGTTGGGCTTCACCCAGAACTATACCGACCCGCTCATGCAAGACGAGGAGTGCCGCAAGCAGGTCGACATCGTTGCTGGCCACCTCTATGGTCATGCTCCCCTCGAGTATATGAAGAAAGCAGCCGTGCTTCCCCTCAAGTATGGCAAGGAAGTATGGATGACGGAGCACTCCGTGACCGACAATACTGGCAAGCTGCCTACGTGGCATGAGAACCTGATTTTCGCCGAAGAGCTCAACGAGTGCATGTTGGCAGGCTGCTCTGGCTACATCTACTGGTATCTTCGTGCCCACTGGGCATTCGTCGGCACAGGTGAGTCCCAGTATGGTGCCGACAACAAAAGGGACGAACTGCTGCCTCGCGCTTTCGTCATGTCTCACTTCTCTAAGAATGTCACCGGCTCTACGCGCCTGACCACCTCGCGTGACAAGACCTCAGGAGAAGGCGATGCTTTTGAGTATTCGGCTTACATCAAGGGCGATTCCCTCATTGTTATGGCTATCGACACCATTGCAACTGCCCGCGACCTGCTCATCAAGCTGCCCTACAAAGTGAACAGTGGCACCCTGTGGTTGTCGACTGGCAATGAGAGCGACAAGCTCTGCCAGAAGTCGGAGATTGACATTTCCGAACCTACAGAAGAGGTTCTCGTCGAGATGCCTGCACGAAGCCTGAGCACCTTTATCTTCATGATTGACCGTGGCGGCTTGGCCATCGAGGATGTGGCTCAAAAGAATAATGACGGCCCCAAAACCTATTACGACCTGCGTGGCCGCCGTATGGAGACTCCCCACGGACTTTGCATCGAGCGGAGTGCCAATGGGCAATCAAGAAAACTCGTGATGGAATAATAACCAACGACGAAAGTGTTAGACAATCTGAAACACTATCATGTGATACTCGCCAGCAACTCTCCTCGCCGCCGGATGTTGCTGGCGGGTCTTGACATACCTTTTGAGGTCAAGGTGCTTCCCGACATCGACGAGAGCTATCCTCCCGACATGCCCGTGGAGCAGGTGGCAGAGCATATCGCCTGTGCGAAAGCCGCCGCATACAAGCCTCTGATGGGCGATGACGAGCTCATCATTACTGCCGACACGATAGTCATCGTCGGTGGCCAGGTGCTTGGCAAACCCCATGACCGTGATGACGCCGCCCGCATGCTCCGAACGCTGAGCGACTGTACTCATCGTGTGGTGACGGGGGTGTGTCTGATGGCCAAGGGGCGTGAGCGCCGTTTCTCTGCTACCACCGATGTCACCTTCAAGCATCTCTCTGACGAGGAGATTTCCTACTATCTGGAGAAATACCGCCCCTACGACAAGGCCGGTGCCTACGGCGTGCAGGAGTGGATTGGTTATATCGGCGTGTCTGCCATTACAGGCAGCTTCTATAATGTCATGGGATTTCCCGTGCAGCGTGTCTATAATGAGTTGTCTGGTTTTTAGAAAACAAAAATAATGTTAAACGCTTTGCTGTGTCAATATTAATTACTACTTTTGTAGCATAATTAAATATACCATGATTCAAGCTCCTCTTAAGAACCGTGTAGTAGGCATCGACATCAGTATTGAGCAAACCGTTTATGCCATCGTTGACATGCGTGGTAACATCCTGGCTAAGACCGAGTTTGCCACCACCGACTTCCCTACGGCCAACGATTTCGTAACCTATCTCAGTGACAACATCCTGCCTTTCGTGGAGGCCAATGGCGGCTATGAGACCATCCGCTCCGTGGGTGTGAGTGCTCCGAGCGGCAACTTCCTCACGGGTTGTATAGAATACTCGCCCAACCTTCCTTGGAAAGGTAAGATTCCCATGGCTGCGATGCTGCGCGACCGTCTTGGCCTTGCCGTGGCGCTGGGCAACGATGCCCATGTGCGTGCCCTGGGTGAGCATGTCTACGGTACTGCTCATGGCATGAAGGATTTCATCGTGGTGAACCTTGGTCATGGCGTTGGCAGCTGCATCTTCTGCAACGGTCAGGCTTATCTTGGTGCCGAGGGCTTTGCTGGCGAAATCGGTCATAGTTGCGTGAAGCACGAAGGCCGTCTCTGCGGATGCGGCAACAAGGGGTGTCTCGAGGCATACGTTGGTGCAAAGGGCATCCTGCGCACGGTGCATGATATCATGGAGAAAGAGGGGAAGTCATCGCCCATGAAGTATGAGCAACGGCTCACTCCTCGCGTGGTCTTTGAATACTGTGAGAAGGGCGACGAGGTGGCCATTGAGGCTTTCCGCCGTTCGGGCGACATGCTGGGCATTGCCTTGGCCAACTACGCCTCAGTATTCAATCCCGAAGCTATCATCCTGGCAGGAGGGGTGGCTCATGCCGGCAAGTGGCTTGTTGACCCGGCCATGGAGTCGTTTGAGTCTCACGTGTTCCATAACATGCGTGGAAAGGTGAAGATTCTCACTTCCATCCTTAACGAGGTGGAGCGCGACGTGCTTGGAGCTGCTGCATTGGCATGGGATGTGAAGGAATACTCATTATTTGTATGATAACACTGACAAACGTAGCCATTCAGTTTGGCAAAAAGACGCTCTACAAGGACGTCAACCTGAAGTTTACAAGCAACAACATTTACGGAATCATCGGTGCCAACGGCGCGGGAAAGTCCACGCTGTTGCGTGCTATTAGTGGTGAGCTGGAACCCAACAAGGGCTTTGTGGAGATGGGACCTGGCGAGCGCCTCTCGGTGCTGGAGCAGGATCACTTCAAGTATGATGAGTTCTCCGTCATGAACACCGTGCTCATGGGGCACCAGCCGTTGTGGCAGAACATGAAGGAGCGCGAGGCACTCTACGCCAAGGAGGAGATGACCGAGGAGGACGGTACACTCGCCGCCGAATTGGAGATGGCCTTTGCCGAGATGAACGGTTGGGAGGCTGAGAGCGAGGCAGCACAGCTGTTGCAGAACCTCGGTGTGAAGGAGGAGCAGCACTACAAGCAGATGAGCGAGATTTCGAACAACGAGAAGGTTCGCGTCATGCTGGCCAAGGCACTCTTCGGACATCCCGACAACCTGCTGCTCGACGAGCCAACCAATGACCTCGACCTCGACACCGTACAGTGGCTCGAGGAGTATCTCAGCGGCTTGGAGCAATGCGTCTTGGTGGTCAGCCACGACCGTCACTTCCTCGACGCCGTCTCCACGCAAACCGTCGACATCGACTTCGGCAAGGTGACGCTCTTTGCGGGTAACTACTCCTTCTGGTATGAGTCGTCTCAGCTGGCTTTAAGACAGGCACAGAACCAGAAACTGAAGGCTGAGGAGAAGCGTAAACAGCTGGAGGAGTTCATCCGCAGGTTCTCGGCCAACGTGGCAAAATCAAAGCAAACCACTTCTCGAAAGAAGATGCTGGAAAAACTTAACGTTGAGCAGATTACGCCTTCTACACGTAAGTATCCTGGCATCATCTTCCAGATGGAGCGTGAGCCGGGAACGCAGATACTGGAGGTGAAAGATTTGAAGGCTGTCGATGCCGACGGAACGGTGCTCTTCGACAACGTGAACTTCGTCATCGAGAAGGGCCAGAAGACCGTTTTCCTTTCGCACAATCCCAAGGCTATGACGGCTCTCTTCGAAATCATCAACGGCAACCGCCAGGCAGACAACGGAGAATACAAGTGGGGCGTAACCATCACCACCGCCTACCTGCCGCTCGACAATACCGAGTTCTTCAAGAGTGAGCTGAACCTCGTCGACTGGCTCTCGCAGTATGGCAAGGGCAACGAGGTGCTGATGAAGTCCTACCTCGGTCGTATGCTTTTCCGCGAGGAGGACGTGCTGAAGAAGGTGAACGTGCTCTCGGGAGGTGAGAAGATGCGCTGTATGATTGCTCGTATGCAGCTGAAGAACGCCAACTGCCTTATCCTCGACACGCCCACGAACCACCTCGACCTGGAGAGCATTCAGGCTTTCAACAATAACCTCGTGCAGTTCAAGGGTAACATCCTCTTTGCGTCGCACGACCATGAGTTCATCCAAACCGTCGCCGACCGCATCATCGAGCTCACCCCGAACGGCACCATCGACAAGCTCATGCAGTATGATGACTACATCTACGACGAGCAAATCAAGGAACAGAAAGCCAGGATGTACGGAGTACAATAAACAATAAACAATAACCAATAAACAATAAACAATAACCGGAAAACGGTAAACAATAGACATTAATAATTGGAAATGAAAAATCGTTTTTACCTACTTTCATTGGCTCTTCTGGCATTGGTTTTCCTGAGCCAGTCAAGGGCAGTGATGGCTGGCAGCATGCCTGTTCCAGCCGAAGAAGGTGATGAAGAGGTCACCGACAGCATTGCCACCGACAGCATTGTGCCAGTAGCCATTGTGAATGGCGACTCGCTGTTTGCTTCTCTTACCCAGGCTTTCTATTCGGCTACCGACACTGCTGAAACCAATATCCAGCTCCTCGCCGACGTGTCAATGGGACTTGTTGTGATTAATGAGGGCGTCACCGTCAGCCTCGACCTCAACGGATATGATGTGGTCATCGACAGCCTTGGCATCTACAACTATGGTAACCTCCTGATTACTGATAGCTCGGAGAGCCGTGATGGCTCCATGTTTCTCGACCATGGCAATGTAAGCATGATTTATAATTATGGTGAGCTGACCATCGAGGAAGGTTCCTACGTTTGCTCCTCCAAGGAGTTCACCGGTGCCGACTTCCGCCGCTGTCTGATAACTTTCGATAATTCAAAGACTTTTATCAAGAAAGGCTCCTTCAGCTCCACGGGTCAGGTATTATGTGCATACGGTGAGCTGACCATCGATGCCGGAGAGTTCGTCACCACTGGAAATACCGATGTTGTGGCAAACTATGCCGTCGACCAGCAGCTGGTCATCAATGGCGGTGTGTTCTCCAATGTTGCTGATAAGCCTGAAGGTGCCGATTTGCGTCGCTGCCTTTGGACCAATACCGGAACGAAGACGCTCATCAATGACGGATTGTTCACCTCAGAGAATCAGGTGGTTTACCTGCTGGGCGAGACCACTATCGAGGGTGGTGATTTCACGTCGGTGGGCAACGCTTCTGTGGTGCGCAATTATAGCATGGATGGTCAGCTGACCATCAACGGTGGCTCGTTCCAGAACCTCGCCTCCAAGCCCGAAGAGGGTAGCGACCAACGTTGCTGCCTCTTCACCAACGTCAACACGAAGACGGTCATCGACGACGCATCGTTCAGTTCCACCTATCAGGTTCTGGTGCTCAACGGCAATGCCACTATTAACGGCGGTAGTTACACAACGAATGGTAACATCAACGTCGTTGGCAATTTCAACACCTTGGGCGAGCTGGTCATTAATAATGGCACGTTCATCAACACCTGCAATTTGTACGAGGAATCCGACAACCGTCGCTGCCTGTGGGCAAGCAAGGGTACTACTACCACCGTCAACAACGGTACGTTCACCAACGATGCTACGGCTCAAACCATCACCATCTACGGCACGGCTACCGTCAACGGCGGCATCATTACCAATAATGGTCAGGGATCGGGCATTGCCTCCAATGGCTCGGTGGAGATTACTGATTGCCGCATCAGTGCCTGGAACATGCTCATCTGCTGGGAGGGTGCAACAATGGTTTGCTCGGGCGGCCTCTACTCGGAACCTATCCCCGAAAACCTGCTTGCCGAGGGGTGTGAGTGTGTGGAGAATATCGACGCTGATACGATGGAAACCTATCCCTATAAGGTCGTCAAGGGTTCTCGTGGCGATGTCAATGGCGACGGCTCCGTCGACGTAGCCGACATCTCGACCGTCATCAGCGTCATGGCTGGAGGTGAGAGCGAGGAAACAGAAAAGGCAGCCGACGTAAACGGCGACGGCAACGTCGACGTGGCTGACATCTCGACCGTCATCAGCATTATGGCTGGAGAATAAATATGAAACAACCCGCAATAGTCATTCCGACAGGCGTGAAGGAGGTGCTCCTTCACGCCTGTTGTGCTCCATGTTCCTCGGCCATTGTGGAGTGGATGTTGGCAAATGGTATTCATCCAGTCATTTACTATTTCAACCCAAATATCTGGCCACTAGAGGAATATGAAATCCGTAAGCAGGAGAGCAAACGACATGCTGAGAGCCTTGGGTTGCGGTGGATTGATGGTGACTACGACCACGACCAGTGGCGTTGCGGCGTGCAGGGCATGGAGGGGGAACCGGAACGTGGACGGCGCTGTGAGTGCTGTTTCCGCCAACGTCTCGTCGCTACGGCACAAGAGGCACGGCGGCTGGGCATCACATGGTTTACCACGACGCTGGCATCATCCCGCTGGAAAAGCCTGGAGCAGATAGAACGTGCTGGACACGACGCAGAGTCAGCCGTCGAAGGCACTCGCTTCTGGGCACAAAACTGGCGCAAGGGAGGACTTTATGAGCGGCGCAACCAGTTGCTGCGTGAATACGGCTTCTACAACCAGCAGTACTGCGGCTGCGAGTTCAGCGTGCGGACAAAAGAATAAAACTTTGTTAAATAGTATGCTCTTTCAGATAATTATTGTAACTTTGCCGCAGCTTATTAACCTTATTTAATTACTAACTAAACCTTTTTATTTTATGATGATGTTTACTAGAAAGAAATGTCTGCTCATTGCAGCAGCCTGCCTTTTGGCGTTTACGTCGGCACAGGCACAGTTCGAAGGAAGCGTGAGCCAGTACCCGACGAAGGGTTATGAGGGTGACATTGTTTCGTTCACCATGGCCGAAGTGGCTCAGGTTCTTGACACCGATGCTGCCACGCTTGCCAATGCCGTCCAAAACTACATCTCCGCAGAGACCCCCGACCCTGTGCTCTTCTCCGTTGTATCCGCCGGGGGCGATGCCATTGAGTGGACAGCTGCCACCGAGGCTGTCAACCACGGCTTCTGGCTGGATGCTAATAGCATACCGGTTGGACATGGTGATACCAGCGCATGGTTTATAAGTCCTATGGTGGAAAACAAGGCCGATGTGAACGCCGACGGAGCTGTCGACGTTGCTGATATTTCGGCTGTCATCAGCGTTATGGCCGGAACGTCGGATGTTGATGGTGACGTGAATGATGACGGAGCCGTAGACGTGGCCGACATCTCATCGATTATAACATACATGGCTGGTGGTAATTCCGATAGCGACGGGCCTAAGCTGCTTTTCAACATTGGACAGATGCCCAACGTGATGCAGGGCGGCGAGGAACTTTCTGCTACTGTCAAGCTGACACTTAACGGCAAATCGGCAACGTTCACACTGAGGCTCATCGTCAAGGAAAAGCCTGTCTACAATGTGCCGGAGCCTACGCTCATTGAGAGTGAACTCACCATCGTGGGCGAGCAGGAGCAGATAGTAGAGCAGTATCCTCGTGGTGGCTATGACTCCGACGAGGTTGTCGTGGAGCTGGGCGACCTTTCCGGGCTTGGCATACCCGATTTGGGATTGCTTTCCGACCAGATAGAATCTGTGCTCTACACTACGTGGTATAACGATGCAGACGTCGAGGAAGGCGGCGGCTTGAAGAAAGACTCGCTTACCAATACTCCCACTGGAGAGGGTCACGGTTTCTGGTATCATGCCGTGCAGAACGAACAAGGCGAGGAGGACGGCGAGGTTGCGGCTGCAGGATGGGCAAACTCGGACAAGTTCTTCATGAACAACTTCACCTACAATGCCGACGGCAACACGCTGACCTGCCTGCTGGGACAGTACCCCGGCGTGTGCAAGGACAACGAGGAGTGGTTCGCCTACGTCTACATCGTCTACGGCGACAAAGCCTACCGCATCAAGTACACCCTGAAGCTGCTGGAGAAGGAACAGGGTTCGGGCATGAGCTCCTACACGAAGGTCGGCGAGGCCAGTGTCACCGTGGAGCAGGAACCCACCAACGACTTTTCCACCATCAGCGTGAAACCCGATATGGAGGCTATTGCCGCTGCCCTGGGGTGTGAGGTTGGTGCCGTTGGCATGGTGGCTCTCGACGATAAGGATAATTTCGGCAACAACACTGCCAACTATGGTGGCTTCTGGTTCAACGATGCTGGTACGGTGGTGGCATACGGTGCAGGCTGTGCCATCTTCATTGAGCCGATGAATGCCAACGACTTCTCCGTGCTTAACGTTGGACAGTATCCCGACCGATTTGCCATTGGCGATGAGGTAAGCGCAAGCGTCTATTTCATGAATGGCGAGAACTACTACCAGTACACTGTGACCATGAAGATTGTGGAGCCGAAGCTCGTGGAGCACGGCTTCAAGAGCGTTGCCACACGTACCGCCCAGATTCAAGCCCTGCCGTCGGCCAACGTTTATCCTATCGATGCCACCTACGAGATTTCACTTGACGACATCGAGGCACTCATTGGCATCAGTGATCCTACCCTCTACGGCTTGAACAACGACTCCATAGCAGCCATCAAGGGACAGTATTCCAATGCTTACAGTTGTGACCCGAAGCCCGGTTTCTGGCTCCATAAGGATGGTTATGTCTCCGTATGGGGCGATGCCAATGCCCGCGTGGGCATCAGCTATGCCAATGGAGTATTCCAGTTCTTCCAGTACCCAGGCAGGAACAGCGTCGGTGATAACTTCAAGACCACTCTCTTCCTGGTGAACGAGGATACGGAAGAAATGATAACCATCAACTTCATCGTCAGCTTCGTAGATAAGCTCACGCCTGTGGAGACTGTAGGTAGTGAGAACATAACCCTGCCCGTGGATGGTGCTGGAATGTTAGTGAAGATTGACGCCCAGAAGGCATGCGATGCCCTTGGCATCACCATCGATGATCTGCTTAATCCCAATAACTACTATCTGCGCGGATTCACTAAAGAGGGTATATACGGCGAGGCTGTCAATGCCGACAATGGCTTGAGCTTCAGCATTGAGGATGGCGGTTATGACAGCTACGGCGACATCTTCTTCACGGTAGAGCAGGATGGCGACGACGTGGTTATCAATATCGTTGGCATTGATGTTGACGACGATTACACCGTCGACGGCCAGTTCTGCATCGAGGTGGATGACTTGCGTTATGTCTACTATGTGAAGTTCGTCTCACCCGCAATCTACGAGGCAGGAGAATAACGAATTGAAGTTTCACTCTCACGATAAAAAAGGGGGATTCGCGTGATTGGTTCGCGAATCCCCCTTAGTTATTTCCTTTATCGCTATTTGATGCGCCTCAATGCCTCTTCTATTTTCTCTTCCTTGGCACAGAGCGAAATGCGGATGTAGCGTTCGCCATTCGAGCCGAAGATGAAGCCAGGAGTGATGAACACACGATTCTCGTGGAGCACGCGCTCCGTCAGCTCCTCTACATTATTATATTTATCAGGTATGCGACCCCATAGGAACATTCCCACTTGGTTCTTGTCGTACTTACACTCCAGCACGTCCATTATCTGCTCGGCAAGACGGCGGCGGCGGGCGTAGGTCTCCACATTGGCTTCATGATGCCACTCGTCGCTGTTGCGGTAGGCCTCGGCGGCTGCCAATTGAAGACCTCGGAACATGCCACTCTCGATGTTCGACTGAACCTTCAGAATCCATTCCGTAAACTGTGTGTTGGTGGCACAAAGACCGATTCGCCAGCCGGGCATATTGTGGCTCTTCGACATGGAATTCAGCTCTATGCAGCAATCCTTGGCACCCTCCACCTGCAGGATGCTCAGTGGCTGTTCGCGGTTGAGGATGAAGGAGTAGGGGTTGTCGTTCACCACAATGATATTGTGCTTGCGGGCAAAGTCCACCAGCTGCTCGTAGGTCTCACGTCTGGCTGGTGCACCCGTCGGCATGTTGGGATAGTTCACCCAAAGTAATTTACAATTTGATGCTTTACTATTGATAATTTTCTCCAGCTCGTCGAAGTCAGGTTGCCAGGAATTGTCAAATGGTAAATTGTCAGATAGTAAATTATTCGGGTCTTTCAGGTTATAGTACACGACGTTGGCTCCCAGAATCTTCGACAGCGAGGTGTAGGTGGGATAGCCGGGGTTGGGCACAAGCACCGTCTCGCCAGGATTCACGAAGGCCAGGGTGATATGGAGTATTCCCTCCTTCGAACCTATCAGCGGCAGAATTTCACGTTTGGAATCTAGTTCCACGCCGTACCACCTTTTGTAGAATCCAGCCATAGCCTCACGCAGCTCTGGCGTTCCCATCGTCGGCTGGTAACCGTGGGCATTAGGTTGCCGGGCAACCTCGCACAGCTTCTCGATGGTTTGTTCCGACGGCGGCATGTCAGGACTTCCAATGGCCAAGCTGATGATGTCCTTGCCCTCGGCGTTCAACTGAGCCACTTCCTTCAGCTTGCGGCTGAAGTAATACTCACTCACTAAGTTAAGTCTCTCTGCTGGTTGTATCATATTTCTATCGAGAGTTAATGGATTTATTATATAGGATTTAAAATTCGGTTGCAAAGGTACGAAAAGTTTTGGAATATTGTTCTTTTTCACCTCACCTTTTATAGTAACCATTAAAATTTTGTATTATTTTTCTTAATTATGTTTTGTCATATCGTTGATTATTTGTACTTTTGCCGCCATTATGGATGATTATATACTCAATGAACACAACAAGGAGGAGTTTCCCCCTGCCCACACGGCCGAGCATTTGCTCAACCAGACGATGATTCGTATCTTCGGATGTGAGCGCAGTTATAATGCCCATGTGGAGCGAAAGAAGAGCAAGATGAGCTTCCACCTGGACCATAAGCCCAGCCGTCAGGAGGAGCGTGAGATTGAACGGAGGATGAACGAGCTGATTGACGAAGACCTGCCCGTGACCTTCGAGTTTGTCACGCGCGATGAGATTCCTTTCGACGTGAAGCTCGACCGTCTGCCTGGTGATGCCAGCGACACTATCCGGCTGGTGCGCATCGGCGATTACGATGTCTGCCCCTGCATCGGCAAGCATGTGCGCTCTACGTCGCAGATAGGGCGCTTCGAAATGCTGGGTACCAACTGGGATGAGCATGAGCGTTCTTTCCGGGTGCGCTTTAAGGTCATCGCATAAGCTTTCTACGGCATAAACCATACAAAGACAATAGGCATATAAATTTAAGGTAAAAAAGATTATGAGTGATAGGCTATTTATTTTCGACACTACGCTGCGCGACGGCGAGCAAGTGCCAGGTTGTCAGTTGAACACCGTAGAGAAGATTCAGGTAGCCAAGGCGTTGGAGCATCTGGGCGTTGATGTCATCGAGGCGGGTTTCCCCGTTTCGTCACCAGGTGACTTCCAGTCGGTTATAGAAATCTCCAAGGCCGTGACGTGGCCAACTATCTGTGCACTTACCCGTGCCGTAGAGCATGACATCGACGTGGCTTTCGATGCCTTGAAGTATGCCAAGCATAAGCGTATTCATACGGGTATTGGTACCAGCGACGAGCACATCAAGTTCAAGTTCAACAGCAATCGCGAGGAGATTCTCGAACGTGCTGTCCGTGCCGTTGCCTACGCCAAGCGTTTCGTGGACGATGTGGAGTTCTACGCCGAGGATGCCGGACGTACGGACAACGAGTACCTGGCACGTGTCGTTGAGGCCGTCATCAAGGCGGGAGCTACCGTCGTGAATATTCCCGACACCACAGGTTACTGTCTGCCGCAGGAGTTCGGAGAGAAGATTAAATACCTCGTGGAGCACGTCGATGGTATCGACCGCGCTATCATCTCCACCCATTGTCATAACGACCTGGGTATGGCTACTGCCAACACCTTGGAGGGAGTGCTTAACGGTGCCCGACAGGTGGAGGTGACCATCAACGGCATTGGTGAACGGGCAGGAAACACGTCGTTGGAGGAGATCGCCATGATACTGCGCTGCCACAAGGGAATAGACATCGACACGAACATCAACACCCAGCGAATATATCCCACGTCAAGGCTCGTCAGCTCGCTGATGAACATGCCCGTTCAGCCAAACAAGGCTATCGTGGGTCGCAACGCCTTTGCCCACTCGAGCGGCATACACCAGGACGGGGTGCTGAAGAACGCCCATACCTACGAGATTATGGATCCCAAGGACGTGGGCATCGACATAGACAGCATCGTGCTCACCGCCCGTAGTGGCCGTGCTGCCTTGAAACATCGTTTGCATACCTACGGCGTGGACGTGAGCGACGAGAATAAGGTGGACAAGATTTATGAGAAGTTCCTGCAGCTGGCCGACCTGAAGAAGGAGGTGAGCGACGCCGACATCCTGATGCTTGCCGGTGCCGATACTGCCGACCAACACGCCGTGAAGCTTGACTTCCTCCAGGTGTCGTCGGGTAAGGGCGTGAAGAATGTTGCTGCCATCGGCCTCGACATCAGCGGACAGAAATTTGAGGCGGCATCCTCAGGAAACGGTCCTGTAGACGCCGCCATCAAGGCGCTGAAGAAAATCATCATGAAGCAGATGACCCTCAAGGAGTTCACCATTCAAGCCATCTCGAAAGGCTCAGACGATGTGGGAAAGGTGCACATGCAGGTGGAGTACGACGGACGCCTGTACTACGGCTTTGGTGCCAATACCGATATCGTTACTGCTTCAGTCGAAGCGTATATCGACTGTATCAATAAGTTTAAGCAGTAGTTTTACATCCTTTCAGGCACTTCGATGCCGAGGAGTTCCATTCCGTTCTTGATGATTTTTGCCACGTTACGTGCCAAAATGAGTCGGACGTTGCGCTTATGCTCGTCGGGTTCATTGAGGATGGAGTAGTCGTGGTAGAACTGGTTGAACACCTTCGTCAGCTCGTAGCAGTAGTTGGCAATACCCGAGGGTGAGTAGTCCTTGCCTGCTTGCTCTACGGCTGCACCAAACTCCGACATCTTCTGGATAAGCTCGATTTCCTTCTCAGAGAGAGAAACTTCACTTTCCAAACTCTCCGGATTCTCCGTAGCCTTACGGAGTATCGATCGGATGCGGGCGTAGGTATACTGTATGAAAGGCCCGGTGTTGCCGTTAAAGTCTATCGACTCCTCGGGGTTGAAGAGCATGTTCTTGCGGGCATCGACCTTGAGAATGAAGTACTTCAGGGCACCCATACCCACGATGCGGGCAATCTCACGGCGCTCTTCCTTGGTCATGTCGTCGAACTTCCCAAGCTCCATCGAGGTCTTGTAGGCATCCTCGACCATCAGTTCCATCAGGTCGTCGGCATCAACGACGGTTCCCTCGCGGCTCTTCATCTTACCGTTGGGCAGCTCCACCATACCGTAGGAGAAGTGAGTAAGCTCCTTTCCCCACTTGAATCCTAGGCGGTCGAGTAGGATAGAGAGCACTTGGAAGTGATAGTTCTGCTCGTTGCCCACGACGTAAATCATCTTGTCGATGGGATAATCCTCGTATCGCATCTCGGCAGTACCGATGTCCTGTGTCATGTAGACGCTGGTGCCGTCGCTCCTTAACAGCAATTTCTGGTCAAGCCCCTCGTTGGTGAGGTCTGCCCATACGCTGCCATCATCGTGGCGCTCGAAGAGGCCCTTGGCGAGTCCTTCCTCCACCTTGGCTTTGCCTTTAAGGTATGTCTGGCTCTCGTAGTAAATCTTGTCGAAGCCGACGCCCATCTTCTTGTACGTCTCGTCGAAGCCGGCGTATACCCAGTTGTTCATCTTCTCCCACAGGGTACGCACCTCAGGGTCGTTCTGCTCCCACTTGACGAGCATCTCGTGGGCCTCCTTGATGAGGGGAGCCTCCTGCTTGGCCTTTTCCTCATCCATGCCTTGTGCCACGAGCTGCTTAATCTCCTCGCGGTAGTGCTTGTCGAAGAGCACGTAGTAGTCGCCGATGAGGTGGTCGCCCTTCTTGCCGCTGCTTTCGGGAGTCTCTCCGTTGCCCCACTTCAACCAGGCGAGCATCGACTTGCAGATGTGTATGCCTCGGTCGTTCACGATGTTGGTCTTGACGACGCGGTTGCCGTTGGCCTCCATAATCTGTGCTAAGCTCCAACCGAGCAGGTTGTTGCGCACATGACCCAGGTGAAGGGGCTTGTTGGTGTTGGGGCTGCTATACTCAATCATCACGAGGGGAGAACCCTCGTGGGCAGTCTTCATGCCGAAGTGCTCATCCAGGTCAATGTCCTCCAAAAATTTCAGCCATGCTCCCTGACCTATGCAAAGGTTAAGGAAACCCTTCACAACGTTGAACTTCTCTATGGCAGGGCAGTTGTCCACCATATACTGGCCAATCTCCTGCGCCGTCTGTTCGGGGTTCTTACGAGCCATCTTTACAAAAGGGAACACCACTAGTGTGAGGTTACCCTCAAACTCGCTTCTTGTCTTTTGCAGCTGCACCATCTTCTCCGGCACTTCCTGTCCGTAGAGGCTTTTCACGGCATCCTGTGCAGCCATGCTAATCAATGATTCGATATTCATATTTTAGAAATAATTCGTTTAATTCGTATAATCCGTTTAATTCGTGGTTAAGAACAATTCATTTAATTCGTGGTTAAGAAAAACTATTCAGCCAATATGAAGTCCAGCTGTCGGCGCTCCAGGTTAGCCCGTGCCACCTTGATACGCACGGCATCGCCCAGCTGGTATTTGCGGTGGTGTCGTCGTCCCACGAGCTGGTAGTTCTTTTCGTCGAACTCATAGTAGTCGCCGTCGAGGTCGTGCATGCCGACGAGGCCCTCACAATGGTTCTCGTCTATCTCGCAGTAGATGCCGTAGGACTGCACGCCGCTGATATGGGCGTCGAACTCCTGTCCCACCTTGTCGGCCATGAACTCCACCATCTTGTACTTGATGGAGTCGCGCTCGGCGTACTGTGCCGTCTGCTCCATGTCGCTGGAGTGCTCGCACATCTCCTCGTAATGCTCCTGATTAGCCGAGCGTCCTCCGTCCTGATAGCGGGTAAGCAGACGGTGCACCATCGTGTCGGGATAGCGTCGAATGGGCGAGGTGAAGTGGGTGTAGTAGTCGAAGGCCAAGCCATAGTGTCCGATGTTGTGGGTGGAGTACTTGGCCTTCATCATCGCCTTGAGGGCTACGGATTCTATGAGCTTCTGCTCACGCCTGCCCTGTGCGTCGGTCATCAGCTGGTTGAGGCTCTTCGAGATAGCGCCCTTCGTGCCCGTAGTCTTTATCTTGTAGCCGAAGGGAGCAACGATGGCACGCAGGTTCTCCAGCTTCTGAGGATCGGGTTGGTCATGTACGCGGTAGACGAAGGTCTTCTTGTTTTGAGATTTGAGATTTGAGGGTTGAGCGTTTGAAGTCTTTGTGGAATAGCCGCCGTGATAGCTGTACTCATGATTGCCCAGTTCTCCGAAGGCAATAGCCTCCGATACCGTGCGGTTGGCAAGCAGCATGAACTCCTCGATGAGCTGGGTCGCCAGGGTCGACTTCTTGAAGAAACATCGTGTGGGCTTGCCATCCTCGTCGATGTCGAAGTGCAGCTCCTCACGGTCGAACTTCACCGCTCCATGTTTGAAGCGACGGTCGCGCATCTTCTGAGCCATCGAGCTGATTAGACGAAGCTCCTGGGCATAGTCGCCGTCCTTACCGTCAAGTATCTCCTGAACCTCCTCGTAGGCATAGCGGCGGTCACTACGAATGACGGTATGTGCCAGATGCCAGGACTTGATGTTGGCCTCCTCGTCCATCGTAAAGATGACGCTATAGCAAAGTTTCTCCTCATTAGGCCTGAGTGAGCAGATGAAATTACAGAGCCTTTCAGGAAGCATGGGTATCGTTCTGTCTACAAGATACACGCTCGTGGCTCTTTGCTGTGCCTCTCGGTCGATGATGCTGCCCTCCGTGACGTAGTGGGAGACGTCGGCGATGTGGACGGCAACCTCATACCATTTACTATTTTCCGATTTACTATTTACGATTTCCTTGATGGAGAGCGCATCATCAAAGTCCTTCGCATCTGCCGGGTCGATGGTGAAGGTAAGCACGTCGCGGAAGTCCTCGCGGCGGGCAATCTCCTCGGGAGTGATGCTGGCGTCAATCTTGTTGGCAGCCTCCTCCACACGCTGCGGGTACTTATAGGGCAACCCGTACTGTGCCAGTATGGCGTGCATCTCTACGGTATTGTCGCCCTGACGACCCAGCACGTCGATGACCTCTCCCACGAGGCTCTTCGACTCTGCCGACGGCCATTGGGTAATCTTCACTACAGCCTTCTCACCCGTCTTGCCGCCCTTGAGCTTCTTCTTCGGAATAAGTATGTCTTGTGCGAAGATGTTGCCCTCGGCGTTGAGGAAGGCGAAGTCCTTCTCCACCTGCAGGATGCCCACGGCTTGGTCGTGCTTGCGCTCCAGAATCTCGGTGACGATAGCCTCCTTGATGTGGTTCTGCCGACGAGCCATAAACGCTACACGCACACGGTCGCCAGTCAGGGCGAACATCGAGTTGCGCTCAGCTACGAAGATGGGTGTGCCACCGTCGTCGGGCATGAATGTGTTCTTACCGTTGGCCTTGCGCAGGAAAGTACCCTCCTGCACCTGCGTTTTCAGGTTCAGCTTGTAGGCACCCTCGCCAGCCTTCGAGAGCCAGTCGTCCCACGCCATTTCCTCCATCACGTCCATAGCCAGCATCTTAGTCGGGTGGGTGTCCAGCTTCAGGGCCTTGAATATCTGTTTCGTCGTCAGCGTCTCGCCAGGATGAGCCTGGAAGAGCGCCTGAACCATGTCGGCCACCATGTTCTTGTTGAGCCTACGGCCTCCTCTTTTCTTTCCCATAGTTGTTCAGTTTTAATGATTCTCCCAAATTTGCTGCAAAGTTACAACTTTATTTCCGAATCACCGCACAATTCTTGAAAAATTTACTATAGATGACTTCATACTTTCCCTTCTCTAATGAGTGCGCTCCAGAGAGAGTGACGCGCCTCGGGATTGGCGGCTATGACGTTGTCGAGCAACTGGCGCATGGCGGTACGCTGGGTGTCGTCCTCGTAAGGGCAAAGCTTTTCCAGCTTCTCATAGCCTCGCAGTTCGGCATAGCGGCTGATGTCGGCCTCTGCCACGAGACAAAGCGGACGGATAATCTGCAGCGGCATCTTGTCCATCTGCAGACAGGCAGGCATGGTCTCGAAGCGGCTCTGGAAGAAGAGGTTCATCAAAGCCGTAGTGAGCAGGTCGTCCTGATGATGACCCAGGGCAATCTTGTTGCAACCCAGCTCTTGCGCCAGGTTGAACATCTGCTTGCGACGCTGCCAGGAGCAGAGGAAACAGAAGGGCTTGGGGGATTTGAGATTTGAGGATTGAGATTTGAGATTTGACGAAGGCTGATTGAGATTTGAGGTTGGCGGTTGTGGGAAGTTGGTGGTGACAATATGCAGCGGCACGTCCAGCTCCCGGCAGAACTGTTCCAGGAAGGTGGTCGAAGTGCGGTAGTCAACATCAGCCATACGTACGTGGATAGCCTCGACCCTAAATCGTGGATGATGTATTTTCGCCCTGCGTCCTAGCATTTCCAAGAGGCACAGGGAGTCCTTGCCGCCCGAGAGGCCTACTAGCACATGGTCGCCATCGGCCAGCAAACCGTAGGTGGCGAAAGCCTTCACGAAACGCTCACGGATGCGCTTCTCCAACCGTGTTACTTCTTCACTCTTCACTTCATGAACACCAGATAGACGGCGCAGATAATCAGGATAAAGGCCAGGATGTGGTTCCAATGCAGGTGGTTCTGGAACATGATGTTGGCGATGACGGCAAAGACGGCCAGCGAGATGCACTCCTGTACAACTTTCAGCTGCACGAGGTTGAAGGGGCCTCCGTTCTCGACGAAACCCAGACGGTTGGCCGGCACCTGACAGCAATACTCAAAGAAGGCGATGCCCCAGGAAAACAAAATAACCCCCAACAGGGGCCAGGAATTAGAAACGCCCGTCTCCTGAAGCTTCAGGTGACCATACCAGGCCAGCGTCATGAAAACGTTGCTCAGCAGCAACAGCAAAATGGTGTATAGTCCGTTCATATAATCAATAAACAATAACCAATAAACAATAACCAATAATTGTTGTGATACGAAAAACGGCTGCAAAGGTAAGCATTTCCACCGATACCACCAAAACTTTGGTTCGATTTGCATAAATCGTAAAATAAAATTTGGTCATCTCGTCCTTTATTCGTAATTTTGCCACACTAAAGAACGAGACAATGATTTACGAACTGAGGAAATATCCTACGCTGGTCATACACGTGGAGAGATTCACGGAGAGGGCAGCAAGCATAGAGCGGCAGATGAAGGCTGCGGGGATGTATTTCACCTACATCCTGAAAGGCGACGTGGAGGAGATAGACGATGCCGTGCTGTCGCGCTATTTCAAGGACGGAAGGGACAACATGTACCGTGCTACGCCGATTACCAGCTGTGCCCTGAAGCACCTCTATGCCTACGAGCATATCCTTGACAACGACCTGCCAGGAGCCTTGATATTGGAGGACGACGCCATCCTGGACAAAGGTTTTACCAGGAAATTCGACCAAAGCCTGAAAGAGTATGAGGACCGTTGGGCCAGCGAGCCGGTGATTATCTCCTACGAGAACAGCGCCCTCGTCTTTGTGCCGCGAAGTCAGCGGAAGGCTGGACAGATGCTCTATCCCGGCGACAAAGACCGCTATGCCGGAGCCTATTTCATCAACCGTAAGGCTGCTGAGGCCATCCTCAACGATGTGAAGGAGAACAGGTGCGAGCTGGCCATCGACGGCTATCATAACTACTTGCTTCACAAGGGCGTCATCAAGTACCTCTGGTGTCATCCCACCATCGTCCAGCAGGGCACGGTAATCGGACAGTTCAGTTCATCACTCTCTGCCGACGACCTGCTTCAGAAACTGCGCTGGAAGCTGAAGCTCGGTTATAAACGCCTGCTCTATTACTTCCGCTGACAATTGACAATTGATAATTGATAATTGACAATTGATAATTGATAATTGATGAAGGCAATAACTCTTAATTCTAAACTCTCAACTCTAAACTCTAAACTCTCAACTCTCAACTCTTTGCTGAATCCTTTCCGCATACTCCGACTACTGGCGCATGTACGCCGTCCCAGCCGCATAGCCGTCATGGGAGTTTTTACTGATGGCTTCTGGCTGCGTAAGGGTTATGAGGCCATGACTTTCTTCGGCACTATCGTTACTGCCAGTGAGGGATTAGATAGCGATGAACTGCGCCGCCACGAGACCATCCATCTGCGTCAGGCACAGGCCACCCACGACTCTTGGCTGCTTTTCTATCTGCTTTATTTCTGGTACATCCTCCGTGCCCTGCCACAGAACCGGCGCATGAAGAATGCCGCCTACTACATTAATCCCTTTGAGCTGGAGGCCTACCGCCACATGGACGACCCAGCCTATCTGGAGCTATGCGCAGAAAAAGGTGCTACCGAGTGGCGCACCTTTGCTCGTATGAGTTCCCGTGAGCGACTCAAGAAGTTCTATCACAAGTAGTAATGTTCAGCACGCGCACCTCTGCATTCTCCATGCGGGCGATGTCGCGTGTCTGCTTGCCGAGGAGCACGGCCTGCACAGCCTTGTTCATGATGCCGTGACCCACGGCCAGCACTTGCTGTCCGGGGTAGTTGGTACGGATGAAGTCGAGGAAACGGCCGGCACGCTTCAGCAGTTGCTCCATCGTCTCCGTGTTCTCGGGGAAGGGCAACCCCTTCAAGTCGGGGATGTAGCGGCCGGTGAAGTCGCCCCAGTCACGCTCACGCAACAGCGGGGTGGTGATGACAGGCAGCCGGTGGGGTAGGGCGATGATTTCCGCTGTCTGGACGGCGCGATGCAGGTCGCTGGAGATGATGGCGTCGAAGTGCTCGTCCTTCAGCTGTTCGGCCACAGCCTCAGCCTGAGCAATCCCTTTTTCGTTAAGCTCGCCCTGCATCTGCCCCTGCATCATCTGGCGTGCATTATCGACAGTCTCACCGTGGCGGACAAGAAACAATACTGTCATGCGGCAGCTACATTTATTATTATCCTATCTTTCACGCTGCAAAGTTACAAACTTTTTTCTTTCCACCCAGTCTTTTCATGCTTTTTCTGCACAAGGAATCAAATAACGGTAAAAAGTCCGTTCAACAGGTAAGTCTACATCGACAAGTCCGTCACCGATAAGTACAAGATTGACGACTATTTCTACACCAACATCATCCGCGGCAAGTGCGACTGGTCCACCGACGTCATTGAAACTGTCAATATGGTGTGTATAATTACAGCTGTTGTCATATGAACAACAATGCTAAAGAACTAAAAAATGAATTCAATCTTGTCTGTTTGTTTTTATTACATTATTTGCCATTTATAGTTTTTATGTTCAATCCTTTTTTGCTCTTTGTCTTAGCGGTTAGTACTTCTATTCTTCAGCAATTTCTCCACTAATCTCCTGACATAGAGAAAAACGTAGACAACTGCCATGTCTCTTACGAGAAATCGGCGATAAAGGTACGAATTATTTGGGACATGCAAAAAATAGGTCAAAAATTAACATATTGTAATAAAAAACGTTGCTTTTTGCCTATTAAAAAAAGGTGAAACATAATGTTTTTTAGGAGGAAATTACGCTTATTTAAGGGATGCACGGGGGAACTACTGCATTGCGGTTTAAAGAAAATTTAATCTGAATCATTTGCGTATTTCAAATAATCTGTTTAATTTTGCCCCCGAAAGCTGAAAGTAGTATTATGGACTCTCATTTGTTTTTTTCCTCTAGCCCCACAAAGGCAAAGGGTTTTGTCGATTTCTTTTGATGGACTTCCTACTGATTTGTATTGGTTCGCTTGTTGCTCTGGGCATCGTGGCTGCCTTGGTCTCTATGTTCACCAAGGGTGGAACGGATGCACCCATTGTGGAGGCAGGTTCTGGTGACTGTTCTTCTGCCCATGACTGCTCAACGTGTAGCAGCGTTGCCTCCGGGGAGTGTAAGATAGGCCTTCTGATGGAAGAGAAAAAGCGGCGGGAAGGCAATAAAAAGGCGGATTATTAGTTTTATTGTAAGGACTTACTTGTATGTATGTCCATGTTGTACATTCATGCGCAAGGCTCTATACATATTTTATATAGTGGCTATCGGCTTGCTGATAGTCTCATGTTCTACGCGCAAGAATACGGCGAGAACACGTGCCTGGCACTCCTTCTCGGCGAAATACAACACCTACTACAACGGAAAGCTGGCCTACATAGACGGTGCCCTGGAGAAGGAGAAAGGCAACAAGGATGACTTCACCGAGCAGTTGCCGCTCTTTACCGTGGGCAACAAGAAGAGCCGTGAGACTGGCAAGGGAAACTTCACCCGCACGGTGGAGAAGATGGAGAAGACCATCAAGCAGCACAGCATCAAGGCTCGTCCGGAATGGAAGAAACAGCGGCGCAAGACTCAGCGTGACATCGACTGGCTTTCCCGTCGTGAGTACAACCCCTTCCTGTGGAAAGCCTGGCAGCTCATGGGTCAGGCACAGTTCCAGATGGGCGACTTCGAGGCTGCAGTAGCCACCTTCGGATATATGGCTCGTCTCTACCAGACGCAGCCCGTTCAGAATGCCGTAGCACGAGGTTGGCTGGCACGTAGCTATGCCGCCCTCGACTGGATTTACGAGGCCGAGGACATCATCCGTAACATGAGCCGTGACTCCATCCCTTATCAGGCTGAGCGCGTATGGGATGAAACCTTTGCCGACTACTACCTGCGCAGCGGCGAACTGGATCGGGCCGTTCCCTATCTGCGTAAGACCATCAGGCACGAGAAACGCAAGACACAGAAAGCCCGCGAGTGGTTCCTCATGGGTCAGGTGCAGGGAGTGCTGGGCAATCAGCAGCTAGCCTACAAGGCATACCAGAAAGCCATACGCCAGAACCCGCCATACGAGCTGGAGTTCAATGCCCGTATCGCCCAGACCGAGGTGCTTGCCACCACTTCTGGTGCCAAGAAGATGATTAGTCGCTTGAAGCGCATGGCACGTTCTGACAAGAACGCGGACTACCTCGACCAGGTCTACTATGCCATGGGTAACATCTACCTTATGCAGAAGGATACCGTTCAGGCCATTGCTGCCTACGAGAAGGGTAACGAGAAAGCCACCCGGAGCGGCACGGAGAAGGGCGTGCTACTGCTGAAGCTGGGCGACCTCTACTGGGTGATGGAGAAATACAACGATGCCCAGCGCTGCTACGGCGAGGCCATCGGTCTGCTCGACAAGGAGCGTCCTGGCTATGAGGAGCTCGCACAACGTTCGAAGGTGCTTGACGAACTGGTGCCCTATACCGATGCCGTTCACCTCCAGGACTCACTTCAGGAACTGGCCAAGATGCCCGAGAAAGAGCGTCTGGAGGCCATTGACCGCGTCATCGAGGAACTGAAGAAGAAGGAGAAAGAGGAGGCAGCCAAGGCTCGTGAGGCTGAGGTGGAACAGGCTCTGGCGAAGCAGAGCGCACAGGGCAACCGCAACCAGCGTCAGCCACAGCAACTGGCTACCCCGCAGACCAAAGATGGTTCGTGGTACTTCTATAACCAGTTGGCTGTCACTCAGGGTAAGCAGACCTTCCAGAAGCAATGGGGCAAGCGTGAGAACGTCGACGACTGGCAGCGCGTGAACCGCACCGTGGTGGCCCTCAATACAGATGACGAAGAGGCAGCAGGGGCAGTAGAGGGTGCAGAGCTTACCGACAGCTTGAACACAGGACTTCCAGAAGGGGCAGAGAACGTAGAACTTTCCGACAGCCTCTTACAGGCTCAGGCCGAACTGGACTCCTTGGCCAGCGACCCGCATAACCGTGAGTACTATCTCGCCCAGATACCCTTCACCGAAGAGCAGGTGCAGGAGAGCAATCTCATCATCATGGATGGTCTCTACAACTCGGGCGTCATCTTCAAAGACAAGCTGGAGAACCTTGGTCTGGCCAAGAAGCAGCTGACCCGCGTCACAGGCCAGTACCCCGACTACGAGCAGATGGACCTCACGTGGTATCATCTCTTCCTGCTCTATTCGCGTCAGGGCGACAAGGTTGCCGCAGACTCCTGTCTGGCACGTATGGTGGCCGACTACCCCGAAAGCGAATGGACCATCTTGCTCAACGACCCCTACTTTGAGGAGAACGCCCGCTTTGGCGAGCACATCGAGGACTCTATCTACGGAGCCACTTACGATGCCTTCAAGCTGAACGACTTCGAGACGATAGCTGCCAATGCGAAGCTCACCGAGGAACGCTTCCCCTTGGGTCTGAACCGTCCTAAGTTCCTCTTCATCAGTGGTCTGAGCAAGTTGAATCAGGGTGATGCCCTTGGCTGCGTGGACGACCTGAAGGCCGTGGTGGAGAAATATCCACAGAGCGAGGTCTCCGAACTGGCGGGCATGATTGTCAAGGGTGTTCAGGAAGGACGTCAGCTCTACGGAGGCAAGTTCGACCTCGACGACATCTGGACACGTCGCGACATCACTTTGGCAGCAGACACCACCAATACCGACACGCTGTCTGCCGACCGGAACATCCCCTTCGTCTTCATGCTCATGTTCCAGCCCGACAGCGTGGAGCAGAACCAGCTGCTCTATGAGATGGCACGCTTCAACTTCTCCAATTTCCTTGTCCGCAACTTCGACCTCAACATTGAGCCGATGAGTGCCAGCGTCAGCCGACTGATTATCAGCGGCTTCCTCAACTATGACGAAGCCCTGCAATACACCCGCCAGCTCTATGCCTCTGAGGAACTGTCTGGTTTACTTCGACGTTGCCGCAGTCTCGTCATTAGCGAGACCAACCTCGCCCTCATGGGCACACGCTTCAGCTTCCAGGAGTACGACGAGTTCTACGAGAAGACCTTCATGCCGCTGGAAATCAGCAACGAGGAACTGTTGCAGATACCCGAGGGAGTGGAGCAGACCGACCCCGAAGACTTCGACCCCGATGCCAATGCCACCGGCCCCGCCGAAGACAACAAAGAAGAAGCCCCCGCACCTAAGCAGCAGGGCGGAGGCTTTGACTTCGACGATGATTTCTTCTAAGTAACGGATACGCCGCCCAAACACCTTTTTATGTCGTGACCCTCACGGAGTGTCAGCCTGTCCGGCCTTGTCCGAGCTTTCAAGCAAGAGCTATTTTTGTGGGGGAGTCATCCTATTCTGTTTGTTAGTTTGGCAGGATTGCGCCTTCGGTCCCAAATAGCATCAATCCAAATGGTTTCTGATGTGGCATGATATACTATCCTGTAGTTGTCATTAATGGTTTTTGCCCGGTAGAGTGTCTTTCTAACAAAAGCGTTTCTGGATGATTGGATGTTGGATACTTCATAATGTCTTTTAGACACCTATCCACCTTGTTTATGAAGTTATCTGCATAACGCTGACCAGCATACTCTGCATAGATATCGACGATGCGTAAGAATTCCAGACGTGCACGTTTAGTAAATCGCAGCCTCATACTTTCTTGCTCTTTGTCTGGCTTCCGTCAAAACATCCTCCCAGTCATAGACTTCCCCGTTTTCTATTTCGCGTTCAGCTTCTTCAATCCGTGCAATTGCCTCTTCACATGTTGAAGGGCCAATAAATGGCATGATAATGTTGCTTGCATCTTCTATGTCATCCTCCACATCGTATGCTGCGGCCTTATTGTATGCCACTGCTTCCATTGGCTCAGATGCCTTCATGCAGCCGTAGCCGTCCTCCTCATCTATTATCGGATATCTCTTTTCTTGCATATCATATAAAATGCTATAAATTAAACGTCGTTTATTATGTCGTGATCCTCACGGAGTGACGGCCTGTCCGGACATGACCGTGCTTCTTTGAACTCTGAGAGTCGGGTGCAAATGTACAAACAAAAATCTGAACCGTGAAACGATTCGGATTCTAAAGACATGCATTTAAAGATATTTAACAGCTTTCAGAAGCAGTAATCCATACGTCATTTTTGACAGCCGACGGACTTTATCAACTGAGTAAATAAATTACTGTAGGCGATATTCTGTTGGCGAGAGGTTGTAGTGCGCCTTGAAGTCGTGGTTGAAGGTGGTGACGAGCGTGAAGCCTGAGCTGGCGGCTACGTCGGCAATTTTCATGTCGGTGGTTCTGAGCAGGCGGCAGGCATGTTCCAGACGGCAGTCGCGGATGAAGTCGGCCACGGAGTTGTAGTCGCTGCCCTGGGAAAAGGCGTTGCCCACTTGTGCGGTAGTCAGGTTGAAACGGTCACAGACGGACTAACGGTCGAACGAGGGGTCGAGATAAAGTTGCTGTTCGCGGATGTCGGTGGAGATACGGGTGAAAAGGAGAGGGGTTGGGCTACTTTTGTCATTAGCATCTTCAGCAGCAGAGGTATATACTCCCTTCTCCATGGGAGAGGGGGCGGTGTTGCGGCTCTTTAGCTTGATGTTCTCGTCAATCAGTTTGACCAAAGCATGGTTCTTTCGGTTGATGATTCTGTTCTTGGCGATGACGATGACGGAAAGGATGGCCACGCCGAGCAAGACAGCTATCACGCTCATAAGGAGATAGCGCTGGCGGGTGTTTTCAGCTTCCTGCTCCATGATAGTCCGCTCCTGCTCCTTGGCGTGATAGACGGCAGCCAGCTCCTGGGCGGTGTTCCTGGCCTTACGGCTCTTCAGGGTGTCCTGTATGACGAGCACCTGCTCGTAGAGGTCGGCGGCCTGCTGGTAGCGTCCCATCTGTTGACAGACATCGGCCAGACCCCACTTGGCAGTGTTCATCATCTCGCCCAAGGTGTCACCCTGCTGGCGCACACGCTGAATCAAGTTGCTATAGATGAGGGCGGCATCCCGATAGAGACCGCGCCTCTTCATGTAGTCCACGATGAAATAGTCACGGGTGTGGTTACCCTCGTACTGCACGGCCTGCCACGCGGTGTAGACAGAGTCGGCCCACTCGAAGTATTTGGTTTGCAGGCTACCGGAGGACGAACGTCCCATCCTGGCTAACACGGAAGCCATCTTCGCCAATGCCATGCGGCGGTCAATCAGCTGCTGGTTCTGAGCCGCTCCCCAGCGCGTGCCCTCCTTGGTCAGCTGCAGGTTGCGCTCGTTGGTCTTCAGCGCATTGTCATAGTCATTCATCTCGCCATACATGCTGGCCAGCAAGTTCAGGTAGCCATGCATCAGGTGGTCGGCATTCTCAAAGTCGGTATTCGCCATCAGGTCGATGGCCTCGATTACGTGCTGAATGCCCTTCTCGTGGTTGCCCTCATAGAAGATGTTCTGGCCCATCGTAATATGCGCCAGCGACTGATAGTAGTCGTTGCCCGTCTGCGTGGCCAGGTCGAGCAACTGCTGCAGCCATTTATACTGCTCCACCTTGTGCCCGGAGAGCTCGCTGGTGCTGCTAAGGGCATTCAGCACGCTCAGCCTCTTCCCGCTGTTTTCCTTTGCCTCCTTGCTGTCTAACAGCTGCAGGTACAGGTCGTAGGCATCGCGGAACTGCATACAGTTGTAGAGCGAGTCGGCCACACCCATAGCCTGGTCGAAGCCTGCATGGATGGGACTATCTTTCTGTGCCGCATCCTTTGTGTCACCACAGCCTGTGCAGCCCACGATGGCCAACACGGTGATCACACCTACTATATATATGTAATTCCTTAATGTCATTACTTTTTAAAAATATGCTGCAAAGTTACTTGTTTTCCATCGAACAACATAACACTTTATAACTTTTAACCTCGTTTTTGCAATATTTAGACAGAAACTCAAGCTATTTCTGGATAATTATGCAAGTTCCTCAAGTTCGTTTTTGAACGCAGTCCCACCGCTTTCCCAAAAAGTCATATAAGAAAAGCACGGACTGGCTCATTCGTCCAATCCGTGCCTTTCGTGTAATTCGTTTAATTCTCAACTTAAGAAGAATCCGTGCAATCCGTGTAATCCGTTTTAATCCGTTGTTTTAAAAAATCCGCGTAATCTGTGTAATCTGTGGTAGTAGATTAGCGGTTCGGTATTACCCGTTGCCGTCATCGTCTCCATAGTCCACCAGTTGTCCGTCCTTGACCCTCTTGGGTACTCCGTGGAGGTCGAAAATCATGTTCTGGCTCAGGATGACCTTCTCCTTCATCTCGCGGCTGGTGATGTCGTCGTCGTCAGCACCCTCGGGATAGAAGCGGACGTGCACGCCCTTCAGGTACTCGTTGATGTTGTAGCCTACAGGGGTATCGGCTCCGCTGGCCTCCAGTGTGGGGTAGAACGTTCCCAGACCGTCGAGCTTCACGGCGGTGCCTTCGGTGACCAGCTCGATGAGGCAGGAGGTGAACTTGGTGAGCACACCTATTACCACGTCGGGTGTGTAGATGGAGCCGTGTCCGGCGATGTGGTCAGACAGGCCTCGGAGGCTCAGCGTGGAGCGACGCACGGCCTTGGGGTACCACTTCCCGTGGGCACCGCTGGCCTCGTTGTTCAGCTG